>DATKCF010000079.1:0-19771 GCA_035513345.1 Longimicrobiales bacterium
GAAGGTTACACGCACGAAGAGATTGCGGACTTTCTGGGTGTGACGGCGGGCACGTCGAAGAGCCAGTTGTTCAAGGCGAGGGCCCGGATGCGCAAGCTGCTCGAGGAATCGCAGGAGACGGAGGGGGAAGAAGCATGCAACACCTGATGATCGAGACGATTGCTCGCCTCATCGACGAGGCGCCGACGGCGGATCAGGCAACGCACCTCGAGCAGTGCGACGAATGTCGCACCAGCCTCGAAGCGATGCGCGCCGACCTTGCCGCGCTTCGCAACCTGCCGATGATCGAGCCACCGCCCACCGAATGGGATCAGATCGAGAGCCGTCTGCTCGAGGAAGGCCTGATCCGGCGCCGGTCCGGCCAGCCGATCTGGCGATCGACGGCGCTGCGCGTTGCGGCGACGATCGCGGTGTTCGTGTTCGGCGCCTCGGCGGGTGTCGCCTGGACCGGCGGCCGGACGGTCGAAGCGGCGAGCGGCAGCCCGATGGCGGTTGCCGGTTCGCCCTCGCTGATCATGGCTACCGAGCCGGGCACGCCCGAGGAGACACTGCAGCTCTATCGCCAGGCGGAAGCGCTGTACCTCGAGGTTCTGACGCGCGTGGCGGCGCTCGAGGAGGAGGACGGTGGCGGCGATCCTGTCGCGCGGCTCGCCGCGCTCGAGGGCATCGCGAACATCACGCGGTCCGCGCTCGACCAGGCGCCGGCTGATCCCGTACTGAACGGCTATCACCTGACCGCGCTCGCACAGAGAGAAGCAACGATCCGGCAGATCGCGGCGTCGAAGCCCGGTCGGTGGTTCTAGAGTGGCTCGTCACTAGTTGCAGGAGTACAGGAAATGAGAAACAGCAGATCGTATTCAATCGTGACGGCGGTGCTGCTCGTGGCTGCCGCTGCCGCCGGTGTCTCGGCGCAGGGCGTCATATCCCGTGTTCAGCAGCCGCGCGCGTACCTCGGGTTCTCGTACGAAGCCGTTGATGCCGGCATCCGGGGCGACTCTCGTCCCGCGATCGTGGTCATCGAAGTCGTCGGGGACTCGCCCGCCGAGCGCGCGGGACTTGCCGTGGACGACATGATCCTCTCGATCAACGACATCCGCGTCACCGAGGAGTTCATTTCGTCACTGTCCACGTCGCTGGCGCCCGGCGACCGGGTCCGCCTGCGCATCCGGCGCGATGGCCGCGAGCGCGAGATCACCGTGGAAGCCGCCCGTCGGCCTTCGGGCTATGGCTTTGCCACACCGCGCGCCAACACGTGGTCATTCGAGGTCAGCCCGGACACCCTGCGCGGCCGGATGCGCGTGTTCCTCGATTCCGCCCTGAACGCGCTCGACACCATGCGGTTTCCCAGTTTCCGCGTCGAGACCACACCCGGTGGCGGAGTCTGGATGTTCACGGACTCGTCGCGCCTGCAGCTCGTTCCGGACAGCCTGTGGACGCGCGGCGGCCGCGCGCTCCTGCTTCCTCGTGACTCCGCTTTCCTGTGGCGAGGCGACTCGACATGGGCCAGGACGTGGCCGGGCGTGAGTGCGTACAGGTACTCGCTGCACGGCGACAGTCTCTTCGGTCGGCTGCACGCTGACACCACGGTGTTCCGCGCCTTTCCGCGTGATTTCCGATTCAGCATCGACAGCATGCCGATCCTGCGGTTCCGTGGCGATCTGGAGGGTGGCCGCATTTTCGGGCTACGCGGCGACAGCGTCTTCACGTACCAGGCCATGCCCGGCGGAGTCGGCATCTCCAGCTTTGCCATGCGCGCCATTGGCGGCGCCGAACTGACCGATCTCAACGAGGGCCTCGCCGAGTATTTCGGTGCCGATGAGGGTGTGCTCGTCGTTCGCGTGCCCGACCGGACCCCGGCCGCACGGGCCGGCCTCGAAGCGGGCGATGTCATTGTCCGCACGAACGGCGTCGCTGTCCGTTCCATCAGCGAGCTGCGCCGCACGATCGGCCGGTCCGACGAACCGATCCGGCTCGAGATCATCCGGCGCAACGCGCGACGCACCATCGAACTGCGCGAGTAGCCGCGGGACGACGGGCGGCGCTCCGGTCGGCGAGCAGCGGACCGGGGGTCGGCCCTCCGGCTCCGCGAGTAGCGGGGCCGGGGCCGGCGGTCCACTCGCCGACCCGTCGAACGCCCCCGCCGCCCGTGCGACTGGCGCGGACGGCGGGGGCGTTTAACTTGCCCGCGTGGTCAATCCGAACGATCCCCGAGACCGGATCACGCACGAGTCGTTCGGCGTCGCGCCCGAGCTGATCGGGCTGCCGCTCGCCGGGCCATGGCGTCGCGCCACAGCCATACTGGCCGACCTGCTGCCGGTCGCGATCCTCGCGAACGCCGGTCTCTTCGTGTTCCTTGCGTTCACCAGCGTCGTCGTCGTCTGGCGAGCGCTCTCCGGCCTCGGCCGCGGCAGCATCCTGCGCAAGGGCGCCGCTAGGCCCGTCCGACTCGCCGCCAGCATCGTCGCATTCGTCCTCGTACTCCGCGTTGGCGGCGTCTTCGAGTTCCGTGGTGGCGACGATGCGGCCGATACGATCGCGGACGTGGCCGCGATCGGGAACCTCGACATCGATCGGGGCGACGATTCGATACCGCCCGATGTCGCGGAATTGCTCAGCACGTTGGGCATCACGCAGCCGACCGGCGAAACGAGCGAACAGCTCGGACAGCTGGTCGAAGAGAACCGGCGCCTTCGCGGCCAGATCCGCGCCGAACGAGAGCGCGCCGATGAGGGCGGCGGCATCCTGCGCTGGTTCGGCAATGCCCTCGATGACCTCGGCATCGGCTTCGGCTGGGGCGCCCTCTACTTCACCACGTTCACCGTGCTCGGACGCGGTCAGACACCCGGCAAACGCATGCTCGGGATCCGCGTCATTCGCCTCGATGGCAGGCCCGTCGGATGGTGGCTCTCCTTCGAGCGATTCGGCAGCTACTTCGCCTCCTTCTCGACCGGCCTGCTCGGTTTCGCTCAGATCTTCTGGGACCGCAACCGCCAGGCGCTCCACGACAAGGCCGTCGAAACCGTCGTCATCCGCATGCCGCGCAAGGGCAGCGATGAGATTTACGACAGGCTGAACGCCGCCCGCAGGTAAGCGAGGTCGGGCCGCTGCAACATATCATCATCGCGCGCGACGACGATGGCCGCGACCGGCAGCGGCCCGCTCGATCCGCCGCCTGGCGTGCCTGATCGATTCCGCCGACGGATTCCCGGTGTGCTGGCCTGCCAGCGCCGCTCAACCCAGCAACCGGTCCGCCGCCCGCTCCCCGCTCACAACGGCCCCCTCGAGAGTCGGCGCGACCCGGTAATCGCCCGCAAGCGCGACCCTCGCCGGCAGCCACGCCTCGCGGAACGCCTGAAGATGGCGGATGTAGCCCGGCCAGAACCGCGTGTGACCTTCCGGATGCCGCCACGCCTTCACCACGAGCGCGTGCCGCGATACGTCGCCAAACGCATGGTCCAGCCCGGGCAGAACCTCGCCCGGTATCGCTTCGGCCGGCCCCGCCAGCAGCGCCGGCGCCCTGGCCGGCGCCGGTATGGCCACGACCAGACCCAGCCCGGCCGGCACGATGCCCGCCGCCTTCTCCGCTTCCAGGCACGCCACGACCAGCCGGTCGCCCGGCGCCTCCGTCCGCGGGAACCCGAGCCCGAACCAGTCGCCGCGCAATGGCTCGTCCGTCACGACGCCAACGCTGAGGAACGGTGTCGTCTCGACCCGCGCAAGCCATTCCCGAACTTCGCTCGACTCAGCCAGCAACACGGCTGCCGCCGCGGCCGGGACCGCAACAACCACCGCATCGTGCTCCGCCGTGTCGCCGTTCTCGAAGTGCAGGGCCACGCCATCCGGACCCGCCTCCACGCGTTCGACCGCACGGCCCGCCGCGAACCGGCCGCCGCGAGTCTCGATCGCATCCACCACCGCAAACGCCAGACTGCCCGTCCCGCCCATCATCGCGTACAGCTCGACGTCCATGCCCACCCTCGCCAGCGCATGGTAGAACGCGGCGCTCGTCCGCTCCGGTTCCGCCGCGTGATACGCCCCGAGGAACGGGTACGCCATGTACTCCACGAAGTCGTCGCCCACCTCGCGAAGACCCCATTCCGCGATCGACTCGTCGTCGTGCCGCTCACCACCCGTACCCGCAGGGTCGTTCGCGTCCAGGCCGCGACACCGCGTTGCGATGAACGGCAGGTACTTCGACAGCAGCTTCAGCTTCAGCGCAGCCGGCAACGCCGCCGATGCCGCCATGCTCGCCACCGATCCGTACGTGAACCCGTGCGGCCGGCCCTTCCGCCACAGCGCGTCACGACCCGGCGCCCGAACCAGCATCGAGCCGACTCCAACTTCCCTGGCCAACCGGATCGCAGATACGTACGTCGATCCGAACATCTGCGCGCCTACATCAACGATCGCACCCTGCAGAACGTCGCTCCGCATCAGGCCGCCCGGCAGCTCTCGCCGCTCGTACAACACCACCCGCCGGCCCCGCGACGCCAGACGCCACGCAGCCGCCAGACCCGCCGCGCCCGATCCGATCACACCCACGCCCCGGTCGCTCAACTCGCCACCATCCCGGCAGTCCGCCCACGACAAACGAAAAGAAGCGCCCGCAGCCTCTCAGCCGCGAACGCTCCAAGTCCTCTACTCCGGTTCCCTACGCCGTCCGTCTTCCGTACGGGATCGACGGTACCGGCCTCACCTTCCCACCCCATATGAACGCCGACACCGTCGGCCGCCGCTCCGGTTCGAACCCGCCCCGGATCACGATCCCCGGCGTCGCCACTGGCGGCTTTCCGACCGCCGTCGCCTTCTGGTCTCGCTCCATGCTCGTCCCTCCTGTCCGCACCGCCCCGCCGCTTCATTGCGGCCCCACCAGCCCGCACGTCACCACGCGCAGCCTTTACCACCATTGGCATGGACCGGACCAGTCCGTGACGATTCACGGATCGTATTATTTCACAATTACTTGGGGCTCTCAGCCGGCAGCCCGTGTCTCGCCTGCCGTCCCCTTCCGGAGTCGGCTCAACGTGTCGTTTTGACACGCTCGCTTCCATTGGCGGAAGTCCGGCATGTCGAGCCTGTCGAACAGGAGCTGGTCGACTGCGTCGCAGAGGAGAATCTCGGTGAGGGGATACTGGCCGTCAGGCGAGTCGAGGAGGCGATCGAGGGCCTCCTCGGCGAGGTCGAGGAGTTCGTCACGGGTAAGACCCGCCTTGAACTCGTCGATCTGATCCTCGACCCAGGCCAGGTACAGTTGACGAGGGGCCAAATCGGGCGCCGTCATGGGTTGCAAAGACTATGGTCGACAGGCGGTGCGCACAAGCGGTCAGCCGCACCGAACGCGCTTGTCGTGGAGGATGAGCGACACAGTGGCGGAGTCGCCGGCAGCGAGTGGCGCCTGATCGAGCCGGCGGCAGGCGGCGGCGGCGCGTCCGTCGGCGTGGAGCGCGCGCGCGAGCCAGAGGAACGCCTGTGTCCGGACGCGTGAGTTCGGGTAGTCGGCCACGAGACGTTCGAGATAGGCGACGGCGCGGGCCGCGGCGTCGGGTTCGGCTGGCGGGATCGCGGCGGCAACGAGGCCCTGTCCGAGGCGCAGCAGCGCTTCGGGCGCCTGGGGTGTGACGGGGTAGCCGATGGCGGTGGCGATGAAGGCCTGTTCTGCTTCGGTCCATGAGCGTGCGAGTCGGCCTCGGAGCAGGCCGGCTTCGGCGCGGTCAATGCCGGGCACGTCGGTATGTGTTGCTGACCATTCATCGAGGGCCGTACGTGCGGCGTCGAGCCGGTCCGCGCGGATCAGCGAATCGACGCGGGCGAGGCCGGCGTCGATGCGCGGTCGCCAATCGTCGGTCTGGACGGCGGCGAGGGCGGTGGCTGGCGAGGCTGCGGGCACGGCGAAGCCCGCAACGAGTACGGCGATCGTCATGATGCGATGACCTGGCCTGCGCTCGCGGATCGGTCGGGTCGGAGTCGTCGCCATTGATGACCTTCCTCACGCTACCGCGCGCCGGCGGCCGTCGAGCCGGAGCAGCAGTTCTTCGAGGACCTGCGTGTCGTTGAGCGACGTCGACTTGAGCAGGCGATCGGCACGAAGCAGGTCCTCGAGCGCGTCATCGAGTTCCGCGCGGGTCCAGTTGCGGGCCTGTTTGCGGAACTTCGACACCAGCCACTTCTGGTTGTACGGCAGTTGTTCGGCCAGCAGGTCATGGCCCCCGGCGTGGCAGGCGGCAACACGCAGGAGCCCGGTGGCCAGGCCGGTCACGAGACCGACCGCGGACTCCGTCTCGAGGACGACGTGGAGCGAGGCGCGCATTTCGCCGAACTTCCGGTCCCCAACCAGCTCGATCCATTCCCAGCGGTTCTGCCTGGGCACGTATCCGACGAGCTTCCCGATCGCATCGACATCGACAACGCCATCGCCCGCAAAGTCGACGAGCTTGGTCAGCTCCTGCGCCAGCCGGCCCAGTTCGGGTCCTGCCGCCGCCGCCAGCGCGCGCGCCGCCTTCAGGTCGAGCTTCGCGCCCAGCTCCTCCGCGCGAGCGATCAGCCAGTCCGGCAGCTCGCCTGCCGACAATTGCGCGAACCTCACGGCGCGCGTCGTCTTCGCCAGCTTGTCCCACGTCTTCGGCCCGCGCGGTTCCGTCTGCGCGGCGATTACCAGCGCGAGACCGGGCACGGGCCTCGCCAGATCGTCGAGCAGGCCGCGCGTCTTCGCGTTCGCCGCCAGGACCTGCGCATCACGGATCACGACGACTCGCCAATCCGACATCATGGGGGGCGTCTGGCAAATCGAGGCGAGCGCCTCGATGTCGAGCTGGGTGCCGCGCAGCTGGTCGAGGTTGAAGTCGCGCGTCGCAGCGTCCAGATGCGCCTCGACCACCAGCTGGACCGCTTCCTCGATCAGGTAGCTTTCCTCGCCATGCAGGAAGAAAACGCCACCCAGGTCGCCGCCGACAAGCGCCTTGCGCAGGGCCGCCGCACTCATCAGCGCCACGTCGAGCGCCCTACTCCCCTTCGATCAGGGAAATCAGGACCGTCCGCGACTGCCCGCCCCCGCGAATCGGCGGGTCCACACGCAACGGCGAATACGGTCCCGGAAACGCGTTGCTCGCGTTCGGCTGCCTCATCGCGACCGGCTCCATGCCGCCGTACCACCACTCCCAGCCGCCCACCGCGTCGTCACCCGGATCCGACGCCGGCGCCCCGCTCAGAACGCCTGTCAGACCGCGGTTCGCCGCCGGTGACAGGATCGGGCTCCACGCCAGGAACGCGACCATCCCCGCGATCGCCATGGCCAGTGCCGCGCCGGACCTGGCCGACCGCGTCCGATCCGCCATGGCTTCATCGATCTCGCGCAGCCGCCGGTTCAGACGCCAGTCGAAATCCGCCGATGGCTCGATCACGTCCAGCTCGCGAGCCAGCTCGATACCCCGCTGCACGACCTCGAGGTAGCGGGCACACACGTCGCACCGCACGCGGTGCGAATCGAACGCGGCCACCTCCGCGGGCGGAAGGTATCCGTCTACGTATTCACTCGTGAGTACAATGAACTCCGAACACTTCATTGCGACCTGTCTTTCGCGTCTCGAACGTTGCTCGCGCGGCGGGCACCGCATTCTCGATTCGGTCGGCGACATCGGCTTTCGCCTGCAGGTTCAGCCGCCGCCTCGCGCCCGCCTCCCCCCGGGGAGCAGGAATCTTGTACGGACCCGCCGCCGCGGATGTTCCGGCTCAGCCCGATTCGACGGCGTCCACGCCGCTGGCGGTCAGCCGGACCAGGCCAGTGGCGTAGTCGTCGACCTTCATCAGTCCTTTTTCGGCATGGTACTCGATGATCCTGAGGGCTTCGGCCCTGTCCGCGCCCACACGCTCACCGACCTCGAAGCCGCTGACGAACGCCGTCACACTCGAGTCCACCATGTCGTACAACTCGCGCAGGAAGGCGACCCGGCGCCCCTGCCTCTCACGCAATCGATCGCTCATGCCGCCCAGAGTGCATTCATGCCTGCCGCGCGGCAAGCCCCCGAGCGTGAAACCCCGAGCGCCGGAATTCAGATCGAGCGGGTCCTGCAGGCTCTCGCCGCCCTGGATGCACGAAACCCCCGCGGCGATCGGATCGCCGCGGGGGTTTCGTGCGTTCTCTTCAGCGTCAATCCAGCATGGGTGAAATCAGGTTGGCGAAGTTGTTGCGCGCACGGTTCAGCCGGCTCTTGACGGTACCGAGGTTCACGCCGGTGATATCGGAGATTTCCTCGTACGTCTTGCCCTGAAGTTCGCGCAGCACGAAAACCGTCCGGTGGTGCTCCGGCAGTTTGTCGACCGCCTGCTCGACCATCTCCCGCAGGTGGCGCCGGCGATACAGATCATCCGGCCGGTACGTGTTGTCCTCCCACTCCAACGGGCGGTGGTCGGAGTCCCAGTTCTTCTTGATCGTCTGGAACAGGACCAGCGGGTTTCGCGAGCGGTTGCGCAGCTCGTTCTTGGCCAGGTTGCCCGCGATCGTGTACGCCCACGTCGAGAACTTCTTCGACTGGTCGAACCGATGCAGATGCCGGTATACGCGAATGAACGTTTCCTGAACCAGATCCTCCGCGCGGTCCCGGTCCCCGATCGTCCGGTAAATGAAGTTCAGGAGCCGGACGTGGTATCGCTTCGACAGTTCCGTGAACGCGCGCTTTTCGCCGGCAAGGAATGACGCGACGAGCCCACTGTCGTCGAGCGCGGCGAAATCGGGCGACGCCAGCCGCGGCGCTTCCTTACGTTCCACGCGTACGCTACCCATGTCGATCATGCTTCCCCCTTTTCCTGGAGGCTCGCGCCGTCGGCTTCAGCCGCGGGCGCCTCCTGTGACCCGTCAGGGTCTGTCCTCTGGAAGGGCAGGTTCCGTACCGGCCCCGATCCGTCCATGGTCGACCCTGTGGACCATCCTTCCTAAATCTTTGATTCGTATCTATTTGAATACGTTGCAACGGTGGATTGTTCCCGGCGCGCCAGGTCGCCGGATTCGCCGATCCGGGAGCCGCAGTGACCCATGAATGGGTCAGTCCTGCGTCGGGAGAGGACAACGGCAGCCGGGCTGGCAGCTCGTCATCAGACCAATGAGGTGCATGGCGGGCCCCCAACGGCTCAATCCGCTCCGAGGAACCCCGCGGCATAGAGGATCGTGCAGATCGTTTTTGCGTCCGAGATCTGGCCGTCGCGGATCATCTCGAGGGCGTCAGACAGGTTGAGCGTGACGGTTTCGAGGAATTCGTCACGGTCGAGGGACTGCTTGCCGGCCTCGAGGTTGCTTGCCATGAAGAGGTGGATCCGCTCGTCGGTGAAGCCCGGCGTTGTGTAGATGGTGGTGAGGTGTGTCAGCTCGCCGGCTGTGAGGCCGGTTTCTTCGCGGAGTTCCCGGCGCGCGACGTCCTCCCATGGCTCGCCGGCGACGTCGGGTCGGCCGGCGGGCACTTCGAGCATGGGCCCGTCGGCGGCGTAGCGGTACTGCCGGACCAGGAGGATCTGCGGATCATCGCCTTCCGGATCGCTGAGGAACGGCAGGACGGCGGATGCGCCGGAATGGCGGATCATCTCGAGTTCGCCGGTCGAGCCGTCGGGAAACCGGACGGTATCGACGGACAGATCGACGATGCGGCCCTTGTACACGTGCCGGCTCGAGACCGTGTCGCGACCGCTCACGCGGCCGGCATCAGGTTCGTCACTCATGGCGACACCATCATTCCGGGGAATCCGTGCGGTCGTACGGTGTCTCGTGGACGCTGACTTCGCCGAGACCCGTCGCCGCGAGTTCATCGCGGATCGCGGATGCATCGCCTGCAATGCACACGGTGAGTGAGTCCGGCTTCAGGTGCGTGCGGGCGGCGAGTGCGACTTCGGCGGTCGTGACTGCCTCGAAGCCATCCCGGTAGCGGCTGTAGTAGTCGTCGGGCAGGTGGTGGAGCGCGAGGTCGGCGAATCGCGCGGACACCTGCTCGGTGGTCTGGAACTCGAGGGGCACGATGCCGGCCAGGTAATCGCGGGCGTCATCGACTTCGCTGTCGGTCGCGGCCTCGTCATGCATCAGCCGGATCTCCTTCACGATCTCCTGGACCGCGCGCGTCGTCACTTCCGTTGCGACTGCGGTCTCGATCACGAACGGGCCGGGTGCACGGCGGAAGGCGAATCCACTGCGAACGCCATAGGTGAACCCGTGCTTTTCGCGAAGGGACAGATTGAGCCGGCTCGTGAACGCGCCGCCAAGAATCGAGTTCATGACGCGCAGCGCGAAGTAGTCGGGGTGTCGCCGGTCGACGCCCACATGTGCCACGCGGATCTCGGACTGTACTGCTCCGGGCCGGTTCACGATGTGCACTGCCGTCGTGTCAGGCGACACTGCGGCGGGCGGACCGGCAGCGCGCTCGCCAGTCCCGGTCCAGTCACCGAACCAGCGCTCGACTTCGACCAGTACGTCCTCGGGAGCCATCGCGCCCACGAGAACCAGCGCGCTGCGGCCGGGCGTGATCCACTCCCTGTGGAACGCGACGGTGTGGTCCCGCGTCAGGTCGCGCACGCTGGCCGGCAGCCCCATGGGCGGGCGGCCGTAGGCGTGATGCGCGTCGTACAGGAACTGCAGGATCATGTCGTTCGCGAGCGCGCGCGGTTCCTTGCGTCGCTGGAGCATTTCGGCGAGCTGTTCGCCGCGCAGCCTGCCGACTTCGGCGAGCGGGAAGTCCGGCGCGCGCACGACTTCGGCGACCCGCTCGAGTGCGGCGCCGAGCCGGCTGACCGCAACCGTCGCACTCAGCGTCGACGCGTCGTAGCCGGCATCGCTCTCCAGTTCGACGCCGAGTTGTTCGAACTCCCACGCCAGCTCGTCGCCGGACCGGCCGGCCGCACCGGTGTCGAGCGACTCGATCGCGAGCGTCGCCAGACCGGCATGGTCGGCCGGTTCGCGGATCGAACCCGCATCCAGCACGACCCGCATCGTGACCAGCGGCGTCGTCGCGTGCCTCGCCGCGATCACGGTCAACCCGTTGGCGAGCGTCGTGCGAACAGGCTGCGGAACATTGTACGGCCGCAGCGTTCCCGGCCCGGGCGGCACTTTCGGCAGCCCGGTCATTCGCCATCTCCCGGCACGTACCACAGCAGGCCCCGGTTGTCCTCGCCGAGCAGGTCCGCGGCGAGCGATCGGACGTCCGCGGTCGTCACTGCGCGCAGGCGGTCGACCTCCGAGTTGATTCGTGCGGGATCGTCGAACAATGTCGTGTACATGGACAGCTGGTCCGCGCGCTCATCGACGCGCTGAAGTTCCGCGAGGTTGCGGCTCTCGATCAGGTTCTTCGCGCGGACGACATCGGCGTCATCGATGTCGCGCAGCTGCGCAATGCGGTCGAACAGCGCCGATTCCGCGTGTTCCTTCGATACGCCCGGCCGCAGTGTCGCCCACAACACGAGCATGGACGCGCCGACCACGACCGGGAACGCGAACGCGGTCACGTCCTGCAACACGGGCGAGCCTCGAACCAGTGAGCGGTACAGCAGCGACGCCTTGCCCCACGTCAGGATGAAGGATGTCACTGCCGCCGCGTAGAAACGGTCATCGCCGTAGCGCGGCATCCGGTACGCCAGGTACAGCCGTCGCAGCGACACGTCCTGCTCGACCGTCTCGCGGATCTCGCGGCCCAGCGTCGGCGGCAGCTCCGTCCGGCCCGGTATCGGCGGCACCGGCGGACCGGCCGGTATGCCGCCGAAATACGCCTCGATCGTGCGCAGCGCAGCCGCCGGCTCGAAATCGCCACACACCGACAGTACCGCGTTGTTCGGCGCGTAGTATGTGCGGAAGAAGGCGGAGATATCCTCCAGACTGGCCGCATCGATATCCGCCATCGAACCGATCACCGAATGATGGTACGGATGGTCGGGCGGATACATCATCGCCTGGATGCGTTCGTCCCAGTCACCGTACGGTTGGTTGTCGACTCGCCAGCGCCGTTCGTTCTTCACGACATCGCGCTGATTGTCCAGCTTCTCCTGCGTCATCGCCGGCAGCAACCCGCCCATACGGTCCGCTTCCAGCCACAGCCCCAGATCGAGATAGTGCGCGGGCAGCGTCTCGAAGTAGTTCGTCCGATCCAGCCACGTGCTGCCGTTCAGCGAACCGCCGGCCTTCTCGATCAACGCGAAATGACCATTGTCCGGCACGTTCTCGGAGCCCTGGAACATCATGTGCTCGAACAGATGCGCAAATCCGGTCCGGCCCGGCCGCTCGTTCCGCGAGCCGACCGAGTACCACAGGTTCACCGCTACGACCGGCAACCCGCGATCCGGCGACAGCACCACCCGCAGACCGTTGTCCAGACGATGTCTTTCAAATCGAATCTCGGTCACGTTCCTCCATCAGTCCGTTTCCTCGCGACGCTCCCCCCTCGGAGCGTCGTCCAACGACCGTGTCGACAACCGGTCCGATGCCGAGCGATTCCAGCGAATCGCGCGTCCGCCCGGCATCACCCACAACAACAACCGACAGCATCGCGGGATCCAGATAGCGCTCCGCCGCATCACGAACCGCTTCCGCATCGACCCCGCCGATCCGATCCGCGTACCGATCCCACCAGTCGTCGCCCAGCCCGTGCAACTCACCATCCGCGATGCGACCGGCCACGCTGCCGTTCGCTTCGAAGCCTCTCAGCATGCCGATCGTCAGATACCGCTTCGCCCGCTCCAACTCTTCCGCTGACACCGGTTCCACCCGCATGCGCTCGATCTCCTCGAGAGTTTCCGCCAGCGCTCGCGCCGTCATGTCCGCGGATACCGCCGCACCAGCCACGAACGGTCCGGCATGCCGCCGGAACGAGAACGCCGAGAACGCGCCGTACGTGTAGCCGCCTCGCTCGCGCAGCCGAGTGTTCAGCCGCGACGTGAAGGATCCGCCAAGAATCGTGTTGAGGACGACAAGCGGAAAGTAGTCGCTGGACGTTCGAGCGGCGCCGACCGTGCCGACTCTCACTTCGCTCTGCGGCGCACCCGGCCGGTCCACCAGACACACGCTCGTCGGCTGCCGCGCTACCAGCGGCAGCACCTCGACCGCTGGCTCACCGTGCGCCGCCCACTGGCCGAGCGTGCCATCCACGACGCGAACGACGGCGTCTTCGAGCACGTCGCCGACTACCACGAACGTGGCACTTGCGGGACGATACCGGGCGCGATGACACCGCACAATAGCGTCATGGTCGATTCGTTCGACGGTGTCCCGCACACCGTACCGCGGCGTCCCGTAGATATGGTCGGCGCCATGGATGGCTCTGGCAATGGCAGAACCGGCCAACGCGGCCGGATCTTCGAGGTCCTGCTCGATCGCCGCGAGGCGGTCGGCCAGGCCGCGCTCGAGTTCGGGTAACGGGAACGTCGCGTCGGCCAGTACTTCGGCAACGATGGCCAGCGCTTCGGGCAGCCGGTCGGCCAGGACCTGGAACGAGAGGGCGCAGAAGTCCCAGTGTGCATGATTTCCGAGGCGAGCACCGAGCGCATCGATGGCGCGGGCGATATCGGTCTGCGACCGGGAACTTGTGCCCGCGTCGAGCAGTTCGGCCGTGATCGAGGCGAGGCCGGCCTGGCGGGGCGAATCGGCGGATGCGCCGGTCGGCATGATGAGCAGCGCATCGACGATCGGCAGGCGATTGCGCTGGACGGTCCTGACGAGCAGGCCGTTGTCGAGTCTGGTCCGGCCGGCGACGGGTGCCCGCAGCGGGGGCGGCGGTCCGGGCTCGGGTATGGCGACGGGAGTGTTGCTCACGAGTCGCCGTTGGCGCGGGGCACGACGTGCAGTGACACGGGGTGTGCGTTTGCGAGGAATCTGGCGGCGGCGACACGGACATGCCCGGGCCGCAGTCTCAGATACCGGTCGAGGTCGGCCTGGACGGAATCCGGCTGGCCCATATGCATTGCGTACAGGTTGAGCCGGTCGGCCCGTCCGCCGAACCCGCCGACGGTCTGAAGCTCATCGACGAATGCGGTCATTATCCCATTTCGGACGCGCAGGTGTTCATCGGTGGTGATGCCATCCCTGGCGATTGCGTCGATGGCGTCACGCACGGTTTCCTCGATGGCGTCGAGATCGGATTCCGGTCGCGTTGTTACGACGATCTCGAAGCTGGACCCGAGCTGGCTGCCATGCTGGTAGGACGAGACGTCGACGGCCCTGCCGGTCCGGACGAGGCTGTCGTAGAGGCGGCTGGCCTTGCCGGCGGCGAGTACGGAACCGAGAGCATCCATGGCGGCATCGCCGTCAGCGAACGCGGGCGGCGAGTGCCACGCCATGTACAGGCGGGGCAGTCTGACGGCGTCGGGCATGACGATGCGCACATCGTCAGCCAGCTCGAGCGCGGACGCGGCCGCGCGGTCGGGCGCGGTGCCCCGCGGGATGCCGCCGAACCAGCGATCGGCCAGGCGAACGACATCGTCGGTATCGACGTCGCCGGCAACGGCAATGCTCGCGTTCGTGGGATTGTAGAAACGCCGACAGAACGCGACCGCGTCATCGAATGTTGCCGCCGCGATGTCGGTCATGAAGCCGATGACAGGCCAGTGGTACGGATGGCCCGGCGGGTAGAGAGCGCCGAGGATGCGTTCGTGCGCGAGGCCGTACGGCCGGTTCTCGTAGTTCTCGAGGCGCTCGTTCATGACGACGTCGCGCTGCGCATCGAACCGGTCGTGCGACAATGTATCCAGCAGTCCGCCCATGCGATCGGCTTCGAGGAACAGTGCCAGCTCGACGGCGTTCGCCGGCAGTGTCTCCCAGTAGTTCGTGCGATCCGGTGTGGTCGAACCGTTGTTGATCGCGCCCGCCTGCTCGAGTCGCCTGTCGAACTCGCCGGGCGGCACGTTGGCCGATCCCTCGAACATGAGGTGTTCGAACAGGTGCGCCAGGCCGGTGCGTCCCGGCTGTTCGTCACGGGAGCCCACGCGATACCAGACGTTGACGGACACGATCGGCGCAGTTCCGTCCTCGTGGACGATCAGGCGGAGCCCGTTGTCGAGAGTGAACTCACGGCAGGGGATGGCGACGCGCATCAACGCCCGCGCAGGATGGCCTGGGCGGGAAGGAGCAGGGTCTCGCGGAGTACGTAGCGCCTGTGCGTCGAGCGATCCTCGTCGATCGGACCGGGCGCGGGCGCGCGGTACGGTGTGATGCCGGCTCGGCGAGCGAGCAGTTCGAGCCGCAGCATGTGGTACGAGTCGCTGACGATGAGCGCGGTGCGCAGGCCGTTCGCCTTCATCAGGATGGCGGCCGCGTCGACCGACGCTTCGGATGTCGCGCCGAGTCTGTCGACCAGGATAACCGAATCGGGGACACCGTTCTCGATGGCGTACCTGCGAGCGACTTCGCCTTCGCTCAGCGTGTCACCCGTGCCGACGCCGCCCGTGACGATCACACGCGGCGCCCAGCCCTGCGCGTACAGTTCGATCGCATGGTCGAGCCTGGCCTTCAGCACGGGCGATGGCCGGCCGTTGTACTGGGCGGCGCCGAGCACGAGGATCACGTCCGCTTCGCGCAGCACGGGCCGCGCGCCGGCGATCAGAACGGCTGCCATCGTGGCCGTCCCGAACATCACGATCGCCGCGACCAGTCCCAGGAACAGCAGGACGAATCGCTTCACAACGGTTGCGTGAGTCGGTCGTGCAGCACGGACGGCGCGAGGTGTTCGACGAGCAGTTTCCGGGCTGCGACGTCGCCGGCCGCGATCGCATCGCCGGCAACGCCGAGCAGTTCGACATCCGAGCCCTCGACGCCGTACTCGGCGCGCGCGATCGCTTCCTCCGCGGCATCGGCCCAGCCGACCGCGGCGGCGGCGAGCGCGGCCAGGATCTGCGCTTCGCCGTCATCGGCCCTTTCGCGCGCGGCTTCGAGCAGTGTCTCGGCGGCCGCGATCGCATCGCCTTCCTCGAGGCGCACAAGGCCGAGCAGGACGCGCGTCCATGAATCGGTCGGCGCGATCTCGAGCGCGTTCTCCATCGCATCGACCGCACCCGTCATGTCGCCCTTGAGAGCGAGCGCGACGCCGAGTTCGCCGTGCGCGATGGGATCGTCCGGGTCGAGCGACACGCCGGCGCGCAGGTGCTCGAGCGCCTCGGGGAACAGGCCGGCGCGGGCAAGGTACGCGCCGTACTGCGTTCGAGTGCTCGCGCTGTCGGGCTCGGTTAGCGCTGCTGCGCGCAGCACGCGCTCGGCTTCCGGGTCGTCAAACGCCGCGAGTCCCGATCCGGCCAGCGAAAGCAGGTGCGCGTCGGCCGGATCCTGCGCGATGCAGCGCCGGAACAGGTCGTATGCCACACCGTCGTTGCCCAGCTCGCGCTCCGCGACGCCCGCCCAGCACAGGAGGTACGCGTCATCGGGATCGTCGACGAGTGCGGCCGCCAGCATCTGCGCCATCTCTTCCCAGCGGCCCTCGTCGCCGAGCTGGAGCGACTGTTCGAGTACGGCCTGCACGTCAGCCATGCTCAGGCGCCGAACTTGGCGAGCCGGCCCGCATGCGCGAGGGCCAGTGACATGATGCTGACACCCGGGAAGATGCCGAGTTCACCCGTGCGGCAGGACCGTTCGCCGAACGTCGCCTGCGCGTCCGGTCTGCACCACTTCGATGTGATCATTGTCGGTACCGGGTGCCACGAGTGCGACCGCAACGCGGCCGGAGTCGAGTGGTCACCGGTCACGACGACGACGTCCGGTTCGACCGCCTCGATCCCGGGCACCAGCGCGTCAACCGCTTCGATCGCCGCTACCTTCGCATCGAAATCGCCGTCCTCGCCGCGAGAGTCCATGGCCTTGAAATGGATGAAGTGGAAGTCGTACTCGCCGAACCGGTCGACCAGCGATGCGACGCTCTTCGCGTCCGTCTCCTGGATCGGATGCGTGTCCATGCCGACGAGCCGTGCGACGCCGAGATACATCGGGTACCGCGCGATTGCGAGCGCGTTCAGCCGGAACCGCTCGCGGAACGTCGGATAGGTGTCGTACGCGTCGATCCCGCGCGCCAGGATCGCGTTCGCATGCTTCTCGTCCGCAAGAACGTCGAACGCCGCATCGAGGACGGCCTGAAGCACGGCCGCCGTCTTCTGCGCCGGTTCCGTCAGCGCCGCCGCGCGCTTCGGTCGAACGCCGGTCTCCTGCGGATCCGTGTCGCCTACATGCGGATCGAGTCCAGCGCCGCGCAGCACGAGCACCGCGCGATGCTCCTTCTCCGGCTCGAAGAAAACCTGTACGCCGGTGTCTGTCCGAACGCCTTCGCGCAGCTTCGCGATCAACCGACCGTTCTCCGCATCCGATGGCCGGCCCGCACGACGGTCGATCACGGCACCGTCGGCGGCGATCGTCGCGAAGTTCAGCCGCACCGCAATGTCGCCACGCTCCAACTCGAACCCGACACCCAGCGCGGACAGAACGCCTCGCCCGATGTTGTACCGGACCGGGTCGTAACCGAACAGCGACAGGTGGCCCGGCCCGCTGCCCGGCGCAATGCCATGCGCCACAGGCACGTGCAGCCCGAGCGCGGACCGCTTCGCCAACCGGTCCAGATTCGGCGTACTCGCGGATTCCAGTTCCGTGCGCCCGGTATGATCGCCGGGCAGCCCACCGACCCCGTCCATCACGACCAGAACGATACGGCCGCCATCCGGCTGTACGACGTCATCCGGCAGTGCAACTACCATTTCGTGGCATCCTCCCCGCGGACATGACGCGGCAGTTCCGGCTCGCTCGCTCGATGGTCACAAGCTACCGGACAGACGCGAGCAGGCAAAGTCCGACCGGCGCCGCTGCCCCCACGACGCCCGACGCGGACCGCCGGTCATGCCTCCGCGGCTCGCCCGCGACAGCGTCCGCGCGCCCACCGCATGAGCGCAACGGCCGCGCGGCACTGGCACGCTCGCGCGCGCTGGCCGTACTCTCCTCCCGCAACAACCGCCGGCAGCGGCCGTCAGACACGATCCGGAGACGAGGTACCAATGCGCGAGTTCCACCCGTTCGTCATGGAGCGATGGCAGTCCACGTACGAGAATCGCGTGGAACGCAACCTGTCGGAGAGCGGCGTTCACCCGCTTACCCTTGCCGGACTGCTCGATATGGCAGGCGACACGATCGGCGACACGCTCATCGGGTATGGCCAGTCGAACGGCTCGGACAGCCTTCGCCAGACCATCGCCAGCCTCTACAACGGAGCGTCGTCCGACCACGTCTGTGTCGGAAACGGCAGCGCCGAGATCAACTTCGTGTCCCTCTGGACACTGCTCGAGCCGGGCACATCGATCGCGATCCTGTCGCCCACCTACATGCAGGCCGCCGGCCTCGCCCGCAACATGGGCGTCGAAGTGCGCGAGATCCCGTTACGCGAGGACGCCGGCTGGCAGCCCGATCCCGCCGATGTCGCGGCCGCCGTCACCAGCAACACCCGCGTCATCGTCGTGACCAACCCCGGCAACCCGACCGGCACCGTGCTGTCCGCTGAATCACGGGCAGCGCTGATCCTCGCCGCGGACCGCGTCGGTGCATGGATCCTTGCCGACGAAGTCTACGCCGGCGCCGAACTCGATGGACCGCGCACTGCATCGTTCCACAGCACGTACGAGCGCGTGATCGCAACCGGATCCCTGTCGAAGGCATGGGGTCTGCCCGGGCTGCGCGTCGGCTGGGCCGTCGCACCGCCGGCGTTCGCCGAACAGATCTGGGCGCGCAAGGACTACACGACGATCGGGCCCGGCGAACTCACCGACAGACTCGCGACAATCGCTCTCTCTCCAACCGTACGGCCGCGCATCCTCGAGCGTACCAGAGCCCGGATCCTTGCCGGCTGGTCGATCACACGGGACTGGTTCGACCAACAGGGCTGCTTCACGTACACGACCCCCGCCGCCGGCGCCATCTCCTGGGCCCGCTACCATCTGCCCATCACTTCGATCGAACTCGCCGAACGGCTGCGCGTCGAGCACAGCGTCCTGGTCGTTCCGGGCTCCCATTTCGAAAGAGATGAGTTCGTGAGGATTGGATTCGGGATACCGGAGGGGGAGCTCAGTGAGGCGCTGTCGCGTTTCGGGCAGTTCATCGCCGGCGTGCGCGGTCGGTCCGGAGCGCTCGGCGTGGCTTCGCCGGACTTGATCGCTTGAACGGCTCAGTTACCGCGGAGAGCGCGGAGAACGCGGAGGGCTTTGTGTGAAACAGAGACTTTGCGGCGGTGGGACGGGTCCTTTTTTCTTGAACGGATTGGGGTGGAGGGGCGGGCCGGTCTGGTGGGCGGTGGGAGGTGTCAGGGGGGATGGTGGAGGTCGTTGACGGCGGGGGACGGGGAGGGCACGGGGGGCGGGGAGGGCGCGGAGGCGGGGGTGCGTGCGGGGGGCGCGGAGGGGGAGGCGGAGGTGCGCGCGGTGGGGAGGTGGTTCAGGACGATTCGGCGGAGTCCATCGCGGAGGAGCTTCACATTGAAGTTGAACAGCAGACCGACGTGGTGGCCGGACAGTTTCAGGTATGTCAGAACCTGCGCGATGTGGATGGGGTCGAACCGATCGACCGTTTTCAGCTCGACTATTACGCTGCGTTCGACAAGCAGATCGATCCGATAGCCGCAGTCGAGCTTCGTTCCCTTGTAAACGATGGGAATCGGCACCTGACGCTGGACGGCGACACCCATACCGACGAGTTCGTGCACGAGACACTTCTGATAGGTCGACTCGAGCAGCCCGGGCCCCAACTCGCGGTGCACCGTGATCGCGGCGCCAATGATCCGCTCGGTTGTCGCATTGATGTCCA
>DATKCF010000080.1:0-3338 GCA_035513345.1 Longimicrobiales bacterium
GTCGTTGAGATCGCCGAAGCTGATGGCCTGCGAAGGACACGCGGCCTGACAGGCCGTCACGATCTCGCCGTCGCCGACGCGGCGTCCCTCCTTCTCCGCGGCGCGTCGGCCCCGACGGATCCGCTGCACGCAGAAGGTGCACTTTTCCATCACGCCGCGGCTGCGGACCGTGACATCCGGATTCCGGCCGAGCTTGAGGCTCTCGGTTTCGAAGTCGGCGTACTGGAAGAAATTGAAGCGCCGCACTTTGTAAGGACAGTTGTTCGAGCAGTACCGAGTGCCAACGCACCGGTTGTACGTCATGTCGTTGAGACCGTCATCGCTATGCGAAGTTGCCTCGACGGGGCAGACCGGCTCACATGGGGCCTTCTCGCAATGCATGCAGAGAACCGCCTGATGCAGCACCTGCGGATTGGCGTCCGGACCCTCGAAGTAGCGGTCGATCCGGAGCCAGTGCATCTCGCGCTGGCGCAGCACTTCCTTCTTGCCCACCGTCGAAATGTTGTTCTCCGCCTGACAGGCGGCCACGCACCCGTTGCACCCGACGCAGACGCTCGTATCGACTGTCATACCCCACCGGTACTCGTCGTAACGGAATTCCGGGTAAAGGTCCGGAGGATGTTCGTCGAGGTCGAGCTTGGTTTTCGCAAATGCCGGATTCTGGAGATATCCGCCCAGTGTCGCTGCGCGAATGAGCTGTCGTCCCTCCATCCGGTGATGGCCCTGGGTGCAGGCAAGCTTGTGTTTGTCTCCGGTCTTGCGGACCCGCAGCCCGGGACCGAAGGAAAGCGCGTTCGAAGGCCGGATGCTGTAGGCGTTGAATCCCGTGCCGTTTCCGACGCGGCCCGCGCGGGTGCGGCCGTGACCGACCTGAATCATCACCGACTCGTCAGCCTGCCCCGGCATGACCCAGACGGGAGCATGGACACGCCGGCCTCCGAAGGTCAGCTCGATGACGTCCTCGTTCGCAACCCCGAGACGAGCCGCGGTGGCCGGGCTGACCATCGCCACGTTGTCCCACACGAGCTTGGTCATCGGCTTGGGGAGCTCCTGAAGCCAGGCGTTGTTCGCGAAGCGTCCGTCGTAAATGGTCGAATCGGCCGTGAAGATCAACTCGAGAGCGGTGGCTTGCCCGGGCCGTTGCGTCGGCGGCGGCACTGTCGTCACCGCGACGCTGGTCGCCGGCAACGCGGTATTCGGCACCAGACCGTCATGCAGCACGCGGCGCCATCCCTCTTCGCCACCCAACTGCGCCATCCATCGCTCCTGCACCATGTCGTGGGCCGAGCGCATATCCGAGAGAAGCGCACCCACGAGCTCCGTTGCGGTCTTGCCGTTGTAGAGCGGCGCAATCAAAGGCTGGACGATCGACACAGTTCCGTCGAACGCTCGAACGTCACCCCAGCTTTCGAGATAGTGCGCCTCCGGGATGTGCCAGTGGCTGCGCTCCGAGGTCTCGTCATAGTAGGGGCTCAGATGCGCGCGGAAAGGAACCTTTGCAAGCGCGCCCGGGAAGTCGAAATCGACCGGAGCCGTGAAGACGGGATTTCCGCCCAGCATTACCAGCGTCCTGACGATCCCTCCGTTCATATCGACCACGAGCTGGCGTAGAGACGCAAGCTGGTCGACGGGCTGAACTTCGACCGGCTCGATGTGTGTGACCGTGCTGCCGACATTGCCGAGCGCCTGATTCATCGCATGAGCGAGAGCATGTACGGCAGGCGGCTGACCGTCGCCGGCAATCACGACGCTCGCGCCCCGGTTCGCCTGCAGATCCTTGACCAGCGCGGCGGTCCAGGCAGCATGCGGACCAGAGGCTCCCGAGGGCATCCCGATTCCCAGGCCTGCCGCAACCTGCCGCGCGAAATCTTCGACATCCAGAGCGCGGACGGGAAGCCGGTTGTCCGCCATTCCCGCCGTGACGTTCAGCGTCGGACCGATTGCATACAGCCTGTTCATCGTCTGCGCCCCGCCGCTCACGCGGCGCCGGTCAGCAAACTGGCGCGTATAGCGGAGGTGTGCGGGGCCGGCTCCGAGAAAGTCGCTGTCGAGAGAGAAGATGACGTTGGCCCGGTCGAACTGGTAGATCGTGTCGACATAGCGGCCGAACGCGAGCTGGGCTCCCTCGCGCACATTGCTTGCGCCGAGAGGCTCGTATTGATGCCAGACGGTGCCGGGGAACCGTGCGAGCAACGCCTCGATCTGCGCACCGAGCGTCGGAGACGTGATCGTCTCCGTCAGGATTCGTACACCGCCTCCCTGCCCGCCGGCGGTCTGTTCGAGTTGCCGCTGGAGCGCGGTGAGGAAATCGCCCCAGGTAGCGACTTCTCCGAGGTAACGCACGGCGGGTGAACGATCGGGATCGTAGAGGTCCAGAACCGAGGCCTGGTGAAACACGCCGGAGGCACCGAGGCTGGCGGGGTGCTCCGGATTGCCCTCGATCTTCGTCGGCCGGCCTTCGTGACTCTCGACGAGCAATCCCGTGGCCACGCCGCTCATGGACATCGCAGTCGCGAAGAACAGCGGCCGGCCCGGCAGAATCTCTTCGGGCTTGTTCACGTAGGGAACGATGTGCTCGACCGGCGCACGGCATCCTGCAAGGCCCGCCAGGGCAAACGACGCCCCCATCAGTTTCATGAAGGATCGGCGATCACTTCCTTCACCCATGGGAGCTGCCTGCCGCGGGAACTCCTCGAAGAGATACTCGCGGAAGTTCTCGTCTTCCGAAAGTTCCTCGAGGCTGCGCCAGTACCTTGGGCCTTCTTCCGCTTCCAGCCGCGCGCGGAAGGTGCTCAGGTCGAGTTCTCGGTCTTTCATCGTCATCAGTCAGTCGGTCCGCTCAATAGTGGCACGTCGAACAGTCGGTTCTGCTACGGACGCCGTACTCCTTGACCAGTTGCGCGCCCAGTTCCTTCTGATTGGGAGCTTGCCACCCCATGGTGAACACCTGGTCCCGTGGGCGAACGAACTTCTCGGGCGCCCGGTGGCATTCGAGACACCACTCCATCGTCATCGGCTTCGCCTTCCACGTCAGCGGCATGCGGTCGATGCGGCCGTGGCATGATTCGCAGCCCACACCCTTCTGCACGTGAATACTGTGGTCGAAGCGGACGAAGTCGGGCAGATTGTGTATGCGGCGCCAGACGATGGGCGTCCCGTTCGCGAAGCTCTCGCGCACCGGAGCCAGCATGTCGCTCGTGTTCCAGATCTGGCGATGGCAGTTCATGCAGGTTGCGGTAGGGGGAACTCCGGCAAACGCGGATTCCTCGACACTCGTGTGACAGTAACGGCAATCGATCCCAAGCCCGGCAACGTGATGGTCGTGGCTGAATGGAACC
>DATKCF010000081.1:0-8825 GCA_035513345.1 Longimicrobiales bacterium
GGACGGCCGACGACGCTAGATTGCTCGTATGGTTATCATCGCGAACGCGAGATCGGATGACGCGCGGTACCGCGCGCTGAGGGCCCACGACCGTCGCTTCGACGGCGTCTTCTTCGTGGGCGTCTCGTCGACCGGCATCTACTGCCGGCCGGTGTGTCGCGTGCGACTGCCGAAGCGTGAGCACTGCACGTTCTTCGAGACGGCGGCGGCGGCGGAGGGGGCGGGATACCGGCCATGCCTGCGGTGCCGGCCGGAACGCGCGCCGGGCCGGTCGCTGACAGATGCGACACACCGGCTGGCGACGGTCGCGTTCGAGCGGATTTCGGCCGGCGCCTTGAACGCGGTACCGATGGCGACACTGGCATCGGACCTGTGCGTGAGCGAACGGCAGCTTCGCCGCGCGGTG
Organism: Longimicrobiales bacterium; assembly: GCA_035513345.1. Lineage (GTDB taxonomy): Bacteria > Gemmatimonadota > Gemmatimonadetes > Longimicrobiales > RSA9 > DATKCF01. The sequence goes on from DATKCF010000081.1 coordinate 407, forward strand.
AAGCGTGCGTTCGGCGTGTCGCCCGTGCAGCTCGCGCAGACGCGGCGGCTGCTGCTGGCGAAACAGCTTCTCGCGGAGACGACGCTTCCGGTGACGCGAGTCGCGTTCGCGGCCGGCTTCTCGAGCGTGAGCCGCTTCAACACGCTGTTCCGGTCGCGGTACGGCCTCAATCCGACCGCGCTCCGGCGTGCGGGCTCGGACCGTGCGCCGGCCGGCGTGATCCTGCTCCGGCTCGAGTACCGGCCGCCGCTCGACTGGCCGGCGCTGCTCGGTTTTCTCGGCGGGCGCGCGACGCCGGGCGTGGAGCGGGTGCACGGGGACGCATACGTACGGACGGTCGCCATCGACGGTGCGACCGGCCTGATCGATGTGCGGCACGCGCCGGGCGACGCGCCCGCTCTGGAGCTGCGCGTCTCCGATTCGCTCGGACCCGTCCTCATGCCGCTCCTCGCCGCGGTGCGCCGGCTGTTCGACCTGGACGCCGAGCCGGAAGCGATCGCCCGGGTTCTGTCCCGCGATAAGCGCCTCGCCGCATCGGTGCGTGCGCGGCCGGGCCTGCGTGTGCCCGGCGCGCTGGACGGCTTCGAGTTGGCGTTTCGCGCCGTGCTCGGCCAGCAGGTCAGCGTGCGCGCCGCAACAACACTCGCGGGTCGACTGACCGCCGCGTTCGGCGAGCCCGCGCCGGCCGACGTGCTCGATGCGGAGCGGAACGGCGGACGGCTCGACCGGCTGCCGGTGACCGCGGACCGGCTCGCCGCCGTGTCGCCTGATGAGATAGCGGCGGTCGGCATGCCGCTGACTCGCGCTCGGACCCTGGTAGAGCTGGCCCGTGCCGTGGCACGTGAAGCGCTCGACCTGCGTGCGGGCGCCGATCCCGATGCGAGTATCTCGCGGCTGTTCGCGCTGCCGGGCATCGGGCCGTGGACCGCGCAGTACATCGCGATGCGCGCGCTGCACTGGCCGGACGCGTTCCCCGCGACCGACCTGGTCATCCGGCGTGTGCTCGGCGACGATGCGGTGCGCACGTCAGAGCCTTGGCGTCCGTGGCGAGCCTACGCCGCCATGCATCTGTGGGCGGGGCCCACAACGAACGGAGGAAACGACTGATGAACCCGAGGGTGTGGACCCGGATCGAGTCGCCGATCGGCGACCTGACGATAGTGGCGGAGGGCGACGCGATCGTGGCCATCGACATGTCGCCTGCCCGACCCGCTACGACAGCCAGTACCGTACGCGACGACACCCACCCGCTGCTGGGCGAGGCGCGGCGACAGCTCGATGCGTACTTCAGGAGGGAGATGGACGCTTTCTCGCTGCCATTGCGCCCGTCGGGCACGGACTTCCAGCGTCGGGTCTGGAAGGCGCTCGAAGGAATTCCCTATGGCGACACGGCGTCGTACGGCGACATCGCGAAAGCGATCGGCGCTCCCGGCTCCGCACGAGCGGTCGGCGCCGCCAACGGTGCCAATCCGCTGCCCATCGTCGTACCGTGTCACCGTGTTATCGGCAGCAACGGCTCGCTCACCGGCTACGGTGGCGGCATCGACCGGAAACGGAAACTGCTCGCGCTCGAGACCCGCGCGTTGCGCTGAGTCGCCATGTGCGCCAGTCGCACGACTACTGGTGTTTCCTGGGATGTAGTGATTGCCCGCGTCATCCTGACGCAGCTCGGTCACCGGACCCGTGTCGCCATTCGCTCGGCGGAACGTCAGCGTGACAGTCTCGCTCGCATGGAACCTCAGCCCTCCTGCCCACGGTAGCACGTCCGACCGCGAGCCATTGAACGAGAACGCAAGTCCGGTGGGCGCCTGCGTCATCTCGATGGCAAACGAACCCGGTTCCCGCCCACAACGTGCCGATACGTGCCTGCAATGAGGTTCCGCCCAACGATCCGATGACCTTCGCAATCACGACGGCACTGTTCCTGATCGTCGCAACAGGTGCAACACTGGTACCTGCCTTCCGCGCCACCCGGGTGAGCCGGCATCCAGACCGGCCCGACCACGTACACACCGCGATGAACGACGCAGAGCCGTCTGGCCCGCACACGAGCGGCCGCGTCTGGTGGCGCGCGACCGCGCGCGCAACTAGTAGCTGCGCGTGTGTGACGACGCCGTGCTGGTGCTCGGCGAGCGCCGCAATCAGTTCGTCTGCGTGCGATGCCATGGTCGAAGTCGTTGCCAAGTCCGCAGTCGTTGCATGTTTCGATTCCGCGTGCGGTATTGAGAGCGAATGGGACACCGAATCCCGCCGTCGTGAGCGCGCGCCACCCGCGTGTGCGGAACTCGGTGTCGCATGATGCTCGAATCCCGCAATCGGCGTCGCAGGTTGCCGCGTCTGCGATGTTGGCAACCTCGCGCGGCCGCGACCCGCTCGTTGCGTGGAAGGCGCTGTCTGCATCGTCATCAGCCTGCCGCTGCTTCTCGTCCTGTCGTCTGTGGGCGGACTCCTGGCGGGCATGCAGCGGAACCGCCGCGCGGGTCATGCGGCAGTCGTCGCCTGCCTTCCGTTCCTGCTCGCTCCGATCGAGGGACGTGTGCCCCAGCCGGCCCGGACACAGCGGAACGTGACGGAGATCGTGGTCGACGCGCCGGTCGAAGCGGTCTGGCCCGAGGTCGTCGAAGTGCCTGCAATCGCCGAACGCGAGCAGCGCGCCGCGCTCCATACCCGGCTCGGATTTCCGCGGCCCGTCAGCGCGGAGCTGACGCGGCCCGGTACCGGCGGAATCCGGTACGCGCGGTTCGAGGGCGGTGTGCTGTTCATCGAGACGATCACCGCGTGGGAGGAAGGGCGACGCATCGCATTCACGATCGACGCGCAAACCGACTCCATTGCGCCGACCACACTCGATCCGCATGTCACGATAGGCGGCGAGTACTTCGACGTGCTCGACGGCGAGTACGTGCTCGGGATAACATCCTCGAGATCGTGCGGGAGCGCGCCGAGCGGGGGGCCGGCGCTTCCGGTAGCGGCTTCCCGCAGGGCGGACGTCCAGTCGCGGGTATGGAGCGATGAACAGGCGAACACCGGCTGATCCATGCGGATAATCGCACAGACGTTGCGGCCGTCAGCGCGGGTTGTGCACTTTGCCGGTCCAGGCGGGGCTTCCTGCACACTGAGCCGCGGCCGGAACCAGGCGACCGTGCATTCTGCCGGGCTCTGAGCGGTCTATTGCACAACAAACGGATCGAGAGGCGAGGTTGTGCACATTGCCGGCGGTGCGCTGGGACGCGAAACCGGCCGATCGACCGGAAAGGCGGCGTTCATGAGACTGTCGGTATTCACAATGGCCGGTGCGCTGCTGATCGGACGCGGCGCGGACGCACACGCGCAGATCCTGACCGGTCGCGTCGTCGAGCTGGGCTCGGACCGGGCGATCGTCGCAGCCTCCGTCGGCATCGTCAGCGGAGGACAGCCGATCGTCTCGACGGAATCGGACAGCACGGGCTTCTTCCGGCTGGTACTGCCGCAGCCGGGCCGCTATCGCATTCGCGTGGAGCGGCTCGGCTATGCGCCCGCGGAAACCGATTCAGTCGAAGTGGGTCGCACCGAACTGGTGGAAGTCACCATCAGCCTGCGCGTGACTGCGGTGGACCTCGCGCCGCTCATGGTCGTCACACGGCGCGCAGCAGCGCCCTCATCGGAATTCTATCGTCGTCTCGACGACGGTCTCAGATCGGGGATCGGGTGGTTCATCACACGGGGGGCGCTGGACTCGACGAGTGCGATGACCGTGACGAGTCTGCTGTCGCGCGTACCGCTCGTAGGCATGACACACGACAACCGCGGCAGGCCCACGCCCGTCATGCTCTCGCGGGGCGGTTGTACACCAGCGCTGTTCCTCAATGGCGCACCGTTGCGCTTCGCCGCTGGCGAGACTCTGGACGACATGTTCGATCCGGGCTCGCTCGAGGGCGTCGAGATCTACCGGAACCGCATGGAAGTGCCATTCGAAATCGCCGGAGCCGGAGAGTGCGGCGCGATCGGATTCTGGACACGCCAGGGCGAGCCCTCGCGCGGCAGCCTCTGGAGGTTCCTCGTGGCCGGCGGTGCCGTGCTCGGCCTGCTGGTCGTGTTCAGAGCGATGTAGAACGGCGCACGACGGGTCCGCTCCCTGCTTGGCGCGCAACACGCATTTGATCCCGCGACCGTCCTGCGCACCGATTCGGCGTGATGGCACGAACTGCAGCACACCCGTGCCCACGCGCCGATGTCGTGATCGCGTTCAACCCGCCGCACGCAGCACTATCCCGACGATCGCCGCGGCGCCGAGTGTCGCCATCATGCCGATCCGGAACCGGAACATCGCCACCATCGCGCCGACCGCGATGATGAGCGCTCGCCAGTCGAGCGTGGCAAGCTGTGGCACGGACGTTCGGACCACACCGTACTCGACCGTCTGTACTTCACCGAACAGCGTGTGCAGCGCGAACCACACGGCAAGGTTGAGCACTACGCCGACCACGGCCGCCGTAATGCCCCGCAACGCCGCATTGAGCCAACGGTTCTCGCGAAGGTACTCGACGAAAGGAGCACCCACGAAAATGAAGAGGAAACACGGGGCAAACGTCACCCACGTCGTGACGATCGAGCCCACCACACCCGCGAGCATCGGGTGGAGCCCCGCCGCGTGCCGGTACCCGCCCATGAAACCCACGAACTGCACGACCTGGATCAACGGGCCGGGCGTCGTTTCCGCCATGCCGAGTCCGTCCAGCATCTCGCCCGGACCCAGCCACTGGTATGTCTCGACCGCCTGTTGCGCGACGTACGCCAGCACCGCGTAGGCTCCGCCGAACGTCACAACCGCCGCCTTCGAGAAGAACACTCCCTCACGCACGAATACGTGCTGCGATCCCAGAGCGGCGAGCAACGCGATCAGCGGCACGAGCCAGATGGCCAGCCACACCACCGCCGTTCGACCCGTAGCAAGAAGCGACGGCAGCGGTATGGCCGACCCGGCCCTCATCCCGTTACCCGCCGTCGCGGTACTCCCACTTCGATGCGCCGCAAGACCGCCAAGCGCCGCACCCGCCACAACCAGCGGGAACGGCACGCCGAAAACGAAGATCGCCATGAACGCACCGGCCGCGATCGCCACATCGACTGTGCCGCTCAGCGCACGCCGCCGCAGACGCACCAACGCCTCGATCACAACCGCCAGCACAGCCGGCTTCAGGCCGAAGAAAAGCCCCTCGACCATTCCGACATCACGATAGCCGGCGTACAGAACGCTCAGGACCAGAATCGAAACGAAGCCCGGCAGGATGAAGAGGCCGCCGGCAATCAGCCCGCCGCGAACGCCGTGCAGCAGCCACCCGATGTACGTCGCCAGCTGCTGCGCCTCCGGCCCGGGCAGCAGCATGCAGTAGCTCATCGCGTGCAGGAAACGGCGCTCGCTCAACCACTGCTTCTCATCGACGACAACGCGGTGTATCACCGCGATCTGACCCGCCGGCCCGCCGAAACTGTGCAGCGCGACCTTGACCCAGACGCCGAGTGCTTCGCGCCGTGAGACCGCCGCAAGAGCCCGTTCGTTCACTCACGCCCCGCGCAGGAAAGTCGCATACAGACCGTCGAAGAGCCCCGCGCCGGCCTCCACGCGTGCAGCGTCGTCGTCATGCACAGAGCCAATGCCGCGAATCACCCGCGCGATACCCGCCGCCTCCGCCCGGCCGAACTTCTCATCCTTGCAATCGATGTCATGCACGATCTCCGCGATCGCCCGCAGCGCAGCATCGTCGGACACGAATCGATCGACCAGGACCTCGAACGTGCACCTGTCACCCTCATGCGTGAACTCGCCTTCGAACATGTCGAACCGCACTTCGCCTCGCTCCGGTTCGTAGCCCTTCGCCGGCACGAACCCGAAACGGGCCTGCGCATCGATGAACCGCAGGATCAGCCACGCGCTCGCGATCCGGTCGACCTGAACACCCGCCCGCGTCACCCACGTCGCACCACGCGGCACATCCGGATTCCCCGCGCCCGACGCCGCTCCCGTGCCCTCGCCGCGCCCCGTCAATGACTCCTCCAACGCCCGAACCGCCAGCTCGGCCTCGTTCGCCCGGTCCGCTCCGAAGAAATCCCGCGCAACCGCCTCTCCAAGTTCGCGCCTCAGCCGACGGACATCTGTCGCCGTCTGTTCCGCCGACGCTCGCGCACCCGCTATGATCTCACCGTATTCCGCCTCCGATTGTGCCCGGAACATCGACTCGACCTCCGCGTCCGTAACACCGTCCACCAGCGAAGCCGCGCACAACGTCGCCTTCCCACCCTCATCCTCCACCTGCCGCAGGATCCACTGCAGATCCTCCGTGCAATCGTCGGTGTTCGGCAACACGTACACCGAATTCTTGAGCGCTACGGCACCGACCCGGTGCAGCTGTCGCCTGACTTTCACCCGCAGGTAGTCCGGCTTCGGCGGGAGCTGATGGATCAGGAGAAGCCAGCGACCGTTCGGCGGCGCCACGCGATCATCCACGGCCGTTTCCTCGAGTTGGGATCCGGGGCCTCCCGCTCTTGTGAGTCGCAAACGTATCATACACTATCACAACTGTATCATCCACGACAACACGCGGGCAAGAGGAATCGAATCGTGGGGCACAGAACGACGGGCACGCTGGTGCTGACGCGTAGCGAAGTCGCGGGTCTCCTGGATCTCGGAACGTGCATCGAGGCTGTCGAGGAGGCGTTCCGCCTGCACGGCGAAGGCGAGGCATCCGCGCCGGCGATGATGGGGGTGCACGTTCCGAACGGCGGGTTCCATACGAAGGGTGGCGTGCTCGAGTTGCCGACGATCCAGGGCACGATCCTGCTGCACGACGCCGACAACGGTTATCCGCTGTGGGACATCGAGGCATCGCGCGCGGAGGCCATGGCGGCTGAGCTGGCGCCGGTGCTGGACCTGGAGATTGTGGCGGTGACGGACTTCCCGGTAGCGGCGGGCGCCAGGCCGACGTGTGCGTCACGTGCACGCCATCGGAGGTCTACCTCCTCGGTGCGGGCGACGTGCGCGCAGGCACGTTCGTGGCGGGAGTGGGTGCCGACAACCCACACAAGAGAGAACTCGCACCGGGACTGCTCGCGTCCGCGAAGGTGGTCGTGGACGTTCTGGATCAGTGTGCCGAAATCGGCGACCTGCACCATGCGCTGGCGGCGGGCGTCCTGACGCGGGCCGCTGTGCACGCCGATCTCGGTGCGGTGGTCGCGGGTCGGGCGGCGGGCCGGACCGACGAGGACGAGATCGTCGTGTTCGATTCCACCGGGATGGCTCTGCAGGATGTCGCGGCCGCGGCCGCGGTCTACGAGCGTGCGGTCGAGGCGGGCGCGGGGCGGACCATCGACTTTGGCGCATGATCTTCCACTTGCACGTCGTGGTCCTCGACGGCCTCTTCGGCGAGGAGCCCGAGTCCGCCGATTTCCGACCTCGCGGCCCGATGGAAGGCGCATGCCTGCCGTGTTATACTTCCGGCACCTGGAGGGTTGGCAGAATGGTATTGCAGCGGTCTTGAAAACCGCCGGCCGAGAGGCCTTCGGGGTTCGAATCCCCGGCCCTCCGTTTCCGTTCTCAACCGCGTCCCGGGCGCTATTGACGAAGCCCGCGATAGTCCCGCCGCTCTTCACCCGGGTACTGGAACCATCCCTGGAACAACACGCCTTCCTGGCCTTCCAGTCCCCAGATCCCGTTGGCTACGCTGCCGTCCTGAAAGACTGCGGCCCCGGAGTGCGGATTGCCGCCCTTGATCGTCCAGATCACGCTCTCCCCGACGTTGGCGTTCTGCATCTCCTCGCCACCCACGAACACTCGCCCATCCTTCGTGATCTGCAATGACCCCGCTGCGACCCACGGGCCGCTCGCACCACCAGCTCTCGTTTCGGCGTGATACACGCCAGCCCACGGGTAACGGTCGTCCTCCGGCGCGGTGGCATCATTGTCGCACGCGACAACCTGCACCACCGCGAGAATGGCCAGCCAGGTCTTCAGCCTGTTGCTGGAATGAACTCGCATCGCGTCCCTCCCGTTTTTTACCATGACCGGGCCGCCCGCCAGCCCGCTATCAGGAAGTGCGACGTACGTCCGCGAGTCGCCTCATTCGCGGGCCTCTGATGTCCGATGATGGTGGCGAGGATGACGTGCGCATGATCGATTTCGGCGCTGGCGGCGAACGGAGTGAAGCCGGACAGATCGGCCCGTCCCCGGCCGGCAGGCCGCGCGGACCGTGCCCGGTCGGGCTTCAGTCCGTACGCAGGATCGCGAGCGGGTCCGCGCGCATCGCACGGAGGGCAGGCAGCGCACACGCCAGGAGCGCGGCGCACAGCAGTACCGTGCAGACGATGGCGTAGGTCGCCGGATCCGCCGGCGTGATCTCGAACAGCAGGCTCTCGAGCGCGCGGGCGCTGGCCAGGGCGAGGACGA
>DATKCF010000082.1:0-25498 GCA_035513345.1 Longimicrobiales bacterium
GGCGGATCCGACCTATCGCAACGCTGCCGGTAGGAGCGCTGGTGGCAGCGGCCGCCCCCCGGGGATCTGACCGCCCCCGACGCGGTGGAATCCCCACCAGCCGACGCACGGGCCGCCCACCGGGGATCTGACCGCCCCTGACGCGGTGGAATCCCCACCAGCCGACGCACCCGGCCGCCCCCGGGGATCTGACCGCCCCTGACGCGGTGGAATCCCCACCGGCCGACGCACCGGCCGCCCCCCGGGCATCCCACCGCCCCTGACAGGGTGGAATCCCGGCCAGCCGACGCTCCGGCCGCCATCCGGGGATCTGACCGCCCCTGACGCGGTGGAATCCCCGCCAGCCGACGCACCCGGCCGCCGCCCGGGGATCTGACCGCCCCTGACGCGCGCCGCTCGACTGTCAAGCCCGAAAAACAATCAAATCCGTTCTCAGCGCTCACCGCGCCGCGGTAAACAAGGTACGTGAAGCCCGCCGCCGAGACGCCGCCGAGCGAAACTCGCCCCCCTCGAGTCACCTCCCCGCACTCGCCCAGTCAGGTTGAGTGCACGTGAATCGTTCTGTACGCGGGGGCCCGCACTCACACCCGACAACGGTGTCGCATGAAGGCATGGCGTCGACTCGCCATTCTCGCCATTCCGCTCGCAATACTCGCCTGCGGTGATTCTGCAACGGACCCCGGCCGCTCCGAGCCGATCGATCTGGCGCTGCCATGGGTCGTCGCGTCACCCGAGTCGCAGGGCATGAATGCGGGCGCCATGCAGGATGCCATCGCGCACGCGGCCACCCTGCCGAGGCTCTTCAGCCTGCTCGTCGTCAGGCACGGCAAGCTGGTTGTCGAGGAGTACTTCAATGGCAACGATGCCGAGAGTCTCAATGACGTCCGCTCCGTCACCAAGAGCGTCGTTTCTACCCTGGTCGGCATCGCGGTTCAGCAGGGTCACATCGGCCTCGACGAGTCCGTCCTCGACCACCTGAGCCCGGCGATCGAGGGGCTGCCGGCCGAACTCGACAACGTCACGATCCACGACCTCCTCACCATGTCGGGCGGATTCGAGTGGGATGAAAGCACCACCGCCGGCTACAACGCGTGGATCCTATCGGGCAACTACCTGCGCTACCTCCTCGAAAGGCCGATCGTCGACGAACCCGGCACGACGTTCCACTACAACTCCGCCGCCGTTCATCTGCTTGCGGTGATTCTGCAACTCGCAACGGACGAGTGGATCTACGACTACGCGGACGAACACCTCTTCGGGCCGATCGGCATCACGAGGAGCAGCTGGGAGATCCTCCTGGACGGCTGGCCCAACGGCGCCTCCGGCATCGACCTCCTCCCCCGCGACCTCGCCCGCGTCGGCACTCTCTGGCTCCAGAACGGCCGCTCCGGCAACAATCAGATCCTGCCCGACGACTGGGTGCGAGACGGCACGCAACCCGCCTTCGCGTGGACGAACGGCTACGGTGCGCTCCGCGATCAGAGCTACGGCTACCTGTGGTGGCTCACGCGCTCGACGCGCGCAGGACCCGCCCACCTGGCCTGGGGTCACGGCGGCCAGTTCATCTACGTCGTCCCGGGCAAGGACATGGTCGTGGTGGTCACGCACGACTGGCGAGGCGCCAGCGCACTGACCAACGAACTCGCCGTCAACGGCCTCGACCTCATCGTCAACCACGTGCTGCGCGCCGCCCGCTGAAAGCCGGTAGCCGTGGACGATCGGCATTCGCCGTGCTTACGGCGTCGTTCGGCCCAGCGCCTCGTCGACTCCGGGCCGCGTCGATCGCGCTCCCTCACCATCTGCTCGAGCGCGACCACACGCCGATCCGGCGTCGGAACGCCCCGCAGGACCCGCAACAGAAAGGCGAGGATCAGGTCGAGCGCCTGATCCGGGGTGGCCGCAGCCTCGAGATCGTCGCTCAGACGGGTGCCGGCCCCGCGCAGCGCATAGGCAACCGCAACCGAGCGGTCCGCCAAATCCGGAGCGGGCAGTCCGGTCAGCAGCGGCAGCACGCCCGGCCTGAATCGAACGCCGACGGTCCACGCGCGGCGCGTGATATGGCCGTCGACGTACCTCGATCGTGCGCCGACGAGACTCGTCCGCGTCCCGGAAGGCGACGTTTCCCCCGCCAGAGTACGGAGCCGTGTCACGATCAGGTGCGGCGCCGCATCCGGCACGATGCGCCAGCCTGCCTCTCTGCCCGCCGACACGGGCGAGTCCACATGCGTCCAGAACAGCTCGCTGAAGGGTTCGAGACTGGCCGGCGGCGACACGATCCGCGTCAGCCCCCCGCCAGCCCCGCCTGGTCGAGCGTCACCATTTCATGGATAGTTTCTTGTTTCTGGGGCGAGTTTCTGGGGTTCGCGCCTGGAATATGTCCCGCCGCCAACCCCGGAAACCAGCCCCGGAAACCAGCCCCAGACACGAGTTCCCTCCGCGCCCTCCATTTAATCTCCCAATAACAGAATTCGCGCCAGCCACGGACCCGAACGGACCTATCGGGGTAGCTCATCCAGTTCCGGCCAGGTTGGCGAGCGCCGGGGCCCCCGACTACAACGAGCTGGATCTGGTTCGCGCACCACAGACGCCGCGGTCTGCGAGTCGCTCCACCGCTCGCGCCGGGGCGCTTTTTCGTCGCCGTCACCGGATGTCGCTGATCCGCCGAGGAGTGGGAATGGCCAAGCAGGAAGCCATCGAAATCGAAGGTGTTGTGACCGAAGTCCTCCCAGACCAGAACTTCAGAGTACAACTCGAAAACGATCATATGGTGCTTGCCTACGCCGCCGGCAAAATGGCCAAGTACCGGATCCGCGTCCTGGTCGGGGACCGCGTTACGCTCCACGTGTCGCCCTACGACCTGGATCGTGGTCGTATCGTCTACCGTCACCGGGCCGGCGGACCCAGGCCCGCGCAACGGAGGTAGTCATGGCTGCCAACTCAAGCCGCAGAATCCGCAAGGATGACCTCGTTGTCGATCGATCCGGTACCCGCGTGCACTGGCGCAGTGGCGCCGATCGAATACCGCGCGCCAAGGATCGCGTTTACTGCACCGAGGGCATGGCCGAAGTCATTAAGGTCCATGGCCGAATCAGCGACGGCAGCCGCCTCCTCGAGCTGCGGCTCCTCGACGTCCAGGACGCACCGCCGTTCTTCGCCGCAGCGTCCAACGTCCTCGTTCAGCCCCGTCGCGTAGCAAGCTGAATCGAAAACGGCCACCCCGGTCGAAACCGGGGTGGCCGCTCCTCGAGTTACCGCCCCCGAAGGGACTGGCCTCAAGCCACCGGTGTCACGTTCTCCGCCGCCGGACCCTTCTGGCCCTGCACGATGTCGAATTCGACCCGGTCACCCTCGTTCAGCGACTTGAAGCCACTGCCCTGGATGGCACTGTGATGGACGAAGACATCCTTCGACCCATCTTCGGGCTTGATGAATCCAAAGCCCTTCGCGTCGTTGAACCACTTCACTGTACCAACGGTACGCATACCGTACTCCCCTTGCTGGTGACGCCGGGTCCGGTATACCCGTACCGATCGATCACCTGTGAATAGCGGGCCTGTTCCCCCGCATGGAGGCCAGAATCCGCACCCCGAAACAATGAAACCCCGCGACGTGCGGGGCCCTGATCAAAGGTGCGAGGCGCACTGCGCGCCCCATCCGACTCTCGCCAATCAACAATATAGCGTAACCACACCCCAAAAGTCAACAATCGGATCCCCAGCGGGTCCCCGTGATGCCCGGAAACGCCGCAAGCCGGCTGCGGTGCCGGTGAAAGCCAAGGATCAGCATCGAGCCGCTTTCACCCGGGCGCTCGGGGGGGTTCACGCCGGGGACGCTGGGGGAGCGGACACGGGGACGGATTCCGGCGCTCGGGGTTTCACGCTGGGGACGCTGGGGGAGCGGAGGTCGCTGCGACGGATTACTTGTTTTTGAACTCACGGCGGAGCATGGGTCGACGCGCACTCGGCCCGGGATCGGCGCCAGACAGTTCCGCAGCCATGTGGGTCTCGACCGATCCTGAACTGACCAGCACCCGGGACCAGACCCGGACCAGACGAGCCCCCCAAAAATGTCCGGCCTGCCCGGTGTCGGCGCCATCAGAAAGCGGAAGAACAGCCAGCGTCCGCCCCCATCGCGTCCCCTGCGTGAGACAGGAAGTTCCGGCGCTCCGGTAAGTTCCGGCGCTCCGGTCCGCGGGAGTCCGTTGGAGCCTCGCGCACGCGGCGCCCGCGGCTGCGTGCGCTCGCCGCGTGCGTTGCTTGACACTCGTGCCGCGTCCGGGTAAGGTGTAGATGAAATCAAGAATCATTCTTGTATACGACCAGGGCAAACACCCATTGGATGGCCGGGAATGAGTGACAAGCTGCTGACGATAAAGAACCTGCATGCTGTCGTGGAGGATGACGGGACGGAGATCCTGCGGGGCGTCGACCTCGAGATCGGCGAGGGCGAGATCCACGCGATCATGGGGCCGAACGGTTCGGGCAAGAGCACGCTGGCGAAGGTGTTGAGCGGGCATCCGGCATACGAGGTAACGGACGGCGAGATCATGTATCGGGGCCGGAACCTGCTGGAGCTGGAGGTCGACGAACGGGCGCGCGAGGGGGTGTTCCTGGCGTTTCAGTATCCGGTGGACATACCGGGTGTGTCGATCGCGAACTTCCTGCGGGCGGCGGTTCAGGCGAGGAAGGGCGAGGAGGAGCTGGACATCTTCGAGTTCCAGGAGGTGTTGCTCGATCGCATGCGTCTGCTGGACATGGATCCGACGTTCGCGGAACGTTCGGTGAATGATGGGTTCAGCGGAGGCGAGAAGAAGCGCAACGAGATTCTGCAGCTGGCGATGATGGAGCCGCGTCTGGCGATCATGGACGAAACGGACTCGGGTCTGGACATCGACGCGTTGAAGGTCGTGTCGGCGGGCGTGAATCGGTTGCACGAGGAGTGGCCCGGGATGGCGGTTCTGCTGATCACGCACTATCAGCGGATGCTGAACTACATCACGCCGGACCGTGTGCACGTGATGGTTGCGGGCCGTGTAGTCCGATCTGGTGGCGCTGAGCTTGCGCACGAGCTGGAGAAAGGCGGCTACGATGCGTTCCGTGCGCCCGCTGGTGTAACAGGCTGAATCCGAAGGGCAGGGCCGGGGCTGGACGAGGCGTGGCCTCGAGCCCCGGGACTTCAAGGGGAGTACCGCAATGCCGAAGAACGAAACGGTGGCCGGCCTCGGGCTGGAGGAATACAAGTACGGCTTCATCACGGAGGGCCAGCCGGTATTCAAGGCGAAGAAGGGTCTTTCTGAGGAGATCGTTCGAGAGATATCGCGCCACAAGGAGGAGCCGGAGTGGATGCTGGCGTTCCGGCTGAAGGCGCTGAAGACGTATCTGGCGAAGCCGATGCCGACGTGGGGCGGTGACCTGACGCGGCTGGAGTCGGTACTGGACGAAATCTACTACTACATCCGTCCGCAGGACCGGATGGAGCGGTCGTGGGACGATGTGCCGCAGGAGATCAAGGACACGTTCGAGAAGCTTGGCATACCGGAGGCGGAGCGTAAGGCTCTGGCGGGTGTGGGAGCGCAGTACGAGTCCGAGATGGTGTACCACTCGCTGAAGAAGGAGTGGGAGGACAAGGGCATCATCTTCGATTCGATCGAGGACGGACTGAAGAATCATCCGGACCTGTTCCGCGAGCATTTCGCGACTGTGATTCCGCCATCGGACAACAAGTTCTCGGCGTTGAACTCGGCGGTCTGGTCGGGCGGCTCGTTCGTGTACATTCCGGCCGGCGTGACAGTCAACATACCGTTGCAGGCGTACTTCCGTGTGAATGCCGAGCGGATGGGTCAGTTCGAGCGGACGCTGATCATTGTCGAGGAAGGGGCGAACGCGCAGTACATCGAAGGTTGTACGGCGCCGCAGTACTCGACGGAGTCGTTCCATTCGGGAGTCATCGAGATCATCGTGAAGCCGAATGCGCGGTTCCGGTACGTCACGATCCAGAACTGGTCGAACAACATGTACAACCTCGTGACGCAGCGAGCGCTGGTTCACGAGGGTGCGCACATGGAGTGGCTGGACGGCAATCTCGGTTCGAAGCTGACCATGAAGTACCCCTCATGCTATCTGGTTGGTGAGGGAGCGCACGGCGAGATTCTGTCGATAGCGTACGCGGGCAACGGGCAGCATCAGGACACGGGCGGCAAGGTTGTTCACGCCGCGGCGAACACGACGTCACAGATCATCTCGAAGTCGATTTCGCGTGGTACGGGCCGCGCGACGTACCGCGGCCTGTGCAAGATCTACGATGGTGCGGACAACGCGAAGTCGAAGGTCGAGTGTGACGCGCTGCTGCTGGACGAGCAGGCCAGGACGGACACGTTCCCGTACATCGAGATCGAGGAACAGAGCGCGAGTGTGGGCCACGAGGCGACAGTTTCGAAGATCGGCGACGAGCAGCTCTTCTACCTGATGAGCCGTGGCCTGTCCGAGGAAGAAGCGGCGGCGATGATCGTGCGCGGCTTCATCGAGCCGATCGCGAAGCTGCTTCCGCTGGAATACGCGGTGGAACTGAACCGGCTGATCGAGCTGGAGATGGAGGGAAGCGTTGGATAACAGGTTGGCGTCCGATTCCGCGACGATGGGATCCACGGCAATGATGGAAGTCGGTGCGGACGGCATCGAGGGCATGAGCGGGTCGTTCAACCGGGAGGCTGTCGATTCGCTCGACGCCGGTCCGGAGTGGTTGCTCGAGTTGCGCCGCGAGGCGTGGGACGCATACGAGCGACTGCCGCTGCCGACGACCAGGCTCGAGGAGTGGCGGTATACGGATCCGGAGCTGTTGTGCTGGGACGTCGTTTCGCGCGCGCTGCCTGTTGCGGGCGATGTGGGGCCGGGCGACGTGCGCGCGGCTTTCGGCGACCGTGAGGCGAGCGGATTCGCGTTACAGGTGAACGGTGCGATCGCGGCAATCGAGCTGGCTCCCGAGCTGCGCGAGCGTGGTGTCATCCTGAAGTCGCTGGCCGAAGCGGCGCTCGATCATGAATCGCTCGTGCGCGAGCATCTGTCGGCGCACCTGAAGCCCGGGTCGGACAGGTTCGCGGCGCTGAATGCGGCGCTATGGACGGCGGGCGTGTTCATTCATGTGCCGCGCGGCGTCCGCCTCGAGAAGCCGATCCGCATCCTGCGCTGGGTCGGCAATGCGGGGCAGGCCTATTTTCCGCGTACGCTGATTGTTGCGGGCGAAGGCAGTCATGTCGGCATCCTGGAGGAGTTCGCTTCGCCGGATTTCGACGAACCGGTATTCTCGTGCGGTGCGGTCGAGATTCATGCGGCGACATCGGCGGACGTGCAGTACGTCGCGTTGCAGCAGTGGGGCCGGGGCGTCAGGCATCTGTCGATGCAGCGCACCGTAGCGCTGCGTGATGCGAATCTCGACACGCTGGTCGTGAACCTGGGCGCGACGGTGGCGAGGATCGATCTGGCCGCATCGCTGGAGGGGCCGGGCTCGCGCAGCGACATGCTCGGTCTGTACTTCGGCCGTGACGATCAGCATTTCGATCACGAGACGCGACAGGACCATCGTGTCGCGCACGCCACGAGCGACCTGTTGTACAAGGGCGCGCTCGACGACCGTTCGCGCGCGATCTTCCGCGGCATGATCAAGGTGTACCCGAAGGCTCAGCGCACGGACGCGTACCAGACGAACCGCAACCTGATTCTGTCGGGCGAGGCGGAGTCGACGTCACTGCCGAGTCTCGAGATCGAGGCGGACGACGTGCGCTGCTCGCACGCCGCGACAGTCGGCCAGCTCGATGAGGAAGAGCTGTTCTACATCATGAGCCGCGGTATTCCGCGCGCGGATGCGGAGCGCCTTGT
This sequence comes from Longimicrobiales bacterium, assembly GCA_035513345.1. Taxonomy (GTDB): domain Bacteria; phylum Gemmatimonadota; class Gemmatimonadetes; order Longimicrobiales; family RSA9; genus DATKCF01. The sequence goes on from DATKCF010000082.1 coordinate 7,872, forward strand.
CGTGTTCGGCTTCTTCGGCGATGTGCTCGACCGGTTGCCCATGCCGGGCGTCGTGCGGGAGCTGCGAGCCGCGATCGAAAAGAAGATCGGCTGACGGTGCGTGCCATGTCGGCCTTCACGCGAGTCGCATCGCTGGCCGAGCTTCCGCCCGGCACGTTGAAAGGCGTCGAAGTCGATGGCGTCCCCGTCTGTCTGGCCAATGCCGATGGCACTGTATACGCGTTCAGGGACAACTGTTCGCACAAGGATTTCCCGCTGCACCTGGGTGAGCTCGAGGGTACGACACTCGAGTGTTCGTGGCACGGCGCGCAGTTCGACATCACGTCCGGCAGAGCCATCCGCATTCCCGCGATCAAGCCGATCCGGACGTACGAAGTGAAGGTCGACGGCGATGACATTCTCGTCGCGGTCTGAGGCAGGGGAGGCATCATGACGACGACCGCCGCCGCGCTCGACGTGACCGCGATGCGCGCACGGTTCCCGCTCTTCGCGAACCAGCCTGGCGAGCGGCCGCTCGCGTACATGGACAGCGCCGCGACATCGCAGAAACCGGATGACGTGATCGACGCCGTATCGAACTTCTACCGCACGGACAACGCGAACGTGCACCGCGGCCTGTACGACCTGGCCCGCCGCGCGACGGAAGCGTACGAGGGCGCGCGTTCGACCATCGCACGCTTCATCAATGCCCGCGACGACAGCGAGATCGTGTGGCTCCGTGGTACGACGGAGGCCATCAACCTGGTCGCCGCGACCTGGACCGTCGAGAACCTGCGTGAAGGCGACGAGATCCTGGTCTCCGTCATGGAGCATCACTCGAACCTGGTTCCTTGGCAGCTGGCCGCGCAGCGAACGGGTGCACGAGTCCGTGCAGTCGATATCGATGAGGAGTGTCGCCTCCGTCTCGATCAGATGCGCGATATCCTCGCATCCGGCAGGGTCAGGCTCGTGGCGGTCGGCCACGTCTCGAACTCGATCGGGACGATCCATCCCATCCGCGAGATCGCCGACATGGCGCACGCCGCCGGCGCGCTCCTGCTCGTGGACGGCGCGCAGGCCGCCCCGCACCTGCCGGTCGACGTACAGGCGCTCGGTTGTGATTTCTACGCGTTCTCGGGTCACAAGATGTGCGGACCCATGGGTATCGGCGCACTGTGGGCCAGGCGCGAACTGCTCGACGCGATGCCGCCGTACCAGGGCGGCGGCGAGATGATCGACATTGTCGAGATCGAGCGCAGCACGTGGGCGAAGGTGCCGCACAAGTTCGAGGCCGGCACCCCCAATGGCGCCGGCGCCGTCGGCATGGCCGCCGCCGCCCGCTTTCTCACGGATGTCGGCCATGACGCAATCTGGTCTCACGAACAGGAACTCGTCCGTTACGGCATCGACCGGCTCGCACGAGTGGAAGGCCTGCGTATGTTCGGCCCCACGGATCCCGCACAGCGCGTTGCCGTCTTCTCCTTCACCCTCGAAGGCGTTCACCCCCACGATGTCGGTACCGTCCTCGATGCCGAGGGCATCGCGGTCCGCGCCGGCCACCACTGCACTCAGCCCCTGATGCGCCGCCTCGGCGTGCCGGCAACAACGCGCGCGTCCCTGTACCTCTACAACTCCACCGACGAGATCGACCGCCTGGCCGATGGTCTGGGTGTCGCGAGACGCCTGTTCGACGGGTAGGTGTCGCCAGGGAATTCCACATCGCCGGGAGCCACTTGCTCAGACTGGCCGGGCTATCCTCGATGACACCGGCCCGCTGAAACCGCCCGGTACGCCGGATCGCGTCGTCCGAATGTGGTGCGATCGGTCCCGTCAACGGACAGCGGCGATGGCCGCCGACCCGAGCCACAGTCGCACAAGTCACATAGCAATAACGAATTAGCGAATCGAGCCACTACGGCACGAGTTGTGTCTGGCAGGTAAGCCGGCAGTCGACCAGCGATACCCGGACTGGAGTCAGGCATGATACCTCTCGATCTTCGACATGCGTTGCGTGGCCTTGTACGCCGTCCCGCATTTACGGCCGCGGCGATCCTTACTCTTGCACTGGGCATCGGTGCGAACACGGCGATCTTCAGTGCCGTCTGGCATCTCATGCTTGCGCCGCTGCCGTTTCCGGATGGTGATCGAATGGGCCACCTCTGGAACACGACGGAGTCCGGATTCAGCGTAGTGCCGTCGTCGGGGCAGGCGGCTGCGTTCATGGAAGCATCACGCACACTGGACTGGGTCGAGCCGTACTCATCGTTGACAATGGCGTGGCGTGGTGAAGCGACGACGGAGGTGATCGAGGCCGGGCTGGTGACGCACACGTTGCCGCCGAGGCTGAGCGTATCGCCGGTGCTGGGGCGTACGTTCGACGAGAGTGAGACGGCGGCTGCGGGTGCGGCGGTGGTCATGGTGTCGGAGACGTTCTGGCGGACGCGGTTGGGCGGCGCCCCTGACGTTACAGGCAGTACGCTTCGACTGGACGGACAGGTGTACGAGGTGATCGGCGTCATGCCGGACCGGTTCTCGCGGTTCCGGCAACACGGCACGGCGCGCGCCGTCTGGCTGCCGCTGGTTCGATCAGCTGGCGGGCGCACGAATCTGGTCGCGGTACACCGGACCGGTGTTTCGCCGGACGAGGTCGGTGAGGAACTGACCGCGATCTCGGCGAACATCGCCGAATCGCAGTTGGGTGCGGACCAGCCGGTGACGAAGCTGACGATGCCGGGGCAGGGGCTGGGCCAGAACACGCGCACGGCGCTGTTCGTTCTGCTGGCGGCGGTCGGGGTCGTGCTGCTGATCGCATGCGCGAACGTTGCCGGTCTGCTGATCGTCCGCAGCGGCGACCGGCGCCGCGAGCTTGCGATCTGCGTTGCTCTGGGCGCGAACCGGCTCGCGATCTTCCGATACCTCTTCCTCGAGACCATCCTGATCGCGCTGGCTGGCGGCGCGGCCGGCCTTCTGCTTGGCGCGTGGGGCATCGAGCTGGTGAGGTCGATACGGCCGGCGTATCTGTCGGAGCTGGACGGGATCTCGCTGGATCCGGTCGTGCTCGCCTTCGCGGGTTGCATCACGGTCCTGACGATCGGGCTGTTCGGCATCATGCCATCGCTGCTGGCGGCGCGGACGAACCTGCGCGAGCAGTTTTCGGCCTCGACTGGCGGGTCGACGGGTTCACCCGAGAGTGGACGCACCGGCGGCGCGCTCGTCATTGCCGAGGTCGCACTGGCGGTTGTGCTGCTGGTTGGCGCGTCGCTGCTCGTGCGAACGATGGTCAGGCTGTCCGACGAGCCGCTCGGCTTCGATGCGGCGGGCACGCTTACGTTCTCGATCGACCTGCCACGGGACCGGTATGCGGACCAGGCGTCGTGGTCGACGTTCGGCGCCCGGCTTGACGACGAACTCGAGGGATTGCCGGGCGTCGAGGTCGCGAGCCTGTCGACGGGTGTCCCGCCGTCCCTCGGTATTCTGTTCGGCCGATTGAGCATCGAGGGCCGAGCCGAACCGTTCGACGACCGGATCATGAACAGCGCGGCCGTCTCGCCCGACTATTTCCGGACCCTCGGCATCGAGCTGCTCGAAGGGCGAGCGTTCGACGGTACGCCCGCCGACGATCATTCGATCATCCTGAATCGCGCGACCGCGGACCGGCTGTGGCCCGGCGAAACGGCGATCGGCAGGCGAATGCGCGTCAGTCCGTCCGACGCGTCACCATGGCGAACGGTCATCGGCGTCACCCCGGACCTGGCAGTGCACGGCCCCGCAGGGGATCGGACGGCGCAGCCGCTCGTGTTTCTGCCGCTCGACTTCTCCTATGGGTTCTTCACGGCGACAGTTCGCGTCCGGTCCGGCGACCCGCTGGAGCTTGTGTCCGCCGTCCGTGCCGCCGTGGCGAGGCTGGATCCGGACATTCCGGTCCGTGCGGCCGCCACGATGGAGCAGATGCTCGCCGAGTCCGTGGGCCGCCAGCGCTTCAACATGATCCTCTTCACGACGTTCGCCGGCCTGGCGCTCGTCCTTTCGACGGTCGGGTTGTATGGAATCGTCGCCTACAATGTGTCACGCAGATCGCGTGAGCTCGGGATCCGGTCGGCGCTTGGCGCCACGCCCCACAATGTGCGTGCCATGGTCATCCGGCAGGGTGCGATACTGGCCGGCTCGGGCGCCATCCTCGGCGGCCTTGCCGCGCTTCAGCTCACGGGCTTCATGGCCGACCTGCTGCACGGCGTACCACCGACCGACCCGCTGTCCTTCGCCGGCGCCGTTGCCGCCGTCATGGTCGTCTCGATGTTCGCCACATGGGTGCCGGCCCGCCGCGCCAGCCGGGTCGATCCGGTTGTGGCGCTGCGCCAACAGTAGATCAGCGGAGGCCGCGAACGACACTGGGGATGTGGAGGCCGGACGGCGATGTGGAGACAGGTGATGTGGGGACCAACAGCGAATGTTGTATGACATGTTCCGGGCAACGCTCCGTCGCGGCCGCAGACCCGGCTGCCGCCGGGGAAATAAAGAAAATGGCATCATTGACACCGTGAGATGGTTCGGGTTGCGCCGGACGTTGACCGCAGCCCTCATGTCCCGGCCGGAATGGAGACGTTGACGCGGGCTGTGGTGCCCGCCGGCGTCGTGAGGCCGCGTCCCCACATCTCCGTTCCGATCCCCACATCTCCATTGTAGTTGCCGTTGAAAGCCAGGCGGTTACTCGTCGCGGAGTACGCGGCCCGGGTCGATGCGGGTAGCGCGCAATGAAGGCGCGAGGACGGCCGGCGCCGCGATCAGGAGAAACGCGGCGGCGCCAAGGAGCAGCGTACCCGGGTCTCGGGCAGTGAGATCGAAGAGCATCGCCTCGAGGGCCCTGCCACCCGCGAGTACGATCGCCATGCCTGCGATCAGACCGATAGTGGTCAGACCGGCGGTGCGCCGCAGCATCCAGCGCAGCACGGCCCTGCGGTCGGCACCGAGGGCCATGCGAAGTCCGATTTCGCGGGTCCGCTCGGTTACGGTGATGGCAATGACTGCCGACAGTCCGACGACCGAGAGCACGACCGCCAGACCCGCCAGCAACGTGAGCACGAGCGTTCGGAATCGCTGGCCACCGAGCGAGTCGCTGACAATGCGGTTGAGCGGGACCGTCTCGGCGCGTTCGGGACCGCGGGCTCGCAGCGGCTGATCCGCATCGACATCGTGAATGGCGGTCCGGACAGCGTCGCCCAGCGACGCCGGATCGCGCCCGCTGCGAACCAGAAATGTCTTCGACGACAGGAAATCGGCGGTATACGGGACGTAGATTTCGGGCACGGCAGCACGGTCGAGCGAAAAATGGTGAACGTCGCCGATCACGCCGATGATCTCCGCTTCGACCTCTCCACCGAACAGAACGATCCTCTCGCCGAGCGGATCGCGGCCTGCGAAATACCTGTTCGCCAGCGTCTCGTTGACGAGCACGGCGGACGGGTTAACCACGAGATCGGCGTCACGAAGCTCGCGCCCCCGCACCGGAATCCGCATCGTCCGCGCATAATCCGGACTGATGCCGCGGATCCCGGCGAACGGCTCGTCCTGCGGACTCGCCGGCCGACCGGCCACAAGAAACGTCTGCTGCATGCTGGATCCGCTGAACGGAAGACTGTTGATCATCGCCGCCGATTCGACACCGGGCAGCGCACGAAGCCGGTCGAGCACGGCACGTGTGAACGCGGCCCGGTCGGCACGCTCCGGCACCCGGTTCCACGAAAGCACGACGGTAGCGGTCAACACGTCCGCACTCTGGAATCCCGGCGGTACGGACCGGAGCCGCAGGAACCCGTGCATCGCCAGCGCGGAGCCTGCCAGCAGGGCCACCGCGATCGCGAGCTGTACGACTGTCATGCCGTCACGCACACGTCGCGCATTCCTCGACGCACCTGACCGGGCCGATCGCAACGTGTCCTGCACACCGGCGCGCGACGCTCGCCACGCCGGATAGAGGCCGAGCGATACGCCCACCGCGACGGCGACCAGCACCGTGAATCCGGCGCCGCGCACGTCGACAGCAGCCGTCGCCAGACGCGGCAGGTCGCCCGGATCGAGCGCGCGCACCGCCGACAACAGCGCGAACGCGAGAAGGAAACCCAATGCCGCACCCGCCAGAGCGAGGAGCACGGACTCGAGAAGTACGCCGCCGACCAGCCGGCCCGACCGCGCGCCGAGCGCCCGCCTGACCGCCGCGTCCGACTCTCTTGCCAGCGCACGGTTCAGGACGAGATTGCCGACATTCGCGCACGCTGCCAGCAGTACCAGCGCCATCGCCGCCCAGACAAGCAACAACGTACTGCGCGTGTCTCCGACGATCAGCTCCTTCCACGGCATCACGCCGGACGACCACCCGTCGTTCTCGTCAGGATGGATCGCCGACAGCCGTGAGGCGATCAGCGACAGTTCCGCCCGCGCATCCGATACCGTTGCGCCCGGACGCAGCCGCGCGGCCGCGTTGTACGAGCGATCGCTACGGCTCTCACCCATCGCCGCGAAGTCGACCGGCACCCATACATCGACCGGCGCGCCGATCCAGTCGCCACCCGCATTGAAACCCCGCGGCATCACTCCCACGATCGTGTGCGCCGAGCCATCAAGAATCAGCATAGTTCCGACAATGTCCGGCGAACCGCCATGCCGCCTCGTCCACAAACCATGACTCAGGACGACGGTCGAGTACGATTCGTCGCCGGCCTCCGACCCGGACACCGTACGGCCCACATGCGCGGCTGTGCCGAAGACCTCGAAAAACGCCGGCTCCACTCGCATGCCCACGACGTACTCAGGATCTCCATCTCCCGTCACCGCCATGCTGCCACCACGGAACAACGCCGCCGCCTCGAACGACGCAGCTTCCGCACGCCAGTCCGCCAGGTTCGGAATCGAAAGCCAACCCCAGTCCGACTGCCGCGCCGGATGCGTCTCCCCGAGTGACACGATCCGCTCCGCGTCCGGGTACGACAGCGGCCGCAGAAGGATCGCATCCACGACGCCGAACGTCGCAGCATTCGCACCGATCGCCAACGCGAGCGTCGTCACCGCCGCAACTGTATACGCCGGCCGGCGCCACAACGACCGCCACGCCTGCATGACGCCCATCAGCAACGAATCGACCACCATGCCTCGCCGCGTCCGAGCCACCCGCGGGAATCCCCGCGAAAATCGTCGCCTGACACTCGGCCGCAACGACGCCAGCGCCTGTCCCGCGTACCACATCAACGCCGCGCTCCGGCCCCGATCTCCTTCGATCCGCACATACTCCTCGTGCAGATCACCCAGCACCGATTCCCGGCTGCTCGCGTGCAGAACACGACCGAGAATCCACTCGAGAACCCGCGGCGGCGGGCCTCGCATCAGCTCGCCTCCAGGTCCGGATGCCTCTCCAGTCCATCCCACATCCGCAACATTACCTCGCGCGCCTCCCGCAACGCCCGCGCACCCGATGGCGTCACACGGAAATGCTTCCGCGCACGACCACCTCGCTCCGGCAGCGGATCCGAAAACCACGACTCGACATGACCCCGCTGCTCCATCCGGTCCAGAGCCGCGTAAACCGCCGCAAGCGATATCGATCGGCCCGCTCGTCCCACGATCTCCGACCGCACAGGCACCCCGTACGCGTCCCCGCCCAACCGCACCAGCGCCAGGAGAATCAGCTGCTCGACCTCGTTCGGCTCGTCAGACATGCAGCGTCCATGCAGGAGTAGTTTCTTAAAGATTCAAGAAGAATATGCGCGAACGGCTCGATTCGCGCAAGATCAGGTGGTCGACGCCGCGGCAGAAGAACGGCGGGCCAACGCCGCTGCCGCCTTCCCGGCCACTCTCTGGCGCTCCATCTCAAGCCGGAAGGAATCCGCCGGCTCCGTATGCATGGCCGTGGTCGTGCCGGCCGCTGCGGCCGAGCAGGTTGTGATCCGCGGACGGGTCGCTTTTCGATAGAGGCGGTGAAGGGCCGGGGCCGCACGGGCGGTCCGCCACGTCATCCGGAAGAGGAGCGACCATGTCAGCCCGGAACGGAATCCAACGCGCACTGTGGCTGGCGCTGTCGGTCTGGCTTCCAGGCACGGTCACCCTGGCAGCGCAGGCGCCGCGTCCGGATGCGATCGCCGTGGCGTTCGCGCTGAAGGCGGCCGGTTGGACGCAGCCGGCGGTTCAGGAAGCGATTCCGGGCGCGTTCACGCTGAACCTTCAGCAGGTTGCCGAGATTCGGGCCACCGTGTTCTGAGGCAGGGTCGGCGGGTAGTGGCCGGAGGGGACACGCGGCGAGGTGGCGTGCCCGTGAAATGGAGGACGTTGCAGCGACCGGGCGGGCGGGGATACAATGGCAGGGACCGGCTGTCCAGCCACCCTCGAAAACCCGTGGACTCGCAACCCGATACGCTGGCACTCCTGCGCGCGCGCAGGTCCGGTGACGACTCGGCAGTCGATGCGCTCTTCACGCGCATGTACGAAGAGTTGCGTTCGATCGCGCGACAGCGGCTGCGCTCGTTCCGGCCGGGCGACACGCTGAACACGACGGCACTGGTACACGAAGCGTACGTGAAGCTCGTCGACCAGGACAGCGCCGATCTGCACGACCGCGCGCATTTCCTGGCGCTGGCGTCGCGCGCGATGCGGTTCGTACTGGTCGATCATGCGCGCGCGAAGTCCGCAGCGAAGCGAGGCGGCGGCGCGGAGGACGTGCCGCTGGATGCGATCCAGATCGCGGCCGCCGAACGCGCTCACGACCTGGTCCAGCTCGACGGCGCGCTACGCTCGCTCGCGGATGCCGACGCCAGACTCGCGGAGGTTGTGGAAATGCGCTTCTTCGGCGGCCTCAGCCACGAGGAGATCGCGACCGCGACCGGCCGGTCCGTCCCGACCGTCAAGCGGGACTGGACGCGAGCCCGGACATGGCTCTACCGCGCAATGCAGGCCGGCGAGGACGCGTAGCACCCGAACGCATCACAGTGAAGGCGACACCGCGATGAGCGGCCCGATCCCCGATCCCGAAACGTTCCGTCGCATCGATGCGGTGTTCGATGCGGCGCTGGACATCCCGGAGCCCGAGCGCGGTGCGTGGCTCGAGCGTGAGTGTGCCGGTGATGCGGCGCTTCGCGCCGACGTCGACATCCTGCTGATGAGCGCGGGCACCGCCGAGTCGCTGTTCGGCGAGAACGTCGCCGAGTTCGCCGCGCCGCTGTTTCCCGGTCTGACCGACGATCCCGCGGATGCGCCGCTCGCGGACGGCACCCTGCTGGGTGCGTGGCGAGTGCTGCACGAGATCGGACGTGGCGGTATGGGCGAGGTGTACCTGGCGGAACGCGCAGACGGCGCTTTCGAGCGGACAGCCGCCATCAAGGTCGTGAAACGCGGAATGGACACGGCGGAAGTGCTGCGCCGGTTCCGCGCGGAGCGTCGCATCCTGGCCACGCTGGATCATCCGAACATTGCGCGGCTGCTCGACGGCGGCGCGACGCCGGACGGCCGCCCGTTCATCGTGATGGAGCACGTGGCGGGCGAGCGGATCGACCGCTGGTGTCAAACGGCGAAGCTGGATGTGAGCGGCCGCGTCCGTTTGTGCCGTGCCGTTTGCGATGCCGTCCACCAGGCGCACCGGCGGCTCGTCGTGCACCGTGACATCAAGCCGTCCAACGTGCTGGTCACGAAGGACGGCACGCCCAAGCTGCTGGACTTCGGAATCGCGAAGCTGCTCGAGGATGGCGAGGCGGATCTCACGTCAACCGGTGTCCGGCTGTTCACGCCCGAGTTCGCAGCACCCGAGCAGACGGGGGACCAGCCGGTCACGACCGCGACCGATGTGTACGCGCTCGGCCGGCTGCTGCACGAGCTGCTCGCGGGCCAACGGCCGGACAGCGAGCTGGGCACGATCGTGCAGCGCGCCATGGCCGCCGACCCGGCGCGCCGATACGCATCCGCGCTCCAGCTGGCCGAGGACCTGGACCGCTGGCTGAACGGCATGCCGGTCATGGCGAAACCCGACAGCTTCACCTACCGCGCCGGGAAGTTCGTACGGCGCAATAGCGCAGCCGTTGCGGCCGCGTCCGCGTTCATACTCCTGCTCATCGTGTTCGCGGTCGGCATGGCCACCGCACAACGCAGGACCGCGCTGGCCCTCGAGCGGGCCGAGCGGGAGCGCGACACGGCGGAAGAGGTTGCATCGCTGCTCGAGGACCTCTTCGACGCGGGCGACCCCACGGCGTCGGGAACGGAACGACTCGACACGTTCCGTGTCGCCTCGCTGCTCGACCGTGGCGCGGCACGCGTGCGAGATCAGCTCGGCGAGCAGCCCGCGGTCCAGGCCCGGCTGCTGCGCGCGATAGGGGATGCGTACCGCGGCCTGGGCCTTGCCGATTCCGCGGAAGCCGTTCTGCTCGCCGCCATCGCGATTCAGCGCACGACCGGTGACTCGCTCGCGCTCGCCGAAGCGCTCAACTCGATAGCGATGGTGCACCTCGGCACAAGCAGTAGCGGTGAAGCGGAGCCGTACCTGCACGAGTCGCTCGAGCTGCGAGCGGCGCTGCTGCCGGCCGGGCACCGCGACATCATCAACACGCTCTCGAACCTGGCCGCCGCACGACAGGATCAGTCCGACTTCGAGGAAGCCGCCGCCTTCTACGACCAGGCGCTCGCCCACATCGAAGCGGGCGCCGGCGCAGACAGCCAGTACACGGCCGTGCTGACCGGTCGCGCCGTGCTCGCCGGTCGGACCGGCGATTTCGCGACGGCCAACGGGCTGGTCACGCGCATTCTCGACGTCGAGAAGGCCCGCCTTGGACCGGTGCACACGCGCGTCGGTCTCGCTCTCAACAATGTCGCCGTTGTCCGAACGCAGCTCGGACGCCTCGACGAAGCGGACAGCCTCTACGTCGAATCGGTCGACGTCATGCGTGCGACCGTCGGCGAACAGCATCCGTGGTTCGCTGTTGCGCTCGGTGCGCTCGCCAACGTGCGGGCGCAACGCGGACTGCACGACCAGGCACGGCTGCTCTTCGAGGAAGCGATCGCGCGCAGACACGACGCGCCCCGGCTCGACGAGATAGGTCTCGCCATCACGCTCTCGCACTTCGGCGACCTTCTCGTTGCCGCGGGCGATACGGCCGCCGCTCTGGTCGCCGTCGGCGAAGCCGTCGAACGCACCCGCCGGGTCTTTGGACCCGAGCATCCGAACTATGCAGTGCCGCTGGCCCAGCTCGCGCGCTTCCGGTGTGCCAGCGGCGCCATCGACGAAGGATTGCGCGGTTTCGACGAGGGCGCTCGCGTCCTGCAGACCACGTTTCCGCCCAACCACCCTCGCGTGCTCGATGGCCGCGCCGCATACGCCGACTGCCTCATGCGGGCCGGTCGTCTGGATGAAGCCGAGGGCATGGTGATGGCCGCGTGGGAAGCGACGGCGGGGGGCGACGCCTCTCCCGTCCCCGCGGCCGCCCGTCGTTTCGCGACCCGGCTCGCGGACATCGCCGACGCGCGCGGACAGACCGACCGGGCCGCTCGCTGGCGAGCGCTCGCCGACTCGTCCGCGAACTGACGTTCCGGAAACACGCCCTCCTCCCCAGCCCGGCCTTCGCTTTGCACCACCCCGCGGCTTCGTGGCTGCGCGACCCCTGATACGATCGATGCCGGGACTCCGATAGACAGAGTGGACTGGCTTCGCGGCGTGCCGCGGACTCGAGTGCTCACTGTCCGCGGAGGACCGCGTGCGGCCGAAGGCGTCTCAGAGACAGCACCGAACCACCAGACTGGTCGCGGCCGTCATCGCCGCGCTCGTCACGCCGCTGTGCGCGGCGGGCCAGGTGCGAATCGAGAGTGACCTGCCTGCACAGGACTGGATCGAACGGACGCGGCAGATCCGGTTCGCCGTTGCGGGCGCAGCCGACGCCGACCCACAGCGTATCGCGGTCTTCATCGACGTGCTGGATGTCAGCGCACTCCTGGTGCGCACGGCGGACGGCTGGCTCTACGATCCCGCGGTGCTTCCTCTGCCGTCCGGCCAGCATGAGCTGGTGGCGTACGTCGTCGAAGACGATGGCCGGTTCACGGAAGCGCTGCGCCAGCCGTTCGGCGTGCCCAGGCCGCTGGGCATCGAGGATGTCGCGTTCAAGCCGACCGCCGACATCGGCCTGAAGTCGCGTGTCGCATCGGCGTTCGAGCCGGCCTCGCCCGCCGAACGCGCAACATACAACGACCTGGACGGGCGGTTCGGTATCGATACCGAAATCGAGCGCTACGACGGCTTGCGATTCAGCACGCGATCACAGATCGTCGGCGTCAGCGAACGCCACCGCGCGTTGCGCTACGGCGAGCTGGCGGACTCCGCGCCCAGGATCGACCTGTCCAGCTACGTCGCGCAGGTGAAGCGCGGCGGGATCGAGCTGGCCGTGGGCAACATATCCGCGGGCGATGCCCGCCACCTGATCAGCCGTTTCAGCAGTCGTGGGGCCAGCGTCGGGCTGGCCATGGGCTCGCGCGTCGACGTTGCCGCGGCCGCGCTTCACGGCAGCAACCTGGTCGGCCTCGATCAGCTGATCGGCATCGGCCAGCCCGACCATCGCATCATCAGCGGCAGCGTCGGGCTCGAAGCGCTCGACCAGCCCGGTGCGCTGCGCATCGAGCTGACCGCGCTCGACGGCTCCGTCCTGCCGCGCAGCGGGTTCAATCGCGGCGCGATCACGGATGCGGAAACGAGCACGGGCTACGCGGTGCGCGTGCAGAGCCAGGCGTTCGACCGCCGCCTGCGGCTCGAGGGTGGCTTCACGCACAGCGCATTCGACAATCCGGACGACGATCTGCTTGGCCGCGACACAGCGATCGTCGACGTCGAGCGCGAGTCGCGCAACGCGCGCTACATCCAGGCATCGGTCGACGTGCTGCATGACGTCCGGCTCGGCGCCAGCCGGAACGCGCGTCTGACGGTGGGCTACGAACACGAGCGGGTCGATCCGTTGTTCCGTACGGTCGCGAGCCACACGCGCGCGGACCAGCTCCGGAACCGTTGGGAGGCCCGCGGCGATGTCGGCGGTGTCACGGTGTCGCTCAATCACGCACGGTCCCGCAACAACCTGGACGACATCGAGTCGATCCTCACGTCGAACACGCACCGCACCGGTTACGACGTGAGCGTGCCGCTCACGACCGTGCTGCGAGGCAGCGCATGGCTGCCGCAGCTGCGGTTCGGGTCGGACCGGACTCACCAGTTCGGCACGGGCGTTCCCGTCAATGGCGGTTTCTCCGAAACGCACGTGCCCGACCAGGTCAGTACGGACAGGACCGCGTCCATCGACATGCGCTTCGGCCCCGCGTCCGTCGGCTATCGTCTGAACCTGAGCGAGCAGGACAACCGGCAGACCGGCCGGGAGAACGCGGACCTCGAACGTACGACGCACACGGTCAACGTCACCGCATCGCCGCTGCGAACGCTTTCGCTGCGCGGCGAGCTGTCCCGCATCGAAGCGTTCAGCGTCGAGCGCGAGGAGACCGATGCGACTCGCCGTGTCGCCTTCGGTATCGACTGGATGCTGCTGCGCGATGCAGTACTGGCGCTCGCACTGTCCGACACGGACTCCGACAACGATGTCGATCTGAGCGGCCGCAACGACAGGACCTGGAGTCTGCAATGGTCCTCGCCAGTACCGGGGCTCCAGCGTTTCGGCGGGAAGTGGCTGCTCCGGTTCGCCCGCGCGGAGAACTCCGCAACGGATCCGTCGGGCAACGCTGTCGAGCGCAACAACTGGATGATCGATACCGGCTTCAACTTCAGCTTCCGTTGAGGAACTCATGACATCGCGAAGGCCCTGCATTGCGCAACTGTTCGTCCATGCAGGCGTGAACAGTCCGACCGCGATGAGGCGACATGGCTCAGCCGCACTCGCGGCACTCGGCTGCATGTTCGCGGCGTCAACCGCCAGCGCGCAGATATCGCGACACCCCACCGGCGTCAACGTCAACGCGATGGGCGCGACGACCGTGTTCGTCACGTTCGGCAACCTGGCCGGCAAGATTCCCGTCGAAGCGATCTGGTGCGGCGAGCTGGTCCCCGCATCACCGGATATCGGCGACCGATGCGATCCGTCCACCATCTTCGGTAGCCTGCCGCACCGCTACGACCTGTCGCGGCCCAGCGGCAGCGACGGACTCACGGACATCATGTCCATCCCGGCGTCCGTGTCGCGCCGCGCCTACCAGGCCGCCGCACGCGGCGAAGCATCCGAGTTCTTCTACGTGCGCCGATTCGTCGATCCGGACGGCGGACCCGACGAGTACGTCACCGTCAGCTGCCGCATGACCGAGGGCGGCGCGCGCGTTCCGTTCGCGATCACCGAAGCGAGGATCACCTTCGCTACGGAGGACCCCGTGCTGGCCATCCGCGCCGGCGAACGCGTGCCGCCGGTACGCGCGAAGATCGTCTACAACGGAACGGGCCGACTGACGGGGAGGTGGGAAATCGTGCGGCCGGGCGAGGAGCCGCCGCGCGCCGAGGATCTTCTGCCGGAAGCGTCGCTTCCAATCGAGCAGCGTTCGCGCCAGCGCCGCTTCACCGACGTCGAACGCTTCGACATCTTCCTGCCGCCCGTCGGGGAATACGACCTGGCCGGACCCGATCCGGAGAAGCTGCCCACCGACGTCGATGGCGAGTACCGACTCCTGCTCCGTATCGAAGCCACCGATGACAAGGAAGGCGACACCGATCTCGCAGCCGCCGCCGCCGGATCCGGACTCGTCCACACCGGCGGAGTCGCCGGCTTCCCCATGCCACACCTGCGTTACCACGTCGGCGCTGCCGCCGCCGTAGGCGTCGCGACAACCGGATTCCGAACCCTCGCGCCCCGCGCCGGATCGAGCTTCGGCCCGACCGGCGAAGCGCCCGACTTCCGGTGGGCCGCCTCACCCGCCGCACTCCTCTATCGCATCGAGTTCGAATCGGCCGACGGCCAGACGATCCTCGCCGCCATCGTAAGAGCGCCACTGCTCCGGTACGCCGCTCCACCCATGCTCCGCGAGCGTGCGGGAACGGCGCCGTTCCGCTGGCGAGTCGTCGCGCTTGGCGCCGGCGGCCGCGTCCTCGACCGCACCGCCTGGACCGCCGCCGGCTTCACCGGCTGAACACACACGGGCGGCGTCACCGCCGTGATACGGTCCCAGGGAAGCCTGGCTCGGGTACTTTCCGCGATCGAGGTGTCATGCCAGTTTGGGCTGTACCTGCCCGATCCGGCAGCCGACACCTGCCCAATGGAGACGCCATGAGCCGCCGCCTCGTTGTCATGATCCTCGTCGCATGTGCGGCTACGGCGGGCAGGACGCCCACACACGCGCAGACCCCGATGCACGCGCGTATCGATGCCGCGGCCGCGGCGGTGAACGACCGCGTCGTCGCCTGGCGTCGTGACATCCACGAGCACCCGGAGCTGGGCAATCGCGAGTTCCGCACCGCGAAGCTGGTCGCGGACCACCTGACCGCGCTCGGCATGGAAGTGAAGACGGGCGTTGCGCACACCGGTGTCGTCGGCATCCTGCGCGGTGGTCAGCCGGGTCCGCTCGTGGCGCTGCGCGCGGATATGGATGCCCTGCCCGTCACCGAGCAGGTGGACCTGCCGTTCGCATCGAAGGTGCGCACCGAATACAACGGCCAGGAAGTCGGTGTGATGCACGCCTGCGGACATGACAACCATGTCGCCATCCTGATGGGCGTTGCCGAAGTACTCGCCGGCATGCGCGCGGACCTGCCGGGCAGCGTGATGTTCATATTCCAACCGGCCGAAGAGGGCGCTCCGACAGGCGAGGATGGTGGCGCGGAGCTGATGCTGGAGGAGGGCCTGTTCGCGACCGACAAGCCGGCGGCGGTGTTCGGACTCCACGTGACGACCCAGACGGTCGGCACCATCGGGTACCGTGCGGGCGGCATCATGGCCGCGTCTGATACGTGGCGCATGGTCGTGCACGGCCGGCAGACGCACGGCGCGTATCCATGGGGCGGTGTCGATCCGATCGTGACCGCGTCACAGATCGTCCTCGGTCTTCAGACCATCGTCAGCCGCCAGTCCAACCTGACGAAGGCGCCCGCCGTCGTCACGGTCGGTCAGTTCAATGGCGGCGTGCGCAGCAACATCATCCCCGACAGCGTTGTGATGGTAGGCACGATCCGCACACTCGATCCGGACATGCGCACCGATGTGCACCAGCGCGTAAGACATACCGCCGAGCACATCGCGGCTTCGCAGGGCGCGACCGTTGATGTCACGATCAATCTCGGCTATCCCGTCACGGTCAACGATCCCGAGCTCACGGCGTGGGCGGTGCCTGTACTCGAGCGTGTCGCGCCCGGCAAGACCGTGCAGCGGCCGGCAGTGCTCGGTGCTGAAGACTTCTCGTACTATGCGCAGCAGACGCCCGGCCTGTTCCTGTGGCTCGGCATCGTGCCGGAAGGACGCGACCCGGCGACCGCGCCGGCCAACCACTCGCCACTCTTCTTTGCCGATGAAGGCGTGCTGCCGATCGGGGTGCGCGTGCTGGCGCACCTGGCCGTGAACTACATGACAACCCGCGGGAACTGACTCTCGCCGGCCGGCCCTCGCCGCCGGCCGGCCGTAACGCTACTTCAGGGCTTCCTCGAGCGCGTTCCAGCCGAGCAGCGCACACTTGATGCGAACGGGGAACCGGCTGACGCCCGCCAGCGCACGCAGATGACCGAGATCGCGGTCCTTCGCGGCCTCCGCGTCACCATGCATCATCTCCGTGAACCTGGCCGCCAGGGCCATGGCTTCATCCTTCGTCCGACCCTTCAGACGCTGCGTCATCATCGAAATCGACGCCTGCGATATCGAACAGCCCTCGCCCAGGAACTTCGCGTCCGCCACACGGTCTCCCTCGAAGCGCAACTGGAGCCAGACCTCGTCGCCGCACGTCGGGTTGTTCATGTGCACGCGGCGATCCGCATCCTCGAGCTCGCCCTTGTTGCGGGGCCGCTTGTAGTGGTCGAGGATCAACTCCTGGAAAAGCGATCCCATGGCCGGCGTACTGCGGTCGATCTCCATGCCCGCAATGTCGCGGCGGCCCGAATGGAAATCAAACGGCCTCGCTTCTCGCGCGGCACGGTTCCGGCGCTCGGGGTTTCACGCAGCGGCCGCAGGGGGTGCGGAGGACGCAGGGACGGACTACTTGTTGTTGAACTCACGGCAGAACAGGGGTCGACCCGCGCACCCCAGAAACCCGCCCCAGAAACCCGCCCCAGAAACGTATTCCCCACCCGCGGCAACCACTTCTCCCGACCAACGACTCCCGCGTCACCCTAGAACTCGTCGAGCAACCGGAACGACGCGGTGTTCATGAAGAAAGCGTCGAGCGCGGCGGTGTCGCCTTCAATGCGCGCGGCGCCCAGCTGTTCGGCTGCGGATGGAGAGAGTTCGCCGGCAAAGAGCTGCGCCAGTGTGGGTGCGTCGACGGCCAGTCGAATGTGCGAGGCCGGTGAGGTGGCGGCGCCAATGCCTGGCCGAATCGAGGCGGCCCGTCCGTCGAAGGTGATCGACCACGGCCCGGCATTACCGGGCAGCTGGGCGTCGTCGACGGCGAGGCTGAACTCGAACGCGGGGGCGGGACCCCACGAAGTGCGCATGGAGAA
The DNA here is from genome assembly GCA_035513345.1 of Longimicrobiales bacterium. Classification (GTDB taxonomy): domain Bacteria; phylum Gemmatimonadota; class Gemmatimonadetes; order Longimicrobiales; family RSA9; genus DATKCF01. The sequence goes on from DATKCF010000082.1 coordinate 25,483, forward strand.
CGCGCGTTCGACGTTC
>DATKCF010000083.1:0-40319 GCA_035513345.1 Longimicrobiales bacterium
TCATCAGTTGTGTCGACAGTTCGGTCGGCAACGCGGCCTGTGCCCGTGTAACCGGTTCGTCCTCGACGTTCCATTCCGCGGGCGGCCGCTTGTAGGTGGGAAGAGGCACCTCGAGATCCATGTACTCGAGCACGGGATCGGGCAGTGTCTGTGTCAGCGCCCAGTCTCCCGCAGCCCACTCGATGCCCCGTTCCAGCAGATCATGGAAGCCCGCATTGCTCCACGTCCGTTGGTCGTGTCCCCATGCCGTGTAGAAGACGCGACCCTGGCCGTACTCGCGCACCCACGTCCACGGCTCGTCGTGACCGGCCTCACGCCGGACTTCCAGGACCGTACGGTCTACCGGATTGTGCTTGGTGTGAACGTACGTCTCGTCCCAGCTCTCGAACGTCGGAACACCGCGGATCGCGGCGTGATCGGGCGCGACGCGGACTGTGCTGAACGTGCCGGTCCCGTGACTCTTGAACGCGGCGCCGACCAGCCTGATGAACTCTTCGGAATTCTGAAATGATGCCGACGCGCAGTGCAGGACCACGAGCCCGCCGCCATTTTCGATGAATCCGAGAAGTGCAGCCAGTTGCGAGTGCGACACACGTGCGTGGTTGTTGTACAGAACGATCGCGTGGTAGCGGTCCAGTCCGCTGTCGTTCAGATCCGCCGGGTCATCGGTGTAGAAGAGATCGATGCCGCGTGAGGCCAGCAGCGGGAGAATCTCCTTTGCTCTGCGCTCGGGCCGATGATGGCCATCGTCCCCCAGGAACAGCACCTGAACGCGGCCGCCGTCCCCCTCCTGCGCCGCGAGGCTGGCGGGCATGCCGAGAAGCATCGCGAGTACCAGAGTCGCCGCAATGCGGGCCAACTTCCACAGGTGCTCGTTCTCACCGCACAGTTCATCGATGACGTGCGAAACCGTCGTGTTCCCCGGCTGACCGCTCATTGGTTGCTCTCCCGTTCGGCGGATTCCATCGCGACCAGAAACCCAATCATGGCACAGCTTCGACCTTCCGCACAACTGGCGCGCAGGGGTCACCATGCGTGCCGGATGCCGACGTGCAGGAGCCGGCCGGCCGCTGGATAGTAGTAGACGGTTCCCGGATCCGAGGCATCGGGGTAACCGGTGGTGTTGAACTCGGCGTCGAACAGATTGGTCGCCTGCACGAAGGTCGTGATCCGACCGAATTGCCAGGACACACGGGCATCCCAGCGGGTCCACGCCGGCAGGGCGAGCGTGTTGGCGTCATCGAGGTGGACGCCCCACAGTCGCGTTGCGCTGACGGACGTGGAGAAACCGCTTTCGGAGCCGGCGCGCACGCCGGCACTCAGAACGTTGCGCGGTATCGCCTTCAACTGATTGCCATCATGGTCGCCCGACCCGTGGGTTGCCGCCTGATACGTGTATCTGGCAAAGCCACCCACTCCAATGGGCGAGGCAAGGTCGAGCCCGGCCTCGATGCCGCGGTGACGGCTCTTCCCGATATTCTGGTATCGAAGGGTCTCGATGTCGAAGTCGAGTTCGTCGCGCAGATCGAGGTTGTAGACGGTAAACGACAGATCCGCGCTCGTTCCGTCACCCGCCAGGCTGGCCCGGTGGTAGATGCCCGCTTCGACGTTGGTCCCGTACTGTGGATCCAGCGCGTCATTGGCGAACCCGATTTCGAACGGCGGGAACGGTACGGGAAACCTGCGCTGGTCGAACAGTTGCTCGGGTGTCGGAGCCTTGAACAATCGCGCGACGCTCAGGTACACGTGGCCGTTCTGCCGGTCGGTTGCGAGATACCGCAGGTTGAGCCCGGCGCGCGGGCTGACCGCGATGTGTGTTGCATCCGTGCTCGATGCAGCGGGTTCCTCCGCGTCGAACGTGTCGCGCAGCCAGTCGACCCGGGACCCGACTGTCAGGCGGATCGGCGACGATACCTGTACCCCGTATCCGAAGAAAACCGCGGCGTTCATCCGTCGGCCCGAGCCGCGGGCGTGGATCGCGCCACGCGACGAGGCGGCCGCCGTGTACTCGTCGATTGAACCGGTAACGAACTCGTACCAGGTCGATGTCAGTTGGCCCGCGGACAGGTCGACGCCAACCATCAACTCATCCTCCGCAGCCGCGAGACCTGTCCATTCGGCCTGGACGGACCCGCTCACTCGACTCACGCCCGTGACGCGGTTCTTGGTGTCGGCAAAGGCCGGCGCAAGAACGACGGTACGGATACGGTCGTCATGTGCGTATTCGCCCATCAGTACGGCGCTCCAGCGCGCAGCCGATCCGGTGCCCCACCGACTATCCAGCTGGACCCGGTGGAGGTGGTCTCGATTGCGGTCGAACCGGTAGAATGGTGAGGATCCCGATCGCGAACCGGCAAGTTCGGTCCCGCTGACCGGTCCGGGCGTGTCGAAGTCACGCCAGTCGTGCAGTGTCGAGAGCTTGAGGACCCGGGTGTCTGATTCGCCGAAGACCATGGATCCACCGATCGTGCCGGTCGTTCGTTCGGCATGACTGCGGAACCCGTCGTAGTCGGACATGCCGCCGAACAGTGCGATGGGCCGGTCGAGCCAGCGGCCGGCGAACTCGACGCTGCCTTCGAGCAGACCATTCTCGCCGGCGGTGATCGATGCGAAGCCGCCTGGCCGCACGGCGCTTCTCGTGATGATGTTGATGACGCCGCCGATCGCCGAGTCGCCCCACGCCGCCGAGCCGGCGCCGCGCACGATCTCGATCCGCTCGATGGTTGTCAGCGGGATCATGTCCCACGCGATGCGACCCGAGCCGAATGCGTTGATCGGGCGTCCATCCACGAGCAGCATGACGTACTCGGCTTCGCCGCCGCCGTAGAAGCCGCGCATGACGACCTGGGGATCACCGCCGGACCCATCGAAATCGAGGAATGCCAGCCCGGGCACGAACTGCAGCGCATCGGCGAGTGTCCGCGCGGGAGATGCGAGCAGTTCCACGCGTGATACCACCGTAATCGCCTGCGTCGAACGTTCGACGGTCTGCGCCGATCGTTCGGCCGTGACGACCAGAGCCTCGAGCCGGTGTGCCGTCGTGTCGGCCTGGCCTGCGCCCGCCTGACGAGCCATCGCCGGTAGCGGCACCAGCACGGCCACGCCAATCGGCAACAGCCGCAGGACGGCTCGCCAGAAGCGCCCCATCAGGTGATCCCGCCCGCACGGACTCGTCATGCGATCCGGCCAGCCGGGACAATGCGCACGCCGGGCAACGCACGCAGCACGTTCTCCGGACCGGCAGGCGCATACACGACCACGAAGCGCAGTGGCTCCCATCCCGCGTTCATCGTCGAGTGGTACACGCCACGTGGCACGTAGATCGAGGCGCCGGCCCGGACGCGAACCGGCTCTTCGTCGTCGAGCATCTGGTCGCCCTCGCCCGACAGAATGAACAGGATCTCATCGGAGTCGGGGTGATTGTGCCGCTCGTGGCCCTGACCGGGCTGAAGCACGACCATCCCGAAAGTCATTGTGGCGCCGCCGCCCAGAGCGGGCGTGCTGAGAAGCTTCACGTTGCCCCAGTCGAATGCCAGCGTTTCGACGTCGTCGCCGTACACGACGTGGCAGGAGCCGATCTGATGCATGGGTCCGATCCTCGTGGTGGTTCAGGTGCGGAGATGGTCCGGGTTGTCCGCGATTCAGAGGCGTATCGATCGGAACCTGCGAGCCTGGTTCTCGATCGCGACCTCGGTCGGCAGCCGCTCGATGCTGGAAGCGCCGAAGAACCCGACGACGCCGGTCGTCTGTTCGAGGACGGCGCGCGCGTCGTCCGGCTCGGCGATGGGGCCGCCGTGGCACAGCACGATCACGTCGCTGCGTACTTCGTGCGCGGCGTCGGCCATCGCTTGCACATGTTCTGCCGCATCGTCGAGCGTGAGGGCTGTCGCCGCGCCGATCGACCCCTTCGTGGTCAGCCCGACGTGCGGGACCAGCACGTCCGCTCCGGCTTCCGCCATGGCGCGTGCACTATCCGCGTCGAAGACGTACGGGCAGGTCAGCATGTCGAGAGCCCTGGCCTGCCGGACCATCTCGACCTCGACGCCGTAGCCCATCCCCGTTTCCTCGAGGTTCTGACGAAAGACGCCATCGATCAGGCCGACGGTGGGGAAGTTCTGTACGCCATCGAAACCGGCGGATCGAAGCTGCTTCAGGAACACCGGCATGAGCCGGAACGGATCGGTGCCGCAGACGCCGGCCAGGACCGGCGTGTCCCGCACGATGGGCAGCACCTCGGCCGCCATCTCCATGACGATCGCGTTGGCATCGCCGTACGGCATCAACCCGGAAAGGCTTCCTCGCCCCGCCATGCGAAAGCGGCCCGAGTTGTAGATGATGATGAGATCGACGCCGCCACGCTCGGCGAACTTGGCCGAGATGCCGGTACCCGCGCCAGCGCCGATGATCGGTTCGCCGGCACTGATGCGTGCGTGCAACCGGCGCAGCGCTTCCTCACGCGGTATGAACGGCATGGTCCTGCTCCGGAAGAGTGACCAGCAGCCGGTCTGCGATCGCATCGGCGAACGCGGGATCGTTGATGTGAAGGTCGAGTTCGACAAGTGATACGGCGGGCCCGACGGATCTGCGGAGTGCCTCGAAGAGCGCGGCATCGGCTTCCGCATCGTGAAACGGCTGGCCCTCGCGGTCCAGAGCGCTCACGCCCCGCAGTGGCAGCAGGATCGTCGTCGGGCCATTCGCCGCATTGAGCCTGGCCGCGATGATCTCGCCCAGCTGCGTACACTCGGCGGCCGTGGTTCGCATCAGCGTCACGCTCGGATTGTGTACGTGCAGCAGGCGATCACGGAACCGCTCCGGCACGGTCGCGCGCGGACCGAAGTTCACCATGTCGAGGGCGCCGACCGACACGACCTGCGGGATGCCCATCGCACCCGCGGCACCGAGCCGCTCCGGTCCCGCGCTCAGGGTGCCGCCGACGAGTTCATCACACCACTCTGTCGTCGTGACATCCGCCACGCCGGCGATGAAGCCGGCGCGGATCAGGCCTTCCATTGCTCTGCCGCCACTGCCGGTGGCATGGAACACGAGGACTTCGTATCCGCCGGCCTCGAGCCGGCGACGCACCCGCTCGACGCAGGGTGTGGTCACGCCGAACATCGTAGCGGCGAGCAACGTGCGGTCTCCGTCCGGCAGGCCGGGCTGCTCGAGCATGCCGCACAGGGCGCCCGCCGCATTGGAGAGGATGCGACGTGAGATCCGGTTCAGCCCCGCGATGTCGACGACGGAGTACATCATCGTGATGTCCGTTTCACCGACGTACGATCCGACCGGACCGGACGCGACGGTCGAAACCATCACGCGGGGCACACCGACAGGCAGAGCCCGCATCGCGGAGGTCGCAATGGCGGTACCGCAGGAGCCGCCGATACCGAGCACCGCGGCGACGCGGCCTTCATTGTATTCGCGGGCGGCGACGGCGGCAGCGCCTCGCGCCATCACATCGAGCGCGACCCCTCGATCGCCCCGGCTTCGAAGTTCGGCCAGGGTCGAGCCCCCGGCCTCGGCGATGTCGGAGGCGGGCACGTCGGGAGCGAACACCGGTTCGCCGAGCACGCCCGCGTCGAGGACGCGTACGCTGTGGCCACGCGCCTCGATGAGGCCGCGGACCCAGGCCAGCTCCTCACCCTTCGTATCGAGCGTACCGATCAACAGGACGGTCATTGGATGAGTGTCGGTATCGGCATTGGGGCAATCGGCACCGGCTGACGAACCGGTCACCGTGGATCGCCGGGCGCCATCAGTTGCGCCCGCGCCAATTCACCGTCTAGTCTACAGCATCCGGAATTCCAGCGCGAATCCCGTCAACCCAGCGGAGGGCGGCGCATGTCGGACGGCGCGAAGCGTGGCAGACTGTTCACGGGCTGCATCCTCTCTCTCGTCGCGACGGCCTTCGGTTTTGCCGTCCGTGCCGCAATCCTCGAGGACTGGCGAGTCGACTTCAACCTCAGCCAGGAGCAGATCGGCTACATCCTGGGCGCAGGCCTGTTTCCGTTCGCGATCTCCATCATCCTGTTCAGCCTGATCGTCGACCGCATCGGGAACGGCATCTCGATGGCGATCGCATTCGCGCTGCACGTGATCTCGGCGCTCGTCACGATCGCGGCGGGGTTCGCGCTCGCACCCGCCGGCGCCGGCCCCGCCGAAGTGGCCGCAGGGCAGGAAGCAGGATTCGCGCTTCTGTACATCGGCACCTTCATTTTCGCTCTCGGCAACGGCACGGTCGAGGCGGTCGTCAACCCGGTGACCGCCACGCTCTACAGTCGGGACAAGACGAAGTACCTGAACATCCTGCACGCTGGCTGGCCCGGCGGTCTGGTTCTGGGTGGTCTGCTCGCGATCGCCGTCAGCTTCGTGAACCCGGCCAGCGTGCCGGGTCGCCTGTGGCAGTGGCAGGTCGGTCTGGTCCTCCTGCCGACGCTCGCGTACGGACTCGTGCTTTTCCGACAGGAGTTTCCGGTGCAGGAACGCGTCGCCGCCAATGTGCCGTACGTCGAGATGCTCCGCGAGTTCGGCGCCGGCAGCTGCTATATCGTGAGCTTCCTCCTCATCGCTGGCATCAACCAGATCCTCGTGATCGCCGGCGTTCCGACGTTCAGTCTGATGACTCAGCTCGTGGTCGCGCTGATACCGACGGCCATCTTCGCGTTCTACGTGCGCACTTTCGGCCGGCCGATGTTCGTGCTGCTGCTTCTCGTGATGTTTCTGCTGGCCACGACCGAACTCGGCACCGACAGCTGGATCGCCGACATCATGCGCAGCGTGCTCGAGAGTCCGACGCAGGGTACGCTGTTCCTCGTCTGGACCTCGTTCATCATGTTCGTGCTGCGGTTCTTCGCGGGTCCGATCGTGCACCGCATCGGCCCGCTCGGTCTGCTGGCCGCGAGTGCGGCCGTCGCGTCAGTCGGACTGTTCTGGCTGTCACAGGCCGGCAACGCCGCCCTCGTGCTGTTCATCGCGGCCACGGTATACGGCTTCGGCAAGACGTTCTTCTGGCCCACAACGCTCGGTGTCGTCAGTGAGCAGTACCCGCGCGGCGGTGCCCTCATGCTCAACGCGATCGCGGGCGTCGGCATGATCAGCGTCGGTACGCTCGGCAACCCCGCCATTGGCGCGCTCCAGGACCGTTCCTTCACCGCCGAGCTGCGCGCTGCCGATGCCGTCCTCGCCGAACGTGTGATCGATCAGCGGCCCGGCCTGTTCGGCGAGTCGTACGCACTCGATGCGGCCGAGCGTGATGCGCTGCGCGCCGAGCTGGCAGCCAGCGACGCCCGGATCCTGGCGACATCGGGAGCCGAAGCCCTCGAGACCGATCCCGCTCACCTCGAGCTGGTCCGCCGGGTGTCTCTCATCGACGAGACCGATCGCGACACGAAACAGGCATCGCTCGGCGTCATTGCGCTGCTTCCGCTCATCATGTTCCTGTGCTACTTCGGACTGATCATCTACTTCCGGTCTAAGGGCGGATACAGGACCAGACACATCACGGACTGACCGGCGAGCGGTCTGTGCATCGGCCATGACCGATCCGAAGCGACGTTCCGGAATACGCACCGATGATGACCAGCCGGGTTCGGTATCCGCGGATCCGGAGCGGAGCGTGCTGCGCGAAGCGTTCTCGTTCTGGGCGACTGGCGTGACCGTGGTGACCGTGAAGGACGATACGGGCGTTCACGGACTGACGGTCAGCGCGTTCACTCCGCTGTCATTCGATCCGCCGCTCGTACTCGTCTGCGTCGGGAACGATGCGCCGATCCTCACGCACCTCCTTGATGCAGGCCGCTTCACGGTGAACATCCTGGCTGCGCATCAGAAGCGCGCGGCAAATACGTTCTCGGACCGGTTCGCCGTTGCGTTGCCGCCGTTCCGTGAAGGCGACGACGCAGTGATCGAGGATTGTCTTGCCAGCGTGATCTGCGTTGTCGACAGGAATCTCGATGGCGGTGACCACCGGCTGATCACGGGCCGGGTCACCGCCGCTTCGTCGGTGGTGGACGGACAGCCGCTCCTGCACTGGCGTCGGTCGTACCGGAGGTTCGATTGAACGGGGCTACCTGACCCGAACGCCCCGTTTCACCACGATGTCGACGTCCTGGAGCAGCGAGATGTAGCGCAGTACGTCGCCGCGCACTGCGATGATGTCCGCATACTTGCCTTCGCTCACGGTCCCGACATCGGCGCTCACACCCATCATCACGCTGGGCCAGTAGGTGGCGGACGCAATCGCATCGATCGGGTCCACACCGAACTCGTTGACCCACACGTCCAGCTCGTTCCACGTGGACTGACAGTGGAACTTGCCGGGAATGCCGGAATCGGTGCCGACCAGCATGACTACGCCCGCTTCTCGTAGCTGCTGGAACTTGCGCCCGAGCGTTGGCCGGCGGGCTGGCGTAATCCGGAAGTACGGCAGCCGATCGAAATAGCGGAGCGACTCGCGGATGTCCGCGATCACGTTGGCTGGCAGACCTTCCTGCCAGCACGGATCATCGAGTTTCTCGGGATTGTCCCGTGTGTTCTCATAGTTGAACAAGCCTTCGATCGTTGGGGTCCACCAGAGGGGCCCGACGTTCATCCGTGCCGTGCGCTCGCGGATGAGTGCGATAACGTCCGGCGGATACTCGGGCGCGGTCGCGAGGCCGGTGTGCTCGAAGTTGTCGACGCCCGCGGCGAGGCCTCGCCGGATCTCTTCGGGCCGGTGACTGTGCGCGACCACCGGCAGGCCGTGGCGGTGCGCTTCGTCGACCACGGCCGTCAACTCCGGCATCGTCATCTGGTCCTGATCGATCAGCTTGATGACGTCCACGCCGGCCTCAGCCAGACGCCGCACCTTCGCGCGTGCATCTGGCTCACCGGCAACGCCCCAGCGGAACGACTCCGTCCCGGGATACGGCTCGTGCTGGATGAACGGACCCGAGACATAGAGTGTGGGTCCGGGAATCTCGCCCCTGTTGATGCGGTCCCTCACGTCGATGCTGGCCTCGAGCGGCGCGCCGAGATCGCGCGCGGACGTGACGCCGGCCATGAGCAGTTGCTTCGCCGCGGCCGGCATGATCGTCGACGCGAAGAGCGGCGGGTAGGTCGAGTCCCAGTGCGCATAGTCCGAGTGCCCGACGATCATGAGGTGCACGTGCATGTCCCAGAGTCCGGGCATGACGCTCATGCCCTCGGTCGAGATCACGGACGCGCCGGCGGGAACCGCAAGTGAGCCGACCTGACCTACGGCCGTGATGCGCTCACCGTCGATAAGGACCACGCTGTTGCGGATCGGCGGGCCGCCGAATCCATCGATGAGGGTGCCGCCGACCAGGGCGGTCTGCTGAGCCGTGGCCGGGGCCGAACCGACGGCCATCGCGGCGACGACGATGAGGAGTTCAGCGCGCATGGATCACCGTTCCCGTGGTACGTGAGCCCAGCCCCGTCCGAAGTTCCCACAGATCCGGGAAGAACTTCTGTCCGAGCGTCGTCCGCAGGTACGCGACACCCTCGCTGCCGCCCGTGCCCGGCTTCGACCCGATCATGCGTTCAACCATCGCGATATGGCGAAGCCGCCAGATGTAGAACATCTCGTCAAACTCGATCAGCGCCTCGGCCAGCAGGTACAGTTCGTAGTCCGACTGCGGCTTCTGATACAGCCTGATCAACGCGCGAACCCGCGGCGAAACGTCTGCCGCGACCGCGTCATCATCGCGCGACAGCTCGGGCGACGCGGCTACGCGGCGATCGACCAGCGCGTCGAAGCGCTCGCCCAGCGTCGGCCGCGCCAGCCTCTGCTCGAGCGCCGTCCGGGCCTGGCTGCCGCTCTCGTGATGCTCGAGCTGTCGCTCGTCCTTCCTGCCACACAGAAACTCGAGTTCGCGGAACTGCGCCGACTGGAATCCGCTCGCCGGCATCAGTTCATCGCGGAACGTCAGGAAATCGTTCGGTGTCATCGTCTCGAGCACGTTCACCTGCTCGACAAGCACCCGCTGGATCTCGATGCACCGCCGGAGCAGCCGATGCGCTCCAAGAACATCGCTCCTGTCGATGCAGCCGGTCACGGCATCCAGTTCGTGCAGCATCTGCTTGAACCACAGCTCGTGAACCTGATGGATGATGATGAACAGCATCTCGTCGTGCTGCTCCGGCGACGACAGCAGATGCTGCAGCTTCAGCAGTTCCGGTACCTTCAGATAACTCCCGTAGCTGAGCTGAGCCTCTCCCTCGGCCGGTTCAATTCCGAACGCCATGCGCACCACCCCGTTTCATCTTGATGTCCGTCACGCAACCGCCATTGTCGCCGCACGGGTCCGGCGGACGCAATGCCTCCACCCGGCGGATCGAGGTCAGGTCGCCGAACCGATCACGAGAAGGCCGGGCCGCGTTGCTGCCGCGATCGCGCCGGTATATCCTGTCTCCCACCCGGAACCTTCACCGTTTCCGAAAGCGAGGATGAACCTCTTCCAGGCGCCTTCCTGGTTGCTCCTGCTGTGGTGTGGCTTCGCAGCGTCCCTCGCCAGCGAGTGGATCGTCGCCATGGCGCGCGCCATCATCGACCGCCGGCACCACGACGCGCACCGCGCCGGACCGCGACTCCTGTCCACGCCACGCGGTAGCGTGCCCATCGCCGTGCTCGCGGGAACCCTCGTCTCCGCGCCCGTGTACGGACTCGCCTTCGAATCGTGGCAGCGAGCCGACCTCACCGCAGGCCTCATCCTCGGCGCCATCCACGGCGTCATGGCCGGACTCATCGTACTCGTCGCGTTTCTGAGGCGCCGGCGCAAGGAGAACCGACTCACCCCGCTCCGGCCGATCGCCGTGTTCCGCGTCCGGCGCCTCGTGACACGCGTCCTCTACGGCGCGCTCCTCGGATTCCTCTATGTCGTGCCACCCGCATGACCTCCGGCAAGATCCTGCGCCACGACGCCGTCCGTGAACTCATCCGCAAGCAGCGCATCGGCAGCCAGGAGCAACTCCGCGAACTGCTCGCGAAGAAAGGCTTCGACGTCGCTCAGGCCACACTCTCCCGCGACATCCGCGAGCTCCGTCTCCTCAAGGTCCCCGATGCCGACGGCGGGCACCACTACACCCTGCCGCCCGAGGCCTGGGATAACTCGCCTCCGCTCCGCCGGCTGCTCGCAGCTCTCTTCGTCGGCGCCGAAGGCGTCCGCAACATGCTCGTCGTCAAGACCCTCGCCGGAGGCGCTCAGGCCATCGCTGAAGCCATCGACTGGGAGGAGTGGCCCGAAGTTGTCGGGACCCTGGCCGGTGACGACACGATTCTCGTCATTCTGCGCGAGGACGAGGCGCTGCCCGTGATCCGCGAGCGCATCGAGGACCTCGCTGACGAGGGCCATGCGTAGCGCCCAGCGGAGGAACGGCTGTTTCGCGCTGAGGACGCGGTGGGGCGGAGGACGCTGCTGTTCTGCCCCATTCTGATGGCTCCGACTCCGGGCAGGCAGGTGGATGTTTTCTCGGGGGTCTTCTGGTCCGGGCGGGTCCCGTGCTGGTCAGTTCAGGATCGGGCGGGGTGAGAGGCGGGCGACGAAGGGCGGGCGACATGGGGCGGGAAAGGCGGGGGTGGTTACCGTCGGGTCTCGTGCGAGCGGATGAGGGCGGTCAGCATTGTCGAGACCATATAGGCGGACCTGCGCGATAACGCGATCATTTCGGAGGGCTTGCGACGATAGAGCTTGTGAGTGCGGCGATGCACTCGCCGGCGGAGCCGCGGGCCAGCTGGTAGTGATAGATCTTGCGGCCGGGACTGTGTCCGGCGCCTCTAGGCGATATTCAGGGCGATCGACTCGGCGGATCGCCTCAGCTGGTCTGCGATGCTCCCATTCCTGGCGGATACGCGTGCTATGCGATCCACCGACATCGCCAGATCCTGTGCGAGGCGGTAGACCCGCAGCCGTTCCGGCCCTCGAACTCCTTCCGCACGTTCGTCCATGGGTGCACTGAGGCATGAATCCGGGGCACGGGAATGGCCGAAACGCCCCCGCCGTCCCCCGCCGTTTTGTCGCCCGCCGTTCGTCGCCCGCCGTTTTGTCGCCCGCCGTTCGTCGCCCGCCCGATGGGGTGGTGGTCAGTCGACACACCCACACGGCCGCGGAACGTCCGGCGGCGATCCGGGGCGCGGGTGCGCGTCGACCCCTGCTCCGTCGAGAGTTCAACAAGAAGTAACCCGTCCCCGCGGCCCCCGCTCCCCCGGCGTCCCCAGCGTGAAACTCCGAGCGGCGGCTATCAGAAGAAGTACGGATGGCACGCGCTTGCGGAATCCTGGACCACCTGTATATTTATACAAATATGATGAATAAAAATGTGAAAGCCGCCGTCCTCGGCGCTACCGGTTATACCGGACAGGAAGTCGTGCGGCTGCTGCGACACCATCCGTACATGACGCTTGGCATCGCGACGTCGGAGTCCTCGGCGGGCGCTGCCGTGCCGGGCACGGGGCTGCGGTATGTCGCGTCGGATGATGTGAATCTCGGGGAGACGGACCTCGTGTTCGCATGTCTGCCGCACGGCGAGTCGGGGACGTGGTCGTTGCGCGCGCGCGAGGCGGGAGCGCGCGTGGTGGATCTTTCGTCCGATCTGCGTGCGGGCCAGCACGGCGCGGTGTACGGCGTGCCGGAACTGTGGCGGGAAACGATCCGGGGGCAGTCGCTGGTCGCGAATCCGGGGTGCTACCCGACGGGTGTTCTGCTGTCGATGGGTCCGCTGCTGGCGGACGGGCTGGTGGATTGCACGCGGCCGCTGATCATCGACGCGGCGTCGGGTGTGACGGGAGCGGGCCGTGGTGCGAAGCGGGAGTACCTGTTCGGCGAGGTTGCGGACGACTACCGGGCGTACGCGGTTGGCAACGTTCATCGGCACGTACCCGAGATCGGAGCGGGTCTTGCTCGACTGGGAGGAGGCGACACGCCGGAGTTTGTGTTCACGCCGCACCTGCTGCCGGTCCGGCGCGGAATCCTGGAGACGATGTACGTGCCTGTACCGTCGGGAGCGACGGCCGCGGACCTGGTGGAGTCGTGTGTGGCTGCGTACGCGGGCGAAGCGTTCGTGGAGGTGATGGTGGAGGGAGTGCCGACGTTGCGGGACGTGTCTGGTCGAAACGTGCTGTCGATTGGATTTGCGGAGGTTGGCGGCGTGACATCACCGTTGGTGATCTGTGTGGCGGCGTTCGACAATCTGCTGAAGGGTGCGGCGGGTCAGGCGATGCAGAACGCGAACCTGATGCTCGGCTGGAACGAGGCGGAGGGTCTGCCGCTGTGAGGATGCGTGTGGTGAAGATCGGCGGCGCGGCGTTGACGGACGCGGCGTGGCTGAAGGATCTGGGCCGGAGCATTGCGGGTGGTGCAGGCGAGGTCGCGGTGGTACACGGCGGCGGTCCTGACATCAGTGGCCTGTCGGAGCGGCTGGGGATCGAATACGCGTGGGTGAACGGCCGTCGCGCGACATCGCCGGAGCTGATGGACGTGGTGTCGATGGTTCTCAAGGGGCGAGTGAACGGCCGCATCGTGTCGTCGCTGATCGATGCCGGAGTGGACGCGATGGGCGTGTCGGGTGAGGACGGATCGCTGATCCAGGCATCGTTGGCGGACGGCGGTTCGCTGGGCCGGGTCGGGCGCGTGGATCGTGTCCGGTCGGAGCTTCTTGAAGCGCTCGCTGCGCGGGGCATCGTGCCGGTGATCTCACCCGTGTCGCGCGGTCCGGATGGTGGCGCCGTGAATGTGAATGCGGACGAGGTGGCGGTTGCCGTCGCGGTCGCACTTGCCTCGCCGGAGCTGGTGTTCGTCACGGACGTGCCGGGAGTGCTGTCGAACGGCAGGGTCGTGCGCGAAGTGAGCGGAGCGGACGCGCGGCGGATGATCGAAGCGGGCGAGGCGACGGGCGGGATGGCGCTGAAGCTGCAGTCGGCCGTGCAGGCGCTTGCGCAGGGCGTACCGGTCGTGCGGATCGGCCCGTTCGAGACGTTGTTCGACGGATCGGCGGGAACGCGAATCAGAAATGAAGCGGAGGTGAGCGCGTGGCTCTGACGGTGGAGGAACTCGTGTCGCGGACTACGCAGCAATCCGTGCTGGGCACGTACAGGCGAGCGGAGCCGGTTTTCGTCGCGGGCCGCGGCTGCCGCCTGATCGATGACGGGGGCAGGGAGTACATCGATCTGACGGCCGGCATCGGTGTGAACGCGTTCGGCTACGGCGACGCGGGCATTGCGACGGCGATGGTGAACGCGCTCGACACGGGCCTGGTTCACATATCGAATCTGTACCGCAACCGTCCGGGCGAGGAGCTGGCGGCGGAGCTGACGGGTCGTTCGTTCGCGGATCGGGTGTTCTTCTGCAACTCGGGTGGCGAGGCGAACGAGGCTGCGATCAAGTTCTCGCGGCGCCGGGCTCGCGAAGTCGGCGGTCCACAGAAGCACGAGATCGTCGCGTTGCGCGGTTCGTTCCACGGCAGACTGTTCGGATCGCTGGCGATCACGGACCGGCCGGCGTGGCAGCAGCCGTTCGAGCCGCTGATGCCGGGCGCCGTGTTTGCGGAGGCGAACCTCGATGCGGTCCGGGCTGTCGTGAGTGCGGAACGGACGGCAGCGATCTTCGCCGAGCCTGTGCAGGGCGAGGGCGGGGTTGTGCCTCTTTCGCCCGGGTTCCTTGCGGGATTGCGCGGGATCGCGGATGATGCTGACGCGCTTCTCGTATTCGACGAGGTGCAGTGTGGCCTGGGTCGCACGGGCCACGCGTTCGCGTACGAAGCGAGTGGTGTGGAGCCGGACATCCTGACGCTTGCGAAACCGCTGGCAGGCGGGCTGCCGATGGGCGCCGTGCTTCTGACGGAATCGGTCGCGTCGAAGGTGAAGCCGGGCGACCATGCGACGACGTTCGGCGGCGGTCCGCTGGTTGCGTCGGTGGCGCTGAACGTGGTTCGTCGCGTTTGCGACGCGGGTCTTCTCGACAACGTGCGCGAGCGTGGCGAGCAGGTCCGTCGCGTTGCGGAATCGTGGATATCGGCCGGTCTGGTGAGCGAGGTGCGTGGCGCCGGTCTGATGCTTGGCCTGGTGGTTGCGGGTCCGGCAGCGCCGGTCGTGGCCGGTGCGATCGAGAGGGGGCTGCTGGTCCTGACGGCAGGCGAACGTGTCGTGCGGCTGCTGCCGCCGCTGGTAATCGAGGAGGCCGAGCTTGCGGCCGCGCTCGACATTCTGGGCACTGTCTTGCGCGAGACGATCACAACCGACTGACGGAGAATCCGATGTCGTTTTCCGTAGTGCTCGCCTATTCGGGCGGACTCGACACGTCGATCATCGTGCCATGGCTGCGTGAGAACTTCGAGGGCGCGAAAGTCATCTGCATGGCCGCGGACGTGGGTCAGGGCGAGGAGCTGACCGGCCTGGACGCCCGAGCCCGTAAACAGGGTGCGTCTGCGCTCGTGGTGGAGGACCTGCGTGAGGCGTTCGTCAGAGAAGCGATCTTCCCGACGCTGCGTGCCGGCGCGATCTATGCCCGCAAGTATCTGCTCGGCACGTCGATGGCGCGACCGATCATCGCGCGGGCGCAGGCCGAACTCGGTCTGAAAGTCGGCGCTTCGGCGCTCGCGCACGGCTGCACGGGCAAAGGCAACGATCAGGTCCGGTTCGAGCTTACGTACGCCGCGTTCGCGCCCGCGCTGAGAGTGATCGTACCGTGGCGGGAGTGGGACATCCGGTCTCGCGAGGACGCCATAGCGTATGCTGCGGAACGCAACCTCCAGATAGCGGTGACACGTGAGAAGATCTACTCGCGCGACCGCAACCTGTGGCATGTGTCGCACGAGGGTGGACCGCTCGAGGATCCCGCGAACGAACCGACGCCCGACCTGTTCCTGATGACGACATCGCCGGAGGACGCGCCGGACCGTCCCGAGTACGTCGAGATCACCTTCGACGCCGGCTATCCGATCGCGGTCAACGGCGACATGCTGTCGCCCGTCGCGCTCATCGAGCGGCTGAACGAGATCGGCGGCGCCCACGGTGTCGGCCGCGCCGACATCATCGAGGACCGCCTTGTCGGCATGAAGTCGCGCGGCGTGTACGAGACGCCGGGTGGCACGCTGCTGTACACGGCGCATCGCGAGCTCGAGCAGCTCGTGCTCGGGCGCCGCACGCTGTCACTCAAGGACCAGCTGGCGGCGAGGTATGCGGACCTCGTGTACGAGGGTCGCTGGTGGACGACCGAACGCGAGGCGCTCGATGCGCTGGTCGACCGTACCCAGCAATGCGTGACCGGTGCCGTTCGCCTGAAGCTGTACAAGGGCAACGCGATCATTGCCTCGCGCACGAGCCCGTACTCGATGTACAACGAAGCGCTCGCATCCTTCGGTGACGGGTCCGGCTACGACCACGGCGATGCGGAAGGCTTCATCAACCTGTTCTCGTTGCCGACGCGTGCGGAAGCCGATCAGCGACGCCGCATGGAGCAGGCGGCTCGCGACGGCAACGCGGCGCCGAACCCGCCGGCCGGCTCGTCGATTCGCGCAGCGCTCGAGCACAGCAACGCGTGATGGGCGGAGACAGGGTCAGCGGGACGGAGGGCGGGGAAGGGCATCGGCTGTGGGGCGGCCGCTTTGCGGCCGGCCCGGCGCCGACACTGGACGCGCTGAATCGCAGTCTGCCGATCGACGAACGGCTGTGGCAGGAGGACATCGAGGGAAGCCGCGCGTGGGTTGAAGCGCTCACGCGTGTGGGCGTTCTGAGTGAGGACGAGGCCGCGACGCTCGATCGGGGCCTCGCCGCCGTTCACGAGCGGATCGCGCGGGAAGGCGCCGCATCGCAACCCGACGAGGACATCCACACGCTGGTCGAGCGGCTGCTGTACGAGGAAGTGGGCAACGTCGCCGGGAAACTGCACACCGGCCGCTCCCGCAACGACCAGGTCGCCACCGACACCCGACTCTGGGCGGTACGCGCGATCGGGCGGACCGGCGAGGAGATCGCGGCGCTGCAGAGCGCGCTCGCGGACCAGGCGAGCGCGACGATCGACCTGCTCATGCCCTCCTACACGCATCTCCGGCGCGCCCAGCCCGTTCGTGTCGCGCACTGGCTGCTCTCGCATTTCTGGGCGCTCCAGCGGGACCGAGAACGGCTCGAGAACGCGATCGAGCGGACCGCCGTTCTTCCGCTCGGCTCGGGCGCGATCGCCGGCTCGGGCTTTGCCGTCGACCGCGAGCTACTGCGTGCACGGCTCGGGTTCCGCTCCGTGTCGCCAAACTCACTCGACGCGGTGGGCGACCGCGACTGGATCTGCGAGATCCTCTTCGTCGTCGCGATGACCGGAACGCACCTGTCGCGGCTGGCCGAGGACCTCATCATCTTCTCGACCGACGAGTTCGGGTTCGTACGACTGCCCGAGGCGTACACGACCGGATCCAGCCTGATGCCGCAGAAGCGCAACCCGGACGGCCTCGAGCTGGCACGCGGCATGGCCGCGCGCTTCATCGGCGATGTCACCGCCGGTCTCTGTATGCTGAAGTCCGTGCCGTCGGGATACAACAAGGATCTGCAGGATGACAAGCGTCTGCTGTTCTCGTCGCTCGATGCCCTGATGACCCTGCTGCCCGCGACGCGTGAAACGGTGGCCGGTCTCGAGTTCGACAAGGTCCGTCTGGTTGAAGCGTTGCGAGACGAGAGCCTGATCGCGACCGACCTGGCCGACGAACTGGTCCGGCGAGGCGTTCCGTTCCGCGAGGCGCACGGCGCGGTCGGCCGTCTGATCCGACAGGCGGAGCAGGTTGGCGTCTCGCCCGCAGCGCTCGACGATGACGCATGGGCGCAAGCGCACCCGGCTTTTCTGGTCGGCGGCCGTCCCGCGTTCGATGCCGAGCGGTCCGTCGAGGCCCGTTCGGTGGCTGGCGGCACGGCTCGTTCCGCGGTACTCGCGCAGCTGGACCTCGCGCAGTCCGCCCTGAGTCGGGGTCGGTCGCGCGCGCGCTGACGCCGCCCGGCGTCGTCGCCCGCAAAATATGGCCGGCCCACGCTTTGCCCGGCCTCTTTCCGTCCCGTACATTCAGCGGATGGGCGTACGCAAGGTCTCGCAATGGTGGACGAGGTTTCCCGTTTGACGCAGGCGGATCAGCTCAAGAGGAAAGCCGCGGAGCGGGCGGCCCGTTACGTCGAGTCCGGCATGCGACTGGGTATCGGTACGGGTTCGACCGCGAAGCATTTCGTGGACGTGCTGGCGGAGCGGCTGCGCGCTGGCACGCTCGAGAACATCGTCGGCGTGCCGACGTCGAAGGAGACCGAGGCGCACGCGCGTGAGTCGGGCGTGCCACTCACCACGCTGGACGACGAGCCGAGTCTCGACCTCGTCGTCGACGGCGCCGACGAGATCGGACCGGGCCTCGATCTGATCAAGGGCCACGGCGGCGCTCTGCTATGGGAGAAACTGGTCGCCGGCGCGGCGAAGCGGTTCATCATCATCGCCGATCACTCGAAACTCGTGAACCGGCTCGGCGTCAGGATGGCGCTGCCCGTCGAAGTCGTGGCGTTCGGCTGGTCCACGCACCTGCCGTTCCTCGCCCGCTTCGGCGCACGTCCTGTCCTCCGCGAGAGAGACGGCCAGCCGGTCCGCACCGACAGCGGCAACTACGTCATCGATTGCCACTTCGAGGGCGGCATCTCCGACCCGGTCGGTGTGTCGACCGCGTTCAAGGCCAGAGTCGGCATCGTCGAGACCGGCCTGTTCATCGGCATGGCTGACACCGCGATCATCGCCATCGATAACGGCATCCGCGTACTCGAGCGAAAGTCCGAGCAATGACAGTCAAGCTGTCGCCATCGATCCTGTCGTCCGATTTCGCGAATCTCGGTGCCGCGGTACGCGAAGCCGAAGCGGCCGGCGCCGAGTGGGTCCATGTCGATGTGATGGACGGCCACTTCGTGCCGAACATCACCATCGGTGTTCCCGTCGTCCGGTCACTCAGGAAGGCGACACGACTGCCGCTCGACG
The DNA here is from genome assembly GCA_035513345.1 of Longimicrobiales bacterium. Lineage (GTDB taxonomy): Bacteria > Gemmatimonadota > Gemmatimonadetes > Longimicrobiales > RSA9 > DATKCF01. The sequence goes on from DATKCF010000083.1 coordinate 18,978, forward strand.
TTCATCTCATGATCGAACGCCCCGAGCGTTACATCGAAGCGTTCGCGAACGCGGGTGCCGACATCATCACCGTGCATCAGGAAGCGACCGTCCACCTGCACCGCGCCGTCCAGCAGATCCGGTCTCTGAGCAGGAAGGCCGGCGTGGCCATCAACCCCGGCACGCCGGTGGGCATGCTCGATGAGATCCTGCCGTACGTCGACCTCGTGCTCGTGATGAGCGTGAATCCCGGTTTCGGCGGCCAGGACTTCATCCCGACATCGCCCGCGAAGATCGGGACAGTCCGCGATGCGCTCGACCGACTCGATCGTTTCGACGTCGAGATCGAAGTCGACGGCGGCATCTCAACCGCCACCGCCGCGGGCGTAGTTGCCGCCGGCGCGAGCGTTCTCGTTGCGGGTTCGGCGATATTCAACGACAGGGCGAGCGTGGCGGAGAACGTGGCGAAGCTTCGCCGGCCATCGACCCGACCCCGGCCGGGGTGGCGGAACGGCAGACGCAGCGGACTTAAAACGGGATCAGGTAAAGGCAGCGTCGAGATGATCGAGAATTACCACGCGGCGAACATCAAGACGAATCTCGCTCCGCGATCAACCGCAGGAAAATCCCGCTCGAAGAAGGCCACCGATGAGGAAGGCGCGGAAACGCCCAAGCCTCGCCGTGGGGCCTCGCCGCGCCGTCGGAGCAGCAGGGCCAGGTCCGGTAGCCGACGCGGCGAGCCCGAAGCCTAGAGAGAGATGACGCTCGTTTCAAGCGCGGACGCTTCACCTCACCAGCCGCTCAAGAAGAAGATCGAGCAGGGCAGCGATTTCTATCACGGGCGTCCGGACGGCGTGCCCGAGCCGGTTTTTGAATTCCGCCTTGACTACGACTTCCATAAGTACGACGTGACCAGCCTAAGCCGCGTATTCGGCAAGGGTTCCTGGGAGGTCGTTGATATGATCTCCGCGATGGTGCATGAGATCGATCCCGAAACAACGAGCATGTATGAGTCGGGCGGGCGCGAACCTCAGCATGGACGCATGCGGCACGGCATCACGAGCAAGTTCCATAGCTATGGGCAGCAACTCGGCTGGCACGCGCTCTTTCTCGCAGCGGGCCAACTCCTGGCATCGTTCCCCATCACAGAGGACTCCTGGCACGACGATACATGGAGCGAGTGGCTTGGCCGGTCTCTACTTACCCGTGGCGACAGTCTCTGGCTTTCCGACGGCACGGACAGAACACCTCTTGATACGCGCGAAATTCTCCTTGCCTTGAGCAAGGGAAGAAGGGTCTCGCCGTCACGGGGGATCAGGACAAGCTCCTTTCTCTGGCTGGCATCACGGGCTCCCAACTCGGCAAGGAGCTTGTCGTCCAAGGCCGATGGTTTTCCGCGGATCACGTACGTGTCGAAATATCCTCTGCCCTCGTCGCGCCGGCCAAAGGCGCAAGGCTCGCCCGCAGGGTCCTGCGGGACGAGCCGCTGGTCGCATGGCTACCGGTGTTCCATGAGACAGAGGATGACGACAAGTACCGACGTGGCGCCAAGAAGGACTACACGCCTTGGATTGTTTGCCCGTCTGGAGAGTTGCGCCTCGACGCAGATGACCCGTACGGCGTGTCGGTCGCGAACTACAGACCCCGGCTTGCGCGGGTCCATGCCACGCTATGCAAGCTCACCAGTGATGATCCGTTTCACCGACTGTGGCATAACAATCGTGGAACGTTGTGCCTTCGCGCAGAAGCATGGGGCCGCGATGAAGGGGAAGGCGAGGAAGGTCCTCCCCCGGGGCTGCGACTGCACTGTCGGTCTTCGGTCCTGAGGAAGATCCTCGCTACTTGTGACCTGGACCTCTTGCTGCTCATAAACGTTCAGCGGCATGAGAGGCACTACCAACATGAGAGCCGCTATACCCACTCCGTTGCGGCCGTTCGCATTGGCAAGTCACTTGACGTGGAGTACTTCAGGGGCCGCGTGAACCACCTGCACAAACGTCGCTACTAGGGCCTGGACCTTCCCCCCAATCCCGCTTGCGCTGCCTAACGGCCGAAGCGACCCATCATGCCATTCTCCTGCCCCGCCTCCTTCCCCTGTTTCCTTGAGATGAGATGGTCCGCGAGTCTCGGCGGGCGGGCCGCGCCGTCAACGGTCTTGCCCGCGCCAGGCCGCGCCCACCGGGCTTGCTCTTCTTGGCCCGCCTTGCGGACCGGAGCCCGGCGGGGCGTGGCCGTTTCCCAACGGTGACGGCCGCGGCTTTTTACTCCCGGCCGGTTCGTCTCGCCGTTCCAAGGAAACCGCAAACGAAGGCGACGAATCATGGAACTCTTGACTGCACAAGACCGGGCCCGGCTTCTCGCCAACGGCCAGCTCCGCCGCCAGGCGGAAACCGAGACCCCCAATCTCAACGTTCTGCCCGTCGTGAAGCTCTTCACGCCGGACGCGGACTGCACTTGGCTGCTCACCGAACTCGACCCCGAGGACACCGACCGCGCCTTCGGTCTGTGCGACCTTGGGCTGGGTTTCCCGGAGCTGGGCTATGTGAGCCTGGCCGCATTGTCCACGCTGCGGGGACGTCTGAACCTCCCGGTCGAGCGCGACCGGCACTTCGCCGCTGCCAGGACCCTCTCCGCCTATGCGGCCGAGGCACGGGCAAGCAAGAGCGTCACGGCATGATTGCGGACAAACCGATCTGATTTCGCCGCACCCCCCGGAGCGAATCATCCCGGCGGACCTTTGCGCGATGACTACATCTTCGTCGGGGAGTACGACATCGGCGAAGACAGCTTCAACCCGACGTGCGATGCCGAGAGCACGCAACTCCGAGACGCGGTCGAAGACACCCGCCCGGTGTTTGCCGCTCTCCAAGAGAGGGGCATGTCGATGGCGTCCGGCGGCGGGTCCGCAGGCAGTGGCGGCCATCGCGGTTTCTGGCTCCGGCGGCGCTATCGTGAAACCAGGCACGGGCAAAGTCCCCGTCGAGGGGTTCGCCCCGGAAGTGCAGGTGTCCTGAGGCGGCTGATTGTGCCGCGACTGTACCGAAACCCGTTGGAATAGGGTGGTCCGGGTGGCACACGGCCCGTCGAGACTCGGCGCCGTAAATGTGTTATTCTATAAGCGATTGAGGCATTGAGCGCCGGAACCACAAGTGGTCTGGTTTGGACTTGAAATCCGCCGGCTTCCGCCCGTGTGGGATCGACCCCCACCCCCGGCATGTCGATGGGCGGCGGACACGTTGGCGTGCCCGCCGCCCTCGCCGCTCACTTCCAGATCTGCTTGTTACCCGCCGTAATGCGATAGCGGCCCGGCTTGTCGGTGTGGTGGCCGAAATCTCCGGCGTTCAGCCCGAAGGCGCGGCCGCCAACCTGCTTGAGCTGAAGGGTCGAACACGCGAGCCAGTGGATCTCGACCGTTCCGGTAAAGCCCTCATTCCTCATGTGGTCACTCGTTTCCGAAAACAGCTCCGACAGATGCGCGGATTCGCCCTCCGGTACGCCGAGCACAGCGGCCTCGGCGCCCCAGTAGGCGGTGCTCAGGTTGGCTTCACTCTTCGCGGTCCAGTCATCCGGCTGGCCAGACACCCGCATCTCCGGGCACTGGTTGTACTCCCCGATCGATCGATCCTTCTCCGTGTACGTGCCCGCAAGGATCTTGTATTCCATCCCGGTCATCAGGTTCTTCGCGAAGTGCGTGTAGAAGTTGACCTGCACGCCCCGCGGAACCTGCGTATATCCGTAGTCCGGCTTCCAGCCGCCGTGGCCGCTGATGAAAAGGTGCCTTGCCATGATCCTCGTCGATTTGTGAGTGAGTGTGTCAGGGAGAAACGCGAGCCGGGCCGCTGGCCGCGTCCGTTTCCCGCGTCCGCCTGCGGCGGCGGGCCGCGGCGAGAACGCCGCCGAGTCCGGTCGCGAGCAGGATCAGGCTTCCGGGTTCGGGCGTGTGCACGAGCGTGATGTCCGCGCCGTGTGGCCCGAAGGGCGATGAACCTGCCGGCGTGCCGTAGGTGACGGACATCATGGACCACTCCGGACGCCAGGAGAACGGCGCGCTGGACGCGTCGATGGGGAACATCTCGTCGAAGTACGGCTGCATCGTCGTGCCGAGGGAGAAATACTCGTCGCCGAAACCCCGGATCGGGTGAGCCAGGGGACTGACGATGAGGCGGAGCGGGTAGCCGGCCCGCAGTGAATTCGAGAACCAGCTCTGCGACCGGATCGTGCCGGAGATGAACCCGCCGGGACCACTGTTCCATGTCACGGTGACGAGGTGACAGGAGATGTTGGTCGCGCAACCGTAGTATGTGCGGATGGCAGGAGAGAACGAGGCGTGCTGGGCGGCCGCGGGCGACACACACGCAGCGACCGCTACGATGGTGAGGACTGGCACCAATCGCTTCATTGTGTCTCCGATCGAATGGACGCCCAGGGGGCACGGCATTGCGTCCGCGTCCTTGAGTATGATGGGCGCCACGCGATCTGTCAAAGTGAGGTCCGACAACTGGGTCGAATATCGTTCCGGCGTGCGGGCGATTGCTGCGTCCATGGCCGCTCCGCTAGCTTCACGCATGGAATTTCTGCTCCTGGTTCTGGCCGTTTTCGGCTTTTTCGGCGCCGTCCGGCTGGCTGGCCGTTCACTGCTGCGGCTCGCGACGCGCGGCGCGGAGACGTTCATCACGTCGGAGGTGCGGCAGACCCACGCCCGGCGAGGGGACATCACCGCACTTCAGGCGTCAGAAACGGCGTACGCCCACGCGAGACGCAGGCGGATGGGGGCCACGGCCGTGTTCGCTGCCAGCATCGCGCTACTGGCCATTCCGCCCTTCACGCCATGGACCACGACGCTGTACGCGTGCTACGTGCCGCTCTGGCTGGCCCGGCCGCGGCGCGTGGGAAGTTAGGCCGGGATGCTCCGCGTTACGTTCCTTGGCACGGCGGCGGCGCGTCCGACGGTTGGCCGCAACGTGAGCAGCGTTGCGGTCGACCGGGAGGGCGAGCTGATCCTGTTCGACTGCGGCGAAGGCACGCAGCGCCAGATGATGCGGTACGGCACGGGATTCACTGTAGGCGACATCTTCTTCACGCACGTTCATGCGGACCACATACTCGGCCTGACGGGCCTGCTGCTCACCATGGCTCTGCAGGGTCGGGAACAGCAGATCCGGCTGTGGGGGCCGCCCGGTTCGACGCCCACGATCAACGACGCGGTCAGGCTCGGCATGGAGCGGCTGCCGTTCGCCGTAACCGTGCGGGAGCTGCGACCGGATGAGCGCGTGACGAGGGATGAGTACGACATCGTCGCCTACCGTACGAAGCACGGAACGCACGCGATCGGGTACGCGCTCATCGAGCACGAACGACTGGGCCGGTTCGATCTGGAGCGGGCGAAGGCGCTGGGCGTGCCGGCCGGCCCGATGTACGGTCGGCTGCACCGCGGAGAGGATGTGATGGTGGACGGCCGCGTGGTCCGTGCGGTCGAGGTGGTCGGACCGCCGCGGCCGGGCCGGAAGCTGGTGTACACGGGTGACACGCGACCGTGCGCGGCGACGGTCAACATCGGGCGCGAAGCGGATCTGCTGATCCACGATGCGACGTTCGCGACGGACGAATCCGAGCGTGCGCAGGTGACGGGCCATTCGACTGCGCGCGAAGCCGCGGATGTGGCCCGGCGAGCGTGCGCCGAGCGTCTTGTTCTGACGCACATCTCGGCGCGCTACGCTGACGACGCGCGAGTTCTCGAACGCGAGGCGAGGCGAGTCTTCGCAAAGAGCCTCGTGGCGTACGACGGCCTCGAACTCGAGATCGGGTTCCGCGATGCAGCCGACGAGGTTCCATCCGCACTGCAAGCGGAGTCGTGAAGGCCGCTCCTGATGACGGCGCGGTTCGCGTGCCCGGCGACAAGTCGGTCACGCATCGGGCGCTGTTCCTGGGCGCACTCGCAACCGGCCGGAGCCGTGTGCGCGGTGCACTCGTCTCACTCGACACCCGGTCGACCGCCGAGTGTCTGCGCAACCTCGGCATCGACGTTCCCGACCTCGATAGACGCGAGTTCGCCGTTCCGGGCGGCGGACTGCGCGGGTTCCGCGAGCCGCGCGTCCGGCTCGACTGCGGCAACAGCGGTACGACCGCCAGATTGCTGCTCGGCGCTCTGGCCGGCTGCCCGTTCGCGAGTGTGGTGACGGGCGACGCATCGCTGCGCTCGCGGCCGATGCGCAGAGTGACCGCGCCTCTCGCCGCCGCGGGCGCGAAGTTCGCCGAGATGGGCGAACCGGACCGACTGCCGGTCGGCGTGTACGGCGGCATGCTGCGCACGATCGAACATGACTCACCGCGCGCCAGCGCCCAGGTGAAGAGCGCGCTGCTGCTGGCCGCCGTCACGGGCGGAACGTCGGCCCGAGTCACCGAGCCGACACGTTCGCGCGACCATACCGAACGCATGCTCGCGGCCATGGGCGCATGGGTGCGCATCGATGGGGACTCGCCTGTCGTCGTCCGGATCGATCGCGTCGATCGCCTCGAGCCGCTCGACATCACCGTGCCAGGCGACTTCTCATCCGCCGCGTTCCTCATTGCCCGCGCGATCCTGGCCGGGCCGACAGTACGCATCGCGGACGTCGGCATCAACCCGACCAGAACGGGCATGCTCGACGTAGTCCGGCGCATGGGAGCGCGCATTGACATCGACGACGCCAGGATGGAGGGCGGCGAACCTGTAGCCGACCTGTCGGCGGGTCCGGCACGACTGCTCGCCACGCACATCGGTCCGGCTGACGTTGTCCGCGCGCTCGACGAGGTTCCCGTTCTGGCGATAATGGCCGCGCGGGCCGAGGGCGAAACGCGCATTACCGGAGCCGCCGAGCTGCGCGTCAAGGAATCCGATCGCCTCGCCGCGCTGGCCGCCAACCTCAGGGCCATCGGCGCGCACGCCGAAGAAACCCGCGACGGCCTCGTCATCGAGGGAACCGATACGCCCTTGCGAGGACGGGTCGAGACGCGCGGTGACCACCGCATCGCCATGGCCTTCGGCGTCCTCGCCGGATTGCCCGGCAACGACATCGAGATCGAGGACCCGGCAATCGCGGACGTGAGCTTCCCCGGCTTCTGGGCGATGGTCGGACCCGGCGCCGCAGGTGGACCGTGATCGTCGCTATCGACGGGCCGGCCGCTTCCGGCAAGAGTTCGACCGCGAAGGCGGTCGCCCGCCGCCTCGGTTTCCGCCACCTCGACTCCGGTGCCTTCTACCGCGCCCTGACGCTCGCAGTCCTGCGCGCCGGCATCCGCCCCGACCGCTGGGATTCCCTCTCGAAAGACGAACTCGATCGGCTCGGTGTCGCTTCGCAACCCGCGGAGGAGAGCTTCCGGTTCCTGATCCATGACAGGGACGTGACCGACGAGATCCGCGCCGATGCCGTCAACGCGAACGTGTCGCACATCGCACGCGTGTCTGCCGTACGAGACTGGCTGATGCAACGACTTCGCGCGGCCGCGACAACCGACCTCGTGGCCGACGGCCGTGACATCGGTACAGTCGTCTTTCCCGACGCGGACGTGAAGATCTTCATCACGGCGGCCGCCGGGGAACGGGCGCGGCGCCGGCTCCTCGAACGCGGTGGCGAGGACCCGGATCCGGACAGCGTCGCCTCGGAGACCGAGCGGCTCATCGAGCGTGACCGTCTCGACACCGATCGCGACGTGGCGCCGCTCCGTCGCGCGCCGGACGCGACGGTCATCGACACATCGGACCTCGATTTCGAAGCCCAGGTCGAGCGCGTGGTCGAGCTCGTGCGGGCCCGCCAGCGGGTTGACGTGTGAGGGGCTTGTCCGGTAGCTTCCATGGCTGCCCAATGGCAGCACTGCGCGCTGCGCGCAACCCAGACGACCCCTAACCCGCGACGGTCCGTACCCCGACCGCCGTGGCCCTGGAGCCCGGTATGGCAGACCAACAGACCTCCGACGTTACCGAAACCACCGCAGTCACCGAGACCGTGGTACCGACCAACTCGCCCGAGCCGACGGCGCCGCCCAGGCGGGGATTGCCGCCGCGCGATCAGTTCCTAGACGACGATGAATACTCGCCCGAAGAGTACGAGTCGATGCTCGCGATGTACGAGGAGACGCTCTCGAACATCGAAGAGGGCGAGATCGTCATGGCGACCGTCCTGCGTGTAACGGACAACGCGGTCATCCTCGACGTCGGCTTCAAGAGCGAAGGTTCGATCAACCGTGACGAGTTCAAGTCGGGCGATGTCGAGCCGGGCATGAAAGTCGAAGTCTTCCTGGAGAAGCTCGAAGACCAGGAGGGCGTGGTCGTCCTGTCGAAGAAGAAGGCCGACTTCCTGCGCGTGTGGGAGAAGATCAAGCGCGCGTACGAGGAAAACGACCACGTGCCGGGCATGCTGACGCGCAAGATCAAGGGCGGCGTGACGGTCGACCTGATGGGCGTCGACGCGTTCCTGCCGGGCTCCCAGATCGCGTTGCGCCGGGTCCCGAACATCGAAGATCTGATCGGTCAGACGTACGACTTCAAGATCATCAAGCTGAACAAGCGGCGCCGCAACATCGTGGTGAGCAGGCGAGTGATCCTGGAGGAGGAGCGCGAGACGAAGCGCGAGCAACTCGTAAAGGAGTTGCTGGTCGGACAGGTCCGCAAGGGCATCGTGAAGAACGTGACGGACTTCGGCGCGTTCATCGATCTTGGTGGTCTGGACGGTCTGCTGCACATCACGGACATGAGCTGGGGCCGCGTGGGCCATCCGTCGGAGATCGTGCAGATCGGCGACGAAATGGACGTGAAGGTTCTGGACATCGACTGGAACCGGGAACGGATCTCGCTCGGCCTGAAGCAGCTCCTGCCGTATCCGTGGAAGGACATCGAGCGGAAGTACCCGGTTGGCGCCCGGGTTCGCGGCAAGGTCGTGTCGATCACCAACTACGGCGCGTTCATCGAGCTGGAAAAGGGGGTCGAGGGTCTGGTCCACATCAGCGAGATGTCGTGGACGCGGAACGTGAAGCATCCATCGAAGCTGGTGTCGATCAGCGACGAGATCGAGGCCGTGGTGCTGAAGGTCGACCGCGACGAGGAAAAGATCTCGCTCGGCATGAAGCAGATCGAGGAAGACCCGTGGCTGGCACTGCCGGAGAAGTATCCGGAGGGCACGAAGGTCGAGGGCAAGGTCAGGAACCTGACGTCGTTCGGCGCGTTCGTCGAGATCGAGCCCGGCATAGACGGCCTGATCCACATATCCGACATGAGCTGGACGAAGCGGGTCCAGCATCCGTCGGAGATCGTGCACAAGGGCGAGGACGTCGAAGTGCTGGTGCTGGGTGTGGATCCGGAGAACAAGCGGATCTCGCTGGGCCTGAAGCAGACGCAGGACGATCCGTGGCCGACGATCGCCGTCCGGATGTCGCCCGGAGTCGAACAGGACGCGACGGTCGTGCGGCTGCTCGACGACGGCGTGGTGGTCGATTTGGGTGACGAGATCGAGGGCTTCGTTCCGCGCAGCCAGGTTCCGATTGCGGCGGGCAAGGAACTGTCCACCGCGGTCGGCGAGGGCCAGACGATGGGTGTGCGGATCCTCGAGTGCGACGCGGCGAATCACCGCATCGTACTGACGGTCACGCAGATGCCCGACCCGCCGGCGAAGCGTGTGGAGCCGGAAGCTGAAAGTGGTGAATCGGAAGCGGTCGAGGCTGGCGAGGCGGAATCGGGCGATGACGCCGGCGAGAGTCCGAAGGCGGAGATCACGACGGAAGCGGCAGCCGAGGAAGTTGTCGAAGCGGCTGCCGCGGAGTCGCCGGCCGACGAGGCTGTCGAAACGCCTGCCGACGAGGTTGTCGAGGCGCCGGCCGACGAGGTTGTCGAAGCGCCGGCCGCGGAAGCCGTGGAAGAGGACGAGCCGGAGCCGGACGAGGCGGGCGCTGAGGAAGTCGAGGAGAAGTCGCCCTGACCCGGTAGCAACTGGTAAGCGACTTGCATGTTGAGATGGGGCCCGGCGACGCCGGCCCCATCTCTTCTATCGGGCCGTGCGCTCGCCTATCTTGGGTCAGGATCGGACCCCAGCAAGAAATCCGCGATGACGAACGGGATACGCGTAGCGACACTCGTGCTGGCGGGCGTGTTGGCGGCCTGCCAGCCGGGCGAACCTCCGCAGGCGCCAACGCCGGAGCCGGCGGCGGAGGAACCGCGACCGACCGAGCCGGAGCGTCCGGCAACGGTGAAGCTCGGCATCCTGATTCCGACGTCCGGGACGCCGGACATGACCGAATATGCCGAGCTGATCCGTGAGGGCGTGGACCTGGCGATTGCGGAGTACGAGGCGGAGGCGGGTCGCCCCGCGGTGGAGGTGGTGTTTCGGGATGATGCGGGGAACGCGCTTCAGGCGGCGCGTGCGATCGAGACTTTCGAGTCGGAGGGTGTGGTAGCGGTGATCGGTCCGTTGATGAGCGATGGGCTGCACGCTGCGACGGCGAGCCGGCGTAGCACCAGCCTCGTGCTTCTGAGTCCGACCGCGTCGCAGGCGCCGACGAACTCCGTGCATGCCTACTCGTTGAACGCGACGGACTCGCAGGGCGGCGCGGCGCTGGCTCGCTGGGCGGAAGCGTCGGGTCATCGGCGGCTTGCGGTATTGTACGCGATATCGGATGCGGATGCGGCTAGCGCGCGGGCGTTCGCGGATGCGGCGAGGTCGATGGGCGCGCAGATCGTGGCGGAGATCCCGTTCGATCCCGGCACGACGACGTTCGAGGCACCGGTAACCCGGCTGGTCGCGGCGAATCCGCAGGCCGTGTACATCGCTGCGTCGGTCAGGGATCTTCGCCAGCTCGTGCCGCAACTGCCGTACTACGGGCTGCGCGACGTGCAGATTCTGGGCGGCGAGACGTGGATCGAGCCTGAAGTGCTGGGGTCGTTGCCGGCGGTGGCGCTCGAGGGCGTTGTCGTGGCCTCGCCGCTGCCGATCGGGAGCGCCGATACAGGATGGTCGGAGTTCGTGGACCTGTATCAGACGACGTATCGCAGGACGCTGGACAACGCCTATCCGGCGCTCGGCTACGATGCGGCGAAACTGATTTTGCGCGAGCTTTCTCGCGGCCTGCGCCGGCCGGAGGATGTGGCCAACGCACTGGAGCAAGTCCGTGATTACCGCGGTGCGACGGGAATCCTGTCGATCGAGAACGGCCGGATCTCGCGCAGGCCGTTCCTGATCCGGATCCGGTCGGGCCGCCCGGAGCCTCTGCCGTTCGGTGGCAGCCCCGAATGAGCGTCCGCGAACGACTCGCGCATCTCGAACAACTCGCAGTCAAGGCCGAAGAGGGCGGCGGCGCCGCCCGGGTTGCGGCGCAGCACGCGCGCGGTAAGCTGTCCGCGCGTGAACGCCTGGATCTGTTGCTCGACGAACGCTCGTTCGTCGAGTTCGACCGTTTCGCCACCAATCGCGCGACCGATGGCGACGGCGGGGACGTGATTTTCGGCGATGGCGTCGTGACCGGATACGGCACGGTCCGCGGGCGTACGGTCTACGTCTTCAGCCAGGACTTCACGGTGTTCGGCGGGTCATTGTCGGAAACGCACGCGGCGAAGATCGTGAAGGTCATGGACCTGGCCCTGAAGAATGGAGCGCCGGTCATCGGTCTCAACGACTCGGGTGGCGCCCGCATTCAGGAAGGCGTCGTCAGCCTGGGCGGCTACGCGGACATCTTCCTTCGCAACACGCTCGCGTCGGGCGTCGTACCGCAGATCAGCGCGATACTTGGACCGTGTGCGGGCGGCGCGGTCTACTCGCCGGCAATCACCGACTTCGTCTACATGGTTCGCGGCACGAGCTACATGTTCGTGACAGGACCGAATGTGGTGAAGACGGTCACGCACGAGAACGTCGACATGGAAGGCCTGGGCGGTGCCGACGTCCACGGCGGAATCTCGGGAGTGGCCCACTTCGTTCACGACTCGGAAGTCGAGTCCATCGAGTCGATACGGCGTCTGTTCGAGTTCATCCCCCAGAACAATCGCGAGGACCCGCCGCCCCGTGCGACGGACGACCCGTTCGACCGCGCCGATGAAGCCCTGCTCGACATCATACCTGACGAGCCCGCCAGGCCGTACGACATGAACGATGTGATCAGGTGCGTCGTCGATGATCGCGAGTTCTACGAGGTCCACGCCGACTTCGCGGGCAACATTCTGGTCGGCTTCGCGCACATTGGCGGCCGGGCGATCGGCATCGTCGCCAACCAGCCGGCCGTGCTGGCCGGCGTCCTCGACATCAACAGCGCGGTCAAGGGCGCCCGCTTCGTTCGCTTCTGTGATGCGTTCAACATCCCGCTCGTCGTGTTCGAGGATGTGCCCGGCTTCCTGCCCGGCGTGACCCAGGAGCACGGCGGCATCATCCGCCACGGCGCGAAACTGCTGTACGCGTTCTGCGAGGCGACCGTGCCACGAGTGACGGTCATCACGCGCAAGGCCTATGGCGGCGCATACGACGTCATGAACTCCAAACACATCCGCGGCGACCTGAATCTGGCATGGCCGACCGCCGAGATCGCGGTGATGGGGCCGAAGGGCGCGGTCGAGATCCTATACCGCAAGGAGATCGCGGACGCTGCCGATCCGGAAGCCGTCGTGCGCGAAAAGGAACGCGAATACCGCGAACGTTTCGCCCACCCCTACATCGCCGCGGCCCACGGTTTCATCGATGATGTCATCGACCCGCGCGAGACCAGGCCACGGCTGATCAGCGCGCTCGACATGCTGAGGAACAAGCGGGACACGAATCCGGTGCGGAAGCATGGGAATTTGCCGCTCTAAGGGAGGTCGTTTCTGGGGCGGGTTCCTGGGGCTGGTTTCTGGGGTTGACGGCAACAGCAACAGCGACAGAAACGGCAACAGAAACGGCGACGGCAACGGAAACAGAAACGGATTGGCGGGGTGATCCGGAAAGTTCTGATTGCGAATCGGGGTGAGATCGCGGTTCGGGTGATTCGTGCGTGCCGCGATCTGGGCATCGGATCGGTCGCTGTGTATTCGACAGCGGACCGGCTGGCGCCGCACGTCCTGCTGGCGGACGAGGCGTACGCAATCGGAGAATCGCCGTCAGCGCAGAGCTATCTGCGCTCGGACGTGCTGATCGAGACCGCGCGCAGGGCGGGCTGCGACGCGATCCATCCGGGGTACGGATTTCTGTCGGAGCGTGCGTTTTTCGCGGAGGCGGTCGAACAGGCGGGTTTCGCGTTCATCGGCCCGCCCGCGTCGGCCATCGAGGCGATGGGCGACAAGACGGAGGCACGGCGCCGGATGCAGGCGGCGGGCGTTCCTGTGGTGCCGGGCACGACGGAAGCGCTCGAGAATGCGGATGCGGCGGTTGCGGCAGCGGAGCGGATCGGCTTTCCGGTGATACTGAAGGCGTCGGCGGGCGGTGGCGGCAAGGGGATGCGTGTAGTCGAGCAGGCTGGCGAGCTGGCGCGCGCGTTCGAGTCGGCGTCGAAGGAGGCAGGCGCGGCGTTCGGTGATGGCTCGATGTACCTGGAGAAGTTTCTCGAGAGGCCTCGCCACATCGAGATCCAGGTCCTGGCGGACGCGCACGGCAATGTAGTCCACCTTGGCGAGCGGGAGTGTTCGATCCAGAGGCGTCACCAGAAGATGATCGAAGAAGCCCCGTCACCCGCGCTTTCGCCCGGCGTGCGGTCCGCGATGGGCGAGGCGGCGGTGAATGCGGCGCGCGCCGTCGGGTACCGCAATGCTGGCACGATCGAGTTCCTGTACGAAGACGACTCGTTCTACTTCCTCGAGATGAACACACGCATCCAGGTCGAGCATCCGGTGACTGAGCTGGTGACGGGCATTGACCTCGTGCGCTGGCAGATTCTCATCGCGGGTGGTGAGAGACTCGCCTTCGAGCAGTCGGATGTCCGCATGGATGGCCACGCCATCGAGTGCCGGATCACGAGCGAGGATCCGTATGCAGGGTTCCTGCCCTCGACCGGTCGGATCGAGCGGCTCGATGTGCCTGCCGGTCCGGGTGTCCGCTGGGATGGCGGGATCGCCGAGGGCTACGAGGTCTCGCTGCACTATGATCCGATGCTGGCCAAGCTGATCGTGCACGGACCGACGCGTGACATTGCAATCGACCGGATGCGCCGCGCTCTCGCCGAGCTGAACGTGACAGGTGTCGAGACCAGCGGCCCGTATCATCGAAGGGTGATGGACGAGGCGGACTTCCGGGCAGGCCGTCTGGACATCCGGTATGTCGAAACGCACACGGACCTCCTCGCCGATACGGTAGACGACGAGACGGTCGAGATCGTCGCGCTGGCCGCGGCGCTCGCGGAGCACGAGGCGAGGCGGCGGCGGGTTGCTCGCCGTGCTCCCGCAACCGGAGCATCGGATAGTGGCGGCTGGCGATCACTCGGCTGGCGGTCTTGAGCGCACGCGCCGAACGGCGGTCTCCGGCGGGGCCGGGACCGGTGCGGATGCAGAGCGTCGAGATCACCGGCATCGCCGCGGGTGGTGCGGGCGTCGGCCGTTTCGCGGACGGACGCGTCGTCTTCATCCACCGCACTTCGCCCGGCGACCGGCTCGAGGCACGAGTCCTCTCGACGCGCAAGCGCTGGGCGAGGGCGGAACTGGTGCGGATGAACGAGCCCGGTCCGGACCGCCGCGACCCGCCGTGCCCGCTCTACGCGCGGTGCGGCGGCTGTGCGCTGCAACACATGAACCGCGACGCGCAGGTGCGCGCGAAAGCGATGATCGTGGCCGATGCGCTGCGCAGGATCGGCGGGCTCGAGGTCGACGTTCCGGAAGTTGTCACAGCCGCGACCGAGTTCGAGTATCGCAATCGCGTCTCGTTCCAGCTGCGCCGCCTGCACACGGATCGCGTAGTTGCCGGATTCCACGAGCTGGATCGGCCGGCAACGATTCTCGATGTCGATGAACGTTGCCTGCTCCCGGAGCCCGCGATCCGCGACGCGTGGAGGGTCCTGCGCCGGGAGTGGGGCCCGAGCGCGCACCGGTTGCCGGCTGGTGAATCGCTGCGACTCACACTTCAGTCGACGGGATCCGGCGACGTCGGCCTGATGATCCACGATGGTTTCGGCGAGGGTCGTCCGGACGAGATCCTCGAACGTGTTCCCGGCATTGTCGCGATCTGGAAGACGGGTCCGGATGGCAAGCCAGTGCACCTGGCCGGACGTACGGCACTTCACGATGACGATGGCGTCGACCTCGAGGTGGGCGTGTTCACGCAGGTCAACCGTTCGGTCGCGCGGCGTCTGGAGGCACACATCCGATCGCTGCTCGGCGACGTGACTGACACGCGTATCATTGATGCGTACTGCGGTGTGGCGGGTCGTGCGATCCGGCTCGCCGAGGCCGGAGCACGCGTGACCGGCATCGAAACGAATCCGCGCGCAGTCGCGGAGGCCCGCCGCAGGAGCGTTCCGGGCTTCGACATTGTCGAAGGTCTGGTCGAGGACGAGCTGGCTGGCGTGCTGCCGGCCGATGTGGTCATTGTGAATCCGCCGCGCGCGGGTATCGATGGAACGGTATGCGACGCGATTCACGGTCGGAGTGTTGCGCGCGTGATCTACGTGAGTTGTGATCCGGCAACGCTGGCCAGGGATTGCGCTCGCCTTGCTCCTCGATTCACGATGAAGGGTGTGCGCTGTTTCGACATGTTTCCCCAGACCGCCCATATCGAGACCGTAGCGGACCTGCGATGCGTTACTACGTGACCGTGGCCGGCCGGACGGTCGAGGTCGACCTGAGCGGCGATCAGCCGCTGCTCGATGGCCGTTCCGTTGACGCCGAACTCAGGCACGTGACCGGTACTCCGGTGCAGCACATTCTTGCCGATGGCCGATCGGTTCCGCTCGTGCTGCGCGCGGGCGCTGGTCGCGGCGAGTGGGACGTGCACGTCGACGGCAGACGCTTCGCGGTCGAAGTCGTGGACGAGCGGACACGCTCGATCAACGAGATGACCGGTGGTTCGCAAGCCGTGCGCGGGCCGAAGCCCGTGCGTGCACCGATGCCCGGTCTCATCGTGCGCGTCGAGGTCGCCGAAGGCGACACTGTCGGGGCGGGACAGGGTATCGTGATTGTCGAAGCGATGAAAATGGAGAACGAGCTGAAGGCGGATGGCGGCGGCGTCGTGAGCCGCATCCACGTCGTCGCCGGCCAGACTGTCGACAAGGGCACCGTGCTCGTCGAGTTCGCGGTCGACTGATGCACGTGAACATGAAGCGGCAATGACCGAAAAGGAACGCTGGTTCGAAGAGACCGCACGGCCCGCGATCGAGGCACAACCGGAGCGACGCGAGGGGTTCGAGACGACCGATGGCATCGAGATCGATCGTCTGTATGACGAAGACGACATCGCTCCGCGCGGTTCCGTCCCGGCCGGGCTTCCCGGTGAGTTCCCGTACACGCGCGGCATTCACCCGACCATGTACCGTGGCCGCCTGTGGACGATGCGGCAGTACGCCGGCTTCGGCACGGCGGACGAAACCAACCGGCGTTATCGCTACCTGCTCGAGCAGGGCCAGACCGGCCTCAGTGTGGCCTTCGACCTGCCCACACAGATGGGCTACGATTCCGACCATGCAATGGCGAGCGGTGAAGTCGGACGCGTCGGCGTCGCGATCGATTCGCTGGATGACATGCGCACCCTCTTCGACGGGATCCCGCTCGAGAGCGTGTCCGTTTCGATGACGATCAACGCGACTGCCGCGATTCTGCTCGCTCTGTACGTCGCGCTCGCCGACGAACGCGGAGTGCCTCGCCCGAAACTGGCCGGCACGCTCCAGAACGACATCCTCAAGGAGTACACGGCGCGCGGTACGTACATCTATCCGGTGGAGCCCAGCCTTCGTCTGGTTACGGATGTGTTCGCGTTCTGCGCCGACGAGGTGCCACGCTGGAACACGATTTCGGTGAGTGGCTACCACATCCGCGAAGCGGGCTCGACTGCCGCGCAGGAGATTGCGTTCACGCTCGCGAATGGACTCGAGTACGTGCGTCGCGCACACGACCGCGGCCTGCCGCTGGAGACGTTCGCGCCTCGCCTGTCATTCTTTTTCGCTGCGCACAACAATCTGTTCGAGGAGGTCGCGAAGTTCCGCGCCGCCCGCCGGCTCTGGGCCCGGTTCATGCGCGAGCGCTGGAACGCGTCCGATGCGTCGTGCAGGCTGCGGTTCCACACGCAGACGGGCGGCGTAACGCTGACGGCCCAGCAACCGCACAACAACATCGTGCGTGTTACGGTGCAGGCGCTCGCGGCCGTTCTTGGCGGCACGCAGTCGCTGCACACGAACGCGTACGACGAGGCCCTTGCGCTGCCGGGCGAGGAGTCGGCGCGAATCGCGCTGCGAACGCAGCAGATCCTGGCCGGCGAGTCCGGCGTGGCGGATACGGTGGACCCGCTGGGCGGCAGCTATTACGTCGAGTCCCTGACGGACGCGCTCGAGACTGAAGCCATGCGCTACATCGACGAGATCGATGGACTGGGCGGAGCGGCGAGTTCGATCGAGTACATGCAGGACCAGATCCACCGGGCGGCCTGGAAACACCAGCAGGCAGTCGAGCGCGGAGACCGCGTGGTTGTCGGCGTCAACAGGCACGTTTCCGCCGGCCACGGTTCGCCGATCGAGATTCCCGCCTTCGCCGAACTGGAGGCCGGTCAGCGGGCGCGCGTCGCCGCCGTCCGGTCGGCGCGCGATGATGCAGTCACGGGTCGGGCGCTCGACGCCGTGGGGCACGCGGCGGACGGGACGGACAACCTGGTGCCGCCCATGGTCGAAGCGGTCCGGGCCGGTGCCACGCTGGGCGAGATCAGTGACGTGCTCCGCAGGGTGTGGGGTACGTACCGCGGAGTGGCGACCGTCCGCCGCAGCGGCTAGATTCCGCAGTCCGATTTCGCAGGAAACGGTTGAGCCATGCCAACATACGAATATCGCTGCGCCAACGGTCACGCGTTCGAGCGGTTCCAGCGAATGACGGAATCGCCCATCACGGACTGTCCGGAGTGCGGTGCGGCCGCCGAACGACTGCTGTCGGCCGGTGCCGGGCTGCTGTTCAAGGGCTCCGGCTTCTACATTACCGACTACCGGAGCGAGTCGTACAAGAAGGCCGAGGCCGCCGACACGGGCGCGAAGCCTGAACCGAAGACGGACGCAGGCTCGAAGCCTGAACCGAAGACGGATGCAGGCTCGAAGAAGTCCGACTCGGCGGGCGGATCTTCCGGTGCGTCAGAGTAGATGGCCGATCCCCTCGTCGCACAGCTCGAAACGATTGCGGCCCGCCTGTCGAACGGCGATGTGCCTGCGATCCAGATCGATCGGCCCCGCAACCCCGATCATGGCGACATCTCTACCAACCTGGCCATGATCCTGGCCGGCCGCATCGGCCGGTCGCCGCGAGAGGTTGCACAGGCCATCATCGATCAGATCGACCTCGATGCCGCTGGCGTCGCGTCCGCCGAGATCGCCGGGCCGGGTTTCATCAACTTCCGCATGGCCGTCGGCCGCCTGCAGGATCAACTGCTGGCGATCGTCGAGGCCGACCATCAGTACGGCCGTTCCGATGAGGGCGCCGGCAGGCGAGTCCAGGTCGAGTTCGTGTCCGCCAACCCGACCGGGCCGCTTCACGTCGCACACGGCCGTGGCGCGGCGCTCGGCGACGCCATTGCCTCGCTGCTCGAATGGACGGGCCACGAGGTGACCCGCGAGTTCTACGTGAACGATGCGGGCGCACAGATCGACAAGCTGGCCGAGTCGCTCGATGTCCGGTGGCGCGAGCTGCACGGCGAGACGGCTACAATTCCGGAAGGCGGATATCACGGCGAATACCTGCGCGCCATGGCGAGCGAGTTGGACGCGAGCCACGGCGACGCACTGCTGACCATGGACCCCGCCGAACGAGTGAAGTTCGAGCGCGACCATGCGACCCGGGCACTGCGCGAGGAACAGGACGCGGACCTGCGCATGTTCGGCGTCCGCTTCGACGAGTACTACCCCGAGAGCCGGCTGTACGAGGAGAACCGGCTGGTCGACACTCTCGAGTTCCTGCGCGAGCATGGCCTGACCTACGAGAAGGATGGCGCGGTCTGGCTGCGCACGTCCGAGCACGGCGACGACAAGGACCGCGTGCTCGTGAAGCAGGATAGCAGCTACACCTACTTCCTGCCCGACATCGCGTATCACCGTGACAAGGCTGCGCGCGGCTTCGAGCACGTCGTTAATATCTGGGGCGCCGACCACCACGGGTACGTGCCCCGAATGCAGGCGGCATTGCGCGCGCTCGGTCTCGGCGACTTTCTGGATGTCGAGATCGTGCAGATGGTGCGCATCATGCGCGGCGGCACGGAAGCGAAGCTGAGCAAGAGGGCGGGACAGTACGTAACGCTGCACGAGCTCGCGAAGGAAGTCGGGCCCGATGTCGCCCGCTATTTCTTCCTGATGCGGCGAGGCGATGCGCAGATGCTGTTCGACCTGGATCTCGCACTCGACCATTCGGAAAAGAACCCGGTCTTCAAGATCCAGTACGCTCATGCGCGGCTGATGAGCATCTTCGGCAAAGCGGGCGTCGTGCCGGACGCGGCGTTTGCGCGAAACGCGAGTCTCGACAAACTGGTCGAGACGACGGAGCGCGAGTTGATCCGTCAGATCACGGAGCTCCCGCAGATCATCGTGCGCGCGGCCGGTGCGAAGGCGCCGCACATGGTGTGCGAATACCTCGAAACGACCGCCGGCCAGATCAACTCGTGGTATCATGCGGGGAACCCGAGCCGCAATCCGGATCTGGCTGTGCTGGTGGATGACGAGGCGCTGCGCTACGCGCGGCTCGTTCTGGCACGCGGGGCGCAGATCGTGCTCCGCAACGGTCTGACCGTACTCGGATTGAGTGCACCCGATCGCATGGAACGGGGAGAAAGCGAATGAGTCTGCTGGTCGTTGGAAGCGTGGCGCTGGATACGATAGAAACGCCGTTCGGGCGAGTCGAGGACACGTTGGGCGGATCCGCCACGTTCTTCAGCGCGGCCGCATCGCTGCTTTCGCCGGTGCAACTGGTCGGCGTCGTCGGCCAGGACTTCCCCCTCGACGACCTGAGATTCCTCGAGGACCGCGGCGTCGACTTTGCCGGCCTCGAGAAGCGTGATGGTGAGAGCTTCCGCTGGTCTGGCATCTACAACTTCGACCTCAACAGCCGCGAGACACTGGAAACGCGGCTCGGTGTGTTCGCGGACTTCCAGCCGCTGATACCGGAGGTGTTCCGCGGTGCACGGTGGATCTTTCTGGGCAACATTGATCCGGAACTGCAGTACGACGTTCTCGAGCAGGTGGATTCACCGGAACTGGTCGTGTGCGACACGATGAACTACTGGATCGAAGGCAAGCGGGACGCTCTGCTGCGACTCATGCCGCGCGTCGATGTCCTGCTGGTCAACGACAGTGAGGCGCGCGAGCTGTCGGGCGAGTACAATCTGCTGAAGGCGGCCCGCTGGATCCAGGACAACGGTCCGCAGATGGTGATCGTCAAGAAGGGCGAGCACGGCGCGATCCTGTTTACCAACGGCTCGATCTTCTTCGCACCGGGCTTCCCGCTCGAGGAAGTATTCGACCCGACGGGAGCGGGGGACGCTTTCGCGGGCGGCTTCCTCGGGTACATCGCGCGAGCGGGCTCGGCATCTCTCGATCATCTGCGGCGTGCGGTCGTGTACGGCTCGGCGCTCGGCTCGTTCGCAGTCGAGCGGTTCGGTGTGGAGCGGCTGGTCGACCTGACGGTCGCGGAAATCGATGCGCGCGTGTTGCACTTCCGTGAACTCACCACGTTCGAGGAGCCCGCCGCGGTGCGGCAGGGTTCCTGAGGACCGGGGCGTGACGCAGGGAAACCCACTCAGCTACAGCGCAGCCGGTGTCGACCGTGACGCCGCGAACCGCGCGAAACACGGAATCCTCGAACTCGTCGCCAGTACCGCTACGGACGGCGTGGTCGCGAATCCCGGCGGCTTCGGCGGACTGTTCCGCTCGCCGTCCGGCCCGGGCTCGCCTCTGCTCGTTGCGAGCGCGGATGGCGTTGGTACGAAGCTGAAAGTCGCGAGCCTGGCCAACCAGCACGGCGGCGTCGGCCACGACATCGTCAACCACTGCGCGAATGACATCCTTGTCGAGGGTGCACGGCCGCTGTTTTTCCTCGACTACATCGGAATGGGCCGGCTCGAAACGGGCGTCGTCGGACAGATCGTCGAAGGCGTGGCAGCCGCGTGCCGTGCGACTGGTTGCGCACTTCTCGGCGGAGAAACCGCGGAGATGCCCGACGTGTACTCGCCTGGCGAGTATGATATCGCGGGCTTCATTGTCGGCGTTGTCGATGAGGAA
>DATKCF010000084.1:0-6634 GCA_035513345.1 Longimicrobiales bacterium
GACGTTGCCGCCGAAGCTGCCCGTGTAGCCTCGCACGACGACCGAGTAGTTGCCAGGAATGAGATTTTGCAGCGACATGGAAGCGTTGACGGTCACGCTGTAGATCCATGCGCGCACACCATCGATCGGATCATCGACCACACTCACCGAACCGGATCCGAGCGGCACGAACGGGAACTCGACCTCGAAGGTGAGGGACTGGAACGGGTTCGGGTAGGTGTAGACCGGTCCCGTCGAGATGGCCGTGAACGTGATGGACTGGGGCAGGGTCCCGCACGACGAGCCCTGGTTGCAGACCGAGGGAGTCGATGGCGACTGCTCCGCCAGCTCGGGCGCGACCAGGGAAAAGATCGAGCCGAACGTGGTGCCGGCCGCGTTCGCCGCGACCACGCGATAGTAGACGAGTTCCTTCGAGCCGAGGTCGTTGAGCGGCGCCACCTTGATTCCGCCGTCGATCGTCGTCACCGGCTCCGTGCTGTTCGGGTCGACGAAGGACGGGTCATGGTAGTATTGGAACCACCATTCGTGCAGCTCGCCATCGGCATCGGTGGAACCGACCAGCTCGGTTCCCGTCAGTGTCGCCAGCGTGATCGCGGTCGGCGGTCCCGCCGCGAACGCGATGATCACGCTATTGGAAGGCGGGGAGCAGCCGGCCGCGTTGCATGCGACGACGCGATAGGTCGTGGTGGTCGACGCCGGGCCGGTTCCGTTGAATTCGGTGGTGCCGGCGGGGACGACACCGGCAACTTCGAACTGTCCTGTCGACGGATTGAAGAACTCGACCCTGAACTCGGTCTCGGCCGCGCTCGCGTCGGTCCAGCCGAGTCGGAACGAGCGGGTGTTCGGGTCGCTGAACAGAACCGCGAGTCCGGTCGGCGCGGCAGGCACCGTCCGCGTCGTGACGCGATCAGCCGGCGCACAGACCTGCTGGTTGCAGGCGCTCACTACATACTCGAGCACCTGGTCGATGGGCAGGCCGGCATCGACGTAGCCGTTCGAATTGGCTGGCAGTGTGGCAATCGAGGTGAGCGCACCGCCGGCGGGTCCGCGTTGCACGTCGTACGACGTTTCGTTGGTCGCGTTGTCCTGCCATGCCAGGATGACATCGATGCCGATCGCGTTCGCGCTGACGCCGGTCGGCGTGGCCGGGCGAGGCGTGGCCGAGACCTCGATCTGCGATGTGCCCTGCGCATCATCCACGGTCGCCGTGATCGTGACTGTACCGGCCGCAATCGCCGTGACGACGCCCGCGGCCGTAACGGTCGCAACGGCCGTGTTGGCCGACGACCACGTCGGTTGCCGGCCGAGCGGCGTGCCCGCACCATCGAAAACCTGCGCGACCAGCCGCAGCGTTCCTCCAATACCCATGACCGCCTGGGCGGGGCTGACCGTGACGGTCGCGGCCAGAATGCGGACCTCGACCTCGAAGTCGACGGACCGGCCGCCGGCCGACGCCCGGACGCGCGCGGTGCCTTCACGATCGCCTGTGACGACGCTGCCCGGCAGCAGTCGGATGATACCCTGGTCGAGGAGCTGATAGGCGATGGTGACACTCGTGATCGTATCGCCCGTCGCGAACACGGCGGCGGCATTGAGCTGGAGTGTGCCGCCGATTGCCGGGATGAGCAGATCCGTCTGCGGCACGATGGCCGCTACCACGGGCTCGAGTACGATTTCGACGGGATCGGTGGTTCCCGATGAAGCGCGAACGGTGCCGGAGCCCAGGAAGAGCGATGCCTGGCCCATTCGCAACTCGACACTGACATCGAGCAGTGCGCCATCGAGTCCCGCGTCGACAGGCAGGCGAATGCGGACGTCCGATCCCGCGGAAGAGAACGGCAGCACCTCGTCATACACGACGAAGTCGGTGTTCACGATCGTGATGCGGATCGCGTCGGTCGCATCGAACGCGTCGGCGGCGCCGCCGGCCAGATTGATCGAGAACGCTACGGGCAGGTCGGTTGCGCCGCGCGGGCCGGTCGAGTCGTCGCACGAGATGACGAACATGGCCAGGACGACCACCAGGAGCCGCGCGGCACGACCGGGGCCGGCGGGTGTCTGCTGCATCTTCACTGCGAGTGTTGTCGGCGCCCGTTGGCGGCCGCTCGCCGGTTCAGTTGCCACGCTTCTGGTACGTTCCCATCAGTTGCGCCCTCTCGAGCACGTGGCCTTCCATCGCCAGCTCGACGGTCTTTCGGTCCGGCCGTCCGAGATCGCCCAGCTTCGCGTCGAGCGCATACAGCTTGTGGAAATAGCGGTGCCGGCCGATCGGTGGGCAAGGTCCGCACCAGCCGGTGCGGGCTCTGTCGTTCAGACCCTGGCGAGTGCCGTCCGGCAGATCGTCGGTCGACACTCCCTCGGGCAGTCTGGCGGTACCGGGTGGCATGTCGTAGAGCACCCAGTGCGTGAATACGCGCTGCGGCGCGTCCGGGTCGGGCGCGTCCGGGTCGTCGACGATGAGCGCGAAGGCTTTCGTGTCCGGCGGCGCATCGGACCACCGCAGTTCCGGCGAAACCTCGTCGCCCTCACACGTATGGCGGACCGGGATGGCGTCGTCGTTTTCGAACGATGGCGAGGACAGACTCAACGGCATGCGGACTCTCTCTGCTGCTGGAACCAACCAATCTGCGGCGGGGCGGGACTCAGGTCCAGAGGTCGACGTCAAGGATGGACGACTACTTCGAGCTGGCGGCGGCTTTTGATCCGGTAGTGTAACCGGCGAAGATGTCGGGGATCAGGTGAGCTGGCAGCGGGTGGACGAGGTGGTATCCCTGGGCGTAGCCGCAATGGTGGCGTTCGAGCCATTCGAGCTGCGCCGCGGATTCGACGCCTTCCGCAATGAGATCGATGCCGAGGCCGGCGGCCAGCGCAATGATGCCTTCGACGAGGCGTTCGTGCGTGCGGTCCTCGCCGACTCTGCCGACGAATGCGCGGTCGATCTTGATGGCGTCGACGGGGAAATCCTTGAGGTACTCGAGCGACGAGTGGCCGCGACCGAAGTCGTCGATAACGATGCGCAGCCCGAGTTCGCGCAGCTCGTGCAGTATCCGCGCGGCCCGTTCGGGGTCGCGCATTGTGAGCCGTTCGGTGACCTCGAGCGCGAGCTTGCGGCCGTCGACCCCCGCCTCCTCGAGCGCGGTCCGTACAATGGTCGGGAAATCGATGTCGTCGAACGTCGAGGGTGTCAGGTTGAGCGCGACCCATTGCGGCGAAGCCAGGTCGTCTGACGCCCACGCGCGCAGTTGAATCAGCGCGGCGCGCAGCGCCCAGCGGTCCAGTTGCCGGATCAGCCCGGTCTGCTCCGCGATCGAGATGAAGCGGTCCGCGTCGATCCGCTTGCCGTCGGCCTGCACCCATCGAGTCAGACACTCCGTGCCGATCGGCTCGCGGCCCGGCAGCCGGAATATCGGCTGGTAGTGCAGCTCGAACTCGCTGTTGCGCAGCCCGGCGCGGAACCGCTCCTCGAGCACGAGATCCTCGCGGCTGTGCCGGATCTCCATGGGCCGGTAGACCGCGATCTCGCCATCGGCCACAGCGGTCTGATGCAGCGCCAGATCGGCGTGGGACAGCAACTCGTCGAAGTTGATCGCATGCTCCGGATACGCGGCAATGCCTACGCGCGCATCCAGGTGGAACGTCTGCCCATCGATCAGGAACGGCCGCGCAAGGCTCTCGCGGATCTTTTTGGCGGGCGCCAGCGCGGCATCGCTCGTGCCCGCCGAAACGAGCAGCAGCGCAAATTCGTCACCGCCTACGCGGGCCAATGTGTCCGTCGCACGCACGAACGCACCAAAACGCCTGGCCACCTCGCGCAGCACCTGGTCGCCAGCACTGTGGCCGAGCACGTCGTTGATCCGCTTGAAGCGAACGAGGTCCACATACAGAAGCGCGACCGTCTGGCCCTCGCGGCCGGCCCGCGCGATCGCCTTGTTCGCCATCACCTGCAGCATCCGGCGGTTCGGCAGGCCCGTCAGCGGATCGTGATACGCCATCCGCTCGAGTTGCTCCTCGAGGGCTTTGCGCTCCGTGATGTCGATCGCGGTACCCAGGATCGTGCGTTCGCCGGTCGCCGGGTCCCGCATCATTGAACAATTCTCGAGGGTCCACACGTGCGTGCCGTCCTTGCGACGCAGCTTCAGCACGAAATTCGTGAGCGACCCCTTGTCGAGCACGCGGCGCAGCCAGTCGTCACGATCCGTGACGTCGAAATACACGTTGTGCGCGCCAAGCCCCTCGAGTTCCTCGATCGTGTAGCCCAGCATACGGGCCATCGCTTCGTTCACGTCGTGAACGCGGCCGTCAATGCCCACACGGTATACGCCGGCGACATTGCTCTCGAACAACTGGCGGTAGTACTGCTCGGAAGCGGCCGCCCGGGGCGGCGCGCCAGGATTCTCGTTCAGGCCGGAGATCGTGGCGGTCAGGAATCGCGCGCCGTCGGCCTCGTATCCGCCCAGCACGACTTCGACGGGGAACTCGCTGCCATCACGGTGCAATGCCGGGAGCTGGATGCCCCGCCACTGGAACGACGGCTCCGCCGTCGCAAGGAACTGATCGAACGAGCGTTCGTGGTGGGCACGGTACCGAACCGGCACCAGAATCGAGACGGTCTGGCCGACCAGTTCGTCCGCGGCCCAGCCGAACAACGCGCCCGCGCCCGGGCTCGCGAAAGCGATCCGGCCCGAGGACTCGACCGTCAGGTGCACGGCTTCGCCTGACGCCGGCGGCGCCGAGTTTCCTGCCAGCCCGACAGCACGGCCTGTGGCTGTCAAACGGTTCCCCCGATTCATGTTGTTGACGGTCCCTTGCGCGGTCCGTCACACTTCATGGTATCGGCGGGAGGGGGACCACTCTGTATGACGGAATCAGCTCCTCGACCAGCCTCCGACCCTTCTTCGCTCCCTCTCCGTCAACGCGCCCCCGCCCCGCTTGCACCGCGGGGAGGGGAGGGGGAACGGAGACGGAGAGGGGTCGGACGAAGGAGGCGGACCAGGGTTTGGGGAGGGGGATCAGGGGCTGTGTTCTTCTTCCCCCCCGATCCGTTCCCGTCAACGCTACTCCGCCTCAGCCTCCGACCCATCTCCCTCTCCGTCAACCCGCCCCCGCCCCGCTTGCACCGCGGGGGGTTCTCCTGTCATGATCACCCTTCGCCGGTCGACCGGCGAAGGGACACTCTGATGGCAACCGGCCAATGCTCGACTCGATCCGCAGCTTTTTCAGCCGAAACATGGAGTTCGGTGACACCGCCGAGCCGACCGCGGCGGACCAGGAACTCGAGGAACGCCACAAGCTTCACGTTGCGGCGTGCGCGCTGCTGCTGGAGCTGGCCCACGCCGACGAGGAGTTTTCGGCAACGGAGCGGGACCATGTCGAGGCGGTCGTCCGGCGGCATCTCGATCTGGACCAGGAAACTGCACAGGCGCTGCTCGAACTGGCCGAAGCGGAACGCAAGAGCGCCATCGACCTGTACCAGTTCACGTCACTCATCCGGGACAACTACGACCTCGGCCAGAAGACTCTTCTTGCCGAAATCATGTGGGGCGTGGTCCTGGCCGATGGCCACGTCGAACGCCACGAGAGCTACCTGCTCCGGAAGATCGCGAACCTGCTGGACCTGAAGCCCGGCTACCTCTCGCAAGCCAGGAAACGGGCCGCCCCCAGCGACGAGGTGTGAGGGCCGCTTCCTCCCGAATCAAGCCCCTCGATCTCCTGACGAGCCACTAATCCGCCGTCGTCCGAGCCCTCTCCGTCTGGCCTGGTCCTGGATGCTCGCCAGCTCAGGACCCCGCGGGGGTCAGTCGACACCCACATGGCTGCGGTACGTGTGGTGGCGACCCCGGGGGCGCGGGTGCGCGTCGACACCTGCTCTGGCGTGAGTTCAACAAAAAAAGGCGCTTCCGGCTTCGGCGTGGGTTCATTCCGTCACAGTGGGACAGGGCCGCCATGGGTCCTGTCGGCCAGGCAGGGGCACCGGTTTCCTGGGCCGATCCGGTCGCGGCGTGACGTGGACCTTTCCCCAGAGCGGTATTTCTCAAGTGTGGGGTAATTCTGACGGCGCACGGAGGTGTCGGGTTTGCCCCGGCTCGTTTGAGCGGTACGGGCGGGGTATGATTCTACCGCTCCAGCAACAGTCAACGTTGCCCCACGCCCGGCAGATGCCGGTTTGGGGCAAGGTTCACGTTGCGCCGGCGCGTGCAGCCAGTGGTGACGAACCACTCTGGAGTGCACGCGGCCGGTGTGCAGCCAGGCCGGCCAGCGCGTTCGATAGCGGCGGACTCGAAACAACCCATGCCAAAGTCGGAAGAGCCCAAAACAAGTAATCCGTCCCTGTGTCCGCTCCCCCAGCGTCCCCAGCGTGAAACCCCGAGCGCCGGAACCGTCTTGCGCGACCTCGGAACGGCTTTGCACGCAGGGGACGCGATGGGGGCGGAGGACGTCGGCTGTTCTTCCGGCTCGGATGGCGCCGACTCCGGGCAGGCAGCCGGACAATTTTGGGGCCCGTCTGGTCCTGGGCTGCGCCACGCCGCCTCCCGTCGCGAGATCAGCGGGGTTGATGCCGCCGTTTTCCGGTTGACGGCGACGGGCCGGACCCGTGTATTCCTGCGGCATGGAGATCGCCACCGGTGTGCACTGC
>DATKCF010000085.1:0-12309 GCA_035513345.1 Longimicrobiales bacterium
CTCCAGCCGATGCTCGCGCAGACGGCCGACGACGTTTCCTCCGCACTCGGCCGGCTCGGCATTGCGGGACTCGAGTACAAGCTCGACGGCGCCCGCATCCAGGTGCATCGCGACGGCAATGACGTGCGCATCTTCACGCGCAACCTGAATGACGTCACCGAATCGCTGCCGGATGTCGTCGCCGCGGTACTCGTGCTGCCGGCCACCGAGCTGATCCTCGACGGTGAAGCCATCGCGATGCGCGCCGACGGCCGGCCGCTGCCGTTCCAGACCACCATGCGGCGATTCGGACGACGCAGGGATGTCGAGCACCTGCGCGAGACGCTGCCGCTGCGCTGCTTCTTCTTCGATGTCCTGAGGGCTGACG
Source organism: Longimicrobiales bacterium (assembly GCA_035513345.1). Lineage (GTDB taxonomy): Bacteria > Gemmatimonadota > Gemmatimonadetes > Longimicrobiales > RSA9 > DATKCF01. The sequence goes on from DATKCF010000085.1 coordinate 368, forward strand.
GCACGACGTTGCTCGACAGACCCGCGGCGGAGCGGTTCGGAGCGCTCGCGGATCTGGTGCCCGACCACGCTCGCGTAAGGCGCACCATCACCGACGACGTCGAACACGCGGACGCGTTCCTCCGCGATGCCCGCCGGACCGGCCACGAAGGCATCATCGCCAAGTCGCTGGATGCGCCATATGACGCCGGCGCACGCGGATCCGCGTGGCTCAAGATCAAACCCGTCCACACGCTCGATCTGGTCGTGCTCGCCGCCGAGTGGGGTCACGGCCGGCGCCGTGGCCGGCTCAGCAACCTGCACCTCGGAGCGCGCGGCCCCGACGGCTTCGTCATGCTGGGCAAGACGTTCAAGGGCCTGACCGACCAGATGCTCGAATGGCAGACCCACGAACTGCTGGCGCGCGAGACGTCGCGCAGCGAGTACGTTGTACACGTTCGCCCCGAGCTGGTAGTCGAAATCGCGTTCAACGACGTTCAGAGCAGTTCCCGCTATCCCGGCGGCCTTGCCCTGCGCTTCGCCCGCGTGCGCGCCTACCGAACCGACAAGGCGGCCGCCGACGCCGATACCATCGACACCGTGCGCGCCATCCACGACGCCCAGTCCGGCCAGGCACCGGCAGGGTAGGCCATCGTTCCAGGCAACCGCCGGACCCCCCATGAGCAGAAGCGGGTCCAGCCAACCGGCGGGACCCGCATGTATTCATTGTTCGGTGAACCGCGGAGGGCCTACTCCTCTTCCTCGACCTCCTCGGCCTCCCAGTCCTCTTCGTCGTCGTCCTCCCAGTCCTCTTCCCAGTCCTCGTCGTCGTCCCAGTCCTCGTCGTCGTCGTCCCAGTCTTCATCATCCTCGTCGGCTTCGTCGTCCCAATCCTCCTCGCCCTCGTCGTCGTCGTAGGCGAGCAGAACATTGTCCTCGTCGAGAAAACCGGCACTGATCCAGGCATCCGCCATTGGTGGAGTCTCCTTTGCAATTCGGCGGTTCAGGGTCGACCACTCCACGAGCCGTGCGCCGACGCGCGCACCCCCCTCGTGTGCGCGCCAAGGTAAACCGCGATGCCGGTGTGTCAAGAGCCACGTTTCTGCGGGAGGTCAGCGAGTCCCGCGGGACCCGGGGCCCCGGACGACTCGGGCGGGTCAGCCGGCCTTGCGCGAAGCCTTCTTCCGTTCGTGCGCTTTCAGGTGCCGCTTTCGCAGCCGGATCGCCGCGGGCGTCACCTCGACCAGCTCGTCGTCGGCGATGAACTCGAGCGCCGCCTCTAGCGTGACCTGGCGAGGCGTTTCGAGCTGGATCGCATCGTCCGCTCCCGCCGCTCGGATATTCGTCAGCTTCTTGCCTTTCCCGACATTCACTTCCAGGTCGCCCGGCCGCGCGTGCTCACCGACGATCATGCCCTCGTACGTGTCTACACCCGGCTCGATGAACAGCGTGCCGCGTTCCTGGAGGTTCCACAGCGCGTACGCCACCGAGACGCCATCGATCATCGCCACCATCACGCCGCGATCACGCGCCTTCAACGTGCCGGCCCACGGACCGTATCCCGCGAACCGGTGGTGCAGCACACCCTCGCCGCGCGTATCCGTGAGGAACTCACTACGGTAGCCGAACAGACCGCGCGCCGGAATCCGGTAGGTCATCCGCACCAGCCCGCCATCGCCCGCGCCGGAGTTGCGCATCTCCTGCATCTGCCCGCGGCGAGTGCCCAGCTTCTCGATCACCACGCCCACGAACGATTCCGGTACGTCGATCACCAACTCCTCGTACGGCTCGAGTTCCGCACCCGACGGATCCCTGCGCGTGATGATCCGCGGCCGTGACACCGCGAACTCGTAGCCCTCGCGGCGCATCGTCTCCATCAGGATCCCCAGGTGAAGCTCCCCGCGTCCGGACACCGTGAACGTGTCCGGCGACGCCGTGTCTTCGACCTTGAGCGCCACGTTCCGCTCCAGCTCCCGGTACAATCGCTCGCGCAGCTGCCGGCTCGTAACGAACCTGCCCTCCCGACCCGAGAACGGCGACATGTTCACCACCACGTCGACCGATATCGTCGGCTCCTCGACCGCGATCCCCTCCATCGGGTCCGGATGCGCGGGGTCCGTCAACGTAGCCCCGATCTCCACACCCTCCAGACCCGCGAGCGCTACGATCTCCCCGGCACCCGCGCTCTCGACCTCCGCACGCTGAAGCCCCTCGAACGTGTACAGCTTCGCGACCTTCCCGCTCCGCTGCGCCGGCAATGTGCCGCCCTCCGACGCGTCGACCACCCGCGGCGCAGCCAGCAGGACCACCGCGTCACCCAGGCTCACGATGCCCCGCTCGACACGACCAATCGCCAGCCGGCCCAGATACGGCGAGTGGTCGATCGTCGACACCAGCATCTGGAACGGACCAGTCACATCGCCCGGTGGCGCCGGCACCCGCTCCAGAATCGCGTCGAACAGAACGCCAAGATCCTCGCGCGGACCGTCCGCTTCGACCGATGCCCAGCCCTGCCTCGCCGACGCGTACAGAAACGGTGAATCGAGCTGGTAATCGTCCGCCTCCAGTTCCATGAACAGCTCGAGGACCTCGTCGTGAACCCGCAGCGGCTCCGCATCCGTCCGATCCACCTTGTTGATCACCACAACTGGCTGAAGCCCCAGCGCAAGCGCCTTCCGCGTCACGAACCGCGTCTGCGGCATCGGCCCGTCGAACGCGTCCACCAGAATCAGAACGCCCTCCACCATCCGCAGGATCCGCTCGACCTCGCCTCCAAAATCCGCGTGCCCCGGCGTGTCGACGATGTTGAACTTGTGACCCTTCCACCGAACCGACGTGTTCTTCGCCAGAATCGTGATCCCACGCTCCTTCTCCAGCGGGTTGCTGTCCATCACGCGTTCCTCGACCACCTGGTTCTCGCGGAACGCGCCAGCCTGGCGCAGCATCTGGTCGACCAGCGTCGTCTTGCCGTGGTCGACGTGTGCGATGATGGCGACATTTCGGATCATGCGTTTCAATCGGCCGCTCGCGCTTTCGCGCGCTGCGGCCACCCCTCCAGTCGGACGTGCTCCCCGCACCCGGAAACGAGTGCAGTCCAGCCCTTTAATTTAGCGCAGAACAGGTGTGGATTCAACTCAACCAGACGTTTCTGGGGCTGGTTTCTGGGGCTGGTTTCTGGGGCGGGTTTCTGGGCGGGTTTCTGGGGTGCGCCGGGATCGGGAAACCTGCGTCGATCAGGCAGGCCGACCCGTATATGACCTGCGAGTCGGGTGGCTGCCGGTCGCGAACCGGTCCGGCGCAACCCAGAAACGCGCACTGGAAACGAACGGCGGGCGACGAACGGCGGGCGACGAACGGCGGGCGACAAACGGCGGGCGACAAACGGCGGGCGACAAACGGCGGGCGACATGGGGCGGGCGGCAAAACGGCGGGCGACGAACGGCGGGCGACGAAGGGCGGGCGACGAACGGCGGGCGACAAACGGCGGCGATAAACGGCGGGCGACGGCGGGGGCCGTTTCGGCCATTCCCTTGTCCCGGATTATGCCGTCAGTTCACCGATGGACGAAGGTGGAAGGAGTTCGAAAGCCGGAACGGCTGCGGGTCTACCACCTGGCACAGGATCTGGCGACGTCGGTGGATCGCATTGCACGCCTATCCACCAGGAATGGGAGCATGGCCGACCAGCTGAGGCGATCCGCCGAGTCGATCGTCCTTAACATCGCCGAACGCGCCGGACACTACAGCCCCGGCCGCAAGATCTATCACTACCAGCTGGCCCGCGGCTCCGCTGGCGAGCGCATCGCCACACTCACGCATCTCTATTGTCGCAAGCTCTCCGATATGATCGTGTCGTCGCGCAGGGATTCCACCGCCTCTGGGCCGGTCGATTCCCCGGACAGCGAGCGGGGCGCCCGCAGGTGGGGATTCCACCGCCTCTGGGCCGGTCGATTCCCCGGACGGCGAGCGGCGCTGCCGCTGGTGGGGATTCCACCGCCTCCAGGCCGGTCGATTCCCCGGACAGCGAGCGGCGCATCCGCTGGTGGGGATTCCACCGCCTCGGGCCGGTCGATTCCCCGACTGGGCATCCGCTGGTGGGGATTCCACCGTCTCTGGGCCGGTCGATTCCCCGGACGGCGAGCGGCGCGCCCGCTGGTGGGGATTCCACCGCCTCTGGGCCGGTCGATTCCCCGAGCCGCGTCCGGCGGACCGGCTGGTGGGCCTGCCAACATGATCTCGGCAAGGCTGACCGCCCTCATCACTCGCCCGAGACCCGACGGTAACCTCCCCGCCTTTCCCGCCCCACGTCGCCCGCCCCATGTCGCCCGCCGTTCGTCGCCCGCCCCTCGTCGCCCGCCGTTCAAACTCTCCCCGTTCTCAAATTTCCCGCCTCTCCGCCTCTCCCCCCACCAGCCTCACGAACTCCGCCCGCTCGACAATGTCCTGCTTCTTCCCCGCTCCCCGCCGGCGCACTGCAACGGTCCCGGCAGCAGCCTCACGTTCGCCAACGATCGCCATGTACGGCACCTTGTACGTCTCCGCGTCCCGGATCTTGTAGCCGAGCGTTTCAGAGCGCCCATCCAGCGTCGAGCGGAGCCCGGCCTCGCGCAGCTCGGCGTCGAGCGAGCGGGCGCTTTCCATGACGTCGTCCGTGATGGGGATTACGCGCACCTGTTCGGGCGCGAGCCAGACGGGGAACGCGCCGGCGTAATGCTCGATGAGTCCACCGACGAATCGCTCCATTGACCCGACCAGAACGCGGTGCAGCATGACCGGCTGGTGCCGGGCGTTGTCCTCGCCGACGTACTCGAGATCGAAGCGCTCGGGCAGGTTGAAGTCGAGCTGCACGGTCGGCCCCTGCCAGCTCCGGCCGATCGCGTCGATCAGCTTGAAGTCGAGCTTCGGACCATAGAACGCACCGCCGCCCTCATCGACACGGTAGTCCTGATTCCGGCGTTGCAGTGCGCTGGCGAGCTGCGCTTCGGCCTGCTCCCATTGTGCGTCGGTGCCGAGCGCCTTCTCGGGTCGTGTCGACAGTTCGACCGTGTACGGGTAGCCGAACGTCTTCAGCATCTCGTCGACCAGGTCGATGAGCAGGTCGAGTTCTTCGGGGACCTGCGACGGAGTGCAGAAGACGTGTGCGTCGTCCTGCGTGAATCCACGCACGCGCAGCATGCCGTGCAGCACGCCGCTGCGTTCGTACCGGTAGACGGTGCCGAACTCGGCCATACGGATGGGCAGGTCACGATACGAACGCTGCCTGGCCTGATAGATCGCGATGTGGCCCGGGCAGTTCATCGGCTTCGGACGATAGCGCGCGCCCTCCACCTCGATCGCGCCATACATGTTCTCCTTGAAGTTCTCCAGATGGCCGGAGATCTCGAAGAGCTTCTCGCTCATGATATGCGGCGTGTACACCAGCTCGTAGCCGTGACGCAGGATCAGCTCGCGTTCGTAGTTCTCGATCTCGTTGCGCACGATCGCGCCCCGCGGGTGCCACAGAATGAGACCCGGACCGACTCGCTGGTCCACCGAGTACAGGTCGAGCGCGGCTCCGAGCGTACGGTGGTCGCGACGCTTCGCCTCCTCGAGCCGTTCCAGGTACGCGCTCAGATCCTTCGGGCTGAACCACGCCGTGCCGTAAATGCGCTGGAGCATCGGCCTGCGCTCGTCGCCCCGCCAGTACGCGCCCGCCGTCGACAGCAGCTTGAAGTGCTGGACGAGCGAGGTCGACGGCACGTGCGGACCACGGCACAGGTCCACGAAGGGGCCATTGCGGTAGACGGTGATCACTTCGTCGTCGCCCAGCTCTTCGAGCCTCTCGAGCTTCAACGGATCGTCGGCGAACAACTGCCTCGCCTCCTGCTTGTCGACGACTCGCCGCTCGAACGGGTCGTCGCGTTCCGCGGCCGCCTTCATGCCTTCCTCGATCGCCTCGAGATCTTCGGGCGTGAACGGGCTGTCGACATCGAAATCGTAGTAGAAGCCGTCCTGAATCGACGGACCGAATCCGATGCCGGCGCCGGGCCGGATCGCCCGGACCGCCGTAGCAAGCACGTGCGCCGTGGAATGGCGCAGGACGTCGAGCGCCTCACTGTCACGCGCCGTCAGCAGTTGCAGTGAGCCGGACGTCCCGATCGGTCGATCCAGCTCGATGATCGTGCCGTCCAGCTTCGCCGCTACCGCAGCCTTGGCCAGACCCGGTCCGATCTGCTCCGCAACGGCCCTGGCCGTAGTCGGATTCGCCATTTCCAGCACCTTGCCATCAGGCAACCGGATCGCGACGCTGTCCTTCCCCGCTTCAACCGGCATTCCTCGCCTCCGTCACGCCGTTCCACGACACGAAAAAGCGGCCCGCTCCTCTCGGGAGGGACCGCGAACGTCCATGCTGCGACGACCTGCGCTCAGAGGCGCAGCGCGATCCTCCCGGCACCGGGCCGGTTCCGCGCCGTCGTGGTCGCATGATCGTTCCACATCCCATCAACATCGGACCATCGGCGGCTCCCGTCAAGATCGTTGCACACTCGGTCCAAGTGCACGGTCGCGCACGCACCGCTGGATTGACGGCTCCGGCTGTCCGAACGGAGGCGTTCGACGGTCGCCGCGTCCGCGTATTCCTCATCGCCTTCGCGTCCGGCGCTTCACACGGCCTCCTCGACATGTTGCGGACCGGTGTGGAACCGGATCGGGCTACAGGTCCGTAAGTCACGGTCAGGCAAGGTCCGGCACGGTCGATGCATGATTGAGGTGCGTACAACCACCACCACCTCACTGGATGGAGGTCACAACAATGATGATCAGCTATATGAAGCGCATCGGAATGCCGGCGCTCGGCCTTGTCGCATTCGCCGCGTGTACGCCAGCCGATGACACGGAGTTCGAACCGATCGACGACGCCGAAGAGATGACCCAGCCGATGGAGCCGATCGATGCGGAGCCGTACACCGCCAGGATCACGCCCATCGATGGCTTTGCGATCAGCGCCACGGTCGAGGTCGATCCGAACGTGAATGACACCGAGATCAGTGCCGAGTTCCAGGGCCTGACTCCAGGCGAGCACGCATGGCACATCCATCAAGGAACCTGTGCTGCTCCGGGTGACATCGTCGTCGCCCTCACCGGCACCGAAACCATGGCTGGCATCGCCGATCCTCTCGAGGCCAACGACGAGGGCGAGGCTTCCGCCACCGTGTCGATTCCCGCCGCGAATCTGACGCCGGCGTCGATCGAGACCGGGCAGTACAGCCTGCACGTACATCAGGGCGGACGCGCCGCACCGGGCGCTTCCGTCATCTGCGCAGACCTGAGGAGGTAGAACGATCGGTCCTGCGCCGGGCGTCTCCGTGAGACCCCGGACACGAGCGAAACGAGAGAGGCCCGCCCGGCATTCCAGCCGGACGGGCCTCTCTCGTTACAGCGGACTTCTGTTCACGTACAGCGAACTTCTCTCTAGTACATCCCACCCATGCCGCCACCCGGCATCGGCGGAGACTTGTCCTCTTCCTTCTTCTCGACGACCACGCACTCGGTCGTGAGCAGCAGGCTCGCGATCGACGCCGCGTTCTGAAGCGCCGTCCGCGCAACCTTGGTCGGATCGATCACGCCCGCCTCGACCAGGTCCTCGTACGTGTCGGTCTGCGCATTGTAGCCGAACGTGTTGCTCTTGTTCGACCGAACCTTGTCGACCACGATCGAGCCTTCCGCACCCGCGTTCTCCGCGATCTGACGGATCGGCTCCTCGAGCGCACGCGTCACGATCGCGACGCCAATGTTCTCGTCGAGGTCGTCCAGCTTCAGGCTCTGCAGCTTCGTCTGGATCCGCAGGAACGCAACGCCACCACCCGGCACGATGCCCTCCTCGACCGCCGCACGCGTCGCGTGCAACGCATCCTCCACACGAGCCTTCTTCTCCTTCATCTCGGTCTCTGTCGCGGCGCCCACATTGATCACCGCAACGCCGCCCGCCAGCTTCGCCAGACGCTCCTGAAGCTTCTCACGGTCGTAGTCCGAAGTCGACTTGTCGATCGCGACACGGATCTCCTCGATCCGGCCCTTGATCTTGTCGCTCTCGCCGCCACCATCGACGATCGTCGTGTTGTCCTTGTCGATCACGATGCGCTTGGCCTTGCCGAGATCCGACAGAACCGCGTTCTCCAGCTTGAACCCGACTTCCTCGGACACCACCTGGCCGCCCGTCAGCGTCGCGATGTCCTGAAGCATCGCTTTGCGACGATCGCCGAAGCCCGGCGCCTTCACCGCACACACGCGAAGCGTGCCGCGCAGCTTGTTCACCACCAGCGTCGCAAGTGCCTCGCCCTCGATGTCCTCCGCCACGATCAGGAGCGGCTTGCCGACCTGCGCCACCTTCTCCAGAACCGGCAGAAGATCCTTCATCGAGCTGATCTTCTTATCGTGGATCAGGACCAGCACATCCTCGAGCGCCGCTTCCATCCGCTCCGGATCCGTGACGAAGTACGGTGACAGGTAGCCCCGGTCGAACTGCATACCCTCGACCGTGTCCAGCGTCGTCTCCAGGCCGCGCGCTTCCTCGACCGTGATCACGCCATCCTTGCCGACCTTCTCCATCGCGTCCGCGATCAGGTCGCCGATCTCCTTGTCGTTGTTCGCCGAGATCGTTCCGACCTGCGCGATCTCCTTCTTGCCCTTCGTCGGCGTCGAGATCTTCTTCAATTCCGCCACTACAGTCTCGACGGCCTTCTCGATCCCGCGCTTGATCGCCATCGGGTTCGCGCCCGCCGTCACGTTCTTCAGGCCCTCACGGAAGATCGCCTGCGCCAGTACCGTCGCAGTCGTCGTTCCGTCACCTGCCAGATCGCTCGTCTTCGTGGCAACTTCCTTCACCATCTGCGCACCCATGTTCTCGATCGGGTGCGTCAACTCGATCTCCTTCGCCACCGTGACGCCGTCCTTCGTCACCGTCGGCGAACCGAACTTCCGGTCCAGCACGACGTTCCGTCCCTTCGGACCCAGCGTCACCTTCACTGCCTGCGCCAGCTGGTCGACACCGCGCTTCAGCGCCGCCCGCGCATCCGTATCGAACTGAAGTTCCTTCGCAGCCATAGCTGCCTACCTCCTCGTTTCCGCTCTGGATTCCGTTCGTTACTTGATCACCGCGAGTACATCCGACTCGCGCAGGATCAGGTACTGCTCGTCAGCTACCGTTACTTCCGTCCCGCTGTACTTGCCGTACAGTACACGGTCACCCGCCTTCACCTCCGGCTCGATCCGTGTTCCCTCATCCGTCATCTTGCCCGGACCCACCGAAACCACTTCGCCCTGCTGCGGCTTCTCCTTCGCCGTATCAGGGATGTACAGCCCACCTCGCATCTGCTCGGTGTCTTCGAGCGCCTTCACAACGATCCGGTCCGAGAGTGGCCGGATCTGCGTCGCTGCGGCAGTCGCCATGGCACAGTTCTCCTTTGCGTATGATCCTTCCCATCAGTCCTTCCGCTATTAGCACTCTGCAGCACTGAGTGCTAACAACCTCGTAAGATAGACCCCGCAACGCTGGCGTCAAGGGGCTTGACACACCCAGACGCATAACGGCGAAACTGCACTGGGGATTGGGGGGACCGGAACGGCGATTCCGGGATGGGGGATGTGCAAGCGGGGCGCGGGCGCCTCAGCCTCCGACCCATCTCCGTCTCCCGTAACCCGGCCCCGCCCGGGCTTGCACTGCGGGGGAGGGGAAGGGGCACGGAGACGGAGAGGGGTCGGACGATGGAGGCTGGAGTCGGGTTTGGGAGGGGGATCAGGGGGCTGCGCGATAGCGCCACTCAGTCGACCATATGGAGACCCAGCGTGCTATGCGCTGGCGTCGGTTTGGTCGGCGATGCGGTAACTCTCGGCATGGCGTTCTGCCTACCGAGTCCGGATAGGTAACACACTCAAGGCGGGACCAGGCGCTTCAACTCATCGAACCAGTTCTGCACGACGATGATGCGATCCCGCACCCCGTCCACCGTGGCGTCACGCTGTCGAATCGCGAGGAAGCGACCATCGGGAGCGACGTCGTAATGCGCGAACGGACCATCGAGAATCTGCACAGGAGGGCCGAAGGGCACGTCGTTGGCCGGATCCACGCTCACGGCAAAGACAGCACCTGCAACCATGTAGTAGAGCTCAGTGCCGTCGGCCGACCATCTGGGCTGACGGGCATCAGCGGATGGGATTCTCCATCGGTTCGCCGTCACGTGGGGAAACGAATAGACGTCGATGTGAGAACGCCCGACGGATCGGCCGTCGCATATGCCAGATACCGGTCGTCCGGTGATAGGCGAGCCGCGCCCGCGGCGTTTCCCTCGTCAACTGGCTCGTCGAGAAGAAGCTCACTCCTCCCTTCGGCCAGCCGCCAAATGCTCAGTTTGTTCGTCGTTGTGTCGCTTCGCGACGTGTAGATCAGCCCACGGCCGTCTGCGGTCCAATCATGGGGGAACGCATTCCCAATCCCGATCGCCTCCATGCTTCGCGCACCCCGCAGCGAAGTGCTGTAGAGTTCGAACGGACCGCTCCGTCGCGACATGAAGTACACATCCGCTCCCGATGGAGACCAGATGCCCTGCCACTCCGACGCCGAGTCACCGGTCAGGCGCTCCGTAACCCCACGGGCCAGGTCATGGATCCAGATCTTCTCGTTCTGTGTCAGCAACAGTATGGATCCGCTGGGCGAGAGCTCCGGGGGAACGCGGAACACGCCCGCTGGAATCGAGACAGTCTGTTCGGCGCCCTCCCTGGTCACCCAAACCAGGACCTGCTCGGGAGGTGCCGCAGGCTCGACAAAAAAGAGTGAACCGTCTGCGGACCATTCGAACATGGCCTTGGCCTCTCCCCTGCGAACGGAGGGGATCACCGGCACCGGTTCGCCATCGAGCTCCAGGCGTCCCAGATCGAATGGCGCGGCCCACAGACTGCCGTCCCTGTAGAACACCACGTGTCCGCTCGGCACGTATTGCGGGCTCGAACCTTCCGTAAGAATGCGCCATTGACTCTCGCCGTCCGGTAGCACCGCAACCTGGTCGCCAATGTCAGAGCCACCGATCTGGAAAAGCACGCCCCGCCGACCCGGCAACACGCGTGGATAGCGATGTGGCGCTCCGCCGGCAGGATCCGTCAGCCGTTCCAGGTCTCCGCCAGCGGCGTCAACTCGCCAAAGACCCTCGTTGTGCGAGCCGATGATCAAATGATCAGGCGGGTCCCATACGATGCCCCTGATGAATGGGTGTTCCGCCAAGTCTACGGCTGGTCCACCGGACAGGCGCACTTTTCTCAGGATGTCCCGACCGGATTCTCTGGAGCTGAAACCGATCCACTGGCCGTCCGGACTTATCGAGAGATCGCCACCAGCTCGAGCGCTCGGGATTCGCTCGACCGCGAGGTCTTCCAGCGTTCGTCGGAACAGCTCTCCCGCAGCGTAGAAGACGGCCTCACCATCAGGCGTGAGAGACAGACCGGTAAGTCGTTGGCCCGCGGGAAGCTCGATGTCGAAGCGAGCGATCCGGTGCGGAGGGGTGGACAGAAAGGTCGTAAGTCCCCACCAAAGGGCTAGAACGGCGGCGATCCCCCAGCCGGATATCGCGAGCCGGCCTATCCAGCGACGACGGATCGCGACGTGGGAGCCGTCCTCGGCGCCGTGCCGGAACGTGGGGTCGGCAAGTGCCGCAGCGAATTCCTGCGCGGAGCGGAACCGGTCCGCCGGGACCTTTTCGAGTGCCTTTCTAATGGCTGCGTCGACGTTTGCCGCTACCGCCCTCCTCCGCTCCGTCACTGGCTCCGGGTCACCCGTGATGATCCGGCTGAGAATGGCCTGCGCGGTCTTGCCCACGTAGGGCGGGTCCCCCACAAGGGTCTCATAGAGCACACATCCCAGCGCATAGATGTCGGTCGTCGCACCTACGCTCTGGTCGCCCGTCGCCTGCTCCGGACTCATGTAGTGCGGTGTGCCCAG
>DATKCF010000086.1:0-5065 GCA_035513345.1 Longimicrobiales bacterium
CATCTTTCCGGACCCGACGATCGTAGTGGCAATGGCAGTTCCCGCACTTCAGATCGTACGCACCGCGCGCTGCGGCACGGTGCGCGGGTGTGAAAAGCAGATCCCGCAGACGATGCTCGTGCAGATTGCCCAGAGGAAACGTGACGTAGCACAACTGGACGGATCCGTCCGCACCGACCCAGAGCATCTGGTATGCATCGCACGGCACCTGCATGTCCGGGCCGAGCATGAGCCAATCGGGGATCGAGCGGAGGCCCTCCAGTGAGTGTTGCAGACGATCGGGCTCTTCTTCCTTGATGCGGAGCAGCTCCGCCACGACGGCCTCGATCGCCGGACGGTCCTCGGGACGGAACTGGAGCACCCGGTCCGGACCCTCGGTGAAGTAGGGCAGGGAGTAGTGCACGAGATCGATCTGCATGCGCAGGTCGTAGCGACGGGCGAAGTCCACCGCGGCGCGCAGATCGGCCACGGTACAGGTCGGCCGTTTCAGCAGCCAGTTCACGCGCATCTTCAGATCGCTGCCGTACTTCTCGCGCGCGGTACGGACGCCGGCTTCGAGGATGTCGAAGCGCGCTTTCCGCTGCACATAGGCGTCGTATGTGGCGCCCGTGCCGTAGAACCCGATGGTCACGTTGCGGAGTCCCGCCGCCCACAGCCCGTCCACCTTCTGGCGCAGCAGCATGCCGTTGGTGGTGACGTGTGTCTGCAGTCCGAGGCCCCCCGCGTATTCCACCATGCGGGGCAGGTCCGGGTGCAGCAGGGGCTCGCCGCCGTAAAGGCGGATGTCCCAGATGCCCAGGGCGCGTGCATCGTCCAACAGATCCCGGACCACCGCATAGGGAAGCTGGCTGCCCGGCATGAAATCGCGGCCGTAACGGCAGCCGATGCACGCCAGGTTGCACCGGGCCGTGATGGCGATTTCGATGCTGCGCGGCTCGGGTCGGATCAGCACCGGCAGCGTTCGGGCGGTGCTATGCCGTAACCGCTCCATGCCGAAATCCGCCGCCACAGCTCCCTTCCACAGCCTCGGATACTGCTTGAGTTGCGGCGCGAGCGCCCGCCGAAGCCTGCTCCGGACGCTCATGCGCATCCGGGGTTTCCGTGCTCGAATCGCATCACCGCGAATGCCCTGGCCAAAGTTTTCTGGAGAGCCGGACCAGCGAGACAGACCGCTGCGGGTTTCGGGAAGGTTGACGGCCACGGCCGATCTGTCAATGCGAGGTGGGGGTAATCGTTTCTGGGGCTGGTTTCTGGGGCTGGTTTCTGGGGTTGGCGGCCGGGACGTCGATATGGCAGGTAGGAGACAGTCGGGACCGGCCGGCCGATTCCGCGGACCACTTGACTTTCTTTCATTACGGCTGAACCGTCTGCGTTTGGGCGGGCCGCGGGGCGTCCGTCCGGAGGAGGCATTGTCAGTGGGATCGAGCGCGTGTGTTCGTGGCCTGATCGCGATGCCTGGCCCTCGCCCGAACCCGTCAGTTCCCGACGGAATCCCGGTACGCGAGTGTGACCCTGACCAGCGAATGATCGGCGCCGAAGGCCGGCTCCAGCACTGCGAACGCACTGTCGAGCATCACCGCGGCTTCCGCATTCCGCCCCTGCCCGTGCAGCGCGATGCCGAGGTTATGGTAGCTGGCGCCGATGTCGGCGTGGTCGGGTGGGAACAGCGTTCGTCGAATCGCGAGGGCGTCGCGATACGTCGCTTCCGCACCGGACCAGTCGCCGAGCGCCTGCTTCACTTCGCCAATGCCGTCCAGCGCATTCGCCACGGTCGGGTGCTGCCGACCGAAGAGTCCGATGCGGATGTCGAGCGCCTCCCGCATCGGCTGCGCGGCCGCGTAAGGATCGCCGCGCGCGATGCGGATCCGGCCCGCGTAGAGCAGTGCGGTGGTGAGCTCGAACGGATCGCCATCAGGTGACCGCAGCTTCTCGATTGCAGCCGTGAGTATCGAGTCCGCGGCTGGTAGATCGCCTGCATCGAGACGAGCGAGCGCCTGCCAGACCTCGATCACGGCCACTCGCCCGTGCGCATCGCCGAAACGGTCACGCAGCACCGCCACCGCCTGCGCCAGAAGCGGTTCGGCCTGGGCCCAGCGGTCCGTATCACCGAGAAGATACGCGAGCGTGTAGCGGCTGGCGGCAACATCCTCGTGGTCCGGCGGAAGCACGCGCTCCCGCAGCGCGAGCCCGTTTCGCAACAGCGTCTCTGCTTCGGCGAAGAAGCCGCGCATCTGATAGACGCTGCCGAGAACGTCGAACAGCTCGGCCTGGAGCAGCGGGTCATCCTCCATCTCGATCGAGACCCGCTCCGTCGCACGATCGAGCATCTCGCGGGGATCCACCATGCTCCCCCTTGCCTGGGCGGGCTCGAGATCCTCGAACAGGTCGGCCAGAAAACCCGCGGCCCGCTCGGCGCGGTCGCGCTCCGCCTGGATGCGCCCATTCTGTACGATGGTCGATGCGACGAGAACGATCAGCAACGACGTGATCGCAGTGCCGGCCAGCACGGCCGCCCGGTTGCGGCGGACGAACTTGCCCGCGCGGTACGCCAGCGAATCGGGCCTGGCCTGCACTGGCCGCCCGTCCAGGTAACGCCTCACATCGGCGGCCAGCGCTTCCACCGACGCATACCGCCGCTCCTTCTCCTTCGCGAGCGCGTGCATGACGATCGTGTCGAGATCACCGGCCAGTGACTTCGCCAGCCGCTTCGGCGTCGTCGAGCGTGCGTTCGCGATCGCACTCCCGTCCGGCGCACGATCATCCGGTGACTGATCGAAGGCGACACCGGGCCGGACCGGGTCCTTCCCGCAGATCTCGCGTTCGATGGCATCGAGCGTCCTCGACGCGAACCGGTGCGGGCGTCTGCCCGACAGCAGCTCGTACAGCACAACGCCGAGCTGATACACATCCGTCGCCGTCGTCGCGGCTTCGCCCCGAACCTGCTCGGGCGCAGCATAGTCGGGCGTGAGCAGGCGAAGATCCGCGCGTGTCGCCGGCGCACCGTCGAACGGCTCATCATCGAGCAGCTTCGCGATACCGAAGTCGAGCAGCTTGACGCGCGGGTCGTCGCCGCCGGCAGCTTCGACGAGAACATTAGCCGGCTTGATGTCACGATGCACGATCAGGTTGGCGTGAGCCCACGAGACGGCCGCGCATACGTCGAGGAAGAGCCGCAGCCTGGATTCGAGCGAAAGTGCCTTCCGGTCACACCAGGTCGTGAGCGGCTCGCCCTCCACGTACTCGAGAACCAGGAACGGCAGTCCGTCACCGGTCGTGCCGCCATCGATGAGCCGGGCGATGTTCGGGTGACTGAGCCGGGCGAGGATGCGGCGCTCGGCAATGAATCGCGAGTGCAGGTCGGCGCGCGTTCCCGCGGGCAGCAGCTTGATCGCCACCCGCTGGTCGTATGCACCATCAGCGCGTTCGGCCAGATACACCGCACCCATGCCGCCACGCGCGAGCAGACGGATCGGCCTCCACGCGCCGATCCGTTCGGGAACCTGCTCGTGGCCGTTCACCGCCACGAACTGCCGCACGAGCGCATCGAAGCGACCGGTTCCGGTCATCGATGAGAGCAGGGATTCGACCTCCTCGCGGAGCGCGGGATCCGTGCGTCCGATCGCCGCGAGATGGGTGGCGCGCGCCGGCGGATCGAGGTCGAGTGTCGCCTGCAATGCCTCGTGCACGCGCTCCCAGCGCGCGGTCGTGATGGCGCCGCTCACGTTGCCAGCTCCCGATTGAGCCATGCGCGCGCCGTGCTCCAGTCACGCTTCACGGTATTGACGGCGACACCCAGCGCATCCGCGGTCTCCGGTATGCTGAGACCCGCGAAGAAGCGCAGTTCGACAACGCGTAGCTGCCGGGGACTCATGTTGCCGAGTCGGCCCAGCGCTTCATCCAGTGCCAGGAGCGCCTCACCATTCATTTCGAGCGGTTCGGCGACACGGCTCACGCCAGCTTCGTCCAATGTTACAGGTCGTTCGCCGCCGCCACGCTTCTGACGTCGCGCGGTCCGGGCACGGTCGATGAGAATACGGCGCATTGCACGCGCCGCGGTCGCGAAGAAGTGCGAGCGGTCCCGCCACTCGATGCTCTCGATAGGGACCAGCTTCAGATAGGCTTCGTGCACCAGCGCGGTGGTGCTGAGCGTGATGTCGCCACGCTCCGAGCGCAGCCGCGAGTGCGCGAGGATACGGAGCTCCTCGTAGATGCCGTCGAACAGCGGCTCCCGCGCATCCTCGTTGCCTCGCCGGAGCTCCCCCAGCAGCTCGGTGATCTCGCCGTGCAGGCGACGCGGCTGGCTGGTCGATCCGGTCCTCGGCTCGTCCTGCATCTCCCGTCGCCGACCGTGGGAAGGGCTGCATGGCCAGCCCGGATGGGCCGGTCCGGCCTGCAATGTCGCTTGAATGTCACGAGGGCCGCATCGCGGCGCCTGCCGGCAGGTTAGACCACCGTGCGGGCTCCGGTCAAGGAACGGGATCGTGCGCCGGCGAACCTGACGGTTCCCCACGTGCGATTCTCTGCGCTGTGCGCCGCTGTACAACCACATGCGAGCCCCGATTGCCGGTGTCAACACCGCGTGCTCGACAGCGAAGCGAGGAAAGACTCTGGAGGCTGTGATGAACGGCAGGGCGAAGCGAATGGCTCATGGCGTGATCGCAGGCGGCATTGCCGGGATCGTGCTCCTCCAGTTGGGCCGGGCCGGAGCGGCCGGCGAAAGTGGCCAGCAGCCGATCCCGCGTGTCTGGGACGACGAAGCCCTCGCGGGATTCGAGCTTCCGCCGCCGGACGCCGACATCGAGGTTCACCACATCCCCTCGGCTTACTACTACGCGCTCGATGAACGCGTCATCCACCGGACGCACCCGGTCTATCATCCGGACTTCGAGCCGGAAGGCTACCTGGACTCGCTCCGCGCGCTGGGCCCGGGGACGCAGCTCGACACGGACACACTGGACACGGACGAGGAGTGGATCCGTGCCGGCGAGGTGGTCTTCGATTCACCGCAGCTGTTCCTGCCTGCAGATCAGCCGGGCTTCGGGGCGGCCGCGCTGGCGGAGGAGGG
>DATKCF010000087.1:0-55539 GCA_035513345.1 Longimicrobiales bacterium
ACGAGCGAGATGAAGAACAAGTCGATCGACGTTCGAATCGCGACCCTCGCGTCGCGTCAGCACGGCGCGGTCACTCGTGCGCAGCTGCTCGAGGCAGGGCTCACGCGAGACATGGTGGACGGGCGGGTCAACTGCGGGCAGCTCCGCCTGCTCTATCGCGGAGTCTACCTTCCTTGCAGCCTGGTCGGGCCGGTCGAGCCCGCGCTGGCGAAGGTGATGGCGGCCGTCCTCGCGTGCGGGCCGGATTCGTTCGCAAGCCATGAAACCGCGGGTTTGCTCTGGAAGGAGGTGCGGCCGGCGCCCGGTCGAGCCACGGTGCACGTCACGATCGTGGCCGCGGACCGGGGCCGAAGGCCGGGTATCCGTCCACACCGTGTCGACGTGCTCTCGGCCGAGGACAGGGCTGTGGTCGATGGAGTGCCCGTCACCGCCCCGGCCCGGACGCTTGTCGACCTTGCCTCGCGCGTTCGGATTCGTGTGCTGGAACAGGCGTTGGCGGAGGCCGAGCGATTGGGTCTCGCGGATGGCGACACGGTAGCGGCCGCCCTGAAGCGCGAGCCCCGGTCGCGTGGCGCAACGCGGCTTCGCGGACTGATCGCAAAGGAAGGTGGCCTGGCGTTCACGCGGTCCGCTGCCGAAGAGCTGTTCATGTCGTTGGCTCGGAAGGTGGATCTGCCGGTGCCGGAAACGAATGTCCGCGTGGGCGATGACGAGGTCGACTTCCTCTTTCGGGCCGAGAAGGTGGTGGTGGAGATCGACGGATTCGCGTTTCACTCCTCTCGCCGCACCTTCGAGAATGACCGGCGCCGGGACGCCCGGCTGGCCGTGCTGGGGTTCCGTGTCGTTCGGGTGACCTGGCGACAGTTGACGAACGAGCCGGACGCTGTCCTCGTCAGGCTGGCCCGGATCCTCGGTGCGGCCTCGCCCGGCCGCGCTCGCGATGAAATCGTCGCGTGATCTGCAGCGCTAGGCTGGTGAAATCCCCGGATCGCGGCCGCGGCACCGACCGGTGGGGATTCCACAGCTTCAGGGCCGGTGGAATCCCCGGATTACGGTCAACGGAGCGGCTAATGGGGATTTCACAGCCTAAGGGCCGGTGGATTCCCCAGACCGCGGCCGCGGCACCGGCCGGTGGGGATTTCACAGCCTCAGGGCCGGTGGAATCCCCGGACCGCGGCAGCCGCACCGGCTGGTGGGGATTTCACAGCCTCAGGGCCGGTGGAATCCCCGGATCGCGGCCGCGACACCCGCCCGTGGGGATTCCACAGCCCAAGGGCCGGTGAAATCCCCGGACACGTCGTGACCGGAACCCTTATGCCTCGGTCCCCGCCGCCGGCCCGTCGAATTCACGGACTTCGCACTCGATGTCCCACTCATCGCCGTGGATCATCAGGAATCGCATCGTTTGCTCGATGGCCTCCTGCTTCGACTTCGCCTCGATGATGGCAAAGCCGCCGATCACCTCTTTCGTTTCCGTGAACGGCCCGTCCACGGTCGCCAGCTTGCCGTTGCGCAGCCGGACCCGCACGCCTTCCGCGGTCGGCCGGAGACCGGCGGTTGTGATGAGCGTACCGTCCCTGGTCGCCTCCTCGATGAGCTTGCCCATGTCGCTCATCAGCTGCTCGCTGGGCACCTTTCCTGTGTTCTCGTCGATTCGGATCATTGACAGGAATCGCATGTTCTCGTCGTCCTTTCCGGTTGTGGTTCTTGTCGTGCGCGGTTCGCGGGATCGCTGCGAGTTCGCGCTCCTGCCCTTGCGTCGAACGAGTGACCGGCGAATCGACATTCTGTCCGCCAGCGCGGAATTACGCGGTTCCCGCCCGGCCTTCCGGCACCCGGCTGGCTCGCATGCGCTGCGTTGATCGACCTTCCGGCGGTGACCTGCCGGCGACCTTCCCGGCGGTGACCTTCCGGTGGTGACCCTTCCGGTGGTGACCTTCCGGCGTGACCTGGTCGACCAGGTCGCATTCGTTTCTTGCCGGCAGGATGCCGGCGACACACCTTCCGCTGCAATGAGAACCATAATCGAGCCGTTCCGGATCAAGGCGGTCGAGCCGCTCTTCGTGACGACGATCGAGGAACGCGAATCGATTCTGCGCGCTGCGCACTTCAACGTCTTCAACATTCGCGCGAAGCACGTCCTCATCGATCTGCTGACGGACAGCGGCACCGGCGCGATGAGCAGCCTGCAGTGGGCCGGCATTATGCGGGGCGACGAGTCGTATGCCGGCAGCGAGAGCTTCTTCCGTTTCGAGGAGCAGCTCGAGCGGCTGACGGGCTTTCCGCACATCCTGCCGACGCACCAGGGCCGCGCGAGCGAGCGCATCCTGTTCGAGCTGGTCGGCGGCGAGGGCAGGATCATTCCGAACAACAACCACTTCGACACGACGCGCGCGAACATCGAGCACTCGGGCGCGGAAGCGGTCGATCTCGTGATCGACGAAGCGGCGGACCCGACGTCGCGGCACCCGTTCAAGGGCAACCTCGATGTGCGGAAGCTCGAAGCGTTGATCGACCGCGTGGGCGCGGACCGCATTCCGCTCTGCATGGTGACCGTCACGAACAACTCGGGCGGCGGTCAGCCGGTCAGTCTCGAGAACCTGCGCGCAGTACGGGCGATCTGCGACCGGTACGACATCCCGCTGTTCCTGGACGCGTGCCGCTTCGCCGAGAACGCGTACTTCATCAAGCTCCGCGAGAATGGCCAATCGGACCGGCCGGTGCGCGATATCGTGCGCGACATGTTCGACCTTGCCGATGGCGCGACGATAAGCGCGAAGAAGGACGGACTGGTGAACATCGGCGGCGTGCTGCTGCTGCGTGACAACGCGCTGGCGCAGCGTGCGGATGCACTGCTCATACTCACCGAGGGCTTCACCACGTACGGCGGACTTGCCGGCCGGGATCTCGAAGCGATGGCGCAGGGCTTCGAGGAAGTCGTGCAAGAGGACTACCTGGCCTATCGCATTCGCTCGACGGCGTACCTCGGCGAGAAGCTGCTGGCGGCAGGATACCGGATCATCGAACCGCCCGGCGGACACGCGATCTACATCGATGCGGGTGACTGCTGCCGGCACATACGGCCGGAGCTGTTTCCCGGCCAGGCACTGGTGTGCGCGCTCTACCGACACGCCGGAATCCGCGCGTGCGAGATTGGCAGCGTGATGTTCGGCGGTCCCGGCCGGCACGCGCCCGCGCTCGAACTCGTGCGGCTCGCGATCCCGCGGCGAGTCTACACGCAGAGTCACATCGACTACGTAGCGGAAGCCTGCGCTGAGGTGTGGGAACGGCGGAGCGACCTGCGCGGCCTGCGAATCGTCAACGACCCGCCGAGCCTGCGACACTTCACTGCCCATTTCGAGGAACTCTAGTGGCGGCCTCTCCGGCAATCCGCGGCTGGCGCCCGGAGGAATGAGGAAGTCTGATGTCCTGTCGACGAGCCGGCCGGCGCGTTGCCGGGCAGGTGTCACACCCGAACTGAACTCATGAGGATCGTGATGGTGCATCGGCGCTGGTCGTGCCCCTTGCTGTTCCTGGCCGGTCTGGTGGCGGGCGCGTGCGCCGGCGATACCGGGCCGACGGCGCGGTCGGCCGCCCTGCCCTGTCCGCCGGATGGCGTCGATAGCGCGCCGATCGCCGTGGCGAACAGTGGGACCGTTGCGGCCGGCGTCGATTTCGCCGACACGCTTGACGTTCAGCTCGAGATCCGTGCCGCGACACTTCTGCCCGAGGGTGACGAGGGCGCTCGGCTCGATGTGGTCACGTTCAGCGAATCGGGCGTCGGGCCTTCGGTGCCAGGTCCTCTCGTGCGGGCGCCGGCCGGCACGACGGTGCTTGCCCGCGTCTGCAACATGCTCACGGACACGGTGTGGCTCGTGGGTCTGGCGGATCGCGGCGACACGGTTGTCGCACCGCCCGGGTTCACGGTCGAATCGGTGTTCACGCTGGACGTGCCGGGCATTCGCGTGTACCGCGGCGTCACCCGTGAGGACACTGTGTTGCGGCCGTTCGGCCCTTCGGCAACGCTTGCCGGCGCCATTGTGGCCGATGGCCCGCACCGGTGGGGCGACCGCGTTCTCGTGATCACCGATTGGGCCCCCGAACCTGATGGTGATCGATTCGCGCTTCACGTCAACGGCCTGTCGTGGCCGCATACGGAACGGTTCCATCATGCCGTCGGCGACACGGTCCGCTGGATCGTGGTGAACGCAAGTCCGGTCGAGCATCCGATGCATCTGCACGGGTTCCATTTCCTTGTCGGCGCACGGAGCAGTGCCGAATACGACTCACTGTACTTGGC
Source organism: Longimicrobiales bacterium (assembly GCA_035513345.1). Lineage (GTDB taxonomy): Bacteria > Gemmatimonadota > Gemmatimonadetes > Longimicrobiales > RSA9 > DATKCF01. The sequence continues at coordinate 4,301 of DATKCF010000087.1, forward strand.
GGACCGGCGCAGGCTGGCCGTGACCGAGCTGCTGCTGATGGATGAGAGCATGGCCCTCGAATGGGTTCCCGAGCGTGGCGGCCGCTGGCTGTTCCACTGTCACATCGCAAGCCATATGGACGACGTCCAGCGGTTCTGGATGCTCGACCTGGATCCGTCGTCCGATCAGGTCGCGATGCACACGACGAATCACGCCGAACGCGCGATGGCCGGCCTGGTCGTGGGCATCGAAGTCACTGGTGATCCGGCCATGGGTCTCGCCGACGGCGCACCGGTCCGAAGGGAGCGACTCGTCGTGAACGACAGGCCCGACGTGTACCCCGATGGCGATCCGGGCCTCGGCTTCGTTCTGCAGCGCGGCGAAGAGCCCGCGCCCGATTCGATCGTCGTACCGGGCCCGCCCATCGTGCTCGTTCGCGGCGAGCCGACGGAGATCAACGTCGTCAACCGAAGCGCCACACCGACATCGGTTCACTGGCACGGCCTCGAAATCGAGAGCTTCTTCGATGGCGTGCCCGGCTGGACCGGCGATGAGCGGCGCACGACACCGCTCATTGAGCCGGGCGATTCCTTTCTCGTCCGCCTCGCCCCGCCACGCGCCGGCACCTACATTTACCATTCACACGCCGACGAGCTGCGACAGCTTGGCTCCGGCCTCTTCGGACCGGTCGTCGTGCTCGACCCGGCTCAGACCTTCGACCCGGCAACCGACCACTTCCTCATCTTCTCGATGGCGGGTCCCAACCTCGACATCGCGCCCATCGTCGCAAACAACGGCGCCGACCCCGTGCTCGATCTGGAGGCAGGTCGTACGCACCGGATCCGTATCATCAACATCACCGCCGACGATCTCGTCGGTCTCGAGATCCATGACGCGGACGGCCCTGTTTCCTGGCGAATCGTCGCGTTCGACGGCGCCGATGCACTCCCGCGCTTCGCACCGCACAACCTGCAAGCCTGGTCACCGGCCCGGGCCAGACCGTAGACGTCGAGATCGTGCCACGCGGTGGAGACCTGCGCCTCCAGGTCCGATCGTTCAATGACTTCGAGTCGACGATCCGCGTTCGCTAGTGGTTCGTCACCGAAGTGTGTTGAGCATCGAGAGCGCCGGGGCGCCCGCAGGGCAAGGCGCGACGACGAAGGAATAGCAGCGCTATTTCGAGGAGGCGCAACGCAGCCATGCGGGATGTCACGGCGCTCGAATGCCAACAGACTTCGGTGATGAGCCACTAGGCACGCTGACCTGTGGCGCTGCTGATTCTCGCGACATTGGCGACGACGCGGAAATTGACACCCGGCGGTGCCCGTTCTAACATCCGCGCGATTCACACTTCGGAGAAAGAACGAGGTCCTTGATGCGGACGATCCGGGTGGCCCATTCGCCCGATTCGGATGACGCGTTCATGTTTTATGGTCTCGCAGCGGGCAAGATCGACACGGGCGATCTCCGGTTCGAGCACGAGTTGCAGGACATCGAGACACTGAACCGGCGCGCGCTCGGCGGTGAGCTGGAGGTCACCGCCGTGTCGATCCACGCGTACGCCTATCTCTCTGCGCGCTACGCGCTGTTGCCGCACGGCGCATCCATGGGCGAGGGTTACGGTCCGCGCATTGTCGCCCGGAAGAAGCTCCGCATCAAGGACCTTGCCGGCATGCGCGTCGCGATTCCGGGCCTGATGACATCGGCCTGGCTCGCGCTCAAGATGTACGTGCCCGAGGTCGAAGCCGAAGTCGTTCCGTTCGACGAGATCATCGAGCATGTCGCGAGCGGCAAGGCGGACGCCGGCCTGATCATTCACGAGGGCCAGCTCACCTTTCAGGATGCCGGGCTCAGGCTGATCAAGGATCTCGGTGAGTGGTGGGCGCACGAGACGAAGGGTCTGCCGCTGCCGCTGGGCGGCAACGTCATACGTCGCGACCTCGGCGACGATCTGATGATCCGCGTATCGCGTCTGCTGCGCGCGTCGATCGCGTACTCGCTCAAGCACCGCAAGGCAGCGCTCGATCACGCGATGAAGTACGGCCGCGGCCTGACCAGAGAGCAGGCGGATGAGTTCGTCGGCATGTACGTGAACAAGCGCACGCTGGACTACGGCGAGGACGGCCGTCGCGCCGTGCAGCTGTTCCTCGATCGCGGCTACGAAGCGGGTCTCATCCCCCGCGCCGTACGCGTCGACTTCGTGGCTGACTGAACTCAGCGCCGCTGCCCTCCATAGCGCCGTCCCCTCCACGTCACAGTGTCGCCGAGCAGTGCACTCCTGATGAACAGGCCGGCCACCATGATCGCACCGAGCGGATAGATGAGCGCGGTCAGGACGGGAATGCGGAGTCGCCTGTGTATCCAGATCCAGAACACGACCGACGCAAGCACGACGGCGAGGGCCCAGCCAAAGGACGCGACCGGAACGAACGGCGTGATCAGAAGCGCGAGTGCGGGCACCACCCAGAAGCCGATGAGGAACGCGGCAATGAGCCACGGCAGCATGGGCCTGAGCCACGGGTCCACGGTCTGCCGTGATGCGTTGGCGAGGTTCTTGGACCAGCCCTCGATGATGCCAGGCAGGGAGCGATACATCCGTGTCGCGATGAGGTCCTCGCCGTGTGCGAGGAACAGTCTGCGGCCGCTGGCGACGGTCTTCTGAGCCAGCACGAGGTCCTCGACGACGTCGCCCTTCACAGCTTCGTGGCCGCCGATCGCTTCGTAGGCCTCGCGATCGAACATCATGTACTGGCCGTTCGCAATGACGTCGCGCGGGTTCTTCGTGCGGTTGACGTGTGCGGGGTCACGGTACCGCCAGAGGATCGCCGCGAACACGTGCGGCTGGACGATGCGTTCCCAGAACGTGAACATGAGCTGGCGAGGCAGTGTCGTGACCAGAGCGGCCCGGTTGGCGAGCAACGCGCCCACGGAGTGTTCCAGCAGCTGGCTGTGGTGGCGAGTATCGGCGTCGGAGAATGCAAGGACATCGCCTTTCGCCTCGAGGTAGCCCTGCCAGCACGCCCAGCACTTGCCGACCCAGCCCTCGGGCAGCGGCTCACCGTGAACTACGCGAATGCGATCGCTGTGATTCGCCGCGAGTCGTTCGGCAATCTCGGTCGTACCGTCGGTGCTGCCATCATCGACGAGAATGACTTCGTAGCGCGGGTATCGGCTGGTGAGCAGTGTTGCGACGATGCCGGGCAGGTTCTCGGCTTCGTTGCGGGCGGGCACGATGACGGACACGAGTGGTGCGTCAGCGGGCTCGGGTGTCGGCTGGTCGCGCAGGCGGGGCCGCTTCCGCATGAGGATCGGGCTGAGCAGTGCGGCGGCGATCCAGGGCACCGCGAACAGCAGGTCCGTGCTGGAGATGGCCATGATTCAGCCTCTCGCTTGCCGGTCCGGAATCCGGCCGGATACCTTGCGCCTCGCCGTCGCGTTGGCGTGTGAACGCCGCGGCGATGGCGTTGGTACGGCTGGTCCCCGGGCGGGCGGGCCGCGCACTTCCCTGCACTGCGGGTGATGCACGTGAATCTGACGGACTGGCGGGCCGAGTTCCCGATCCTCGAGAAGAAGGTCTACCTCAACTCGTGCTCGCTCGGCGCGTTGTCGCACCGTGCGGTCGGCTACGTTCAGCGCTTTCATGATGAGTGGCACGCGAACGGCGCCGCGGCGTGGTACGGTCCGTGGACGGAGCGGCTCGACCAGTTGCGGCATTCGGTGGCTCGACTGCTGAACGCGGATCGTGGCGAGGTCGCGCTGACAGCCAGCGTTTCGGCCGCACTCGCCAGCATTGCATCGGCGGTCGACCACACGAAACGCAAGCGTGTTGTGATCGCGGAACTCGATTTCCCCACGCTCGGCTATCAGTGGATGGTGCGTCCTGATGTCGAGGTCGTGCGCGTGCCGAGCGACGATGATGCCACGATCGATCCCGCGCGCTTTGCGGAAGCAGTCGACGACAGGACGGCCATTGTGGCGACGAGCCACGTGTTCTTCACGACCGGCGCGATCCAGGATCTGGCGAGCCTCGCAAAGATCGCGCACGACGCGGGCGCGTTGTTCGTCGTCGACGCGTATCAGAGTGGCGGCCAGGTCCCGATCGATGTGAAGGCGGCCGACGCGGACGTGCTCATTACCGGGCCACTGAAGTGGCTGCTCGGCGGACCCGGCCTGTCGTACCTGTATGTGAAGCGTGATCGCATTGCGCAGCTCACGCCGACAACCACCGGCTGGTTCGGTCGGCGGGACCAGTTCGAGTTCGACAGCTCGTCGTTCACGTTCCGCGATGATGCACAGCGCTACGAGATGGGCACGCCGGCATTGCCCACGGTGCATGCCGCGCTCGGCGGCGGCGAGATCATCGAGGAAGCGGGCGTCGCCGCGATCCGCGAACGCAACAGCATGCTGACGGAACGACTGATCGACCGCGTGACGGCGGAGGGTATGCGCGTGCGTTGCGCGAAGAAAGCGAGCGAACGTTCGGCTATCGTGATGATCGCGCACGATGATCCGGGCGGCGTGGTCGGCCGACTCGCGGAGCGCGACGTGATTGTCGACTGGCGACCCGGCTACGTCCGGTTCTCTCCGCATTTCTACAACACGGAATCGGAGATCGATTTCGCGATCGACATCATGACAGTGGCGGCATCGTGACGATCGCCGAAGCGCAGCAGGCGGTCGACGCATGGATCGGTCAGTTCGAAGAAGGCTACTGGCCGCCGCTGTCGAACCTGGCGAGGCTGGTCGAAGAGGTCGGCGAGCTGGCGCGCGAGATGAACCACCGGTACGGCCACAAGCCGAAGAAAGCGGATGAGCCGGTACAGGATCTCGCGCTCGAGCTTGCGGACATCCTGTTCGTGGTGATCGCGATCGCGAATGAGCAGGAGATCGATCTCGACGCAGCGTTCGGCCGCGTTCTCGAGAAATATCGCGTCCGTGACGGCGACCGCTGGACCCGGCACTGAAGGCCGCGGTCACGGTTCGAGCACGATCTTGCCGAAGTGCTGGCCGTTCTCGAGCCGTTCGTGCGCTTCGCGGATGCGTTCGAGCGGCCACACCACATCGACGACCGGCTCGAGCGTGCCGTCGAACACGAGCTTCATCACCTTCTCGAACTCGCGACGGTTCGACATTGTCGTGCCGATGATCGAGACCTGCTTCCAGAACACATGACGCACGTCGGTCGTGGCCTCGTGTCCGGTTGTCGCGCCGTACACGACCATGCGGCCGCCGCGGGCCAGCGAGCGGACGTTTTCGTGCCACGTGGCCTGGCCAACCGAATCGAAGACGACATCGACGCCGCGACGGCCCGTCGCATCGAACAACGCCTTCCTGTGGCCGGGATCCGTACGGTCCCAGACATGGTCGGCGCCGAGCGATTCCACACGTTCGACGTTCTCCGTCGTGGTGATGGCATGAACGGTCGCGCCGAGGTGCCGGGCAATGGCGATCGCGGCAACCGCAACGCCGCCCGAAGCGCCCGTGATCAGCACGGACTCGCCGGCGCCGAGGTCCGCGCGACTGACGAGCCCCCGCCAGGCTGTCAGGAACGCGAGTGGCGCTGCGGCCGCCTGCGCGAAACCGTAGTGCGCGGGAATGCCGTACGCGTTTGCTGACGGCGCGACGACGAACTCGGCGAAACCGCCATCGGTGTGCTCGCCGATGATGCTGTAGGTCGCGCACAGCGGCTTCTCGCCGCGCAGGCAGAACTCGCACGTGCTACACGACAGCCCGGGGTCCACGATGACCGGCTCGCCGATTCGCCGGTCAACACCTGCGCCGAGACTCTCGATCGTGCCCGCAATATCCGACCCGCCGATGTGCGGCAGCGGAATGCCCGGCATGCCGCGGCGTGCCCACAGGTCGAGATGGTTGAGGGCCGACGCGCGCACGGCTATCCGCACCTCGCCCGGGCCAGGCTCGGGCAGAGCCGTTTCCTCGACCCGCAGGACCTCCGGGCCGCCGAACTCGCTGAATACCGCAGCCTTCATCAGATCAGACCTCCGCCGTTCTGCACCTGAACCGCACGTCGGGCGCCGGGAAGTGTATACACCGCGGGACCGGCCTCGCCACCGGCACCGAGGGTGGCGGGCCGGACAATGCAGCGCTAAGGTTCGAGAATCGCCGGACGCAACCGGCTCGGCGCCCTGCCCCTCGTGGCGGCCCCCGCCGTATCCCGGATGGCCGGCGATTCCCCCATCGGAAGTGACTCCCGCGATGACGGACGAAGAACACGGAGACGGCGAGATCCTCGAGCAGATCGAGCGTCGCGCTCTGTTCGCGATGGGCGAAGAGGACGACGCGGACGATGCCATGGACATCGTCGGATCGCTGAGCGGCCGCGTGGCGGCCGAGCCGGCCGCGGACGTGACACTGGCCGGCTACATCGAGAAACACGACCGCGTGCCCGCGTTCGATGGCAGCGATGGTCAGCCGTACACGGTCGACATCGCGACCGACGAGACGGGCGATGGCGACCGCCCGTTTTCCGCGTTTCTCGTGTTCGTCCGCTGGGCGCAGACGGGTGCGGGCATCATGGATCACACCGAAAGCGGCGATCTCGCGTTCGGCGCGACCGCGGACGAGGCGAAGCAGGCGATCGGCGAGCTGTCATTGTACGAAGTCAAGGCCGAACTCGATGCGGCGATCGAACGCAAGCGCGGACGCCTCGAGGGCTGATGAACCGTGCTTAGAGATGCCCTGATCTATCTGAGCGACAACCGTCTCATGAAGCGGGTGGCGACCAGCGCGCCGGGGGCACGCACCATGGCGCGCCGGTTCGTCGCGGGCGAGACCATTGACGACGGTGTGACCGCGGCCCGCGAACTGAACCGGATCGGCATGAAGGTCACGCTCGACTACCTCGGCGAGTCGGTTTCGAATCGCGCCGAGGCGACGGCCGCGGCGGACACGTACATCGCGATGATCGAGCGGATCGCCGGCGGCGGTCTGGACGCCAACGTGTCGCTCAAACTGACCCAGATGGGCCAGGACATCGACAGGTCGTTCCTGCGCGAGAACGTGGGCCGTGTCCTCGACCTCGCCCGCAAGCATGACATGTTCGTCCGCCTCGACATGGAATCGAGCAGTCATACGCAACCAACGCTCGACTTTTTCCGGTCCTTGTGGGACGAGGGCTATCGCAACATCGGGATCGTGCTCCAATCGTACATGCGGCGCAGTGAGCAGGACACGCGTGACGCGAACGAACTGGGCGCGGGCGTCAGACTCTGCAAGGGCGCTTACAAGGAGCCCGAACGCGTCGCCTACCAGGAAAAGCGCGAAGTCGACGACAACTTCGTCGCTCTGATGCGGCTGCTGCTTTCGGAAGGCACGTATCCGGGGATCGCGACGCACGACGAAGCCATGATCCGCGCGACAACAGAGTTCGTCGAGCAGAACGATATCGCGCGCGATGCCTTCGAGTTTCAGATGCTCTACGGCATTCGGCGCGATGTGCAGCAGCGACTGCGCGACGCCGGCTACACCCTTCGCATCTACGTCCCGTTCGGCGGCGCGTGGTACCCCTACCTCATGCGCCGAATGGCGGAGCGCCCCGCGAACATGTTCTTCATCGTGAACGCGGTACTCGCCGAGTCGCCGCTCCGCTTCCTGGTGCGGAAGAACCGCAACGGCCGATGACGAAGTTCCTTCGCATTACCGAGATCTTCCACTCGATCCAGGGCGAGAGCACATGGATGGGTTCGCCCTGCACGTTCGTCCGGCTGACGGGCTGTCCGCTGCGCTGCGTCTGGTGCGACACCGAGTATGCATTCCACGGCGGCGAGCGCATGACGCTGGAGCAGATCGTCGATCGCGTCGTCGAGATCGGAACGCCACTGGTCGAGGTAACGGGCGGTGAGCCGCTGGCGCACAGCAACGCGTTCGACCTGGTCGGCCTGCTGGCCGAGCGCGGCTTCACCGTCCTGGTCGAGACTTCGGGCGCGTTCGACATCTCGCGGCTGGACGCGCGCGCGCATCGCATCATGGACCTCAAGTGTCCGGGCTCGGGCGAATCCGGTCGCAATCTCTGGTCGAACCTCGAGCATCTGACTGGACGCGATGAGATCAAGTTCGTGATCGCGGACCGGACCGACTACGAGTGGGCTGCGGCCGCCGTTCGCGAGCGCGGGCTGGACGTGATGGTCCGCGATGGCCGACTTCGTGCCATTCACTTCTCGCCCGTCTGGGACCGCGTCGAGTTCCGTGACCTCGCCCGCTGGATCCTCGACGACCGGCTACCGGTCCGGTTCCAGATTCAGCAGCACAAGGTCATCTGGGGCGCTGATGTGACCGGCGTCTGAGAAGCGCCGTGCTCAGAACAGGGCCTGTATCGGAAACGGCCCCGCAGCGCAATGCGCGGCGGGCACGACGATCTCGATGCGACGGCTGGGCGCCGGCACATTGACGGAACCGGCGGCAACCGCTCGTTCGATCACGGGTTCGAGAAGTTCGCGCAGCGCGGGCTCGGGCTCGTCGCGAAGCGGGCCGGGTTCGCCGTCGAGACGCCTGGTGACCCACGTTTCCGACCGTCTGCCGCCAATGCGGCGCGCGATATCGAGAGCGACGCCGCGTGCGCGGGCACGTGCTGCATGGAGGACGAGACCGCGTCGTGCCGTCTCGTGCTCGCGGTAGTAGTTGGAGCCGGGCGCTCGACAGACCCAGGCATCGATCGCGCCGAAACCGGCATCGCGCGCCGCCTCGATACGATTGAATGTGTCATCACCGGTTCGCACCATCGCCATCATGTCGACCGTACGGACCGGATCGTTAGGCGGCACGGTCGACTCGAACATCCTGCGGACCAGGTCATATGGCGTGAGCGAACGCTCGAGACCGTAGCGCTTCACGAACCAGTCCCGCGTTTCCGGATAGAGCGGCGCGACGTCATCGAGGATAGCGACGAGCGCATGGCCGGCCGTGCCGGTCACGTCGGGCGCCCGCACGCTGCCGTAGCCGGTGAGCATGTCATCCTGCACGGACGACAGATACCCGTTCGAGCGGCCTGCGGCGGCCAGTGAGACGGCCACGAAGAAGTCGACGTTGCGGGCGAATACCTCGGCCGGCCGGCTGGCGTGCGCGTTGCGATCCGATGGCGCCGATTCCATGGACGCCGCAGTGAGATTGTGGAGCCGCTCGGCGAAGCGGTCACCCGCGATCCTGACGGCCCGGTCGCTGGCGTAGTCGCCGCGAACGCGGTACCGCTCGAGCGCAACCTGCCAGTCGAGGTCGTGCGCGATTTCGTGGGCCAGTGTTCCGGCGGCCGTCAGCGGCGGCAGAACGAGCCGGCGCCGCCGGGGATCGTGCAGAGCCAGTGTCGCATTCCGCCTGCCTTCGTTCGTGACGTGGATGCTGAGCCCGTGCAGGTTGAGTGCCGGCAGCACCCGCGACAGGTCGCTCAGAGTCAGGTCGATCAGACGGCGGAACCATGGGCGCCACTCGGCGGGCACATCATCGCCGAACGATATCGCGGCCAGGCCCCACCGCTGCTGCAACTCGCGCGTCGACGGCGCTGCATTGCCCGGTGTCCACACCGGTTCCTGCGCCCATGCGCGCAACGCGACGGCCGCGGAAACAGCGAGTGCGGCGCCGCCCGCGTCGTACGGCGAGCGGGACCGCAGCGACCCGAGTCCCGCGACGAACCGTTCGCTGTTGATCGCGTCATCGAGAAACGCTCGGCGGATCGGCTTCTGGTCGGCACCGATCCATGGCGCTTCGATCAGTTCGTCCGCGTGCAGCATGCTCGCCACGGCGACGGGTGACTCCGGCGGTGAGCGTAATGAGTCGTTGGAAGCGGACAGCACCGCGGCCGCAATGGGCCCGAGCAATGATACCGGCCCGCGCATGGTCGATGCGTTCACGTCACGCGGGATATTCGCGCCCGCGGCGAGCAGGCCGATCACGCGGGCGAGCCGCGGCGCGATCTCCATCGCGGTCAGTTCGGCGTCCGCGGTCATTGGCTCCATCGGCGGACGCTCGACCTCGAAACGTCGCTCCGCACGCCACCTGCGCAGCAAGTCGAGCGGGTCGATGGCAGAGTCTCCCGCGACGCGAAGCAGCCTGGTCACGTCCGTGCGGGCCAGCTCGCGGTCCCGGATCAGCGCGGCGACGCGGCCCGCTGTTTCGGGCGCATTGCGATTGAGATCGCCCGCCAGTGAAGCGAGCATGTATGCGAGCCGGACGGCGAGTTCGCCCGCGCGGGGGTCGCTCGACTGGCGGATCGCGCCATCGATCAGGTCGAGGTGGATGGCGCCGGACCCCGGCACGGGCGCCTGGCGGCGCAGCCCGACACGGTCCAGCGCGATCGGATCGATCTCGTACGAATCACGGCTGTACGTGCGGGCGAGTATCGCCCACGCCAGGCGAACGCGGGTCGTGTCGGCCAGGCGGAGGTCGTCCATCGCGTATTCGGCCAGGCGGAACGGGCTGCCGAGACCAAGCCGCAGGCGCTCGAGGTAACCGGCGGCCACGGCTGTCTGGACATCGACAGCTGCCTGCGACCGCGCGCGGGTGATCCACCCCACGACGGCATTTTCGGCCCGATCGAGCTCCCGCCGCGCATCCGGACCAACGCCCGGCTGCGCGACGCGCTCGCAAGCGGCCCCGAAGACCACGATCGCGAACAGGATCGCTAGACGAGAATGCCGCACTGCCGCTTCCTTTCCTGTTTCGCACACGGCCGCACCGCCGGCATCGGCGGCAACATTCGTGCGCGTGCCCCGGGTTCCCTTCACCGGGCCAGGGGCGCCAGGCCCCGTATCCCTCTACTTAGAGCTTCGGCAGCGACGATCCGTTGTATTACCCTGTCGCCGCCTTTTCTATGGCCCGCCTCAGTCGTGGCCACACGCTGGCCGCGTTGCGCAGGAAATTCGTGCGCAGGTCGGGCCGTCCCGCAAGGAACCGCCACGCCGGCTGGCCGCCCTTCAAGGCGTTGCAGGAACCGCAGGCCGTTACGAGGTTGCCGGGCGAACGGTCGCCGCCCCGCATCCGCGGCTCCACGTGGTCGACCGTCAGCTGGGCGACCGGAAAAACGAGATCACAGTAGACGCAGCGGAATCCGTCGCGTTCGAAGATCACCCGCCGCCTGGCCCCGACTTCGCCACCATTAGCCACGATTCCTCGTACACAGGCACGGCCTTCCTCGATCCCCGGTTGCCCCGAGCGTCTGTCCTCGACATTCTGGCGTCGTGACGAACGACCCCCGATTCGGCCCGATCGAGCGGGCGCTGACTGCGCGCCGCTTCACGGACACCGCGCCCTCGCCCGGCCACGCTCAGGCGGCGGTCGCCCTCGTGCTGCGGCCACGCGATGACCTCGAACTCCTGCTGATCCGGCGCGCCGAGCGCGGCGATGACCCGTGGTCGGGCCATATCGCGCTGCCCGGAGGCCGCCGTGACTTCGCCGATCCGGATCTGGCCGCCACCGCGTTCCGCGAGACTGTCGAAGAGACCGGAATCTCGATCCCGCATTCCGGTCGCGTGCTCGGCCGCCTCGGCGTGGTTACGACGCCAAGCCGTCTGCCTGCCATCGAAATCGTCTCGTTCGTTGCCGGCGTGCCATCGGATACGACGCTCACTCTCGATCCCGCCGAAGTCGTCGACGCCTCATGGATCCCGCTCTCCGTGCTCCGGTCCATTGAAGCGGCTTCCGAGTTTCGCATCGAGCGCAGCGGCGAAGAACTCGCGTTTCCCTCGATCGTCCACGGCGATTACACGATCTGGGGCCTGACGCATCGCATCCTCAGCGATTTCCTCGACGTCCTCGACGGCGCCGGCATCTGAGCTTCGCGAGAACGTCTCAACGGATTTGTTTCGCGCAGAGGACGCTGGGGGAGCGGGGGACGCTGTAGGCATGCGCGCGGGACACCGACCCTCCGCCGCGGCTGGATGTTCCTTTTCCTTATTTTAACGGATTAGGAGCACGCACCTCGCGGATCAGTACCGCTCCGAGCCGGGACTCCCGGCCGATGATGTCCGAGAACCGGGCGGGCCGGTCCGGCGAACGGATCTCGCCAGCCGCCAGTCGCAAGCCGGAAACGCGTCGACCCCTGAACATCACGGGAATTCAAAAACATCAGTTCGTTCCCCCGCGTTCCTCCGCTACCCCCGCGGCCCCGCGTGAAACATTCCGTTCGAACGTGTCAGCCGCCGCAGACACTACCGGCAGTCGCCGCACGGACAGACCTCACGCAGCAACTCGAACGTGTAGATGCCGGTGGTGTGACCATCGCTCCAGTCGAAGCCGAGCGCGTACCGGCCGACGTGGCGGATCGCCATGGGGAACACGCCGGGCTCGACGGTCGATGGGTCGAGAACCTTCAGGCCGGTCCGCTCGTCGACGCAGCCGGCGCAGCGGCAATGAAGGCGAAGGTATCGGGGTGGGTACTCCGAACGGTGACCATCACGCCATTCGATGACCAGGCGCTTGCCGTCATCGGATGGAGCGACTCTCACGGGATCAGTGCGCGGCTCGATCTTCACACGTGCACGCCGTCGTCGAAGTGCGTCCGCGGCCGGTCGGAGGCTTCGTTGCGGACGGTGACGTATCGCACGGCCGGAAGTGGGAGCGCGAGCATCAGGCCGGGGGCGATCCGAGGCGGGCGGTCAGTCCGGGCTGGCGAACGCCCGCGCTGAAGCCCGGGTATTCCGTGACGCTGCCCTCAGGCATGCGCCCATCGCGTTGCTCGCGCACGCGCTCGGCCGCCGATTCGACCTCGGCGGTCACGTGCATCTCGATCTCTGCCAGCTTCTCGCGTGCCACCCCCTGGCCCGAAAGCCATTCCTCGTACAAGCCGATCGGATCACGCCGTCCCCACGATTCGAAAAGAGCGGGCTCGAACGTGCGGCGCGCTTCCGCCTCGTCGTGCGTGGCGTGGCCGCCCATGCGGAACGTGTCGACGACGATCATTGTCGGACCGTTGCCGGAGCGTGCACGATCGGCTGCGAGCTTCGTGGCTGCCCAGACGTCGAGCACGTTGTTGCCATCGGCGTGTGCGCCCGCCATGCCGTATGTGGCCGGCCACGCGTCGAAGTCGCCAACCTGATGCTGGTCGAGGCGAGTACCCAGCGCAACCTGGTTGTTCTGCACGATGAAGATCGCGGGCACGCGCAGCACACCCGCCAGGTTCAGTCCTTCGTGGACCTGTCCGGTTTTCGTGGCGCCATCGCCGATCCATGTCAACGCTACGCGCGGTTCGCCGCGCAGCCCGAACGACTGCGCGATACCGGTGATGATGGGTACCATCACGCCGACGTGCGAGATCGGCTGGAGCACACCGTGCGCAAGGTCGCCGAAATGACCGTCGACACCGTGGTTCGGACCGTCCGTCGTACCGAGATAGCCGTGAAAAATGGTTTCCAGCGGCATGCCCATCTCGTGGAACGCGCCCGCGTTGCGGATCATGGGTGCGACAACGTCGCTGGCACGATCGAGCGCGTGGACGGCGCCGACCGTCACAGCTTCCTCGCCAGTACCCAGCCACGCCTTCGAGATGACACCTCGCCTGACCCAACGCTTCAGCGTGAAGTCGTGAACGCGGAACCGGACCAGGCCGGCGTACAGTTCGAGCAGGTCCTTCTCGTCGAGCGACCGGATCGCCTCGCTTCGGTCCGGGTCCGATGACACCGTCTGACCGAACGCCTTCACCAGATCGGGATCGGCCGTCCACTCGACATATTCCGGGGGATCGATGCCGGGATATCGCTGCATCGGAGAAAAGTAGGGCTCGGTGCGGTCGCCGCGCCAGCGGGCGTATCTCGTGCCACCGCAAGACGATGGCCTGTGATACCGGAGCGTCGTTGGGCGCGGTCGCAGCGTCAGACCCGTGCATGCTGGCCGGTGAACGGTCCGTCTTTCGCAGTAGGCACAGGCGAGTGGGCCGTTGCCCGGCGAGTCGCGGCCGTGCACATTTCGCGCGGCCGGCGGCGCCAGTTTCGCACGCCCGGGCATGACGCGTGCCTCCCCGAACCGGACGATCCGGCAAAGTGTCGAGTACGCAGCAAACGACCAACGGTCGCGTGTGGCCAGAACTGCCGCTCGCGCTGCTGGAAGCGGTGCGCGATCAGGATCGGCCCGTCGAGATTCTCGAAGCCGAAGACCTGAGCGCGAGCCTGCCCCGGCGGTTCGGGCTCAGTGGTGTTGTATCTTCACAGATCCAGCGATACGAGGCCGCGGTCTCGGCCGGCACGCGCGTGCCTGTCACCGAACTCGTCAGTCTGCTTCAACTCGTGCTCCGCCGACCGGATGGCTCGACCATCGTCCGCGAGATGGGCCGGCGAGTGACTCGCCAGCGGGTCGGCGAGCGCGTTCCCTTCTCGGCCAGGCTCGTGCGTCGGTCCGCCACGCTGGTGTTCGGACCGATCCGCCGCCGCGCGAAACGGCTGCTCCGAGGCATGATCGGCAGTGGCCGTCTGGAAATGGCGGGCAAGCCGCTCACTGTCCGGATCACACCTGCGTTCACGGCCGATCTCGGCAGTGGTGCGTGCGTTCTTTTCACGGGCGCGCTGGAAGAACTGATTCGCATCTACTCGGGGAAGGAACGTCGTGTAGTGCACTCGTCGTGCACGGCGCAGGGTGATACCAGCTGCGAGTGGTCGGTCGAGGATTGAGCGGGTTGCCGGCTACTCGTCGTATTCCTCGTCATCGATGCCAGCGGCCTTCATCAGTTTCGCGCTGATCTGCTGGTCGAACGCTTCCCACTTCAGCTTCATCTGGTCCGACTCGGTTGCGCCTTCGAGGAATCCGACGGCGATCTCGAAACCGCCGGCGCCGGTGCGACCGCCACCGTAGAAACGGCCGCGCGCGTCCGCGCCCAGCGCGGTCTTCAGGAAGTCATCGACATTGAGCGTGATCCGTGTCGTCCGCACACTTCCGACCACGACTTCCCGTTCGCCCTCGCCCGACAGTATGCCGTAGACGATTGCCGTATTGACGTTCTCCTCGGTAAGCAGGATATCGGTCGCCTGCGGGATCGCGTCGCGGTCACCCGGCCGGACGTAGCCGACACCGGCAATCGCGAAGCCTCCGGTAACACGACGCCGGGTCAGTGCAATGCCGATGATATCCATCGTGCCGCGTGAGCGCTGTACGCGCAGGATCTTCTCGACCAGGTCACGGTCATGGAACCGGCTCAGGTACTCACCCGCGGCATACTCTTCCGGTCCGCCCTTCATGAAGCCGTCCGTCTCACTGCGCAGCGCGTGCATGAGTGCCGTCGCAATGGCGGCGTGCACGGGATCGTCGGCGTCAAGGTCGAAGAACTCACCACTGCGCAGGTAGTCGGCCAGAATGGTAGCGGCGGCGCCGACGGGCCGGATGTCGGCGAACTCGGGCGAGAGCAGACCCTGGCGTGAATGATGGTCGATCACTGCCAGCGTCTGCACGCCGGCCGCCTCGAGGCGGTCGGTCAGTCTGGTCGTCGTGCCCTGATTGTCGATGAAGACAGCGCCGTCATAGCGGTCGAGCGCGAGCGATTCCGTGTACCGCTGGAGCGGGATGTCGAGGACGTGCACGAGCGCCAGGTTCTCCTGATGGCTGACGCGGCCGTCATACACGATGTCGGCAGTGATGTCGAAGGCCTTCGCCAGATGCCGGTAGACCCAGCCGCTCGCAATCGCGTCGGGATCGGGGAAATCCTGCACGGCGACGATGTGCCTGCCACCCCGCCTGCGCTCGAGAAACGACCGGAACGCGGCCGCGCGCTCGTCGTTTCCGAAGCTGGCCGTAATCACGTCGGCGCTGGTCGGTGCGTCCTTCGCGGCGGCATCATCCACCGGCCGCGATTCGGCTCCGCTGTCCGAATCGTCCCTCAGATTGGCTTTCACGCTCTCCAATCTGTCAGAACGGGTGGGCCGAGTCCAGCCGTGCGGCTCCGGCGCCTGCTCCGGAGCGGGGCCGAGCTGACGAGCCTGGCCCCTGGATTTCGCCAGTCCGGCGCTTGCCACTAGTGGCGCGGCACGGTCATCATTGTGGCGGGTCCAACGCTCAGGCGGAGAGCATGATCGACATTGCGGACATCCTGGCGGCTCGTGAACGAATCAGCCGGCGGGTGCACCGGACGCCCCTGCTGCACTCGTCGCAGCTGGGGTCGATGACGGGAACGCGGCTGTGGTTCAAGGCCGAATCGTTCCAGAAGACCGGCTCGTTCAAGGTCCGGGGCGTGTTCAACCGGATCGCGCAGATGGACGAGGCGGAGCGGGCGCGCGGCCTGATCACGATCTCGGCCGGCAACCATGCGCAGGCGGTCGCCTACGCCGCGTGTGTGGAGGGCATCCGGGCCACCGTCGTGATGCCGGCTCACGCGAGTCCGGCCAAGGTCGAGGCAAGCCGCGCATACGGCGCCAATGTCGTGCTGCACGGCGATGTCTTCGGCGCGTTCGCGCGCATGGAGGAGTTGCGACACGAACACGGGTACACATTGCTGCACCCGTTCGATGATGAGGCCGTGATCGCCGGCCATGGCTCGGTCGGTATCGAGATCATGGAGGACCTTCCCACCGTCGACGTCGTCATCGTACCGGTCGGTGGTGGCGGCCTCATTTCTGGCGTGGCGGCCGCCATCAGGCAGGTTCGTCCGCAGGTCCGTGTCGTTGGCGTCGAGCCGGAGGGCGCGGCCAACATGAGCGCCGCCCTGGCCGCGGGCGAGGTCGTGAAGCTGGACCGCGTGCTGACCATCGCGGACGGCCTGGCACCGCCGAGCGCAGGCGTGACGACGCTCGAGCATGTCAACGCGTTCGTCGACGAAGTCGTGACTGTTTCGGACCCCGACATTCTGCGCGCCATGGCGCTCGTCATCACTCGTACCAAGGTATTCGTCGAGCCGTCCGGCGCTGCCGGCTTTGCCGCGCTGCTGGCCAGCCGCGTCACGACATCACCGGACCAGTCCGTCGTCGTCGTAGCCAGCGGCGGCAACTTGGACATGGAACGACTCAAGGAGCTTTTCTAATGCGGAATCAAACGACCGTCGGTATTATCGCGCTGCTCGTGCTGTTGCCGGCGTGCGCTTCGCGCGGCCCCGACAACCGACAGATCATTGCACCCGGCAACGCACAGACGCTGGCGACGTATTCGCCCGCGGTCCGCGCCGGCGATCTGATCTTCTTCTCCGGTCAGATCGGGCTGCGACCTGGCGGCCAGGGACTGGCCGGCAATATCCGTGACGAGACTCGCCAGTCGCTCGACAATCTGCGCGCACTGATGAACGCGGCCAATGTGGGCATCCGCAACCTGGTCAAGTGCACCGTATTCCTCGCCGATATCCGCGATTATGAAGCGATGAACGAGGTCTATGCCGGCTTCTTCGAGCCTGATCCAGCACCCGCTCGATCGGCGGTCGGCGTCGCGGGTCTGCCGGCCGGCGCGCGCGTCGAGATCGAGTGCATCGCGTCGGTCGCGGGGTCGAACGGCGAATGAGCGAGTCTCTCGGCTTTGGCGTCTTCGCTTTCACATCGTTGCTGTCGATCGTCAATCCGCTTGCTGCAGTGCCGATCTATGTGGCCATGACGTCGAACTATGACGCACGTCAGCGGCGAGTCACCGTGCGGCGCGCGTCGATCACGGGACTCCTGATCCTGGTCGCGTTCGCCGCCTTCGGTCCGCTGATCCTGCGCTTCTTCGGTATCACGACCGAAGCGTTCCAGATCGCGGGCGGCATCATCTTCTTCGGGATCGGCTGGGAGATGCTGCACGCGCGCAGTTCCGCGACGAAGACAACACCCGCCGAGCAGACCGCCGGCGCGGGCAAGGAGGACATCGGCATCATTCCGCTCGGCCTGCCGACACTCGTCGGGCCGGGCGCGATAACCACTGTGATCGCTCTCAACGGCCAGGCGGGTTCCGTCGCAGACATCGCGTTCATTTATATCGCCATTGTCACAGTCATGCTGGTCAGCGCCGGCCTGCTCGCTTCCGCGCCGTTGGTCACCCGCCGTGTCGGGACGACTGGTATGAACCTCATGACTCGCCTGATGGGATTGATCGTCATGGTCGTGGGCGCTCAGTTCGAGATCAATGGAATCAGCGCTGTTGCCCGAGGCCTCGGTGCATGAGCACAGTGCGGGGTCACGACTGATGCGCTGGAATCGACCGGTCGTACTGCCGGCTGAACCGGACATCGCCTTGACGTGCAACGGCCGTGCCGCGTGGGCAGCCCTGCTGATGATTGCCGCGCCCGCATTGTCGGGGTGTGGCGGAGGGCAGCCCGAAGCGCCGGCACCGGCAATCGAGACCGCACCGGTCCCCATCGAACTGCCGCCACAGCCTGCGGCGGAACCCACGGGCCGCGTCGAAATTCTGTGGGACACGTGGGGCATTCCGCACATCAATGCGCAGGACGAGACGGCGCTGTTCTGGGCGTTCGGCTGGGCGCAGACCGCGAGTCATGGGGATCTGCTTCTGCGACTGTACGGCCAGGCGCGCGGCCGGGCGGCCGAGTACTGGGGTGAGGACTGGCGCGACTCCGACGTGTGGGTGCATACCAACGACATCCCGTCGCGCGCCGGTGAGTGGCTCGACCGCCAGACGCCGTACATGCGAGCCTACCTGGAGGCTTTCGCCGAAGGCATCAACGCGTATGCTCGCGCCAATCCCGACTCGATCGATGACGCCTACGAAATCGTGTTGCCCGTCAGCGCGACGGACGTCCTCGCGCACTCGCAACGCGTAATGCACTTCACGTTCGTGACGGGCGCGGCCGGCGTGGATGGTGTCGTGCGCGCATGGCAGCGTGCGGGGTCGGGTGACGGCGGAGGCGACTCGCCGGCGGGCGACGATCGCGACCGCACGTTCGCGTCCGCTTCGCCGGACGGCGTCCGTTCGGCATCGATCCTGCCATCGCTCGGACCGGTCGGCGATCGTCTGCTCTCGGAGATCGATGACGTGGCGGCGGCCGGCTCGAACGGCTGGGCAATCGCACCATCACGATCTGCCAGCGGAAACGCGATGCTGCTCATCAATCCGCATCTGCCATGGGGCGATCTGTACACGTGGTACGAGGCACACGTGATGCTGCCCGGCATGGACACCTATGGCGCCGCGCTCGTCGGCACACCGCTCCCCGGCATCGCCTTCAACCGCAACCTCGGCTGGACGCACACGGTCAACACGATCGACGCAGCCGACCTGTACGAGATCGAGCTGGCCGGCAATGGCTACGTCTGGGATGACGGCACTCGTCCGCTCGAGACCGCGACCGTACAGCTCCGCATCAGACAGCCGGACGGAACGCTGCGAACCGAGCCGCTCACAATCACACGATCCGTGCACGGCCCGGTCGTTGCCCGCCGCGGCGATCGCGCGCTCGCCCTGCGTGTTGCCGGGCTCGATGCCGCGGGCGCCGCTGACCAGACGTGGGGCATGATGCGCGCCGCGAACATGGGACAGTTCGAAGCCGTGCTAGGCAATCTGCAGTTGCCGATGTTCACGGTGATCTACGCCGATCGCGAGGGCCACATCCTGCACGTGTTCAACGGCCGCGTGCCCATCCGTCCCATGGGCGATTGGCGCATGTGGGCGGGCATTGTTGCGGGTGCCACCTCGGCGACGCTCTGGACGAACGTTCACTCGTACAATGAGCTGCCGCGACTGGCCGATCCGTCCACCGGCTGGCTGCAGAACGCGAACGATCCACCGTGGACGACGACCTTCCCCCCAGCGCTGGATCCGGCCGACTACCCACCCTACATGGCGCCCTCCTCGCCGCTCGGGTTCCGGCCGCAGCGTTCGGCACGGATGCTGGCCCAGGACACGTCGATCACGTTCGCCGAAGTCGTCGCCTACAAGCATTCGACGCATGTCGAGTCGGCGGATCACATCCTCGAGGACGTCGTGATCGCCGCGCGCACCCACGGCGAGCGGACCCGCCGGGCCGCGCAGGTGCTCGAAGCGTGGGATCGCACTATCGATGCGGGCAGCCGGGGCGCAGTGCTCTACGCAGAGTTCTTCGACCAGTTCGTGCGCCGCCGCTGGCCGGCCGGAACGCCGTATGACGTGCCGTGGATGACGGCAGCGCCGTTCACGACGCCTGATGGCCTGTCTGATGCCGAAGGCGCGGCCCAGGCTCTGGACGCTGCGGCAGAGGCCATCGAAGCGCGTTTCGGCTCGCTCGACATCGCATGGGGCGACGTGCACCGGCTGCGGCGAGGCGACCTCGACTTCGCAGCCGTCGGCGGGCCGGGCGGGCCCGGCGTGTTTCGCGTGTTCGGCTTCGCCGATGCCGAAGACGGCATGCGAGTCGCGACAACCGGCGACTCCTTCGTGGCCATCGTCGAGTTCGGTCCCACACTACGTGCGGTCGCGCTCCTCGGTTACGGCAATGCCAGCCAGCCGGGATCGCCACACCGTACCGACCAGTTCGCTCTGCTGGCGAGCAATCAGTTGCGGCCCGTCTGGTTTACGCGTGCGGAGATCGAGGCCAACCTGGCGAAGCACGACCGTTTCTGAACCGGTGCGGTCAGCGCATCACGTAGACGCGCGCGGTTTTCCTGTCGCAGCCTTCGAGATCCGCAACGACATCGATCGTGTATTCGGCGACCGGCTCGAGTCCGCTCGCATCGAAGTAGGTCCTGCCGGCGTCGGCGATGAGCGCGACTGCGCCTCGCTCGACTGCCCGCTCGATCGCGGCCCGCTCGCCCGCCGCCGTACCGCGGTCGTACGCGAGGTCACCGCACAGCACGACATCGATGCCGTCGATCACGCCGCCATCCGTTGTGATGTCGGCTTCGATCACGTCCACCGCGAGCTGCTGGCGGCTCGCTCCGAGCCGGGTAACGGCCAGTGCCCACGGATCGGTGTCGCACGCAATTACGCGAGCCGCGCCGCAAACGGCGGCCGCGAAGCAGGAGACGCCACCGCCGGCGCCCGCGTCGAGCACGGTCCTGCCACGCACGATCGCCGGGTCATCGAACATGGCACGCGCCAGCGCGATGCCCGCTGGCCACGGGAACGCCCAGAACGGTGAGGGCAGGACCCGGCCAGCAACGCGTTCGGCGGCCTGCCAGATGACAACGAGTGAGTTCGCGGAGAAGGCCCGTATCGAAGGACAGGAAGGCACCGGCGAGAGCGGCGCGTACGCGTCGAGCAGCGCTTCGAGGTCGGCCGTGTCGGGTGGCCGCACGCTCAGCCGCCGACGCGGCCGTGTCGTTCGTGGATGCCGGCCGCGATCCAGCGAGCGACGCCCATGATCGTCAGTGACGGATCGACCGACACGCTGCCGGGCAGTGCCGCGCCGTCCGCCACATACAGTCCCCTCACGCGATGCGCTTCGCCGGTCGGGCCGGCGAAGGAATCGGCCGGGTTCGTGCCCAGCGGCGCTGTGCCCATGAGGTGACTACCCGCGCAGAACTGCGCGTTCGGCTGGACCGACCGGACGCCGATCTCGTCGATGTCGCGCTCGGTGCGGATGATCGTGCCGTACACGTCCGGGACCCAGACTTCCTCTGCGCCCGCGGCCAGGAAGATGCGGCTGGCCTGCTTCAGGTAGTCGACGGCCTTGAGCTGGTCGACGCCCTTCACATTGTACTCGGTGCGGCGGATCCCGTCCTTGCCAAGGAAAACGCGGCCGGGATGCTCCTCATCGATGACGGACATCACCGAGCCGAGCTGATGCCACCGCTTCATGCGGTCGGTGTGGTCCGCGCCGACACTGGACAGCATCGCCGCCGTGATGCCCGGCGACTGGTGGTTCGACAGCATGATGTAGCCGCCGCCCGCATAGCGCCCACGCTCGTCCTTGCGGACCTGCCGGTACTCGTGGACGACGTATGCGCACGGGATACCGGACACGTTGTCGATGCGCCGGCCGAAGTCGGCCCACACGAAATAGTGCGGGTTGATGAAGAACCGTCGGCCGACCGTGTCGTCTTCGATGTTGCGCAGCAGCAGCTCCGCCGTGCCGAGTGCGCCACCCGCGAGTACGACGACATCCGCATCGATGCGGAACCGCGCGCGGACCTCGCCCGAGTCACGCGCGGTCAGCTCTCCCTCGACGCCCGTCGCCCGGCCATCCTCGATGTGCAGGACGTCGACACGCGCATCGCTGTACACGCGGCCGCCACCGGTCGACACACGCGGAATCGTCGTGATTAGCTGCGACGTCTTCGCGTTGTACGGACAGCCGAACTGCGTCCACCCGCAGCCGAGGCAATCAACCCTCGCCGTGGGCGGCTTCGCGCCCTCGATGCCGAGCTTTTCGCAGCCCTCGCGGACCAGCCTGTTGTTTTCGTTGAGCAACGTTTCGGGCGTGACGTGGATGCCCAACTCGGCCTCGATCGCTTCGAAGTGCGGATCCAGCTCGGCCGGCGTCATCCAGTCGAGACCGTGCTCCGCTCGCCAGCGTTCGAGACGGTCGGGCGGTGGCCGGAACGAGTCGCCCCAGTAGTGGACGGTGGAGCCGCCGACCGCCTGTGCGTAGTTCAGGAACACCGCGTTGTCGACCGTGGTGTCGAGGCCCCGCCGGCCGTTGAAGTCGGCCATCGCGTCTTCTTCGCGCTGGGTGAAGTCCTCGGCACGGAAGAACCCGCCGCGTTCGACCATCACGACATCCCAGCCGTGCTCGGCCAGATAGGCGCCG
The DNA here is from genome assembly GCA_035513345.1 of Longimicrobiales bacterium. Lineage (GTDB taxonomy): Bacteria > Gemmatimonadota > Gemmatimonadetes > Longimicrobiales > RSA9 > DATKCF01. The sequence continues at coordinate 26,845 of DATKCF010000087.1, forward strand.
AGTGTGCCGCCGCCCGAGCCGGTGCCCACGATGACGACGTCGGCGCGCTCGCGAACGTCCGCGCTCGCGTTCGTGCCCTGGATGATCAAACGACTTCTCCGTAGTCGACAACCCGCACGACGGGCAGAGACACGGCCTCCGGTAGCGGACCCGTGAAGCCGGTCAGATCGCGCGTTTGCGGACGGATGTACGCGAAATACTGAACGAACCCGCGTAGTGCCTGGAACGCGGCACGCCGCAGGCTCAGCCGGCTTTTCGCCCAGCCCTCGAGGTAGCGCAACCGCTGCTCGGGCCGCAATTCCGTGAACGTGCTCCGGTGAAACCCGAGGATCGTCAAGTGCTCGATCAGGCGCAGCACATTCCTGAGATCGCTGCGGATCGGCTCACCCACGGCCGCCAGTTCGCGGTCGATTGCGAGCGCGATCGCGGCCGGATCGACCGGCACACCCGCGAGCAGTGCTTCGGCGGCCGCCCTCGCCACGGCGTATTCCTTCGGTGACAGCGAGGCCAGATCGATGCCGTCATCGGCCGCCTGCGGATAGTCGGCCGTGCAACCCGCGGGCAGCATCGAGGCAACCGCGATCGCAACCGTTCCGCCCGTCGCATTGCGGAGGAATCCTCGCCGATCGAGGGATCCGGCGGCGGACGTCGGCGCCGGATCGGGTCCAATCGTCTCCACGGTGGGTCGCATGTCGAAGAGTGTACCGCCCACCCCCATTGCCGGTAAAGCCCCTGCGTGATAGACCCGAGCGCGATTCCCCGAACGGAACAACTTCGCGCAGTGGGCGCCGGGGGCGGCGGAGGCCGCTGGGGCGACGCGTACCCGCCGGGCTCGCCCCGCCATTCGGGGCTCCGGTTGTTATTGTGGCTCTTTCGGGTTCACCCCGGTTCACCGTGGACGTGCGGCTCGATGTCTGCGGGCGGGCGAGGGCGTTGCGGGTAAGTCGCCCCCCAAAAGGAAAACCGGCACGCAGCCGCCCCGGGAAGGCAGCGATCCACCGCAAACGCAGTTTTTCGGCGTCCTCCGCTCCCCCTGCGGCCGCCGCGTGAAACCCCGAGCGCGACGTGCGGCCCGCGCGCGTGAAACCCGGTCGCGACCTGCGCCCTGAACGGCCGCGTTCCTTGTCCGCCCGCTGGACCGGACCTACAATATGCCGTGCTCGCGATCCGCTTCCACTACAGGCCGGTCCGCTATCTTCTGACGCGGTGGATCGGCGCCGGCCGGGCGTCCTTTCCGGTTTCGCCGCTCGGGTGCGTTTCGCTCGATGATGTCGAGCCACCCGCGCTGCCGGGCCCGGAATGGGTGCGGATCGAAACGACGCTGAGCGGCATTTGCGGCAGCGACCTGGCCGCGCTCACGGCCCACGACTCGTTCACGCTCGAACCGTTCGGCGCGTTCCCGTTCACGTTCGGTCACGAGAACGTGGGCCGTATCATCGAACGCGGAACGGCGGTCATGGACTGGTCACCCGGCGACCGCGTCATTGTCAACCCGATGCTCGCCTGCCGGCAGCGCGGCCTGTCGCCCGAGTGCGCCGCATGCGCGCGGACCGAGTACGGCCTGTGCCGCCGCACAATGGAGGGCGCGATCGGCGGGGGGCCGATGATCGGGTACTGCCCCGCCACGGGTGGCGGCTGGTCGCGGTTCTTCGTGGCACACGCGTCGCAGCTGCACGCGACGCGCGGCATGGACGACACCAGCGCGGTACTGGCCGATCCGCTCGCGTCCGCGCTCCGGCCCGTGCTGCTGCACCCGCCGGCGGAAGGCGACACGGTGCTCGTGATCGGCGCCGGCACCATCGGCGTGCTGACGGTCCACGCCCTGCGCGCGGTCGGCTGGACCGGCCCGGTGACCGTCCTCGGACGGTACGCGTTCCAGGCGGAACTCGGCAGCCAGGCAGGCGCGGATCGGACGTTGCGCGACAGGACGGAGCTGTACGACTGGGCCGCGAGCGGACCGGGCGCACGAGCGTACGATCCGTCGCTCGCCCCGAAGTTCGTCGAGGGCGGGCCGTCGCTGATCTACGATACGGTCGGCAGCGAACAGACCGTCCGCGACTCGCTCGCGATCTGCCGCGAGGGCGGCCGTGTCGTACTGGTCGGCAATGCCGCCAGGATCCGGGCGGACTGGACGCGCGTATGGTACCGCCAGCTGACGGTTGCCGGTATCTTCGCCTACGGTTTCGCGCCCTGGCGAGGGGAATCAAGGGACATTTACGAGGCCGCTCTGGACATCCTGGCCGCCGATGGAATCGGCCAGCTGGGCATGGTGACACACACATTCGCGCTGGAGGAGTATCGTGCAGCACTCGCAACCGCCCTCGACAAAGGCGGTCAGCGATCCGTCAAGGTCGTTCTCCGGCCAGGAACCGGCTGAGAACGTGAACGGAGCCGACGGCCAGGCGACCCGCCCCCGGCCCTCCGCGGACCGGGATGAGCGCAGGCTCGACCGGTACACGCGCGACCCGTTCGACGGATACTTCGACGGCAAGTCCTTCGAGGACCTCGTCGCCGAAGGCTCGCTGCTCGACACGCCCTCCGTGCGCCGCTGGTTCGATGCGTTCGAGGCCGCGCTGCCATCCTCACTCTACACCTATCAGCTGCCGCTCCAGGGGCGCTGCAGCCCCGACACATCCGTCTTCGATGAGCCCGTCCTGCTGTTCTCGACCTACAGCTATCTCGGGCTCTCCGGCCATCCGCGCGTCCATGAGGCGGTCCGGAGCGCGGTCGACCGATTCGGCACGTCCAGCGGCGGCGTCCGGCTGCTCACGGGGACACTCGAGTTGCATCACGAAGTCGAGCGCGAACTGGCCGCTTTCCTCGGCCACGAAGCGGCCGCAACGTTCGGATCGGGATACGACGCGAACATCGCCGCCATCACGTCCCTCTTCGGACCGGGCGACTGGGCCATCCTCGACCAGTACGCGCACCAGAGCCTGCACGACGGCTGCCGCATGGCCGGCTGCGAAACGCGCCGGTTCCGACACAACGACCTGGACGATCTCGAGCGACGGCTCCGACAGGCACGCAGCCGCGGGGCTCAACGCATCCTCGTCGCCGTTGACGCCGTCTTCAGTATGGATGGCGACCAGGCGCCGCTCGCGGATCTGATCGCGATCAAACGTCGTCACGGTGCCTTCCTCCTGGTCGATGAGGCCCACTCGATCGGCGCCATCGGCGCCACCGGACGGGGCATCTGCGAGGCGCAGGACATCGATCCGGCCGATATCGACATCGCGACCGGCTCCCTCTCGAAGGGAATCCCGTCCGCCGGCGGCTTCGTCGCCGGCTCGCGCGGCCTCAAGATCTACATCCAGCACGGATCCGCACCGTACATCTTCTCCGCCGCCATGACGCCCCCGAACGCGGCCGCCGTCCTCGAATCGCTGCGCGTGATCCGCGACGAGCCAGAGCACGTCGAGCGGCTGCACCGCAACGAGGGCATTCTGCGCACGGGACTGCGCGAGCGTGGCTTCGAGATCGGACCGTCCACGACGCCGGTCGTGCCGCTCCTGCTCGGCGACGAGTGGCGAGCCTACAGCTGGGCGCGCGGAATGCTCGACATGGGTGTATTCGTGTCCGCGGTCGTGTACCCCGCCGTGTCACCCGGCCAGGCACGGCTCCGGCTGTGCGCCACCGCTGCTCATGAGCCGCACCATTTCGAGCGACTGTTCGAAGCGCTCGAGGCGTGCCGGAAAACCGAGAGTTGACGTACCGCGCTGCGCCACTGTCTTGACTTTGGCACAGTCGTTCGCATATGCTCGAAGTGCGCAAATAGAACGGCTTCACTGAGTTTGCACGAATCCTCGGACGCATGCGCGGCCCGATCTCCCCGGGGCCCCCGCGTTCGTGATACAGGCGAGGCAATGGCCGAGCGGTTCAACACGCCGTAAACCCGCTCCAGTACAACGAATGCGCGTTGGCCAGCGCTACCCCTCCGTACCGGATACCTGCCGCCGCACGGGGTCCGGACGCTCAGGTCGCGGGAGCGGGTTTCACGCGCTAGGGAGTTTCACGCGCCAGTGGGTTTCACGCCGAGGGGGTTTCACGCGCCAGGGGGTTTCACGCGGAGGACGCCGGGGGGCGGAGGTCGCGGTGGCACGCGACGACACCCGCCAACATTCGTTCCTGGGCTGTCCATTCGCCCTTTTCCGTTTTCCGTTTTCCGTTTTCCGTTCAAGAAAAAGTCCTTCACCGCGACCTCTGCCCCCCCGGCGTCCCCCGCGTGAAACACCCACGCCGCGCACGACGACTCTCAATGCACAAGTCGTTCGCCGCGGCCTCCGCCCCCCGGCGTCCCCCGCGTGAAACACCCACGCCGCGCACGACGAACTCTCAATGTCGTTCGCCGCGGCCTCCGCCCCTCCCGGGCGTCCCCCGCGTGAAACACGGACCGCGGACGCCGAATCATCGATCGGCATCATGTGCGCTCGCCAGCACACTGAGCAGCGCGCTAGCCTTGGCCAGCGTCTCGGCGTACTCGTTTGCCGGCACGGAATCGGCAACAATGCCCGCGCCGGCCTGGACACTTGCCCTGCCGCGAGCCACGACGAGCGTGCGTATCGCGATGGCGGTGTCCATGGAATCGCCGCCCCAGGCGAAGTAGCCGACTGCGCCTGCGTACGGCCCTCGCCGGCTCGGCTCGAGTTCATCGATGATCTGCATGGCACGGATCTTTGGCGCGCCTGACACGGTGCCGGCGGGAAAGCAGGCGCGGAAGACATCGATGGCGGAGCGTCCGGGCGAGAGGTCGCCTTCGACCTGACTCACGATGTGGAGCACGTGGCTGTAGCGTTCGACGTCCATGAACTCGGAGACGCGGACGGTGCCGTACTCGGCAATGCGGCCGACATCGTTGCGGCCGAGATCGACGAGCATCAGGTGTTCTGCGCGTTCCTTCTCATCGGCGAGCAGATCCGCGGTGAGTGCGGCGTCCTCTTCGTCGTTGCGGCCGCGCGGGCGAGTACCCGCGATCGGGCGCACGGTGACGCGGCCTTCCTCGAGGCGGACCATGACCTCGGGCGATGAGCCGACGAGCGTGACGCCGTCGAGTTCGAGGAAATAGAGGTAGGGCGAAGGGTTGAGCGAACGGAGCTCGCGATAGAGGTCGAATGGTGGGCGATCGAGCGGCACATCGAGGCGCTGGCTGAGCACGACCTGATACGCGTCGCCCGCGCGAATGTACTCCCGGATCCTGTCGACCTTCGCCTCGTATGTCGCACGGTCCATGGTGCTGGTGAAGCGCGGTGTCCGCGCGGGCCGTGCCGGCTGCAGAGGCGGCATGCGGACAGGCGTTTCGAGCGAACGTATCAGAGCGTCGATCCGCCGTTCGGCGTCAACGTAGAGGCTTCGTAGCGCGGCATCGTCGGCGGCGCCGGCGACATCGACGGTGGCGATCGCAAGTGCACGGCCGAACACGTTGTCGATGGCCAGCACCACGTCCGTGAAGAGGAGCAGCGCTTCAGGCATATCGAGGTCGTCGGCCGGCGCGTCCGGCAGTCGCTCGATGTAGCGGATGACGTCGTAACCGAGGTAACCTACCGCGCCGCCGACGAAACGAGGCAGGCCGGGCACGTGCGCCATTGTACGTTCGCGGAGTCGCCGGTCGAGATCCGACAGCGGGTCGTCCATGCGCGTCGGCTCCGACCAGCCGGCCGCCGGCGACCACGTCGATACGCGACCGCCGGACTGGATCCGCCACGCGCCCGCGGCACTTGCGCCGAGGAATGTCCAGCGTGCCCATTTCTCGCCGCCCACGAGCGATTCGAGGAGGAACCCGAAGCGCGGGCCGTCGGCCAGGTCGTACGGCCGGGCGAGCCTTGCGTACGCCGACACTGCGGTATCGGAATCGAAGAGGAACTCGCGGTAGACCGGCACCAACGCCGCGGTCGCCGCCAGCCGGACGAAGACATCGAATGCGGGCTCTGACATGAGCGGTGCAAGATCGAGCGGCGCGGCAGAAGTGTCAATCATCGCGATCGACACGGGCGGCACGTTCACTGATGTGGTGTGCCGGATGGATGGCCGGCTGACCGTGCTGAAAGTGCCGTCGACACCTTCGGATCCGGCGGCGGCGGTGCTCGCCGGCATTACCGCGGTTCGCGGTGCGTCGCCCGCGGTCCGCGGTGGGCCGCCCCCGCCGTTCACCCTGCTGCACGGCTCGACGGTCGCCACCAATTCACTGCTCGAGAGGAGAGTCGCCCGCGTGGCCCTCATCACGAACGCCGGCTTCGAGGACGTGATCGAGATCGGCCGCCAGAATCGGCCGCAACTCTACGCCCTCGTCGGAACACGGCCGCCGCCGCTCGTCCCGCGCGAACTGCGATTCGGCGTCGCCGGCCGTCTCGGACCGGACGGCGCCGAGCTGGAACCGGTCGATCCCGCCGAACTGCTCGAACTGCCCGCCAGATTGCGTGATGTCGACGCAATCGCGATCTGCCTGCTCCACAGCTATGCCAACCCCGCCCACGAGCACGCCGTCGTGACTGCCCTCGAACCGCTCGACCTCCCCGTGTCCGTCTCGAGTGAGCTGCTGCCCGAGTTCCGCGAGTACGAGCGGACCGCGACGACTGTCGTCAATGCCTGCATCACTCCCGTCATGGACCGCTACCTCGGCCGGATCGAACGTGAATCGGGCGCCTCGCGCGTCCGCATCATGGGCTCGGGCGGCGGCGCGATCCCGCTCACCCGCGCTCGCCGTGAAGCCGTCCATACCGTGCTGTCCGGTCCGGCCGGTGGCGTGATCGGCGCTCTCGAAGTCGCGCGGCGAGCAGGCATCGATCACATCATCACGTTCGACATGGGCGGCACGTCCACCGATGTCTCGCTTTGTCCGGGACGCCCCCTGCACACACGCGAGTTCGCCATCGCGGACCTGCCCGTGGCCATTCCGGTGCTCGACGTGCACACGGTCGGCGCTGGTGGCGGCTCCATCGCGCGTGTCGACGCTGGTGGCGCGCTGCGCGTCGGGCCCGCGAGTGCCGGCGCCGAGCCTGGCCCCATCTGCTACGGGCGAGGCGGAACGCGCGTCACGGTGACCGACGCCAACGTGTTCCTCGGACGGCTCCCCGCTTCGAGCTGGCGACACGCGCTCGATTCGAACCAGCACATCGCCGCCACCGGGCCGGACATGGAAGGCGACGTCGTCGCATTCAATGAAGCCGGCGCGGCCGCGAGCGGTCTGGACTCTCACGCGATCCGCGGTCCGCTGGCCTCCCTCGCCGATGCGCTGCGTATCGATCTCGAGGGTGCGGCCGAGGGCGTCGTGGCCGTCGCGAATGCGTCCATGGAGCGCGCGCTGCGCGTCATCAGCGTCGAGCGCGGGCACGATCCGGCCGATTTCACGCTCGTCCCGTTCGGCGGCGCGGCGGGTCTGCACGCAGCGGCGCTCGCCGAACGGCTCGGCATCCCGCGCATTCTGGTCCCGCCAGACCCGGGCGTGCTGTCCGCTTTCGGCATGCTCGTGGCCGCCGTGCGCAAGGAGGTGTCCCGTACGGTTCTGTGGCAGGCCGACCAAGCCGGAACACGGATGCGCCTCGCCCTCGACGAGCTGGAGGCCGATGCCCGGTCGTCGATGGCCGCCGAAGGGATCCTTGACGAGGTCGTGACTGTAAACCGGTCCGTCGACGCCCGGTATCTCGGCCAGAGCTTCGAGCTGTCCGTGGCTGCCACTGACGAGTGGGTCGAGCTGTTTCACGCAGCGCACCTTGCCCGGTACGGCTATGATCGGACCGGGGCCGTGGTCGAGGCGGTGACATTGCGCGTCGAAGCGCTGGCGCCCGGGGCTGCCGTGCGGCCACCATCGCTCGAGCATGCCGGTTCGCCGGACCCGCAGCCGGTCGGCCGGGGCACCGTCATGACAGACGGCACGAGTGTCGACGCGACGCACTATCGCAGGGAGACGCTGCTGGCGGGACACCGGCTGGCCGGGCCGTGCGTCGTACTCGAGTATTCCTCGACGCTGTGGCTGCCGCCGGGCTGGTACGCGACCGTTCTCGAGGACGGCAGTCTCCTGGCCGGCCGGGCCGAAGGTTGAGGCAGCACGCGCGAAGGCGTTAGCTTGAAAGGCTTATGAGCAGACAGCAGAACCGCAGATCGCGGACGCGACCGGGCGCGGGCGATACGACACCGCCGCCAGAGTCACCCCGGACCGGTCGGCCGCTCGCCGATACGGAGACCGTTCCGTACACGCCGCCGTACCTGCTGGCCGGCCTGGCTACGCTGGCGGTATTCGCGCTGTACGCGATCACGCTGGCGCGGACCACACAGTTCTGGGATACGAGCGAGTACATCGCCACGGCGCACATCCTCGGCATCCCGCACCCGCCGGGGAACCCGCTGTTCGTGGTTCTGGCCAGGGCGTGGGAACTGCTGCTGGCGCCGTTCGGACTGTCGGTGGCGGTCCGGATCAACCTGTTCAGCGCGGCAATGGGCGCGCTGTCGCACGGCTTCTGGTTCCTTCTTGCACACCGTATTCTGGCGTACTTCTCCGACAGCGGACGCTTCCGGATCGCCGGCGCGGCAGCGGCCGTGCTCGTGAGTGCGACCGCGTTCACGGTGTGGAACCAGTCGAACGTGAACGAGAAGGTCTACACGGTCTCGCTGCTCACGATCGCACTGCTCTCGTGGCTTGCGGTCCGCTGGCGCGACCGCCTGGGCGAAGGCAAGGATGACAACCTGCTGCTGCTGATGGTGTTCATCCTGGCGCTGTCGGTCGGCAACCACCTGATGGCGTTCCTCGCCGCACCGGCACTTGTGGCCTACATCGTACTCGTCCAGCCGCGCGCACTGCTCAACTGGAAGCTCTACGCGGCCGCGGTCGTCGCCGGAATTGTCGGGCTCTCGATTCACATGTACCTGCCGATACGCGCCGGCCTGGATCCGCTGATCAACGAGGCGGATCCGACGTGTCAGACGATCGGCAGCGCGTTGCAGAGCGTCGTTACAATGGGTCGAAGCGGCTGCGAGGAACTGTCGGCCGCACTCGCTCGCCAGCAGTACGACAAGCCGGGGCTCTTCATCAACCCGATCGACTTCTCGCCACGTGACGCGCATCTGTTCACACGACAGGTCTTCAACTTCACCCAGTACTTCGACTGGCAGTGGGCGCGATCCATGGACGGCAACCTGAGCTGGTTCGGCGGGTTCCGGCCGTTCTTCACGCTGCTGTTCACGATCCTCGGTATCCTGGGCGCCTGGGCGCATGCGCAGCGTGACCGGATCAGCTTCGCGTACGTCGCGATCCTGTTCGGCACGCTCTCGTTCGGTCTGACGTTCTACATGAACTTCAGGTACGGATACTCGCTGCCGACATCACTGATGAGTGAGGATCTGCTCGCACTCGTGGGCGGCCCGGGCGGCGCGCAGGATCTGCGCGAAGTCCGCGAGCGTGACTACTTCTTCATTGTCTGCTTTTCATTGTGGGGGCTGTGGGTCGGCATCGGCATTGCCGCCATCTGGCAGGACCTTGCCGACCGCCTGAGCCGCTCGCGTGACTATGCGAAAGCCGAGCTCGCCACAGCGCCGGTTCTCATACTCGCGCTGCTGCCGCTGATCCTGAACTGGACGTGGGCAACGCGTTCGCACGACTACACGGCGCGCGACTGGGCCTACAACGTCCTCATGAGCGTCGAGCCGTACGGCATCCTGTTCACGAACGGCGACAACGACACGTTCCCGCTGTGGTACGTGCAGGAAGTCGAGGGCATCCGCCGCGACGTCACTGTAATGGTGATGAGCTATCTGAACACGCCGTGGTACGTGAAGCAGATCCGTGACCTGACCCGGCCGTGCGCGCCGGGCGAGGACCCGCTGGCGGACCCCACCCGGATCCTGTGCCAGCGGCCATACGTGCCCACGGACGGTCCCGAGATGTACGCGAGGATGCTACAGCCGACCGATTCGGCAGGTGTGCCCGTCGAGGATCCGGGGCCGGGCCGTCGTCCGCCAACACGTTCCATTGTGGACTTCTCCGATGCTGAGATCAATCAGATCGCGGGCACGCCGCCGTACAACCTGACCGAAGCCATGTCGTTCGGCGCCAGCCAGATCTCGACAACGCTGCCGGAGGGCGATCAGATCATACCGTCGGACATGATCATGGCTTCGATGATCCAGAACGCCATCGATGACAGGCCCATCCACTACGCGATGACGACGGCCGCGTACAACGAGCTGCGGCTGAGGCCATACCTGATCCGCGTGGGCGTCACGTACAAGCTGAACAACGGACCCGTACAGGCCGATTCGGTGGCCGGCATCTGGCGCGCGCCGAACGCACAGGTCGAGAGCGTGACCGGCCCGTACCTCGATGTCCCGCGTACCGAGGAACTAGTCACCAATGTGTTCCTCCACCGCGGCGGGTTCCCCGACGAGTGGACGCACTGGGTCGACTCGGCGACGGAAGGCATTCCGTTCTACTACGGCTTCACACACTATGGCATGGCGCAGGCGTACGTCGCGCTCGGCCAACGCGAGCTGGCGGACGAACACACTCGCCGGGCCGAAGCGTTCCTGAACCTCGGATACAGGCGGGAAGAGGCCGGCCGTTGAGTCCGGCGAGTCGGCCGGATGGTGCAGGCGGAGGGCGACGTCCAGCGGCTGGCGTCGCCCTCGTCTTTATCGCGGCCGCTCTGTGGGCTACGTTCGGCCCGCTCGCGCGCGTCCTCTACGACCGCGGCTACTCGCCTGTCGAACTGGCGAGCGTGCGGACCTGGCTCGGCGTCGTCGGTGCGCTGGCCGTGGCAGCCGTACTGCGGGCACCGCTCCGGATCCGTCGCGGCGACATCGCGTTCTTCGCCGCCTACGGCGTTGTCGGGTTCGCCGCGTTCGAAACGCTCCTTCTGGCCAGCTTCCGCCACATCACGGTGCCCGTCGCCATCTCCCTGCTCTATACCGCGCCCGTGTTCGTGCTGCTGCTGTCTCACTATCTGTGGGCGGAGCGGGTCACCTTGGCCAAGAAGCTGGCACTGCCTCTGTCCGTCGCCGGCGTACTCCTCGTGTCGGGCGCGGCCGGCTCTGTCATCGGAGGAGGGACAGCGATCCCGCGGGAAGGTCTTCTTCTCGGTCTCGGTGCCGGCTTCGGCTACGCGCTCTACACGATCTTCGGCCGCGCTTCCGTGCCGCGCGCGCACCCGGTCGCCGCGGTGTTCTGGAGTTTCCTGTTCGCGGCGATCGCGTTGACGTTCCTAGCGCCGCCCCTCGAACCGCTTACTCGTGACGCGGGCGCACTGCCGTGGCTGCTCGCGCTCGGCATCGTCCCCACTCTGCTGCCGTACCTGTTCTACCTTCAGGCATTGCGCACCGTCCAACCGGGGACCGCAGCGATGCTCGCCTGTGTCGAACCACTCGTGGCGGCGCTTCTCGCCGCGGTGTTCCTCGGCGAACGATTGAGTGGGATTCAGGCGATCGGCATGAGTCTTATCGTCGGGGCCGCTGTCGTGCTCGTCGCGCCGGCACGGAGGTCGGCGAACTGAACTCGCTTCAGACGAGTTGCGGCGTCCAGAGCGACCCCGACACGGATTCCTCCACGACGCGACTCGAGCCGCTCTTCTCGTCGAACTCGACGCGCAGGACGTTGTCGAGGCCTTCGCGAATGCCATCGATGTGCGTGATGAGGATGACCTGCTCGAACCGGCCCTCGAGCTTGTGCAGCAGTTGTACGACCGCGTCTCTGTGCTCGAGGTCGAGCGAGCCGAAGACCTCGTCGAGGATCAGGATGGACAGTTGTTGGCCGGCACGTTCCGCGATCATCTGACTGATGGCGAGCCGCAGCACCAGGTTGGCGATGTCCTCCTCGCCGCCACTGATCACCGGCTTCTCCTCGCCTTCATCGAGGACCAGGATGTTGTAGTCGTCATCGATCTCGATCGACGTGTAGCGCCCATCGGTGATGTCGGCCAGGAACGCACTGGCGAGCTGGCTGAGTTCGGGCCGCACTCGTGCATTGAGATCCTGGCGCAGTCTGGTGATCGCCGCATCCAGTTCGTTGTGGTGCCGGTACTCCAGTTCGAGTGTGCGAGCGGTCTCCTCGATCCTGCGGTGTGCATTGAGGTCGCGCATTGCTACTCGCCTTGCCTCTTCCGCGGCATGCACGCGGCCGCCATGCTCGACCGCGTTCAGTTCCGCATCGTGCAGTGCACGCTGGGCAGTCTCGTGCTCGACGCGGATCCGGGCGTAGTCCTCCTCGCTGTGCTCGAGCGATTCCGCCTGTTTCCGCAGGCGGGTGTGCTGGCGCCTGGCATTGGCTGCGCGCTTCCTCGCATCGGCCTGCTCGGTTTCGCGCTCGGCACGTGCCGCCACGGTCGAACGGAGGGCGGCCACGCGTTTCTCGATCTGGCGCAGCTCGTCGAGGGCGGCTTCCGCGGCGGCGTGCGATTCGGAGTCATAGCTGGCTGGCAGCTCGGCGATGCCCGCCTCGAGTGTGGCCAGGCGCTTTTCCCGTTTCGACTGTTCGGCGCCGAGCGTCCATATCTCCTGGATCGCCTGCTCGCAGCGGGCGAGACGCTGCGTCTGCTCGTCCAGTGCAGTGCGCAGCGTGTCACGCGCGGCGTCAGCGGCTGCGACGTCATCGGGCACGGCCGCCAACTGCTTTTCGCGGGCGCCGAGCCACTTGCCGTCCTGCACGAGTTCGAGGTACTCGTCTTCCAGTCGGCCCAGTACCGCGCCGAACTCGTCGCGCAGTGGTCGTTCGCACGTCGGGCACGCGCCGTCCGGTCCGGCCTTCTTCAGTTCCGCGATTTTCTCCCTGAGTTCGCGGGCTCGCTCGCGGTATGACATGAGTCTCGTGGACGTTTCCTGCTTCCGGTTCGACCATTCGGCGCGCAGCCGATCGACGTCCGCCAGCGCCGAATCGAACCGCGCGCGCGTTGCCGCCAGTTCATCCGTGCAGGCCGGCAGCATGGCGGGCGCATCGGCCAGCTGATCGAGCCTGGCCTTCGTCGCTGCGATCTCCTCGCGCAGCGACTGCGCGTTCGACACGAGGATCTCACGTCGTTCGACAGCCCGGCGCAACTCGGCGAACCGGCTGGATGCCGCGACGGCCGCTGGCATCGCCTCGAGCCGTTGGACGAGCGACTCCAGCTCCTGCGAGGCGTTTGCCATCACGTCGAGTTCGCGCGTCGTGCGGTCGATGTCGCGGGCCGCCGAATCGGCGTCCTTCTGCGTCGATTCGAGGGCGTGCGCGTTCTCGCGCGCGGCGTCCCTGCGGTCCTGCGCTCTCTGCCAGCGAGGAACGACCTCGACGAGCCGTTCGCCGGCCGCTTTGCGCACTGCCTCCGCCTCTTCGAGCTTTCTGCTGGACGACTCTAGCCGCCCGGTCGCGGCTTCGATCTCCTTCTCGAGGACGATCGGATCCGCGCCACCCGCACGCAGCCCGGCCAGCTCGTGCTGCAGCTGGCGACGCCGCTCGCGCACCTTGTCCTGCGCAAGCCGCAGCCGCTCGTATCCGAGCAACCGGTTGAGGAACCTGGCGCGCTGCGTCGGTCCCATGTTGGCCAGGAACTGGAGCTCTTTCTGGCCGGTGAAATACGTGTTGAAGAACTCCTCGCGATTCATGCCGAGGCGTTCCTGCAGGTAGTTTGACACGCCCGCGATGCCGGTGGCCGCGGGCGAGGTCGCGCCATCGATGCAGACAGTGGCATCGTGCAGAGTCCGGTTGACGCGATACTCGTGGCCTCCCAGCTCGAACGACAGTCCGACTTCGACCCGCGACCGTTTCGGCGCGCGCGCGAACCGTATCGTGTCGTTCGTGCCTCGTGCGGCCGTTGCGCCGTATATGGCCCACGCGATCGCTTCGAGGATCGTGCTCTTGCCCGACCCGTTCGGTCCGATTATGCCGGTCAGACCGGGCCAGAACCGGATCGTTGTGTCCGCGTGCTGCCGGAAATTGGTGAGTTCGAGACCGAGAAGGCGCATTGGTCAGTCGCTCTGCGCCTCGATCAGCGGCTCGTCCGGATCGTTGCCGGCGAGTTCGAGATAGTGCCTGGCCAGCTCGACCAGCCGCGCGCGCTCGATGTCGCCCGACGTGGGCTGCCACACTTCCGACAGGAAGTCCGCCGCCTCCTCGTCGAGCGGACGCGGCGGGACCGACGGCTGCGTCGGGTCCTGTGGCCGGCGAGCGGGACGGCGGGCATCGAGATGGAAGTGCAGCGCGCGCGCTCGATAGTCGCGCAACCGGCGGTGGTCGAGGTCGCGGAACAGGTCGCGCGGTACGTCGTCCATGATCAGGCGCACGATCCTGCCGTCGATTCCGCCTTTCAGGCTCTCGACCCGGTCACGGATCGCGCGGTCGACTTCGGTCGGATCCATGTACCGGTTCTCGTTGGCGAGCCATGCGGAGAAGCGTGGCAGGTCGGCGATCGGCCGGCTCGGCACGGTGTGGAACGCACACTCGCGGCGTTCGGAATCCCACGTGACGAATCCCTTGGGCGACGTCTCGATCCAGATGTTCGTCGACGTACGTTCGAGCGAGCCGGCGTACCACATGTTCGGCGCGAGCTGCGTCGCGATGTGGTAGTGTCCGAGCGCAACGTAGTCCCAGCGCTCGACGCGGATGTCCGCAATGTCGATCTGCGCGCCGCCGAACTCGCTCACGTAGCCGAGCAGCCGGTCCACTTCCTCGCCCCGCACGGTGGCATGCATCATCAGGATCTGCGTTCGCGCGTCGGTCGTCGGATCGATGCTGCCCAGACCACCGCCGGCCAGCGCGCTGTGCGGCAGGCACATGACGGCCGTGTCGAGCTGCGGAAACTCGAGAACGCGGGCTTCTCGATCGACGACGTGTACGTTCGGGATCTCCTGCAGCAGCGCCAGGATGCTGCCGGTCTCCACCGCGCGCGGCGAATCATGGTTGCCCGCTACGATCACGACGGGCACATCGGGCAGCGCCGCGTTCAGCCGCGCGAACTGGCGGAACGCAGCCGCGATCGCCGCGTTCGACGGACGGACGGTATGAAAGATGTCGCCCGCCACAAGAATCAGATCGACATCCTCCTCGATGACCACGTCGAGCGCCGTGCGGAACGCAGTGGCTACGTCATGTTCGCGCGCATTGTAGCGGGGCGTGCCGGCGCCATCGCCGCCGCCAACGAGACGGTGGTAGGCGCGGAACCCGAGATGCAGGTCGGCCAGGTGTGCCAGTCTCAACGCAGGTCCTTGCCGAGCACGTGGATCGTCTCGCCGGAGATGCCGCTCGCCGCGTCGCTCGCCAGGAACACGACGACTTCGGCGATCTCCTCGCGCGTCACGAACTTCATCGATTGCGGGTCGTCCGCCGACTCGCGGTTCTGCGCCGTGTCGACCATGCCCGGCGCGATCGCATTGACCCTGACGTCGTTCGTCTTCTCCTCGAGCGCCATGGCGCGTGTCATCGCAACGACCGCCGCCTTCGCCGCACTGTATGCGCCCAGCCCACGCACCGCGCGAATGCCGGCCGGCGATGCGAAGTTGACGACCGCGCCACCGCTCTCGCGCAGCAGCGGCAATGCGGCGTTCGTCACGCGCAGCACCGTTGCCGCGTTGCGGCGCATCTCGCCGTCCCACTCCTCGTTAGCGGTCTCCGACAGCGGCGCGATGACCGACAGTCCACCGGCCACGTTGATGAGAGCGTCGAGCCGGCCGAACCGCTCGCGCGCTGTCGCGATCAGACGATTCACGTCATCGTCGCGCTCGAGATCGGCGATCACGGGCGCCACGTCGCCGAGCGCGCCGAGTTCCGCCGCGATCTCAACCACCGAGTTGCGCCTGGCTGTTACGATCACGCGCGCGCCTTCCCGCAGGAACCGCGCGGCCACCGCAAAGCCGACCTGTCCGCGGTCGCTCACGCCGGACACGATCACGGCACGGTCCCGCAAATCGGCTGTCATGTCGTCCTCGTGTTCATCCCGTCCGACGGGCAACACGCCCGCGACGAGGGTGATCGCCGCGGCCGCGAAGAACACGGTGTGCGCGTTGATACGCGGAATCGCGAACGTCGCGGCCAGCAGGACTCCGGTCGCGAGACCGAGCAGCGCGATCGGCGCCTGACCCCTGCGTGCCCTGGAAAGCAGCGCGAGCAGCGCGCCCGCCGCGTATGCCGGTTCGGCAAGTATGAAGAGCGCGCCGAGCCCCGCACCCAGCGCGGACCCGCGCAGAACTTCGCTGAGGCCCCACAAGGCGGCGAATGCGCCAGCCGCCACGAACGCCAGAGCGGTGAGCGCCCAGCGCAGCCGCGGCCTGGGCCGCCCACGGTCGGGATCGCCCGCCCAGAAGCCGGCGCCTGCCGCACCGAACGTCAGCCCCGCAAGGAACCCGGCGGCCCGCAGGAATCCGCCGCCGGTGTAGAGCAATAGCGCGATCCCCGCCGTCGCCGCCACGCCGAGGGTGGCACCGACGAGGAACACCTGTAGCGAGACGCCCGGTCCGGCAGGACGCGGCAGACTGCTCAGGGCGCAAAACGGCCGTATCCGCCGCGGTAGAAGATCAGGGGTTCACCCTCGTCGGCATCACCATCGACAACCTCGCCGATGAAGATTGTGTGATCACCGCCCGGCACCTCAGTCCGGACGGTGCAGTCGACCCAGGCCAGCGCGTCCTCGAGAACGGGCGCACCCGTCGCCGCCGTCTTCCAGGCGATGCCGGCGAACTTGGCTGCCGAACTCGTCGCGAAGTGCCGGGCCAGCCGCTCGTCACCGGAGCCGAGCACGTTCACCGTGAACACGCCCGCGTCGCGTATGCTCGCGTGCGAATTGCCCGCCCGGTCGACGCACACCAGCACGAGCGGCGGTTCCAGCGAGAGCGACGTGAACGCGTTCGCCGTGAAGCCGCACGGCTCGTCGTACGCCGTGCGCGACGCGACAATGGCCACGCCCGTGATCCAATGGCCAAGGATCCGGCGAAATTCGGATGGATCGATCGGCATGCTCCCTGGACGGACAGCGCCGGGTGCGCGCGAGCGAAGCCGGGCTCGGGCGGCGGGTGCCGGGGCGTGGTCGGTTGCTTCTCGCCTCTGATCGACAGTACCTTTGCGTCTACTCGTTCTGAAACCGCGCGGTCGCGGAGCAAGGAGGCCGTCATCAAGCATGCCCCGGTGGCCGGCTGCCTGATTCTAATCTTTCTCGCAGCCTGCGACAACGTAAGTTGGGGCGGCGCGGACGTCACGATTGTGCCTCCGCCGCCGAAAGCCAGCGAAGCACCCGAGCCCGGCGTGGAGCCGGGCGCCGAACGGTTGCCCGAAGGGCCCATTCTCTACCACGTCAGGGTCACGGACGGCAGCGCCGGCATCACGCCGGTCGCCGAGATCTCGGGCGACACGCTGCTTCCGCTGCGCGCGGCCGCCAACGACCTCGCCTACGCCCAGGCGTTCGTCTCCACGAACCTGCGACAGGGCTCCGAGTTCGTGCTGTTCCGATCCGGCGTCCGCGCCGGCACCTTCATCACACAATCCGCAACCGTCGACGAGGCAGTCTGTCGCCCGACACCGCGCGGAACCGGCATCCTCGAGTTGAGTGAAGCGGGCGAGGACGTGCTCGAGTTCCTCGCGATCGCGCGCGTGCAGGCCCCGCAGATCCAGCGGCGTACGCCACCGTCACTGACCGCGACGAATACGATGCGGCTGCTGGCGGATAACTACGCCGACCGGATCATCGTGTCGCGAGGCTTCTCCCGACCAAATGACTGGAACCGCGCACGTGCCCGCATCCAGCCGTTCGCGGTGCCCAACGCCCAGGATCCCGGCTTCACCGCAACGTACCTCGTCGGTGACACGCTCGGTCCGGGCCTCGACGATGTCGGCCATGCCGTCTTCTTCGTGGCGATGCCGGGCCGGCTCAGCTTCGACACGGTCTATGTCCGACTCCGCAGCTACGCAGCCGATGGCAAGGCCGCGCCCGAGATGGTCGACTTCCTGGACTGGAATCGCGACGATTCGCCCGACCTGCTGCTGCGCGTCTTCGGCACGACGGACACATGGTTCGAAGCCGTCTCGCGCGACGCCGACGGCCGCTGGCGGACCGTCTTCGCCGACCGCTGCGAGCGGCCCGAGCCCGTCGCCCCGGATTCTGCCCTGACCCTGACCCCGGCGCCGACTCCGCCGGATACCGGGACCGCGGCTGGCGGCGGCTGACCCGGACGCGGGCCTGATCCGCGTCGCGCGTGGCCTTCACCACGCGGATACCACAGCGAAAGCACCGCCTTTGACTCAGCGGGAGAACCACCGTGCATGACCACACCGCGGCGCCCTCGCCTTCATGCAGTCCGGCATCCGCACCTGATGTTTTCTTCGCGCTCGCGGTCCTGATCGTGGCGACCCTGTTCGTTGCGACACCGTTGAACGCGCAGCGGCCCGTGAGCACGTATTCGATCGTGGCCCGCGATTCCGCGACCGGCCAGCTGGGCGTCGCGGTCCAGTCCCACTGGTTCAGCGTCGGTCCGCTCGTGCCGTGGGCGAAGGCTGGTGTCGGCGCTGTCGCCACGCAGTCTTTCGTAGAGGTCAGCTACGGCCCGCTGGCGCTCGAGATGCTGGCAACGGGAAGAACCGCCGAAGAAGCGTTGCGCGGCCTTGTCGCATCCGATCCGTACCCTGAGGTCCGACAGGTCGCCGTCGTCGACGCGAATGGGAATGTCGCAGCTCACACAGGTGAGATGGCCATTGCGGAAGCGGGCCATCGGACGGGGACCGGATACTCCGTGCAGGCGAACATGATGCTGAACGCGACCGTGCCCGACGCGATGGCGAGGGCGTACGAGACGTCGGACGGCGATCTGGCAGAACGGTTGCTTGCCGCGCTCGAAGCCGCGCAGGCCGAGGGCGGCGACATCCGCGGCCGCCAGTCCGCGGCAATCCTCGTTGTGTCCGGGCATCCCACCGGCCGGCCGTGGGCGGATCGCCTCTTCGATCTGCGGGTCGAGGACAATCCCGAGCCGGTCGTCGAACTGCGCAGGCTCGTGCACCTCGGGCGCGCCTACCAGCACATGAACGCAGGTGACGAAGCCATGACGACCGGCGACACCGAGGGCGCGCTGCGCGAGTATTCGACCGCCGCTTCCATGGTGCCCGACGAAGCGACCAACGGCGAAATGGTGTTCTGGCACGGAGTAGCGCTCGTGAACGCCGGACGCGTCGATGAATCGCTGGCGCTGTTCCGCAGAGCCTACGCTGTCGATCCGAACTGGCGCGAACTCGTCCGCCGCTTGCGCGTGGTCGGCCAGCTGCCCGACGACGACGCACTCATCGACCGGATTACCGCGGTGAGGGACGAAGGCTGAGCGCAACTCGGCTTGCGCAAGCCGAGCAGCACTCGGTACATTTCACATGTAACAAGCGAACGGGGTCAACGGAAATCCGGTGTGAAACCGGTGCGGCCCCGCCACTGTGAGAGGCCCGGACCGATGGGTGGTCCGGTGTGAACCGTCCAGCGTTGCCACTGTGCCGCGTGAGCGTGGCGCGGGAAGGCGGGCGGTTCGCCTCGAGCCAGGAGACGGGCTCCGTTCGCTGCCCGATGAACCTTGCCAGGGAAGGGTTCGGGTAGATGTGGCTCACGGTCGCCGCATCCCCTCCTTCCCGTCCCGAAAGGACGGGTTTTTTTAGTTGCCATCGGCAATGAACCGATCCCTGTGGCCAGTGGCTCGTCCACTAGTGCAACAGGCGTGCACGAGCCGCTCGCCTGCCGCGTATCCCGTGATCGTATTCTCGCTGCTCGTCATGACGCTCGCGTGCGACCGGCCGGCGCCCCCGCCAGCCGCGACCGCCAGTCTCTCCGTTATCGATGACAGTGGCCGGACGGTCGAGCTGACCGCACCCGCGGCGAGCATCGTTTCGCTCATTCCCTCGATGACGGATGTGATCCTCTCCCTCGGCGCGGCGGACCGTCTCGTCGCGCGTACCCGATACGACACGGATCGGCGGCTCGTCAGCCTGCCGTCGCTCGAGGATGCGCTTACGCCGAGCATCGAGTGGCTCGTCAGCCGGAATCCCGATCTGGTGATCGCGTGGCCGGACCGCCAGTCGCGCACGGTCGTAACTCGTCTTGTCGAGCTCGGCATTCCGACCTACGCATCGACCATCGAGACTCTCGATGACATGCGGCGAGGCATCCGCAACGTGGGTGTTCTTCTGGCACTGGATGCAGCCGCCGATTCGCTGGTCGCGGCTCTCGATTCGGCGATCGCCTCAGTGCACACCGCCGTGGCCGACCGCGAAACGCTGGACGTGCTCTACCTGGTCGGGCTCGAACCGCCGGTGTCGGTGGGGCCCGGCTCGTTCGTGCACGAGCTGATCGGCGTTGCGGGCGGTCGTAACGTCCTCGATGATGCGTCGACCTCATGGCCGCCGGTCAGCGTCGAGGAGATCGTGGCCCGTGACCCCGACGTCGTGCTGGTCGCCGTCGCGCTGCCGGAGGCCGAGGTGCTCCGACGGCTTCGCGAGACGCCCGGTCTGCGCCGGCTGGAGGCCGTCAGGCAGGACCGCGTGCGGGTGCTCGACCCGTCGCTGTTCAACCGACCGGGACCCGCTCTCATCGAAGCGGTGCGCGTTCTGGCCAGCGCGATTCACCCCGGCGCTTTCCGGTAATGCGCACGCTCGCTTCGCCAGACGACAGACCGATCCCGTCGATCGGCGACTCGACGCCATGGCGATTGGCGATCCTCGGGGCGTTCCTCCTCTTTGCCATGCTTGTCAGCATGGGAACCGGCCCGGCCCAGCTCACGTCGACATCGCTGATCGAAGCGCTCACCGGCGGCGGCGATGCCGCCACACGCGCGATCGTGCTCGAGCTTCGACTGCCACGAACGCTCCTCGCCGCCCTCGTCGGTGGAGGCCTGGCGGTGAGCGGCGCGGCGTTCCAGGCGCTGCTGCGCAACCCGCTGGCCGAGCCGTACGTGCTGGGCGTTTCGGGCGGCGCGGCGGTCGGCGCCGTGCTGGCCATCGTGTCGGGCGTCGCCGCAACTGCCACATGGGGCCTGCCGTTTGCCGCGTTCGGCGGTGCGATCCTCGCCATTGCCGTCGTCTTCTGGATCGCAATCCGCGTCGGTCGCGGCTTCGACACGCGCGTTCTGCTCCTGGCCGGCGTCGTGCTCGGCGCGTTCTTCAACGCGTTGATCCTGCTGCTGCTCACCTATTCGGATCTCGAGAGTTTCCGCTCCGCGATGTTCTGGATGATGGGTAGTCTCACGACGTCGAGCTGGCCGACAGTCGCACTCGAAGCCGCCTACATCCTGCCGATGGTGGCGGCGATGATCACACTTGGGCGCGCGTTCAATCTGCTCGCACTCGGTGATGACACGGCGGTCTATCTGGGTGTGCGTGTCGATCGCGTCAAGATCGCGGCATACGTCATCGCGTCGTTCATCGTGGCCGCTTCGGTTGCAGCGTGCGGCGTGATCGGCTTCGTCGGGCTGATCGTCCCGCACGCGCTCAGACTGCTCTGGGGCGGCGACCACCGGTTCCTGCTGCCGGGTTCGTTCCTGGCCGGCGGCGCGTTCCTGCTGTTCGCCGATACGGCGGCGCGAACGTTCGCCGCACCTGCCGAACTGCCCGTAGGCGTCATCACAGCGCTCGTAGGCGTTCCGCTGTTCGTTGTGATTCTGACGCGGAGCATGCGTTGAACAGCGCGCGGCCGGCCGGCCCGGTCTTCACGACCGAAGGCGTCGAGTTCGCGTATCGCGGTTCGCCGCGGCTGGTCGTGCACGGCGCGAACTTCTCGGTCGATCGCGGCGCGGTCTATGCCGTTATCGGTCCGAACGGATCGGGCAAATCGACGCTGCTGAAGCTGCTGCTCGGGATCCTGAAACCGGCATCCGGCTCGATCCAGTACGAGGACCGTGATATCGGATCATGGAGCCGACGGGATCTCGCGAAGCGGATCGGCGTGGTCGGCCAGACGGAGGAGCACACGTTCCCGATATCCGTACGCGAGATGGTGGCGATGGGCCGGTATCCGCATCTCGGGCCATGGCGCCGTTCGACACAGAGCGACGAGCTTGCGGTCGAGACCGCCATGGAGCGGTGCGCGGTGAGCGAGCTGTCTTCGCGGCCGGTCGACCAGTTGTCGGGCGGCGAACGCCAGCGTGCGCGCATCGCTCGTGCTCTCGCCCAGGAACCGGCGACGCTCGTGCTCGACGAGCCGACCGTCCAGCTCGACATCGCACACGAGATGGCGATATTCGATCTGCTCGCCGATCTCTGCCGCCGCGATGGCACGACCGTCGTCCTTGTCACGCACAACCTCAACCTCGCCGCACGCTACTCGACCGCGATGCTGCTGCTCAACCGAGGCGGCACCGTGGCCGAGGGTTCGCCCGCCGACGTGCTCACACGCGAAGTGATCGAGCACGTCTATGGCTGGCCCGTACGTGTCGTGCCGCACCCGGGCCCCGGCCCCGATGAAGGCGCCCCGCAGATCGTACCACTCGCCAGCTCGCGGCCACCCGGCGACGGGCGCACCGCGGGCTGACAACACAACCCGGAACAGGAAAGGATCCCGCATCATGCCCCGGCTCTTGCCCACGACCAGCGTCCTTCTCGCCGCCGCGATCGTCCCCGCGGCCGCGGCCGCGCAGACACCACCGGATACGTTCCGGCTCGGTGAGATGGTGGTGACGGCGACACGGCTTCCGCTGCCCGCAGAGGCCGTGCCCGCCTCCGTCACCGTGCTCGATGGCGCCGCTCTGCGGACCGCCGGTATCCGCTTCGTGTCACAGGCGCTGCGTTCGGTGCCCGGCGTGTCGATCGTTCAGAGCGGCTCGACCGGCGGGCTGACTTCGGTCTTCATGCGTGGCGGCGAGTCCGACTACGTTCGTGTGATGATCGATGGCGTCCCGATCAACGATCCTGGCGGCGCGGTCGATCTCGCGCACATCACAACGGACGATGTCGAGCGAATCGAGATCGTGCGCGGTCCGACCAGCGTACTGTACGGCACGGATGCGGCCAGCGGTGTCATCCAGGTGTTCACGCGGCGAGGCATGGCGGCTCCGCGCGTCACCGGTTCGTTCGGGCTTGGCAGCGAGGCGCGTGTCGGGCCGCAGGCGGCCGGCCGCTCGCCCTCATGGAATGCGTCGGCCGGCGCGGCCGGCCGCGCCGGCGTGCTCGGCTACGCGCTGACCGCATCACGCCACTCGACCGATGGCGCGTACGCGTTCAACAACAACTACGACAACACGACGATCGGCGGCCGGCTCGACATCGGCGGAGACCGCACGGCAGCCGCGCTTACCGCCCGCTGGAGCGATGGCACGTTCCATTTCCCGACGAACGGCGCGGGCGCGATCGTCGATGCGAACCAGTACCGCGCGAGCGAGTCGTTCGTGCTCGGTCTCGCCGCCAGCCACACGCTCTCGCCACATGTCGCCGCCAATCTCTCGGTCACCTCACGGTCCGGTAACTACCGCATCGACGACCGGCCCGACAGCCCCGCCGACACACTCGGCTCGTTCGCTCAGCTCGTGACGGACGACGTGGACCGCGCGGGCGCCGATACGTGGGTCGACCTGCGCCCGTCGGCCGCTCTGACACTGACGCTGGGCGGCGTGGCCGAATGGCAATCGGCAAGGAACGAAACGCTCAGCGAAAGCTCGTTCGGCATCTTCGAGAGCGCCTCGGACAACGACCGCCGCAACACTGCCGTCTACGGCCAGGCCGTGCTCGCAGGCGGCGCGCACCTCACGCTCACTGCGGGCGCACGTATCGACGACAACGACCGCTTCGGCGCGTTGCGGACGTACCGCGTCGGCGCGAACTGGCACGCCGCTTCAGGATTGCGGTTGCGCGCGTCCGGCGGTACCGGCTTCAAGGAGCCGACCTTCTTCGAGAACTTCGCCGCCGGATTCGTCACCGGGAACCCGTCCCTCGAGCCGGAACGAACGCGCAGCTTCGACGCCGGCATCGAACAGGCGTTCCTCGACGGCCGACTCACGATCGGCGCGGCCGCGTGGGCGCAACGCTTCCGCAACCTCATCATGTTCACCTTCGAGCCGCCGGCCGGGCAGGAATCGAATTACTTCAACGTCGGCGCCGCCGAATCGAACGGCGTCGAGCTGTCGGTGCGGTGGAATCCGGCAACGGGCGTGACTGCCAGCGCGTCGTGGGACTGGCTGGACACCCGGGTCACCGACGATGGTTTCGGCGGAGACCGTACGTTCATCCAGGGACAGCGGCTGCTGCGCAGACCCACACAATCCGCGTCCGTCGACGTCGGTTATGCGACGCCGCGCTGGAACGTATCCTTCGCAATCGATCGTACCGGTGGCCGCGATGATCTCGATTTCTCCGATCCGGTCGAGTTCAGCGGCATCCGTGTGAGACTCGATGCCGTGACTACGGTCGACTTTGCGGCGCAGATGAACGTGTTGGGTACCGCGGCCGGCGGCGGCCTCGATGTCGTCGTCCGCGCGGACAATCTCCTTGATGCACGCTACCACGAGATCGCCAACTTCCCCGCGCCCCGGCGATCACTGCGCATCGGGTTGCGCGGCCGCATCGATCCCTGACGGCACGGCTGAAGTCAGATCGATCAACAGGTGGCCATCCGCTTCGTGCGGCGCACCGACGACAATGTCGATCGGTGCGCCGAACAGCGGGCCATCGAACACGTAGGTATGGAACTCGCCCTGCTCACCCGCGGGGTCGATGTCGGGTTTCGCCGCGATCTCGATTGCAAGGTCGCTGTCCAGCTCACGGCCGGCCCAGGCCCTCGATCCTCGAACAAGGTCCACGCTGGTGACGATCGCGCGGTAGCCGCGGTGCAGCACTTCGGCGACCAGCGCCGCGGGCGGTTCGCCCCACAGCGGCTCGACGTGGTGCAGCCCCGCGGTTGCAGTGCGTTCCTCGTACCACGCACGTACGTCGGCGAGGTGGATGTTGCCGAAGATGATGCCTTGTGCGCCGGCATCGACGAGTGTGCCGAGCGCATCGACGAAGACGGGCTCGAAGTCGGCCGGCGTCGTCGCCTTCTGAACCAGTTCGATGCCGAGCCGCTCCGCCTGCAGACCGATCAGTTCCGTGCGTACGCCGTGGAACCGGACCCGCCGGCTCTGGCCATCATACAGATTGAGCATCCAGCGAACGTCCATCCCATCGCGAACGGCACGATCGAGCGCGAGCATCGAGTCCTTGCCGCCGCTCCACGAGACCGCGACCGGTCCGCCGAGCGCGCTCACTCGTCCGCCAGCATCGCCACGTAGCTCTCGTAGCGGCCGCGATCGATCTCTCCGCTCGCGACGGCCGACTGGATCGCACACGACGGCTCGTGTGTGTGCGAACACGAGTTGCCGAAACGGCACTGTCCGAGAAACGGCCGGAACTCGGGGAACGCCGTGTCGAGCGAGGCGTCATCGACGCCCCACAGTCCGACCTCACGCAGACCGGGCGTGTCCGCGACCCAGCCGCCACAACCGAGCGGAATGATACTGGCCGCGACAGTGGTATGACGGCCTTTCCCGACGGCTTCGCTGACTTCCGCGGTGCGCAACGAGAGGCCGGGCTGCACCGCGTTCAACAGGCTCGACTTGCCAGCGCCGGACGGACCGGTCAACACGCTGTCGCGGTTGCAGAGCCGTTCACGGAGCGAATCGATGCCGATACCATCCGCGGCGCTCGTTCGCAGAATCTCGTAGCCGGCGGTCACATACGGTGCCAGCAGCGCATCGATCTCGTCCGCGGCGCGCAATTCGATCTTGTTCACCACGATCAGTGCGGGGATCTCGTTCGACTCGGCCAGAACGAGCAGGCGATCGAGCACCCGTGCGTTCGGGGCGGGTCTGGCCGCGGCCAGCACGATGACGACCTGGTCGACATTGGCAACGATGACCTTCGCGACCGGCCGGCGGCCCGGTGCTCGCCGCGCGAGTTCGGAACTTCGTGGCTCGACATGCTCGATCGTGTGCGAGCCATCCTCGTGCGAACGCACGCTCACGCGGTCGCCGGCAACCACACGGTCGCCGGTGCGCTGTTCGAGCTTGAGTCTTCCGCGAAGTGATGTTTCGAAGGTGGTGCCGTCGTCGAGCGCGACGTGGTAGACGCCACCGCCGGCCCGCAGCACGGTCCCCGCGTCGTGGCGGGAATCCGTGTCATCCACGGGCCGGCGTGGGTTCAGGCAGCGAAGCTTTCCAGCGCGGTGCCGAGATCACCTTCGCGGAGCCGCTTGAGTGCGCGGTCCCGGAGTTGGCGCACACGCTCCCGCGTAACGCCGAGCATGTTGCCGATCTCCTCGAGCGTGTGTTCGCGGCCACCATCGAGTCCGAAATACAGACGAACGACTCGTGCATCCCGTGGCGTAAGCGTGTCGAGCGCCCGTTCGATGTGCTCGGTCAGCAGCCGATCCTCGACTTCTTCCTCTGGCCGGTCCGCTTCGTCGAACATGAAGCGCTCGACGAGCTGGCTGTCCTCGCTGTCGCCAATTGGCGCATCAAGACGGATCTCGGCTGCGTTCAGCGTTTGCAGGTACGTGACCACCTCGGGCGTCAGAATCGCAGCATCCGCCACCTCGTTCACCGTCGGATCGCGCCCAAGCTCCTGCTTCAGACGCTCCCGCTCGCGGAAAATGCGCGCGAGATCGCTCGCACGGTTCAGCGGCACCCGCACGGCACGACCCTGGTTCGCCAGTGCGGCAAGAATCGCCTGCCGGATCCACCAGACGGCGTACGAGATGAACTTCACACCCTGGTCGACGTCGAACTTCTTCGCCGCCGTGACCAGGCCGACGTTGCCCTCCTGGATCAGATCGATCAGCGACACGCCGCGATTCTGATACTTCTTGGCAACACTGATCACGAACCGGAGGTTGGCCCGAACCAGCTTCTGGATCGCGTCCTCGTCCCCCTTGCGGGCGAGACGGCCGAGCGCGATCTCCTGCTCCGGCGTCAGCAGCTCATGGCGGCTGACGTCGCGCAGGTACTGGTCGAGAGCACTCCGCTCCTCATGCGCTTCGAGGAGCCCTTCGATCCGACCGGAGCCGCGAGGGCGGCGCTGGCGCGCTTCTGCGATGGCTATCATCTCCATATCCTCAATATCGACGCGGCTTCATACTAACCACGACCGATCCTTCTCATTATTTCGAGCCCGAACAGGCTCGCAAGGTTTCAATCCGCTTCGTCCGGGGGGTGTAACCCCCGGCGATTCCCCGTGTTCCTCACGTTTTGCACGCGACCGGCCGGCGGCGTACCGCCCTCAGCTGCGGAGCCGGTCGAGCGAGTCGAGCAGCGTTCTGACCGGCACCGGTGCGGCCACACCGCCAGCCGCCAGTTCGATCTGCAGCTTTTCGACTTCCGCTTTCAGCTCCGCGATGCCGGCCACGACGTCGTCCCGCCGGACACCGCCCGACCGCAGGGCCTCGATGCGGTCGGCCCGGGACTGGATCTGTCTCAGCCTGGCCTCCAGGCTGTACGATTCCGCGCTTAACCAGGCAAAGGGCAGATGCGTTTCGAGCAGACGATCCGATATCGATTCGACCCGGCCGAGGCTGCGAGTGCCAGCTTCGTCGAGGCCAGCCGCCGCCGTGTCGAGCTGGGCGCGCAGCAGCGCGAGCGCCTCGTCGAGCGTGGTGCCAGTGCCGATCTCGATGGTCGGCTCCGCGTCGCCCGGATCGCCGGCGGACCCCGGCCATTGACAGGCAAGGGCCAGAACGGGCACGAGCCGTGCCATCAGTCGGAGCGAAAGGGTACGATCGCGTCGCAATGTCACGCCTGAATATTGGTCCCCGACCCGTGAAGGCTCAATGGCGAGCCTGCGGAAAACATCAAACTCTGAACAGCGGCCGCCTCGCCTCGTGCGACGGCACCTCACAGCATGCGACTCGAATCGACTTCTGCCACTGATCGCGGCCTGATCCGTCCGAACAACGAGGACGCCCTGCTCGAAAGCGCCGAGATCGGTCTGTTCGCCGTCGCCGACGGCATGGGCGGCCACGCAGCCGGCGAAGTCGCCAGCGGCCTGGCCGTCGAAGCACTCCGAACCGAAGCCGCCGATGGCCAGGGCTCCGGCAACCCCGCCGATCCGCTGGTCCGCGCGTTCTCCACGGCCAACATCGCGATCCGGCGAAAGGCCCGCTCGGAGCCCGACAAGCGGGGGATGGGCACCACACTCACAGTCCTGCGCTTCGCTCCGGGTACCCCGGACCGCGCCATCATCGCCCATATCGGCGACTCCAGAGCCTACCGCCTGCGGGCCGGCCGCGTGGCGCAGCTGACCCGCGACCATACGTGGGTCCAGGAACGTGTTGATGCCGGCGTCCTCACCATCGAGCAGGCCCGATCCCATCCCTACTCCAGTATCCTCACGCGGGTCCTGGGCACCGACGACGTCGTAGCGCCGGACATCGTGGCGGTCGACACCGAGCCCGGCGATGTATTCCTCCTGTGCTCCGACGGTCTGACCGGCATGATCAACGATTCCGAACTCGAGCAGATCATGAGGGAAGAATCGAGCCTCGGCGAAATGGCGGAGCAGATGCTGGGCACGGCGCTCGAGAGGGGTGGTTTCGACAACGTGACTCTCGTCCTGGTTCGAAGGCAACCCGGCTGACTCCGGAGGACACCGCCCTGCGCCAGACGCCGCGCGCGGATCAGAAGCTTCGGCTGACGTGCAAATCGAAGCGCCAGCCCGTCGGCGGTTCGAGCGCGCGAGCCAGGTCGAAGCGGACCAGGCCATCGAGGAACGAGAAGCCCAGACCGGCCGAGGCCAGGGCATCGCGCGTGCCGAACGCGGCACGAGGGCCGGCCCAACCG
>DATKCF010000088.1:0-9334 GCA_035513345.1 Longimicrobiales bacterium
TGTGCGGCTGACGATCGACGAGTGGATCACGGGGTCGCTCGAACCGGAGTACGCGCTGGGCCAGCTACAACTGCGGCAGGTCTGGATCAACCTGGGCTTTGACCCGCGGTTCGAGGTCCGGGTCGGCCAGTTCAAGAAGCCGTTCAGCGCGATTCTGTTGATGAGTTCGCTGGAGACGGCATCGATCGAGCGTGGCTTGCGGATCCGTGACCTGGGCGACGCGTACGCGTTCGCGGATGCGTCGGCTGGCGAGCGCGTTCTGGGCTCGTGGGCTGGTGCGCCGGTGCTGGGCGAGGAGCAGACGCTGCTGGACACGTTCGGCTACATGGGCTACGAGTTGGGCGCTTCGGCGCACGGCATGGTCGGCCGTTTCGAGTACGACGTCGGCGTGTTCAACGGGACGGGCCCGGACGCGCGCGATGACAACGACGGCAAGTCGTACGCCGGGCGAGTCGTGTGGCGTGCGCCGACCGCGTTGCCGGTCGCGGTCGGCGCGGCAATGAGTTACCACGAGGTGTCGACAGCGACGTCGGTGGCCGTGTCGGACGGTACGGCGTACGAGATCGACTTCGAGCTGGGCACGTTCCGCCGGGCGGGCCTGCACGTCCTCGGGGAGGCGACGACGGGCACGAACATGGCCGTGGACGAATCGTTCGTCGCGGCGCAGGCGATGCTCGGATTCTTTCATCCGCTGGCCGGCGACCGTGTGGACGGCGTCGAACCGTCATTGCGGCTGAGCTGGGGCGATCCGAACACCGAGATCGCGGATGATGCGGGGATCCTGGTCACGCCGGGGCTGAACCTTTACTTCGCGGGCCGGAACCGGCTCCAGGTGAACTGGGACGTCTACATACCACAGGGCGAGCGGTTCGAGACCAAGCATGCGCTGCGCGCGCAGGCGCAGGTCGCCTTCTGAAAGCGCGCGGCGGTCGTGCGAGAACGGCGCGGCGGTCGTGCGAGCGGACACTGGAAAGAGAGGAATCGATGATCGGTCGAACGAATGCAATGGCGATGACGGCAGTTGCTCTGCTGGTCACGGCGTGCGGTGGCGGCGAGAGGGGCACCGACGGTCTGAGCGGACGAGTCGAGCTGGACGGCTCGAGCACGGTGTTCCCGATCAGCGAGGCGGTTGCGGAGGAGTTCTCATTCTCTGCGAGCGCCGGCGTACAGGTGACGGTAGGTCAGTCCGGCACGGGCGGCGGGTTCAAGCGCTTCTGTACGGGCGAAACGGATATCAGCAACGCATCGCGCGAGATCAAGGAGTCCGAGATAGCGGAATGCGCGGTGAACGGCGTCGAGTACGAACGGTTCGCGGTTGCCCTGGATGGTATGGCCATCGTCGTGCACGCGGAGAACGACTGGGTAGAGTGCGTGACGGTCGATGAACTGCGTTCGATATGGGAGCCGGGCAGCGCGGTGCGGAACTGGTCCGACGTGCGACCGGAGTGGCCGGCATCGCAGATGAGGCTGTACGGCCCCGGCACGAACTCGGGGACGTTCGACTACTTCACCGAAGCGATCATGGGTGAAATGGCCGTTAGCAGGCCGGACTACGTGGCCAGCGAAGACGACAATGTGCTGGTCCAGGGTGTCGAAGGCGATCAGTACTCGCTCGGTTACTTCGGCTACGCGTACTACCACGAGAACCAGACGCGGCTGCGTGCGGTAGCAGTCGATGGCGGCAGTGGTTGCGTGATGCCGACCATCGAGACGATCAACTCGGGCGAGTACAGTCCGCTGTCGAGGCCACTGTTCATTTACGTGAACACTGCTTCACTTCAGCGTCCGGAAGTCGCGCGGTTCGTCGAGTTCTACCTCGAGCAGGGAGCCGAGCTCGTGCCGCAGACGGGGTACATCGCGCTGCCGGCATCCGACTACGAGCAGGGTCTGAACCGACTGGCCGAGTTGACGGGTGGCTGACGAGCAGGGCCTCGCCTCGGGCGGCGGTACTGCCGCTGCTGGTGCTTTTGGCGGCGCTGCCGGGATGCGCAGCCGGCACGCCCGTGAGCGTCTCGTGGGCGCCGTCCTCCTCGGCTTCAGTATCGTTTCGATCCTGACCACTCTCGGGATCGTCGGCGTTCTGCTGTTCGACTCGGCCGCATTCTTCGCCGAGGTGTCGCCCCTCGAGTTCTTCACCGGCACGAGCTGGACGCCGCTGTTCAGGCCGGCGAACTTCGGCGTGCTTCCACTGCTGGCGGGCTCGCTGCTCATCGCGGCGGGCGCGGCCATGGTTGCACTGCCGATCGGCCTGGCCGCGGCCATCTATCTGAGCGAGTACGCGCATATCCGTGCGAAGCGCGTGCTGAAGCCGGTCCTCGAGATTCTCGCGGGCGTGCCGACGGTCGTCTACGGCTACTTCGCGCTCACGTTCGTCACTCCCATCATCCGGTCCATCTGGCCATCGACCGAGATCTTCAATGCGGCCAGCGCGAGCATCGTGATGGGCATCATGATCATCCCGATGGTCTCGTCGATGTCCGAGGATGCGATGAGCGCTGTGCCGCTTTCCCTGCGCGAGGCCGCGTACGCTCTTGGTGCGACACGCGTCGAGGTCGCGACCCGGACCATTGTGCCCGCCGCGCTGTCCGGCATCATCGCATCCTTCATCCTGGCCATCTCACGCGCTATCGGCGAGACGATGATCGTGACCATTGCAGCCGGCGCGCAGCCGGCTCTTACGTTGAATCCGTTGCGTGGAGTCCAGACGATGACGGCGTACATCGCGCAGACAGCCCAGGGCGAGGCACCGCACGGATCCGTCGAGTACAGGACGATCTTCGCGGTAGGGCTCACACTGTTCGCGATCACCCTGCTGATGAACATCCTGAGCGGTCTCGTGTTGCGCCGGTTCAGGGAGGAATACGAGTGACGGTACCCGATGTGACCGGAAGTCCGCCGCTGGACAACGCCGATCCTCACGTCCGGCACGATCCGGCCAGGTTCGATCCGCGGCTCCGCCGCCGAGCGGCGTTCGGCGCGGTCTTCGCCGTCGTCTGCTTTCTGGCCACCACCGTCGGCGTGTTCGTGCTCGCGGCCCTGCTCGTCGACATATTCCGCGACGGCTGGTCGCGACTGACAGTCGAGTTCCTGAACGGATTCCCGTCACGGTTCCCCGACCGCGCCGGGATCAAACCCGCGCTCCACGGATCCATCTGGGTGCTCGGCCTGACCGCGCTGATCTCGTTCCCGCTCGGTGTCGGGACCGCGATCTGGCTGGAAGAGTACGCGCCGAACAACTGGTTCACTCGTTTTGTCGAGATCAACATCGCGAACCTCGCCGGAGTGCCGTCGATCGTATATGGCATTCTCGGCCTGGCCCTGTTCGTTCGCGCGTTCGCGCTCGGCCGCAGCGTGCTGGCCGCAGCACTCACGCTCGCCCTGCTGATCCTGCCCGTCATCATCATTGCATCGCAGGAAGCGATCAAGGCCGTGCCCGGTTCGATCCGCCTCGGTGCCTACGCGCTCGGTGCTACGCGCTGGGAAGCGATCCGCTACCAGGTCATGCCGCTCGCGTTGCCCGGCATCCTGACAGGCACGATCCTGGCCCTGTCCCGTGCGATCGGCGAGGCGGCGCCCGTCATCATGGTCGGAGCGCTCGGGTTCCTTGCCTTCGTACCGACCGGCCCGCTCGATAATTTCACGGTCATCCCGTTCCAGATCTACAACTGGGTGTCCCGGCCGCAGACCGAGTTCCACGAGCTGGCCGCCGCGGCCAGCATCGTACTGCTCGTGCTGCTGCTGACCATGAACGGCGCCGCGATATGGCTCCGCAACCGCTACTACCGGAAGCTCTGATGAGTTCGATCCATTCGCCCGAAGGCCCCATCGAACTGGAGGCGCGCGGCCTCTCGGTTTTCTACGGCGAGGCGCAGGCGGTTCGCGACGTTTCGCTGAAGATCCCCGACCGCAAGGTCGTAGCGTTCATCGGACCGTCCGGCTGCGGCAAGAGTACTCTGCTGCGCTGCTTCAACCGCATGAACGATCTCGTGCCGGGCGCACGAATCGCCGGTGAAGCGATTTTTCAGGGCCAGAATCTGTACGGCCAGGGTGTCGATCCGGTCGACGTGCGCCGTCGTATCGGTATGGTGTTCCAGAAGCCGAATCCGTTCCCGAAGTCGATCTACGACAACGTCGCGTTCGGCCCACGCATCAATGGCTATCGCGGCGACATGGACGACCTGGTCGAACAGTCGCTCCGGAACGCCGCGCTCTGGGATGAGGTAAAGGACCGGCTGGACGCGAGTGCCCTTGCGCTGTCGGGTGGGCAGCAGCAACGCTTGTGTATTGCGCGCGCACTCGCCGTCGAGCCCGAGGTCGTCCTGATGGATGAGCCGGCCTCCGCACTCGATCCGATCGCGACACAGAAGATCGAAGAACTGATCTACGAACTGAAACAGGACTATACGGTCGTGATCGTTACGCACAACATGCAACAGGCTGCGCGTGTTTCCGACTACACCGCATTCCTCTACATGGGAGTGGTCGTCGAATACGGTCCGACGCAGGCGCTGTTCACGAACCCCGTCGAGGAAAGAACGGAAGCGTACATCACGGGGAGGTTCGGATGACGCACCGCCATTTCCAGCAGGAACTCGACGACCTGAAGACCAAGCTCGCCGAGATGGCGGGCCTGGCGGAAGAAGCGGTGCGCGGCGCTGTCGATGCACTGCTGGAGCGCGACGCCGACAAGGCCAGGCTCGTGATCGATCGCGACGAAGCCATCGACGACCTCGAGATCGAGATCGAGGAGCGGTCCGTCAAGCTGCTCGCGCTGCAGCAGCCGATGGCCAGCGATCTGCGCCTCGTCGCAATGGCAATGAAGGTATCCAACGACCTCGAACGCGTTGGCGACCATGCCGTCAACATTGCCGAGACCGTGCAATGGCTCGCCGAAGCTCCACTGTTTCCGGTCCTGCCCGAGATCGAGGAGATGGTCCGCCTGAGCACGCTGATGCTCAACGACTCCCTCGACGCGTTCGTCCGCGGCGACACGACACTGGCCCGCGAGATCCTCAAGCGCGATGATCGCGTCGACGAACTCCACGAGAACACGTTCCGGATCCTGCTCACCCACATGATGGAGGACCCGCGCAAGATCTCCGCCGGTATGGACCTGCTGCTCGTGTCCGGCAACCTCGAGCGCATCGCCGACCTCGCAACCAACGTGTCCGAAGACGTGATCTACATGGTCGACGGCCGGATCGTGAAGCACCACGCCGAGAACCGGCCGACCTGACACCCGCCCGCACGAACATCCTGCTCGATTCCGGGTTGTCGCTTCTGAGGACGGATTCGCGTGTATGCAGCCTCGCACAACCCGGCCCCCTCCCCCAAACGCTACTCCGCCTCCTCGTCCAACCCATCTCCCTCTCCCCGCCCCCTCCCCCGCCCGCATACTGTTCTTGACACACCGGCGAGCAGGCCGTCATCCTCCCGCCTCGCGCGTGATCGCCGGAACCGCCTGCGCGTGCAGCCGGAGATCCCGCCACGAAACGCGTATCCTTCGAGGGAGCGGACGTGAGCCGGCACGGATTCGGTGCCGGTCGCGGTGGAGACCGGGTCGAGGCCCAGGATCCCGTCGACCGGCTGCTGGCGGAGGTTGCTGACCCGCAGCCGGAGCTGGTGCCCGGCGCTGGCGGCCTGCGCGGCCATTGCGCACTGGTGACAGGCGGCGCGACCGGCATTGGCCGCGCGATCGCCCTGGAGCTGGCCCGCAACGGAGTCCACATCGCGTTCAACTACCTCGATGAAGGTGATGGCAGGATCGAAGGGGCAGCGCAGGCCACGGCGGCGGAACTGCGACTGCTCGAGGTCGACGTTCTGTGCCGCGAGTGCGATGTCCGCCACACGGATGCCGTCGCATCCTTCGTCCGCGAGGTCGTCGAAGCTCTGGATGGCGTCCACATCCTGGTCAACAACGCCGGCATCGCACGGGACCGCGCGCTCTGGCGGATGGAGGACCACGAGTGGTCGGAGGTGCTCGACACCAACCTGACCGGCGCGTTCAACATGATCCGGGCGGTGGCACCGATCATGCGCGCGCAGCAGTATGGCAAGATCGTCAACATCACATCGGTGCACGGTCTTCGCAGCGAGTTCGGATTGGCCAACTACGCGTCCTCGAAGGCTGGCCTGATCGGTCTGACCCACTCGGCCGCCGTCGAGCTAGGCCGGTCGAACGTCAATGTGAATGCCGTGGCTCCCGGTTTCATCCGGACCACGCGGCTGACCGATGGCGTATCACCGGAAGTTCTCGACCGCGCACGGGACCGCAGCGTGCTGCGCCGGCTCGGCGACCCGCAGGATGTTGCCAACGTCGTCGTCTTCCTGTGCGGTGAAGGCGCTCGCCACGTGACGGGTGCGGTCATACCGGTCGATGGCGGGTACATGCTGTAGGAGGCAAGGCCAGGCTAGCGGATCGTCTACAGGGGTGATGGGAGAGGCATGACGGAGAAGCGGGTCCTGCTGAGCGTCGAGGGAGAAGTCGCGACGCTCGTTCTGCACAGGCCGCCGGGCAACGTACTGGATATCGCGACGCTCGAGGAACTGAACGAGGCGTTGTTCGGGTTGCGCGATGAGCCGACGCTCAAGGTGCTGCTGATCCGGGGCGCGAACGGAACGTTCTGCGATGGCCTGGATCTGGCCGAGCACACGCGCGACCGTGTGCAGCGGTTGTTGCAGGTCTTTGTCCGCTTCTTCGAGACGCTGCGGATGGTTCAGGCGGTGACCGTGGCAGCGGTCGAAGGCCGCGCTGTTGGAGCAGGCTTCGAGCTGGCACTCGGCTGCAATCTGTTCGTTGCGACGGAGACGGCCACGTTTTCGCTGCCGCAGATCAAGATGGGCCTGCTGCCGCCGGTCGCAACTGCGATCCTGCCCCGTATCGCGCCTCGGCGCCGCGCGATGGAATGGATCCTGACCGGCAACAAGATCAGTGCGCGCCGGCTCGAGCACGATGGCGTGATCAACCGGCTGCTGCCGGAGGATCATTTCGAGAACATGCTGGCTGCGTTCGTGAAGGAGCTGACGGGCAAGAGCGCGCCGGTGCTCCAGCTCGCTCGACGGGCCCAGATGGAGGCGTATTACAGCACGTTCCCTGACGCGCTTTCGAGCATTCACGCGCTCTACATCCGCGAGTTGATCGAGCTCGAGGACTCGGAGGAAGGCACGCGCGCGGCCAGGGAGGAGCGGAAACCGGAGTGGAAGAACCGTTGAGCCGCATCGCACGGGTCGGCAGCAGATCGAAGGCGACACCGCGACACACTGTTGCGGGTGCGTGGTTGCCGGGCGCCGTCGCATTCGTCATTGTCGGTGCCGCGTGCTCATCGAACGCGCCACCGACGCCCGAGGATGCGGCAAACTCGCCACCACCTTCGCTCACCGGCGTGACCGTCATGGTGCTGCCCGCGCAGCACGGGCCCGCCGGCGGTTTCACTGCGGAACCCGTGCCCGGCCTCGACCGCGAGATCTCGTTCTGGCTGGGCGAACGCGCGCCGCGCGTCAACTGGGTGTTTCCCGACGAACTCGAGCGCATCCTGGCGCGCTCACCATCGCTCGACATAGACCTGCACGCGCTGGCCGTGGGCGCGTTCCACCGCGCGCAGGTCCGGAACATCGGTGATCCACTGTTTGGCAATCTCAATGCGCTCGGCGCA
The DNA here is from genome assembly GCA_035513345.1 of Longimicrobiales bacterium. Lineage (GTDB taxonomy): Bacteria > Gemmatimonadota > Gemmatimonadetes > Longimicrobiales > RSA9 > DATKCF01. The sequence continues at coordinate 7,653 of DATKCF010000088.1, forward strand.
TTGACCAACGCGCGCGCCGCGCTCGTGCCCGTCGCCGCGGCGTGGGGCGCGGACAGTACCGGCGAGGGCGTAGTCCACGTGAGCCTTGCGCTCATTGACAACCGGACCGGCCGCGTCATCTGGTTCGGCGTGACTTCCGGCGAGCCCGGAGCCGAAGGCAGCCCCGAAGTTGCTGCCACCGCCGCCGAATCGATCGCCGCGCTTTTCGCTCGATAAGCTGATCAATGCAGAATGAGAGCATGATGAAAGTCCGGAATGGAATCGCGCGGCGAGGTGCGGCCGGCATCGTGTACGGTGTAGTCGGTCTGACGCTGGTTACGGCCGGCTGCGACCGGTTCCTGCCCGGTCGGACCGAGCCAATGCCGCCGATCGAGGAGGTCGAACGGATCTACCGCGAGAACGGACTGCGCGAAGCGGGATTCCAGATCGACGGCAACGTCATCGTGATCAGCGTGAGCCAGGATACCCTGCAGCTGCAGCGCGGCGGTTCACTGTGGGCCCGCGTCGGACCCTACATCTATCTGTTCAACGCCGGCACGCAGGTCATCCTGGAAGGGAACCCCGGCGTTGCCGCGGTACGCGTCATTACGGCCACGCCGGCCGGCACGGAGATCGCCCGCGCAACGCTCCAGCAGAACCAGCTCAACGCAGTTACCTGGCGGCGCGCGCTCAACCTGACAGGTCACGCAGTCAATGATGGCACCCGCCGGCCGTCCCTGCTTTTCGACCTCGTGCAGTGGGGCGAACAGCAGACGACGTTCAGCTACAATCGCGACTTCGTCCCGGAGGCCGGCTCCTGAGCCAGCGCTTCCGCCTTCGCTTCGGCCTCGGACCCGGCACCATATGAGCCAGCTCGTCACTCTGATCCCCGGCGACGGCATCGGCCCCGCCATCACGGACGCGACCGTTCGCATCATCGAGGCGGCGGGCGCGAAGATCAACTGGGAAACCTGTCTGGCCGGCGTCGCCGCTGTCGATGAGCACCACACGCCGCTGCCCGATGGCACGCTCGCGTCCATACGGACCAACCGTGTAGCGCTGAAGGGGCCGCTGACAACGCCCGTCGGCGTCGGGTTCCGCTCCATCAATGTCGCTTTGCGCAAGGAGTTTGATCTCTACGCGAACGTGCGACCCGCACTGACGCTCCAGCACGGCGGCCGGTACGATGACATCGATCTCGTCCTCATACGCGAGAATACCGAGGGCCTGTACGTCGGCGTCGAGCACTACATCGGCATAGGCAACGACCCCAAGGCCGCCGCCGAGTCCGTGATGATCGTGACTCGTCATGGCGCCGAGCGGATCGTGCGCTACGCGCTCGAATACGCCGTACAGCACGGCCGGCGGAAGGTCACGCTCGTGCACAAGGCGAACATCCTGAAGTTCACGCAGGGCCTGTTTCTCGAGATCGGCCGCCGCATCGCCGAAGAGGACTATGACGGCCGCGTCGAGTTCGAGGACCGCATTGTCGACGCCACGGCCATGCAGCTCGTACTCGACCCATACCAGTTCGACGTCCTCGTCATGGAGAACATGTTCGGCGACATCCTGAGCGACCTCATGGCCGGCCTCGTTGGTGGGCTCGGCATGGCGCCCGGCGCCAACATCGGCATCGACACGGCGATCTTCGAACCGGTCCACGGCTCCGCACCGGACCTGACCGGCAAGGGCATCGCAAACCC
>DATKCF010000089.1:0-14970 GCA_035513345.1 Longimicrobiales bacterium
CAACACGTTCGAGATCTACTCCGGCACGCACACCAGTGCCATGGGCGTGCGCTTCCAGACCCACGTGCTGCCGTTCTTCGGCAGGAATCTGTGCGGCACCGGCGAGTGCAGATAGAACGAGCGCGCGTCTGATCGCCAGGCATTGCAGCCACGACGCCGGAGCCGGCGGCAGCTCGACAGGTTCATCGAGGTGATCGAGAGGTTGTCCGCCCGACTGGATTGACCCGACATCGTGGGGGGCAGGGGGGTCGCGGCCCGGCCGGTATGATGTTGACACGTAATCCGCGCGCACATAATATGTGCGATATGAACATCACGCTCTCCGTTGACGAGCAGGTCGTGCGCCGGGGCAAGGGCTGCGGCGGAGTCAATGGGGAAGAGCCTGAATCAGATGGTCCGGGATTACCTGGCAGGCCTGGCGGCTGCCGACGACGTCGAAGCTGACATCGCGGAACTGCGGGAGCTTTCGGGAGCGTCCGGCGGACGGTCGCAGGGGTGGAGGTTCGACCGCGACGAGCTGCATGGCCGATCGTAGCTTCCTGGACACGAACGTCCTCGTCTACACGGATGACGCGGACGCGCCCGGGAAACAGGCGAAGGCACTCGATCTCTACGAGCGGGTCGCGCGCGAGCAGTCGGGTGTGGTGTCGACGCAGGTCCTTCAGGAGTACTTCGTCGCGACCACGCGAAAGCTGGGTGTCGATCCCGAGATGGCGCGGCGGAAAGTCCAGTTGTTCGGCGGGCTCGGGCTGGTCGTGCTCGACCGGACGCAGATTCTCGGTGCCATCGATCTCGTGCGCCTGCACCGGTTCTCATTCTGGGACGCGCTGATCGTTCAGGCACCGCTGGACGCGAGCTGCCGCATTCTTTACAGCGAGGATCTCCAGTCCGGGCGTGCCATACGAGGTCTGCAGATCCGGAATCCATTCGACTGAAGCCGTCGCTAGTACCATTACACTCGTTGCCCGGAACGGACGCCTTCAACACCGCAAACCGACCCGGCGTGGCCAGCGGCTGCGGGATTCGCTGCACTGGAGACACCCAATCCCGCATTGGCGCGCGGTTGGACAGACTGACTGCGGAATCGAGTGCTTCACAGACACCGAAATCCGCAGGAGCATCCCCGCCGTCCCGCGATTGCGGAATTGGCGACGCCTCGGCCGCGGCCCGATGCGTAGTGCCGCCCGCCGATGATGCGGCGCGGTCGATCAACTGTCGTCGGCAAGTAGCCAATCGCTTCATCGGCTCATCGAGCCATGGCCATCGAGCGGCCGGCCTGTAGCTTTCGCTCGAGCGCTCGATAACCATCAACCGCGGGTTGCATGACGACGCAGAGCGGCGCGGAGGATCGGCTCCTCACCGTCGAGGAGTACGCGCGGCTGCCCGACGACGACGCATTCAGCGACGAGCTGGTCCGCGGGCGCATGGTCCGCTACCCGCGACCGGAGACGTTCGCCAGCATCGTCGCCACGAAAATCGCGCATCGGATGTACGAGTTCGTGAAGCAGGCCGGGCTCGGCGAGGTTCTGCCGGGCGTCGGAGTCATCCTGTCCCGCGATCCGGACACGGTGCGCGGGCCGCGGGTGTCGTTCTACGCCAGCGCGCGCGTGCCCGCGGAACGATTCGACGCGCTCTACTGGGGCGCGCCGGACCTGGCAGTCGAAGTCCTCTCGTCCACCAGCCTCGCCGCGGATCTGATGGAGCGGGTCGTCGACTATCTGGATGCTGGCGTCCGGTCGGTCCAGGTTTTCGACCCTCGCACTCGATCCGTGACGGTCTACCGCCCCGGTGGCACGGCCCGGCTGCTACGCGGGGACGCAGTCCTCGAAGGCGACGACATTCTGCCGGGTTTCCGGCTGCCGATCGCGGACGTTTTCTCGATCTGAGACATGTTGACAGTGATACGGGAAGCCTGATACGGCAGGTGTACGAGGGCCGGGGCGCGTGATTGCGGTCGACACGGAGGAGGGTTGATGCTTGCAATTCGCATGTTCAAGCAGCAAATTGCAGGCATGCCGAAATCGATCACCATTCGGGACGTGCCCGACGGGACAGCCGACGAACTGGCGGCAAGGGCGGCGCTGGCGGGGCGGTCGCTGCAGGAGTACCTGCGGGCTGAGCTGATCGAGCTGGCGCGGAGGCCGGATCCGGCGGTCCTGATCGCGCGGGTGCGCGAGCGGAAGGCCCGGACCGGAAGTCGGCTGGGGACGCGCGCGATCCTTTCGCACCGCAACGCGGACCGGCGTTGAGACCGGCCGGACCAGCACGCGTACCGGCCGCCGGCACTGCCGGTGAGCCGGGGGTCTTCAACGTCATGTCGGCCGAGTTCCGTGAACGGTCGGAGCGGGACGGCGCATGACGCTGGTCGTCGATGCGAGCGTAGTGGTGGCGGCGCTGGTGGACAGTGGTCCGACGGGCGAGTGGTCCGAGGAGGTACTGCTGTCGGATCATCTCGCTGCGCCGCACCTGATGCCGGTCGAGGTCGCGAACGTGCTGCGCCGGGCGAGCCTGTCGGGCGAGGTGTCGCCTGACGTGGCGTCCCTGGCGCACGCGGACCTTCAGGCGTTGCGCGTGGAGCTGTTCCCGTACGAGCCGGTGGCGCAGAGGGCGTGGGAGCTGCGCGGGAATCTCACGATGTACGACGCCTGGTTCGTCGCGACCGCGGAGCTGCTGGGTGCGAAACTGGCCACACTCGACCGGCGGCTGGCGCGGGCCGCAGGTCCGCGGTGCGGTTTCCTGCTGCCCGGCCGGCGGTGAGGTCGGGTGGGCTGGCCTCGGGGCCGCCGCGCCTGGCGCGCCGCCGGCTTCGCGGATGGTCGACGAGTACCCGGCGCGTATCGGCTGGGACGGCGTCGCGGACGGCGTTCCAGAAGTCAGTTGTTCTGCGCGAACGGCACCGCGATGGCGAGTGCGAGACCGCGGCGCATCCGTCGGTTACTGGAATCCATCAATCGTTTCGCAACATCCCTCGGGGCAGGGCCACCACTGGTCCTCATCGCGCAGGCTCCATGCCCAACGCACGGCAGGAAACGGTGGGACGCCGAGATTCCTGTATACCATTTGACGCGTCTTGACCTCGTTGGCCCCGCGCCTGATGCTCACGCCTGACGTATCGGAGAAGAAGATGCGGACCACGTCCGTGCCGCCGGACGGGTCGAATCCGTACTTGGCGACGTACTTCCGCGTGGCGTGTTCGTTCCCGGTCGGGTCCAGCCCCCGGACATGAACAACGCCGGCAGGAAATCCACCCGCCGCCTTCATGCGCGCTTTCGTCACAACGCGAAGTCTCGGGTGCGGCACCAGAACGGCCCAGATGCCGGAAGGCCACCCGTTGCTCGGGACCGCGTGCGTGGAATCCGCGAGAAACTGCTCGTCACGATAGCCGTGGATGATCTCTTCGGGGGTCGAGCCATACTCGGTCATGTCGACGACCGGTCGCTTCACGCCGGCAAGGCACCAGCCGCTGCCGCACTTGAAGCCGTACGCCTGCACGGAGTCCTCGGTATCCCATTCCCACCGTGCAACGGGTGGATAATCCACGAAGTTGAACTGCGGGTGGCCCGGGTACGTCAGACGGTTGACGCGGAGCTTTCGATCATCGGGGACGTCGGGCCAGTTGACCACCGGACCGCTGCACTCGATGACTGCCGCCCGCCAGTCGCGGCCTTCCGCGGGATCGGGCGCCGCCACGTAGATGCATGCGCTGTCACGGTCGAGTCTGAGGTTGGCATAGTCGGCGCCAGCCAGTCGCTGCACGAACGCGACACGGATGCCGACAGTGTTCCGTACCTGGAAGGCGGAATCCTCGATCACCTGCGCCTCGATGGTGGCCAGGACGCCGGCTCTCGCCGTGTAGATCAGTGAATCCGATCTTCCGACTTCGATCAGATCCTGGCAGTCGTGATACTGCGGGCTCCGCCAGACGAGCATCGTATCCTGACCGACGACCTGGCGCCCGACCAGACCCTCCTGGATTCCAAGCTGCAGCAGGTCCCGTTCCTGCTGGGCCTCGAGCTGGGCGCTATCCCGGCCGGCCGCCTGAGCCACCCGGCCGACTTGCAGCGTGAGATTCTGAAGATTCTGGACGGCCTCGACCAGCTCGCCCTGCCTGGGCGCGGGCAGCTGCGCCAGTGTCGTGTGGGTGATGCAATCGGTCGGACCGGGCCGCTGCTGCGACAGCAATGCCATTGCCGGATCTCCTCCCGCTTCGGCGGTCTCCGAACCGGGCCCGGTACAGGCCCCCGCGGCGAGGCAACCGAGCAGGATCGCAAGCCAACAGCTTCGGATCGCGGTGTTCACGTGGAGTCTCCTTTCGGTTGAATTCACCTGCCCGCACCCCCCTATCAATCGACGCGGCAACGAGCGTCCGGACGGGACAACGCCTCCCTGACCGGGCTCGGCCGTTGAAGTCAATTCTCACAGACGGGACCAGCGCGCGGATTTCCTTCTGTGCCCCGCATGATATCGAGGGTCTGCCTCCAGGCCCTCTCGACTGCGGCCTCGTTTCCGCGTGCGGCGATGTCCACGCGCAGGCAGATCGCGCGGATCAGGGAGGCCATGTTCACCGGATTCCCGAGCAGGGCGGGCGTTCCGGTTCCAAGCGTCTCGAAGCGATCGTCCAGCCACCGCGCGGCACCTTCGGTCTGGCCCAGCCGATCGAGCAGCCAGGCTTCGACGAAGATCGCATCTATGGTGCGCTCCGCGGGCGAGGCGGCCCGTCCTCCGAGGTAGATGTCGAGGCTGTCGGAGGCGGCCAGGGTGTCCCCATCAGCCAGAAGCTGCCCGATCCGAAGCAGACGGTCCTCCATCGCGAGCTGAGGCGGCATTGCGATGTGGCCTCTCGTCAGAGCGAGGCGGGCTGCCTGACCCATCAACGCGCGGATGGCCAGGGGTCTTCTGGCCGACGGCACCTCGACGTCGATCAAGCGGATGAGATCATGTTCGATTGCCTGGAGAGTGTCGTGGCTGCTCCCGATCGCGGCGTGAGCGAGCAGCCGTTTCGATTGCCTGGCGATGCGCTCGCCCCAGTCGCGGCGGTCGCTCGCGTGGGTCGGATCGACGAACATCAGTTCGGCCATCAGCTCGGTCCGGCCATCGAGGGCGGCCAGGCTGGCCAGCTCCTGCCGCGCGACCGCCGTCCACGACTCCGTCGTTTCCAGGAGCGTATCGGCCATGGACCGGGCCAGACGCAGCTGGTCGGTCTGGCCGCGCGGCAGACTCAGCCGCAGCCGCAGCCATATTTCCTCCGCGGTGATCCGTGATTTCACGATGGAGTCCGCGGCCAGCTCGCGGGCCCGGACGAACTCCGCCAGGGCATCCGGATCGCCGAGCATCTCGAGGGCGACAGCGCGTGCTTCGTGAGCCTCGGCTGTGCCGGGCTGGTCCTCCACCCAGAGCTCGGCGAGATCGGCGAACCGCCTCTGCATCCTCTCGATCGCGAGTCCCCTGGTGGGTGGGACCAGATCGCGCGAGCCGCTCGCCAGTCTGGCGGGCGAGATCGGATGGAAGGCGAGCGTGTCCCCCTGCCAGGCCGGGTATGCTAGAAAGGTCGTGCCGTCCGCCGACTGGCCCTGGCGCAACAGCGTGCTGCTCGGCACGAGCAGACGGCGCAGCCGGTCGTATCCGTCGGCGCTGAACATGGTCATCATTGCCGATCTGATGCGGAATGCCTGTTCATACGCCTGGATGGCCCTGTAGGCACTCGCGCGGAATGCTTCCCGTTCGGGTGAGGCCGGATCGGAGACTATACGGTTGTCTCTGCGCAGGCACTCACCGAGGCCGTACCATGCCACGAAATCCCGTTCATCCTCTTCGATGAGCGATTCGTAGATCCGGCAGGCATTCGGAAAATCGTCGCCGCCCCGGGCGAGGTGATCGAGGGCTTGTGCGAGCCTGTAGTGGCGATCGTCGGTCGGATCCAGATTGTCCAGCGCGCGGCCGGCCAGCAGCCTGTTGACCGCGTCGTCGCTGGCCCACCCGCGCACCTGCGAGAGCCAGAGGTGTGCTTCGCCCATTGACTCATCGACACGGACGGCGGCCGTGAAAAACGAGTCGGCGGCTTCGACGTCCCACTCGCTGAGAGCCGCGTGGCCGGCGGCGTACGCGCGCAGTGCGCCTGCATGCCTCGTCCCCGGATGGTCGATGGGACCATCGATCGCACGGATTGCGGGGAACAGCAGGGAATCGGCCAGCAGCTGGATCGGCTCTTCCCAGTCGCGAGGGTCCGCCGGCAATGACTGCCTCGCGTTGGCCAGATCGAACATCGGAGCAACCGTCGCATCATAGACCGTCGCGTCGAGATCAAACTCGCCATCCGAACCGGTCACACGACCCATGATCAGCCGACCGGCACCGAGTCGGAGAGCAATCGCCCTGGCCGCCTCGAGATCGAGCAGGTCATCGCCAAGTCGAGCGAGCTCGTCCTGAACGCTTCGGGCGTCCTGGATCTCGACGCCGCGCCAGTTGCGCAACGCCGTTCGGAACAGCGATGCCAGGTCCCGGTCTGCGACTGCGGAGGAACCTTCGATCGGGAACACCACGTACCGTGCAGTGTCGGCTCGAGCGCCGTCCCGAGCGCCACGGTCGAACGGGCCGAATGGCCAGGGCACGACGGCGATGAGGGCCACGACGAGCACGGTCAGCGCCATCACGAATGGCCACGAAACGGAACGCCGGCGCCCGGCGCTCAGGAGGGTTGCGTCACGCAGCCGGTCGGCCAGCCCCCCGGCAGCCGGTCGGTCCGTACCCTCCTTGGCAAGGGTCGACTGGACGATGTCCTCGAGTCTGGCCGGAATGTCAGATCGGAACGATCCCAGCGCTGGCGGATCCGCCGTCATGTGCATGGCGAGAAGCGCCTGGACGGTCGAGGTCCTGAACGGCGGGCGGCCGGCGATCATCTCGAAAAGCACGCAGCCGAGGCTGTACACATCCGTGGCCGAGCCGACGTCGACGTCGCCTGCGCATTGCTCCGGACTCATGTACGACGGCGTACCGACCGCCCTCTGTCCGGACGTCAGCCGCACACGCGGCGCACTTCCGATCGCGCGGGCGAGTCCGAAGTCCGCCACGTAGACGTGGCCGCCGTGGCCGAGCAGGATGTTCTCGGGCTTGATGTCCCGGTGAATGAAGCCGCACTCATGGGCGTACGCCAGGGCATCAGCGACCTCGGCGGCAATGCGCAGCGCCTCGCGCGGTGGGAGGGACTCTTCGCGCCTGAGCCGCTCGCGCAGCGTCTGTCCCTCCACGAACGGGATCACGTAATAGAGGATACCGCCCGTCTCACCGCTGTCGTGCAGCGGCAGGATGTTGTGGTGATTGAGGCGGGCGGTGGCACGGATCTCGAAGAGGAATCGCTCCGCGCGGACGGACGAGGCAACCTCGGAGTCCAGAACCTTGAGTGCGACATCGCGATCGAGCTTCAGATCGCGAGCCAGGAACACGACAGACGATGCGCCGCGGCCCACCTCGCGCTCGATCACGTAACGGCCGGCGAGGGCACGTGCGAGGCGGTCGAGTGGGACCATGAGGGCTGGGGGTGGTTGGCGGCCCGGACCGACGTCGGCACACTTTCACCAATGAGGCCGACGCGGCTGATGCGCTGCCCCAACATACGGTCATTCTTTGATTTGCGGAAGGGAAATGGCGGGTGGTCGCGCTCGGAAACGGCGCCCGATCTACCGCAACCCACCATGGGTCGGGACGGCCGTGGCCCTCGTTGCCGGGGACGTACTCATGGACGACTACCAGGCGAACGTGTGGGTGTACTTGACCATGAGCGAGCGGCCGGCGGAGGCGGGCAGGCGAGGCTGGCCGGCGATGTCGCGTTCGGTGTTGACGCCCTCGTTCCAGACGATCCAGAGGTCGGTGCCCTCACGGAAATTGTAACGGAAACGGGCGTTGAACGTGCCGAGGTCGGCGACGTTGCTGTACTGCGCGAAGGTATCGAAGGACAGCCTGGTGTCGAGTGCGACACGTACCTTGAGTCGTGCGAGGTGCGCGGTGGCGGCTTCGTCGCGGTCGTCGAAGCGGAGCCGGTTGATCTCGTATCCACCGCTCAGCTCGAAGTGCCTGGACAGGTTCCACGTAGGCGTGAGTTCCGCTCCGATGCGCGTCCCGTCGTAGAACGAACCTGCGGTGACGTTGAGGTTGCCGCGGAACGGGTTGTTGCGATCGAGCTGGAGGCGAGCTTCGGCGCCGTAGAACCAGTAGTCGCCCGCGAGGACGTGTGCGCCGGCGATCGTGAACGGATCGAGCACGCTCTCGTAGGTGGCGCGGCCGGTGATCCAGAACTCGGTTCCGGACTTCATGTCGAGCCGCAACCTGGACTCGATCGAGCGGGAATCGGCTTCGCTGTCGGCGGCGCGGATGTAGCTGTTCGACGAGATCTCGATTCCGGTCGTGCGGAGCGGCGATTCGACGGCGTTGAACCGGATGTACTGGAGACTGCCGCCCCAGTACCGGTAGTCGTGGCGGGACTGGAACCCGAGTCGCGGCAGGTAGTCGGCACCGACGCGACGGAACTCGCCCCAGTAGGAGATCCCCTGTTCGCGGACGCGCTCCCAGCGGGCCTGGAGCAGCGCTGCCTCCAGTGCGGACGCCTCGTCGACGGCTTCATCGAACGTGTGCGCCCATTTGACGGTGATGTACTCGTCGCCGACCGGGCGAAGCCGCGTGTCCAGCCCCCACGCCAGATTGTCCTCGCCGTTCGATCCGAGTCGCGTAGTCAGCATCGCGCCGACGGAGGAGTAGGGATTGAGCACCTGCTGCCGGACGCGGAGCACGCCCATGTTCTCCGCGGGTCGGCCGGCGTGCTCCGCCGTCTGCATGTTCAGGAACCCGAAGTCGAGACCGCCGATCTGGCCGACGGCGCGGCCGCCGCCCCATATGCGGACGATCTCGCCGCCGTCGAGGCCTATGCGCCGGCTGTGGAATAGCCGATCCGAGAAGCCGCCGGTCGAGAACTGGAACGTGGACGATCGTTCCTGGAAGAACTGTCGCTTCTCCGGAAAGAAGAGCGGGAAACGCGTGAGGTTGATCTGCTGGTCATCGGCCTCGACCTGCGCGAAGTCGGTATTCACCGTGAGGTCGAGAGACAGGTTCGAGACGGGCGAGTAGCGGAGATCCAGACCGGCTTCCCGGGACGCGTCGGACGCGGTTCGCCATGCTGCCGGTCCAGCCGCCGGCTCGTCGAGCGCCGGAACCCGCTGGAACCCGCCGAGCGCGTAGGGCGTGACGTACACGGGCGTGGCCTGCCGGACGCCGCGCAGCACGATGCGCTGGGCCTGCGAGGGTTTGGCGAAGGCGAGGCCGCCCCACTTCGGATCGATCGGCGGAAACGTGTGCCGCTCGTTCTTGCGCGAGATCAGACGGTACGCAATGACGCCCATCACGACTTCGTCGTTCACGACCTGGAACCCGAGCGACGAGAACGGAATGCGCATCTCGGCGTACCAGCCCGCTTCGTCCTGCGATGTGACGACGTCCCAGTGCGCGTTCCAGTCGGTGTTCATCGGCATGCCGCTGCCGCTGAACACGGCATCGCTGGACACGGTCCGGTCATTGCGCGCGCCGGCCGGGTTCGTGACGAACCAGACGGCGGTCTCGTAGTCGTTGTAGCTATCGATGACGAGGGCGAACAGATCGTCGCCGCTGGACGAGTCGCGGTAGAACGTGTTCGTCCGGATGCCGGAGGGATCGGAGTCGTAGAGGCGGCCGGCCGCATAGAGGTACTCGTCGTCGTAGACGATACGGATGTCGGTTCGCTCGGTGATGGGCCCGAGGAACACCGGCTCGTGCATCGCGACCGGCAGCGGCTCGGCGTTGGCCCAGGCGGCCTCGTCGATGATGCCGTCGAGGATGATCGGGCCGGTCGTCCGGCCGATCGCCATGGGGATCGAGCGGCGCGCGTCGGCCGCGGCCATCACGTCGGTCTCGTCGTTCGTGTTCTGCGCTCCGGCCGGCTGCGCCGAGGCCATGGCCAGCGCGAACAGTACCATCTTCGAATGCTTTCGGGTCATGAGACAAAGATAAGGCCCGGCCTCCGCACCCGCGCAATGCCGTGACGGCATACGTTCTAGAACCTGCGCGCGAACAGATCGTCCAGGGGAAGCACGAAATCGGTTGACGAGCCGTCCGGCCGCCAGGTCAGTACGTCCGTGATACGCTCCGCGTCGGTGGCGCCCCGGAGAAAACGCCAGACCAGGACGGCGCGATCCTCGTGATCGACCACCCAGTACTCGGCGACGCCGAAGTCGCGGTAGCGCCGCGGCTTCTTCACGCGATCGATCGATCCGCTCGACGGTGAGAGGATCTCCACGACGAGGCCCGGCGCCATCTCGATGCCGCGGCTGGTGATGCCATTGCGGGCCGCGGTTGGCACGAACAGGAGGTCCGGGCGGAGGAACTGGCCCTCGACGAAGAGCAGGTCCACGTCGGGGAAGATGAGGCCGAGTCGTTCGCGCTCGACGAACTGGTGCAGCGCCATTGCCAGCCTCAACTGGATGTGCTGGTGAGTCGGCGAAGGCGAGGGCGTCACCAGCACCTCGCCGTCAATGACCTCATAGCGGTTGCCGTCGTCGGGCAGGCGGGCGTACTCGTCATACGTCCAGGTGTATCGCGGCGTGGTCGGGGTCATCGGCGTCGTCTCGCTCACGGGTGAACGATGGCTGCGTGTCCGGGGCGATCCCATGGCGGGACCGGCCTCGATGCGCGACACATCGACGGGTTGATGTTGAAGAATAGCACGACGCCCTGGACCTGGAGAACCGATGAGCGGGATGCCGGCCACCGCGTCGTCGCCTGAGACCACACCGGTTGACCCGTCAATTCGGGCACGGATATACTGCGCGCTGCGCCGGCCCGTGCACACGAACCTGACCGGGCCTCGTCCGGAATCCTCACACTTCCATGACATGACCGTGCACAGCCGATCGCCGGTCGTGGATCCAACCACTGCGGCCGGGAGACGAGCCACGATGGCGGCGCTCGTGTTCCTGTGTGCGTGCGGCAACGCACCGGGCAGCACGGGCGACGCGGCCGGCACGAGCGCTGGCGCGGTCGCGACGCCGGCAGTGCAGACCGCGGCGGCGAGCGGCGAAGCGATCGCTCGACGTCTCGCCTGCGGCGCGTGCCACGCTGACATGCCGGGACTCGGCGACCGGCCGGGCCGCAGTCTCGCTCCCGGCTCGATCGAAGCGGACAGCCTGTTCCAGTCGTTGCGCCACCCGGACGGTCTGCACGACTTCCATCTCGATGACGCCGAGGCACTCGCTCTCACGCTGTTTCTGGGTCGCGATGCAGAAACTCGTTCACTGCGCCGGCTGCGTGAGCGCCATCCGAGCGTGGATGCGGGTGCGGGCCGTCGCATCTTCATCGCGCTGAACTGCGCGGGCTGCCATGCGTTCGACGGGATCGACGGGCGTCCGGTGGCACCGCTCCTTGCGTTCGAGGGCTCACGCGCCAGACCGGACTGGCTCAGGCGATTCCTTCTCGATCCCGCGGCCATCCGCCCGTTCGGCGCGGCGGCGGGTCCCGGCGCACGAATGCCGGATCCCGGATTGAGCGAGTCGGACGCGGACTCGCTCGTCGCGTTCCTTGTGCGACGGACCACGACACTGCCGGAGTTCCAGCCCGCAACGCTTTCGCCATTCGATCGGGAGAAAGCGACGACACTGCTCGAGACCCGGTTCTCCTGTCTGGGCTGCCACGCATGGAATGGACGCGGCGGCCGGATCGCGCCGGACCTGGGTGGAGCTGCCGAACGACTCTCTGCCGAATGGATCCGCGCAATGCTCGAAACGCCGAACCATCTCGCGCCCGGCACGATCATGCCGCCGGCCGTCGCACCGGCCGCAATGCAGGATCTCATCGCGGCGTTGCTCGTGACGAACGAAGATGCGCCGGGCCGCGACACGGTGCGCGCGGGCTACCTGTCGCTCATCGAGAACGCGCCGCCGGCGGCAGCCTGGCGCGGAGATCGCGTTGAAGTCGCAGCTCCAACGGGTCCGGTGGACTACGTGCGGTTGTGCGCTGCCTGCCACGGTGAGACGGGCCGTGGCGACGGCTACAACGCACGCTTCCTGCGCGTCCGTCCCACCGATCACACGGATGCCTCCGCAATGGCGCTGCGGTCCGATGACGTCCTGTACGACGCGATTGCCGCGGGCGGCCGGTTTCTCGACCGCAGTCCGGAGATGCCCGGGTTCGGCGGCGTGCTCGAGCCGGACGCGATCAGTGCGCTCGTCGCGCACATCCGCACACTCTGTTCATGCGAGGGTCCGGCCTGGTCCCGCGACGGAACGCGACAATGAGCAGGAAGCGCAGGCGAACCCCGCCCGCCGACAAGGCGAGACGCGAATCGCGGGAGCGTGGTCGACTGCGTGCCATCATCGGGGGAGCCGGCGTGCTGGCGGTCGCAGTCGTCGCCTTCGTCATTGTGCGCGGACGCCCGGACGGTCCGCCACCGGCGTTCCCGCCACCCGCCGGCGCATCAGGCAATGCGGTTTCCTTCGACGACTTCCTGGGCGCGGATGCGTGCGCGGAGTGTCACACCGGCATTGCGCAGGTATGGCAGGCCTCGACGCACGGCCGCGCGGGCGGCGAGGCGACCGACGACCTGCTGTTGAGTCCGTTCGACGGTACGCCGATCCGTTTCGCCGATGCCATCGTGATCCCTCGCACGCAGCCGGATGGACGGCGCGTATTCATCGTAGCCCGGGAGAACGGTACGGAACAGACCTTCATGGTCGACGGCGTCGTGGGCGGCGGCCACATGCTGGGCGGTGGGACGCAGGGCTATCTGACGAGCTACGAGGACGGCACGCTCCGGTTCCTCCCGTTCGAGCGCGTCCGTCTCGAGGACACGTGGTTCTGCAACACGGACACGCGGCTCGATCGAGGCTGGCTTCCGATCACGGATCGCATGCGCCTCGCGGACTGCGGCGATTGGCCACCCGTTCGCGTGTTCGGCAACCTGCCCCGCTTCGCGAACTGCCAGGAGTGCCACGGCAGCCAGATCGAGATCGCTCCGGCGCCGGAGCGGCCGTCGAACACGCGGCTGTCGAGCCTGTCGATCGACTGCGAAGCGTGTCACGGCCCGGGTCGCACGCACGTCGAGGCCGTCCGGTCCGACAGCGCCGGCGCCGACATCGGAATGACAGCACTGGCGACACTTTCGAAGGACGAATCCGTCGCCGTCTGCATGCCCTGCCACGCACTCAAGGACGGGCTCGGTCAGGACTGGCTCGCAGGCCGCGAGTTCGACGAGTCCTACAGCGTGATGCTGCCGCTCATTTCCAACGGCGACATCTTCGCGGATGGCCGCCCTCGCACCTTCGCCTATCAGCAGGGGCATCTCTGGAGCGACTGCTTCATCAGCGGGTCCATGACCTGTGTCGACTGTCACGACCCGCACGCGCAGAACTACCGGGACGCCAACTACGAACCGCTTTCGAGCCCGTTCGATGACGGCCAGTGCATCGCCTGTCATCCGAGCAAGGCCGTCGACACCGCGCGTCACACGTACCACGCGCCGAATTCCACCGGCAGCCGCTGCGTTTCCTGCCACATGCCGTACATTCAGCAGCCCGATGTCGGCGACGCACTCCGCTACGCCCGCTCCGATCATACGATCCCGGTGCCCCGCCCCGCCGCGGACAACGCCCTCGGCATTCGCAACGCGTGTCAGACTTGTCATGCCGATCGCGATGCGGCGTCGCTCGAACGGCAGGCAACCGAGTGGTGGGGCGGCCTCAAGCCCCGGCCGCCGGGAGTGGACGCTCTTCTGCGCGTCCAGGCCGGTGACGCCGGCGCTCTCGATGATGCGCTCGACGCGGTCAGCACGGGCCGGCACCGGCCCGCACTCGCCATGACGCTCGGTCTGCTGATCACCGGTCGGCTGCGGGCCGACATGCCGGATCTGGACGATGCGACCGACGGCCACCTGCGCGCGGCCGCGTCGAGCGACGATCCCGACATCGCCGCCCTCGGCCTCGCCGGCCTCCACCTCGCACGCGGAAACCGGGACGCGACCCGGCGCATCCTCACCGACCGTCTCGCTTCGCTGGGCGACATGGAGCGCGCGGTCCGGTCCCGGTGGGCGATCATCCTCGGCACCGTTGCCGACAACCTGCGTGCGACCGACCAGCTCGCCGATGCAATCGCTGTGTACGACAAGGCGCTCGAGATCGATCCGGACAACGCCGCCGTGCTGCTGAGACGCGGGCTCGCACGGGCCGCGGCCGGCGACCCGGGGTCAGCGGAGGCCGACTATCTCCGCAGCATCCAGCTCGACTCGCTCGACACTCTTCCGTGGGTAAACCTCGGCATTGCGCGCGCCGCGCAGGGCGATGGCGCCGGTGCGATCGCCGCGTACCGGTCCGCATCACGCATCGATCCGCGCGACCCGCTGCCCTGGTTCAACATGGGGAACGTGTACCTGAGAGCGAATCGCCATGTCGATGCGATCGATGCGTACCGGCGCGCCGTCGAGTTCGCGCCCGGCCTGCCCGCCGCGCACTTCAACCTCGCCCGAGCCCTGATCGCGGCTGACCGACTGGACGAGGCACGCGTTGCGCTGCGCGCCGGCCTCGAGTTCGAGCCCGGCAACGAAGCGGCGCGCCAGACGATCGCGCGGATCGATTCCATCGCGGGGTCGTCCGACCAGCGCTGATCGTTCGTTCAAAATCGAGCGCTCCCGCGCGCGGGAGCGCCCGCTCGCGCGCGAGATTTGCGCGCGCCCCCTGGCACGTGAGCGTGCGCACCACGCGTGCGTGCCTGCTTGCTGGATCGTGACGAGCCACCAGGTTAACCCGGTGAGAGTGCCGCACGACGCCGACCGATCGCCCCGAAGGACGGCCGTGTGGGCCGGGAACCGCACGCGCCTGCGGTCCTCGTGCGACGCCGGGTTGGTGGCGCCCTGGCGCAGCCGTGTCACGAAAGCCGGCTGCCCCGCGTTGAAAGGATGGCGGCCGT
>DATKCF010000090.1:0-36939 GCA_035513345.1 Longimicrobiales bacterium
CTGCGCCTCGCCCCCCGACAGCGTCGTAGCCGACTGGCCGAGGTGAATATAACCCAGACCCACGTCATTGAGCGTCTCGAGCTTCCGGCTGATGGATGGGACGGCCCCGAAGAACTCGAAAGCCTCCGCGACGGTCATCTCGAGAACGTCGGCGATCGTGCGGCCCTTGTAGAATACCTCGAGCGTCTCGCGGTTGTAACGGCGGCCGCGGCATGTGTCGCACGGCACGTACACGTCCGGCAGGAAATGCATTTCGATCTTGATCAGGCCATCGCCCTGACACGCCTCGCACCGGCCGCCCTTCACGTTGAACGAAAATCGGCCCGGTGCGTACCCGCGCATCTTCGATTCAGGCAGCTCCGCGAAGAGAGTGCGGATCGGCGTGAACAGGCCCGTGTAGGTTGCCGGGTTTGAGCGCGGCGTCCGACCGATGGGCGACTGATCGATATCGACGACCTTGTCGATGCTGTCGAGTCCCTCGATCCCGTCGTGCTCGCCGGGTACGACGCGCGCCCTGTAGAAATGGCGGGCCAGCGCCGTATACAGGATATCGTTGACGAGTGTCGACTTGCCCGATCCGCTCACGCCGGTCACACAGGTGAAGGTCGCGAGCGGGAAACCGACATCGATCTCCTTCAGGTTGTGATGGCGGGCGCCGCGGACCACGACCGATTCGCGAGGGTCGGCCGGACGCCGTCGGGTCGGCACCGGAATGGCCCGGTCGCCACGCAGGTACGCGGCGGTCAGTGACTCGCTGCTGGCCAGGACGTCGTCGATCGTGCCCTGTGCCACGACGCATCCGCCGTGCCGGCCGGCGCCCGGCCCGAGATCGATGATATGGTCGGCGGACAGGATCGTTTCGCGGTCGTGCTCGACGACAATCACTGTATTGCCGAGGTCGCGCAGCTGGCGCAACGTGCCAAGCAGTCGCTCGTTGTCGCGCTGGTGGAGCCCGATCGACGGCTCGTCCAGGATGTACAGGACGCCGACGAGCCGGCTGCCGATCTGCGTCGCGAGCCGGATCCGCTGCGCTTCGCCGCCTGACAGCGATTCCGCGCTCCGGCCGAGCGTCAGGTAGTCGAGGCCGACGTTGCCGAGGAAACCGAGCCGGTCACCGACCTCCTTGAGGATCGGGCCGGCAATCTCCTGCGGAAGCGACCCGGAGCCTGACAGGTCGTGGAAGAATGCGAGTGCCTCGGCGATGCTGAGGGTCACGATGTCGCCCAGCGACCGGCCACCGACGGTGACGCCGAGACTCTCGGGACGAAGCCGGGTTCCGCCGCAGACGGTGCACGGCAGGGTCATCATGTACGCGTCGAGCTGCTGGCGGACCGCGTCGGAGCCCGTTTCCTCGTACCGGCGGGTGACGTTGGCCAGGACGCCCTCCCACGGCTCGCTGTACGTGCCCTTCGCACCGCCAGCGCGGTACGGAAACTCGACCTTCCGCCTGCCGGATCCGCGCAGGATCCCCTTGTGGACGCTCGGCGGCAGATCACCCCAGGCGGTGTTCGGATCGAAGTCGTAGTGCTCGGCCAGGCCCGGAATGAGGGACCGCCGCAGATGGCCGGTCGGTTCGCCCCACGGCAGGATGACGCCCTCGAGGATGGAGATGCTCTCGTCGCCCAGAACGAGGTCCTCGCTGACCTCGCGGCGCGTGCCAAGTCCGCCGCAGCCCTCGCACGCGCCATAGGGCGAGTTGAAGGAGAACTGGCGAGGTTCGAGTTCGGCCATGTTCGTGCCGCAATGCGGACATGCGTAGCGCTCGCTGAACAGGTGGTCCTTCGCGCCGCCCTTCGCGTGCTCGACCACCTCGACAATGCCGGACGCCTGGCGCAGCGCCGTTTCGACGGAATCCGCAAGGCGGGACCGGTCCGATGCCCGAACGACGAGCCGGTCGACGACGAGGCTGATGTCGTGGTTCTCGTAGCGGTTCAGCCGGGGCGGCTCCTCGAGGTCGTGCATCTCGCCATCGACGCGAACCCGCACGAAGCCCTTCTTCCGGGCGTCCGTGAACAGGTCGCGGAACTCGCCCTTGCGGCCGCGCACGAGCGGCGCGAGGACTTCGATGCGCGTGCCTTCCGGCCACGCCAGGATCTGGTCGGAGATCTGCCCGACCGTCTGCCGGCGCACGGGCCGGCCGCAACTCGAGCAGTGCGGTACGCCCACTCGAGCCCAGAGCAGCCGCAGGTAGTCGTAGACCTCGGTTACGGTGCCGACCGTCGAGCGCGGATTGTGGCCGGTCGTCTTCTGTTCGATCGAGATCGCGGGTGAGAGACCTTCGATCACATCGACGTCCGGCTTCTCCATCACGCCGAGGAACTGGCGGGCATATGCCGACAGCGACTCGACGTACCGGCGCTGGCCCTCCGCATAGATCGTGTCGAACGCGAGCGACGACTTGCCTGAACCCGACAGGCCCGTGATCACCACGAGCCGGTCGCGCGGGATCTCGACGTCAATGCCGCGCAGGTTGTGTTCGCGGGCACCGCGGACGATCAGCTTTTCGTCCGGCATTGCCGCAGGCCCCGTGCCGAGGGCGATGGTGAATGCGACGTCGTCACTTGGCGCGCTCGAGGTACTTCCCTTCCCTTGGATCGACCCGGATCATCTCGCCTTCACTGATGAACGATGGCACCTGCACCACGGCGCCGTTCGATAGCCTGGCAGGCTTGGTCATCGCCGTCTTCGTCGCGCCCGTCATCGCGGGCTCTGTCTCGACCACCGCGAGCTCCAGCGTGTTCGGCAACTCGACGCCGATGGCCCGGCCTTCGTAGAACTCCGCGACCAGAACCATGTTCTCGGTGAGCCACTGCGCCGCGTCGCCGAGCGCCTCCCCATCGAGCGCCAGCATCTCGTACGTCGCGTTGTTCATGAAGTGGTAGTGGTGCGCGTCCGAATAGAGATACTGCAACTCGTGCGTCTCCATGTCCGCCTTGTCGACTGTGTCAGCCGCGCGGAATCGGTGCTCGAAGGTATTGCCCGTATGCAGGTTCCGCATCTTTGCCTGCACGAAGGCGCGCAGGTTGCCCGGCGTGTGGTGGTGGAACTCGATGATCCGGCACGGATCGCCATTGAACACGATCACGTTACCCCGGCGAATCTGGGTCGCGGGCATCGACATTGGAACCGGTCTCCTTCGGTCGTTCTGATTCGAAGCGACCCGCCGCGTCCTGCGATCGGTTGCGCGGCGAGTCGGAGCACAGACTGCTGAATGTCGGGCGCTCGACCGGGCGAATCAAGGGTCCGCGAGCTGTTGCCGGCGTGATCCGGTCGAAACCCGCGTAGAAACGGGACCGTTGAACGATCGAGTGTGCGCGGGCGGAGGAGATCCCGGATCGCATCGCCGGACCGCGGCCGGCGCAATGCCGAATCGCCCGGTCTACACTTCGCGCCGTCGTCGCTTCCGGCTGGCACGGCGGGCGGACAAACGGCGGGCGACGAGGGGCGGGCGACAAACGGCGGGCGACGAGGGGCGGGCGACGAGGGGCGGGCGACAAACGGCGGGCGACGAGGGGCGGGCGACAAACGGCGGGTGACAACGGGGGGCCGTTTCGGCCGTGGCCGTTGCCCCGACCCATGGACGAACGTGCGGAGTTCGAGGGCCGGAAACGGGTGCGGGTCTACCACCTGGCACACGATCTGGCGGCGTCGGTGGATCGCATTGCACGCGCATCCGCCAGGAGTGGGAGCATTGCCGACCAGCTGAGGCGATCGTACGAGTCGATCGTCCTGAATATCGGAGGGGCGTAACCTCCCCCGCCTTTCCCGCCCCATGTCGCCCGTCGTTTGTCGCCCGTCGTTTGTCGCCCGCCCCTCGTCGCCCGCCGTTTGTCGCCCGCCGTTTGTCGCCCGCCCCTCGTCGCCCGCCCCTCGTCGCCCGCCCCTCGTCCGCCCGCCCTTCGTCGCCCGCCGTCCGTCGCCCGCCCCTCGTCTGCCCGTTGGCAGTCAATCCGTGGCCGGCACGAGGACCCTGAGTGCAGACGGCATGGCGGAGACCGTTATCGGCGTTGTGCCCGCCGGGTCGCCATCGATCTGGACGGCAATGGGCGGATCGGCCTCGACCGTGATGTGCGAGGCCTGGAAGTGGATCAGGCGACTGTCGCCGCCGAACTGGCGATGGGCGGCCTTCCACAGGATCGTCGCGAATTCGGGGATCTTGCGGGGCGCCAGGACGACGACTTCGAGCTTGCCATCCTGCCACGAATCGGTCGGCTTGGGTGTGAGCGGGATGCGGAACGGAATGAAGCCCGAGAACAGCTCGCCGACGTTGGCGACCATGACGGAAACTGCATCGACCTCGAGGGTCCGATCGTCGGCGGTGATACGGAACCGGGTCGGCGTAGCGGCGAGCGCTTCCTTGACGGCGGCATAGATATAGGCGCCGAAGCCCCATCGTTCCTTCAGTTCACGGGTTGCTGCGGCCATCATGGCGGCATCGAATCCTGCGCCAGCCAGGAGCGCGAAGGCCCGGCCATTGACCTGACCGAGGTCGAGCGCCCGGACCTGGCCGTGAACGGCGACCTCGATCGCGTCCTCGACGTCGGTGGGTATGCGCAGGTTGTGTGCGACCTGGTTGGCAGTCCCGCGCGGTATGATACCGAGGGGTGTGGCGGTGCCGGAGAGACCGGCGGCAACCTCGGCGAGGGTTCCATCGCCGCCGACGACGCAAACGGCGCGAAAGCCGAGGTCCGCCGCCGCGCGAGCCAGTTCCCTGGCATGACCCGGGCCGGCAGTCGTTTCGAGATCGAACGCGGCGGCCCGTGCGGCGAATGCACCGCCGATCAGGCGCCGCAGCTTGTGCGGTTCATCCTGGCCGGCCGCCGGGTTCAGAATAATGAAGGTGCGGCCGGCGTAGGGTCCACCGGCCGCACCTCCGTTTTCGATCATGGATCAGGTCCTCAGGCGCCCGTGCGGCTGTACTCCGTCCGGCCGGCCAACTCGTTGAGTCTGGCGATCCGCTGTTCAGTCGGCGGGTGCGTGCTGAAGAGTCTGAGGAAGCCGCTACCCTTTGCACCGGCCAGCGGGTTGACGATGGCGAGCTGGGCCGCGGCCGGGTTGACGTTCATGGGAACGCGCCGGGAGTAGGCATCGAGCTTCGCGAGTGCGCCCGCCAGAGCGAGCGGACGACCGGTGATCTCGGATGCCGTGCGGTCGGCGACGAATTCGTTCTGGCGGCTGATCGCCATCTGCATGATCGCGGCGGCCATGGGTGCGACGATCGACATCGCGAGCAATCCGATGATGCCGCCGCCGTCGTCGTCACGGCCACCGCCGCCGAAGATGGCGCCCCAGCGGACCATGGTGCCGATCATGGCGATTGCGCCGGCCATCGTTGCGGCCAGCGTGCCGACGAGCATGTGGCGGTGCTTGATGTGTGCCAGCTCGTGGGCGATCACGCCTTCCAACTCCTCGCGGTTGACGAGCTTCAGGATCCCCGCGGTACAGCAGACCACCGCATTGGCGGGGTTACGACCGGTCGCGAACGCGTTGGGCTGCTCGGATGCGGCGATCGCGACCGTCGGCATGGGCAGGCCGGCATTCTGGCGCAGTCGGTCCACCATGTCGAACAGCTCCGGCGCATCCTTGCGTTCAATCACGCGAGCGCGGTACATGCGTAACACCATGCGGTCGCTGAACCAGTACATGCCGAAGTTCAAGACGGCCGCAATGGCCAGGAACAGAATAGCGCCCTGGGAGCCGCCGACCCAACTGCCGAAAAGCGCCAGCAGGACGGTCATCCCGGCCATGAGCGCGAAAACCCTGAAGATGTGCATGATCCGATCCTCCGTGCCGTGTCAGATGACGATTAACATACACTGGATGAGGGGCCGCGATCCAGCTTTGGCGTCGTTTCAGTAGCCCCATTCCCGGAAGAGGAAGATGCCGTATTCGCGGCGCGCGGCGATGGCACGGCTGAGGCCGAACGAAGGTGCGCGCGCGAACCGGTCGAGCGCGAACAGTTCGGCCGTGAACGTGTCAATGAAACGCCATTCGAGCCGAACGCCCGGGTCGTTGGATGTCGAGTTGAGCCGCTGCACGTATGTCACGAACAGGCGGGGCGTCAGGTAGCGCCCGAGTTCCAGCTTGGTGCCGGACAGGAAGCCCATGCTGTTGCTCTGGCCGGGCGCGGTTTCGGCCGCGCTGAGTCCGACGTAATCGACCAGGCCGAAACTCTGACCGAGTGTCTGCAGGCCGCTGGCGAAGTAGCCGAGTCCGGTGTTGGTCAGGACCTGGCGGCCCAGGCTGCCGAAGGCGCCGCCCGAACCCGCGGCGTTCAGGGCGTACGTCGGCGCACCGAGGAACAGGTAGCTGGCCAGATCCGACTCGCTGATTGGCGGCTGCGCGTCGCTGCTGAGCTGCACGCGCGGCGACTGGAGTGTGCCGGTGACCTGCGCGATGATGTCGAGCGGCTCGTCGCGCGACCGCGGCGCCGTGTACAGGGCCGTGATATCGAGGTTGGGGTCGATGCCGGGCGTGCCGGGGAACTCGATGGTTCCTTCGCGTACCTCGAACGACCGCGTGATCGGCGGATACTCGAGGCGGTACGTGCCGCGGATCGCGTTCAACGTTCCGGTAATTCGGAGGAGACCCTCCCCCAGGCGGTCGTAAAGGACGTTCAGCGCTCCGTCGACCTCGACGTTGATTTCCCGCCCGCGCAGCCACGACCCCGACGACACGGACACGTTCAGGTTCTCGATTCTCAGGTTGCGCAGGAACGGGCTCGAGCTCCTGGGCAGGGCGCGCGGTCCCGAGATCAGCGTGGTGTCCACCACGTCGAACAGGAGCGGGTCCTCGAGCCGCACGATCATGTACTGCCGGTAGATCTCGTCGAGATAAAGCGTGCCGCCGTTGACGGTGATGTCACCGCCGATTTCCGGACGGGTGTACTGTCCGCCGATGTCGACGGTGCCGGAAACGACGACCTCGACATCCCTGCGCTGGGCGGCCTGGATCCGATCCGCCACGATCTGCAGAGCGAAGCCCGGATCGGCCGGCCGGGCCAGGTCGAGTTCGCCCCTCAGACGCGCGGTGCCGCCGCGGGCGCCGCTTCGCGGATTGATCGTCCTGGCGGTGAAATCGAGTGCCGCGGTCAGCTCGCGGTCCATGATGAACGTGCCCTCCGCATCGACGTAGCGTACACCGGTCGCGTCCCATGTGGCGGCGCCGCCAACGAGCACGAGAGCGCCGCTCAACTCGGGCGATGTTGCCATGCCATTGGCTTCGATCGAACCCTGGAACGCGCCCTCGACGCTGCTGAAGCCGGCGGTGAAGCCGAGCATGAACGCGGCCGGGAACGTCTCCATGACCATGGACATGGTAATCGGGCGTTCGAGCAGGCGACGTTCGGTCGGACCGAACCGGAGGTTCACGGGCAACGTCCCCGAGCCGTTGAGGACCTGCTGACCATCGACGATTGCGTTCACCTCTCCGTCCAGCAGCAGGTCGGCATATCGCATGCGGACCTCTACGCGTTCGAGGCCGGCGCCCTCGTACTCGACGCCGGTCACATCGAACGTGGCGTTCACGATCGGCGACCGTGTCGACCCACCGATGCGCATGTTTCCATCGATCGCGCCGCGGACGTCGCCCGCCGGCCTCAGGATCGAGGGCACGAGGCCGAACGGCACGCGTCTCAGATCGATGTCGAAGTCGAGCGCCGGGTCCACGGCACCGGCTGGTTCCGCAGGTGACCAGGCGAGGGTGCCAGTTGCGACGATTGCGCCGCCGATGCTGGGCACAAGTGTCAGTTCATCGATGGTTGCGGTTCGGCCCTCGACCACGATCCCGGCAGGCGAGGCCAGCGTCCACGCGCCCGGTCCGGATTCGAACCCGAGTTCCGTCAGGTTCCAGATCGAACCCGTTTCCGTCTGATGGAAGCCTGAGGCGAAGTTGACCGACCGCAGGCTGTCGCGGAACGCAAGGACACGAACGTCACCGTCCTCGCCAGCTCGGGTGAGCGTGGCGAACAGCGAGTCGGCAAACCCGTCGAGCGCGTTGACCGAATCGGCTCGCACGGTGACATCGTAGCGCAGGTTGTCCGTAAGCAAACCGGATCCCGTCGCCTCGATCCGGACGGCCTCTACGGTGCGACCATCGTACCGTACATCCTGCGCATTGGCATCGATCGAGCCGTCGAACGTCTCGATCGAACCGAACAGCGACGCGACAGCGCGACCGCTGCCGGCGATGCGCGGCTGAGTCGGATCGGCGAAGTCGTCGAAAAGGATGGCCTCGAGAGGCTCGAACGACTCGCTGTCGAGAATGATACGGAGCGAATCGGGCCGGCTCGCGATCAGACCGAAGGCACCATGCGCGCCTACACGCACGCCCGGAATACGCGCATCCGCGGTATCGACCACAATGCGGCCGGCATCGAACGTCACGGTGGCGTGCGCCCGCTGAACCGGAACGCCACGGACCAGCGCGGAGTCGAGGTCGATGCGGACCGGTCCGCGCAATGTCTCGAGACTGGTACCCGAAACGTCGGCAACAACTTCGCCAGAAAACTCTCCTTCGGCTGCGATCAGTCCGACACGCGACGGTGTGAACGACAGGGACCGCGCGTTCACGACGAAGTGCCGCTCGATGCCGGGCCTGTCGATGATGGCGTCGAATGCGATCCGCCCGCCATCAGTCATCACGTTTCCCGCAACACCGAGACTGTCGGTTCTGCCCGACAGCACGATGGATCCGGTGGCGGGGCCGCGAAGGCTGTCGAGGCCGGGCACGAACGCAGCGACGGTTTCGAGACGCAACGGTGTCGCCTCGAATGCGAGGTCGAGGGCGAGTGCATCCGCAATCGAACGGATGGTGCCACCGCCGTCGAGGATGGAAGTCACGCCGCGCTGGTGGCGCATGACGGTTCGCAGGTCCATGCCGTCACGCAGCCTGCCGTCGACCTCGATCCGGCCATTCACGACACCGCTCAGCCCGAGACCGGGCCGGAACCGGTCGAGCAGAGCCAGGTCGAGCCCGGTGATGTCCGCATCGAGGCCGCTGGCGGCAATGATCCCGTCCATTCGCACCGTACCGGACCACTGCACGTCAGCGGAGGCGTAGTCGGTCGGACTCAGACGGGCGTTGCCGCTGGTGCGAACAGCGCTGAGCGGGCCGGACGCGCGCACGGTTCCGGTCACGTTGCCGTCGAGAAGGATCGAGTCGGCAAACTCCGTCTGCAACCAATGCAGGTCGAGCGCGCTGACATCGAGATCGACATCGGTCAGGGCCGGTCGGCTTCCGGTCAGGTAACCGAACGTTCCGCTGATGGTGGTGCCGGGCGCTTCGAACCGGATGTCACTGAACTGGAGGAGCAGTGCCTGACGTGGCTGGGACGCGAAGTGCAGGTCGAACGAACCGCGGCCCGTCGATGGCAGCCTGGGATCGAGCCAGAGGACATCGCGGACATCGACCGATTCGCCGTCGATTTCGAGATCGTAGTGCGTGCCGTCGGCACCGTTGATCACGCGTCCGGTGACGGATCCGGACGACGAGCCGGTGTGGAACTCGCGAATGTCGAGGCTGGTGATCGAGTCCTGGATGACGACCCGGCCACGCACGTCGTGAACCGGGAACGCTTCGTCGAAGATCCGGATACGCGCGGCGAGGGACGTGACCTGGATCTGTTTGGCGGTGTTGCCCGGTCTCGACCAGATTACGTGCTCCACCTTCGCGGAAACGTCCTCGAAGCGCATGACCTGGACGCGGCCGTTCGCATCATCACGTACGACGTACCGCGCGGCGAGGCCCGACACGACCTCGCCGTTCGCCATCGGCTTGATCACTTCGACTGTCGCGCCGTGCACACTCAGGTTGTTCAGGCGGACCAGCCGGGCCGTGCCGACACCATCTTCGCCGGCTTGCTCACGCCGGAAGATCCGGTCGAAGTTCCAGCCGGCTTCGCCGGGCCAGCGTTCGACCTGCACGTGCGCGCCCCAGATGTCGGCCCTCGAGATGACGATACGCCCGCGCAGCAGATCGACGACGTTGTAGCGACCCGTCAGGCTGTCGGCGGTGAAGAACGGATGCCCGTCTGCATCAACGATCTCGATGCCCTCGAGCGTTGCCATCGACAGCAGGCCATCGCCGCTGATGCGCTCGATGGTGACGCGGCCCGGCACGTGTGCTTCGAGCCACGACAGCGCGAAGTTGCGCGCGCGATCCATCCCCCACGACGTGCGAGGCACCACGATCACTGCAGCGAACGCGACCGTGCCGAGCGTTGCGACAACGACCACCAGGATCGCGAACCAGCGGAACGCGAGGCGCGTCACCTAGAACGCCTGCCCGATCGAGAAGTGGAACTGCAGCCGATCGAATAGCGACCGCCGCGGGTTCCACAGCACCTGATGGTCGAGGGCGCGCAGGACGCCGGTGTTTCGCAGCATCGACCGATCGTAGGCGATGGCCGGATCGAGCACGCAGTCGTCGTCCGGCTCGTCGATCGGACAGACCGCGGTCGTCACGACGGAGCGCGTCTCACCACGGCCTCCATAGTAGCCGACATCGATGCGGATCGGTCCGATCGGGCTGAAGTAGCGTACACCGAGACCGGGCGTCCATACGATGTCCCTGGCCCGGACTGCGTCGTCCGTCTCCCACACCTGGCCGTAGTCCAGGAATACGGCGCCCTGAAGCCTGCTGGCGGTGATCGGGAACCGGATCTCGGCATTGCCGACGAGCGAGATCGCGCCGCCGATGGGCCTGGGTTCGAATTCGCCCGGCTGGTCTTCGGCCAGCAGACGAGCATCGCACGTGCCTTCGTTGATCGACTGCGCCGCGCAGCCGGCGCCGCCGCTGTCGACGGGCAGCGCCAGGCGGTTCACCGCATCGATCGTCAGAACTTTCGGACCGAGCCGGTACTGGGCGAAGCCGCGGACGGTATTGGGGCCGCCGGCAAAGAACCGCTTCTGCGGATGGACACCCAGCTCCGTCCCCCCGCCGTCAGTGATCGGCTGGGCGTACCCGGGCGAGATGCGCAGCGCCCAGATCCAGCCGGGCCGGATCGTGTGATAGTCGATGAGGTCCGCGGACAGGCGGTAGTACGAGAAGTCCGAGCCGGTGAGCCGGGTCGCGATTTCCGCGTCCAGGCGCAACGCATACCCGCGCGTCGGCGCGAAGAGGCTGTTCGACATGTCGCGCGCATACGAAATTGTGAGCGGTGCGAGCCAGTTCGACTGACTCAATGCCTCGACCTCGTCGGGCCCGCACGCCGTAAACCCGATGCAGAAGATCAGATCGCCGCCGGCAGTCGCAAGCTTCGTCAGCTCCGGACGATAGCCGGCGGAGAAGGAACCGTTCTGCAATGACCGCGAAAGGCTCACGTAGGCGCCCCTCGACGTTCGCACGAACACGTCCGGGAAGCTCTGCCGCTCCAGGAACAGGCCCGACCGGAAACTGTTTCGCGCACCGAAGAACCACGGCTGCGTGAAGTCGGCCGTAACCGAGCCCGCAAGCTTGCCATAGAACGCATCCGTCGGATCGAACCCGGGCACGCCTTCGAGCGAGCCAGCCAGCAGGTTCGTTATCGTGCTACGCAACTCGAGACGCCGGGCGCCGCCGAAGAAGTTGCGGCTGACCCACCGCACTTCCGCGTTCAGGTACTCCGCGCTGCTCAAACCGACACCCGTCCGCACGCGATACAGATCGCCTTCGTTCACCTGCACCCGGACACGGACCAGTGTGTCGCCTTCGATCGGGTCCTCCTGGATCTCGGCGTGCCGGAATGCGTCCTGTGAGAACAGATTGCGCTGGCTTTCGAGGAGTGCGGTATGACTGTAGACATCGCCGGGCTGGAAGGTCAGCATCCTGCGCACTACGGCTTCGGAAACGCGATCGGCGCCCACGACCTCGATCTCGCCGAAGCGCGCACGTACGTCCGGATAAACGTCATACTGCACGGTCGCCGCGTACATGCCGCGTGGTGCGTTGTACCCGGCCAGAACGATGGCATTGGCGTAGCCACGGTTGTGCAGCCTCATCGTCAGCGTGTCACGAGCGGTCTCGTACTGCGACAGGCTGAGCGGGTCGCCGACGCGCAGCGGCAGGTTGCGTGTTACCGCCGCCGGCAGGCTGTCGATGCCCGTGACGGTGATCGAGTCGACGCGGATCGGCTGGCCCTCGTCGATGGTGAACTCGACACGCACCTTCTCGCCGACGCGCACCGTGTCCACCGTGACCAGAGCCTCGCGGTACCCCTGCTGCGCATAGAAGAAGCGGAGTCGAAGCTCGTCCTGCGGCAGGATCCGCGCGTCCAGGTACTGGCGGTCTACGCCGATACCCAGCCAGCAGAGCGGCGCAACTGCCAGACACCGGGTCGGCTGGGTGACGACCGCGGTCTCGAGCAAGCTCGCAGGCCACGCGTTCGCGCCGCGAAACGCGACCGTCGCGATCTCCATCGAATCGACGCCCAGACGGTCCTGCGCGGACAACGCCGGCGAGTGGACCGCCGCGGCCACAACTAACGCGGCGAGGACACGGCCCGGCTCACGTCGCCTGCGACGCGCTCCGTTCCGCTGTGCCCAACTGCTCGCCGGTTTCACTTTGCTCTCCGGGACTGCGACCTGTGATGTTCTGACGCGCGGGCGCGGCAGTCGCGAGAGGGTTCGACGCCTCCCGATCATTCCGAACCCGTTTCATTGTACCACTCTGAGCACCCGATGAGCCGTCCGCCCCGGGCACGACGCGGCCCGGCACCTTCAGAACGCCCGGGTCAGGCCGGGGAACGGCAGATCCGCTCGCGCCGTGACATCATCGCCCGCGCTGCGCCCACGACTGAAATGGTAGGCCGCCGCGCTCGCCACCATCGCCGCGTTGTCGGTGGCCAGGCGAGCGGACGGAAAATGGACGGAACCGCCCGGGCGGATTGCGCTCGCGATCGACTCCCGCAGCACCCGGCTCGCCGCAACGCCGCCACCCAGCACGACCCGGTTGTATCCGGTGTGCGCGACCGCGCGAGCAGTCTTTGCAACGAGTACGTCGATGACCGCCGCCTGGAACGACGCAGCCAGATCATCGATCGAGGCAGCGAGCGTGCCCACCGCTTCGAGTTCCTTCACCTTCGTCAGTACTGATGTCTTGAGACCGGAGAACGAGAAATCGAAGAAACCGGGGTCCGCAGGCGTATCGCCGGCCGCAAGCATCGGTCGCGGAAAGGCGAACGCCGACGCATTGCCAGCGCGAGCCCTCGTTTCGATGATCGGACCGCCCGGAAAGCCGAGGCCAAGGATCCTGGCGACCTTGTCGAAAGCCTCTCCGGCGGCGTCATCCCGCGTCTCGCCCAACAACTCGTAGCGGTCCCATTCCGGCACCCGGAGGAGCATGGTATGGCCGCCGGAAACGAGCAGTGCAACGAACGGCGGCTCGGCGAGTGGATCGTCGATGGCGGCGCCGAACAGGTGGGCTTCCATGTGGTGCACGGGAACGAACGGCAGGCCGCGCGCGAAGGCGAGCGCACGCGCCCAGGTCACGCCGACGAGCAGCGCTCCGATCAGGCCCGGCCCCGCGGTGGCGGCGATCACATCGATACGATCGAGTGTCACGCCTGCCTGTTCGAGCGAGCCTCGCACGACGTCATCGATCACCGAAAGGTGTGCGCGGGCCGCAATCTCCGGTACCACACCGCCGTACATCGCGTGCGCATCCTGCGACAGAATGATGTGGCCCAGAACTTCGGAGCGGCCGCGCAGTACCGCGGCGGATGTCTCATCGCACGAGGTTTCGACGGCGAGCACGAGCGGGGCGTCGCTCACCGGCCCGCCTCTACGTCGCCGTACCCGGAGCGTGTCCGCGGCGCGTCGGAAAGATTCGAACCGTCGATAGTATCCGCGGGAATCCGTCGCAGCGGCAGGATGACACGCACCGAGGTCGGGTCGACGGTCACATCGCGTGGCAGGTTCTCGATCAGCATCGTCACCGTATCGAATCCGGTGCGCTGTGACAGGTCGATCGGGTCCAGGCGCAGCGTATCCAGCTGATCGAGAAGGTGGCCCGGGCCCGTCGCCCGGACCGACGACGGTTCGACCGTGACCCGTCCGGCCAGCTCGTACCCCTGCAGCGGCGCACCGATGATGCCGATCGCGATCGGGACGCTCCTGTTCGTGATCCGGTCGAAGCGCAGCGTCACGGTAAGCGGACGTATCGCTTCGACGCGGGTGTCGTCCATGTCGGGCGTTAGCGCCAGCGCCGTGGATCGCAGCTGAAACGTCTGGATCGTGTCCGCCACCTGGTCGACGGTCAGAACGATCGGTGGACGCTCCGTCGCCACCCTCACCAGCTGGCGCAGCGGTCCGGTGAAGTCGACCGTGACCGTCGCCGGATTGGCCTCGCCACGCAGCGCCCAGGCGACGTCACGCACCACGACCTGGACCGGGATGCCATCGATGGCCACGGGATCGGGTGTCGTGACGGTGGTCCAGAGCAGGAACGCGAGGCCGATCGCGGTCAGCTTGAGCAGCAGGTCGTTCGTAAGCGCATCGATGAGCCGACGCGTCACGTCAGCCCTCCAGCAGGTTGCGAAGCCTCGACTCCATCTCCGGCTCGTCCCATTCGCGCGCGCCGAGAACGCGGTCCACGATCCTGCCTTCACGGTCGATCACGAACGTCATGGGCAGGCCGACGTACGGATACGCGGACTGGATACGGCTGTCCGGATCGTGCACGATCGGGAACGTGAGGCCGTGATTCTCGACGAACGACCTGACCGCGGTCTCGGCATCGCCCATCAGCAATGCTGGATGGTCCAGACTGACGCCGACGACGATGAGGCCTGCGTCACGGTTCCGCTCCCACAGCCGCTGCAAGGCGGGCATCTCCTTGACACACGGCCGGCACCACGTGGCCCACAGGTTGAGCACGATGACACGGCCACGCGCGGCTTCGATGGAGAACGTTTCACCATCGAGAGTCGCGGCGGAGAAGTCGGGCGCCACCCGACCGGAATCGACGGGCGTGAACTCGCCGCGGCTCGTCCATGCGAGCGCGATCGCGCCGAGCAGCACGGCGCCGACCAGACTGCGGCGCATCCATCGCCTCGCTTCAGTTCCTGCCATTCACCCGCGTATCGTCGTGCAGTGCAACCCGTTGCAGATTAGTGAAGATAGGCCTTCGGAAGCGCCCGGACCAGCCGACCCGGACGCCCGCACTCACGGTGTCGATCGGCAGGCCCAGCGTGTCGACCGCCGTCGTGTCCGGCGGCGGGCCGA
The DNA here is from genome assembly GCA_035513345.1 of Longimicrobiales bacterium. Classification (GTDB taxonomy): domain Bacteria; phylum Gemmatimonadota; class Gemmatimonadetes; order Longimicrobiales; family RSA9; genus DATKCF01. Next base: position 15,201 of record DATKCF010000090.1, read on the forward strand.
GGCTGACCGTGATCGCGACACGTGCGGGCAGCACGATTCGCGAACCGGGTCCCGGATTGACGCCGATGACGCGTCCCGCATCCGCCGCGGACACGGTGTCCGTGCGCTGGACCTGGAACCCGAGCCGGATCAGGAGCGAAGCGGCTCGTTCGACCGGGAAACCGATGACGTCCGGAACGAACACACGGGGCCGTCCCGAACTGACGCCGACGCGGACAGGTGCCGACGCACGAAGCTGCTGGCCGGCCAGTGGCGACTGTGCGATGACCGTACCTACCGGCACGGTGAGGCTGGGCAGTTCGCTCGGCTGGATGCCACCGAGGCCTGCCTCGGTGAGCGACCGTTGCGCGGCTTCCAGTGTCTGGCCGACGAGCCGGGGCACCGCAATGCCCTCGGCCACAACCGCCGGTGGCGGAAACAGAACGCGTACCGCAATGCCGTACCCGACCACGAATGGAACCGCGAGAGCGACCAGAACCGCAATCCAGAACCTGCGCCGTCCGCCTGGCGCGGCGGGCTTGCGCGCCTTCTTCGGCGCCGTCCGCTTCGCCGGTGCCTGTCGTCGCTTCACCGAATCGCCCAGCACTCAACGCCTCCTTCGCATGCGGACGGCGAACGCACCGTCGAACCCGTGGACGTGCGGCAGCCAGCGGAGCCGACCATCGTCGTCGATGCCGGTACCGTCCGCGACCCCGGCGGCAACCGTCTCGACTTCGAATTCCGGGTGCCGGTCCAGGAACGTATCGACCTGTCCATCGTTTTCCTCATCCTCGATCGAGCACGTGGCATAGACCAGCAGACCTCCCGGTCCGAGAACATTGGCGGCGGCGTCGAGCAGCTCCGTTTGCAGCACGACGAGTTCGGCCATGTCGGTCGGCCGGATCCGCCAGCGGGCATCCACGTGCCGGCGCAGCGTTCCGGTGCCCGTACACGGCGAGTCGAGCAGCACGGCGTCGGCTCGACCGAACGGCGGTCGGCGGCCGTCGGCCACAACGATGGCGACCGGCAGACCGAGCCGCCCGACGTTCTCGATCACCCGCTGTATCCGCGGCCGCGACACGTCGGCCGCCACAACACGAACGCGCGATGCACGACCGGTGCCGTTCGGCCCGGCCAGGACGGCCGCCTTGCCGCCGGGCGCAGCACAAAGATCGATCAGCAGCCCGTGGCCGGGATCGGCGAACTCCGCCACGCGGGATGCGCCCGGGTCCTGCACGATGGCCGGGACCGCGTTCAGGGCCGCCACGATATCGGCGCCCGCCTCGAGGCGAAGCGATCGCGGCGCACTGTCGACCTCGAACGCCGTTATGCCCGCGGCCTCCAGCAGCCGGCGCGCCTCCGCGGCATCCTGTCCGATCGTACGGAGATACAGCGGCGGGCGGCCGTTGTTCACCTCGACCAGGCGACGGGTCGATTCCGCACCGAACCTGTCGAGCCATCGCTCGACCAGCCAGCGCGGATGGCTGCCCCACGTGGTCAACCAGCCAGCGGGATCGGTGTCGAACGCCGGAAACGGGACCTGTCCGTCGGCGCGGCGGATCGCTCGCAGAACCGCGTTCACCAGCGCCGCCCCGCCGCCAGCACCTTTCGCGAGGTCGACGGACTGCGACACGGCCGCCCACGCCGGCACGCTGTCCATCTCGATCAGCTGATAGCCGCCCAGGCGGAGGATATCGAGGACGTCGGCGTCCAGACTGTCGAGGCCGCGCTTCGTGAAATGCGCGATCACATGATCGAGGCGCCCGCGCAGACGCAGCGTCCCACGAACGAGTTCCATGGTCCAGGCCCGGTCGCGTGGCGGCAGCCCGGCCAGCGCGGAGCGCAACGCGGGATCGGCCAGGCCGCCGGATCGCACGTGTCGCATCACGCGCAATGCGGCAAGCCTGGCCGGCGTTGCACTCAACTCAGCATGCCGGTGGTCGGCGATGATGGAACGGCGACCTCGCGCCGCGGCATGCGGCCCGCGAGCCACGCCAGACGCCCCGCTTCGACCGCGAGCCTCATCGCCCTCGCCATGCGAACCGGATTGCTCGCCTGCGCGATCGCCGTGTTCATCAGGATGCCATCCACGCCCTGCTCCATTGTGATGCACGCATCGGAGGCCGTGCCCACGCCGGCATCCACGATGACGGGACACGTCAGCCGGGTCTTGATCTCACGGATGAAGTACGGGTTCACAAGGCCCAGGCCACTGCCGATCGGGCTGGCCAGCGGCATGACGGCGGCGCAGCCCGCGTCCTCGAGGCGAAGCGCGGTCACGACATCCTCGTTCGTGTAGGCCAGGACGTGGAAGCCTTCGGCAACGAGAGTGCGCGCGGCGTCGACCGTCGCGAACACGTCAGGCAGCAGCGTCCGTTCGTCGCCGATGACTTCCAGCTTGACCCAATCGTTGAGACCGGCGGCCCGGCCCAGCCGCGCGTACCTGACGGCATCCTCCGCCGTGTAGCAGCCCGCCGTGTTCGGCAACAGGAAGATCTTCTCGTGGTCGAGATGATGGAGGATGCCTTCGTCCTTCGACCGGTCGAGGTCGACTCGCCTGACCGCCACGGTCACCATTTCCGCGCCCGACGCCTCGATGGCCGAGACCATCTCCGCGTTGTCGCGATACTTGCCGGTACCGACGATGAGCCGCGAACCGAATTCGCGGCCGGCGATCGTCAGCGGAATGTCCTGCATTCTATCAATCCTCCCCCAACGAAATGAACCAGTTCGAAGATGTCACCCGTGCGGACTTCGGTCGAGGCCAGGCTTGCTCGCTCGAGGATGCGGCGGTTGTGCTCGACGACCACCATGCCCGGCCGCAGGCCGAGTTCCGCCAGCATGGCCGCCACGGTGATGCCCTCCCCGAACTCACGCGGCTGGCCATTCACGGTCACGAGCGCGGTGCCTGCCGATCCCATACCTGCCTCAGCTCCCTGGAGCGAACACGCCGAGCGCATTCAGATACGATTCGAGTGCCGCTACGGGATCGGCCGCGGACCAGACCCCTGAAAGCACCGCCACGCCGGCGCCACCCGCCGCCGCGATCTCTGCTACGCGAAGCGGTGTGATGCCGCCGATCGCGACAATATCCGCCGGCGTCCTCGCCGCAACCACTTCGATGAGCGCCGGACCGGCCGCGTGCGCTCCGGGGTGCGTCGGCGTGTCCCAGATCGCGCCCAGTATCACGAAGTCTGCGCCATCGCTGTCCGCAGCCAGCACTTCATCGGCCCCGTGTGCGGAATAGCCGATCGTGGCGGCCGGCAGCAACTGTCTGACGAAGGCAATGGGTGCTGAACGGCGGCCGAGCTGAACGCCGTGCGCGGCCGAGGTTAGCGCAATGTCGGCGCGATCGTTCACGAGCACGACCGACCCCGTTCGTGCCGCGGTCCTGACCAGCGCGCTGGCCCGCTCGTGCAGCAGCGCGGCCGGTGTCCGATGGCCGCGCACATGCATCGCTGCGCGCGGGCCGGCCGTCTCGAGGATGGCCGTAGCCGTGTCGTCGAACGACGGCCTGGCCAATGTCGCATCATCGGTGATGATGTGGAGGCGAGGCGACCTCAACCTAGCAGCGCGCCCGGCTCGATCGGGCGACCGCGCAACCAGTCCGAGGTTCTCATGCGGCGACTCCCCGACGGCTGCACCTCGCGGATCCAGACGGCACCGTGGCCGCACGCGATGCGCATGCCGTGCGCCGGATCCGCCGCCGCCAGTTCCAGGACAGTGCCGGGTCGGGCGTCGTGTGCATGGTCGGGCTCGGGCCGGGGCCGGAACATCTTGATCTCGGCATCCGGTGATTGCGTCCATGCGCCGGGCCAGTTGTCGAACGCACGGATGTGGCAGCCGACTTCCGTCGCGGTCCGGTTCCAGTCGATCCGCGCATCCCGTCGCCTGATCCTCGGCGCGAGGGTAGCCCGTTCGTCATCCTGCGGCGTTTCAGGGATCGCACCCATCTGCATGAGCGCGAGTGCTTCGATGAGCGCGGCCGCACCGATTTCACTCAATCGGCTGGCCAGCTCGGTGGCGGTCTCGTCCGCACCGATCGGCTCCGGCACCTGCATTATGATCGGCCCGGCATCGAGGCGTTCGTCCATGCGCATGATCGTTATGCCCGTCGTGTCATGGCCGCGCGCGATTGCCCAGTTGATCGGCGCCGCACCGCGCAGCTCCGGCAGCAGGGATGCGTGCACGTTGATCGAGCCGAGCGTGGCGGAGTCGATGATCTCGCGCTTGAGTATCTGACCGTAGGCGACGACGATGTTCAGGTCCGCGGCTTGACCCGCAAGCCACTCGGTGAACTCGGGTCCGCGCGCTCGCTCCGGCTGTGCCACGGGGATATCCTCCGCCAGCGCGACTTCCTTGACCGGCGACGCACGCAGCTCCCTGAGTCGGCCGGCAGGCCGGTCAGGTTGCGTGACGACGGCAACAACGTCATGGCCTTCGCCCAGCAACGCGCGCAATGAAGGAAGCGCGAACTCGGGCGTGCCCCAGAACACGATGCGCACGCGCGCTCAACTCCTCGCCTGCGCAGGCCTGACTTTCTCCCACTTCCGCAACAGCATCTTCCGCTTGAGAGGCGACACGCGGTCGAGGAACAGCACACCGTTCAGATGGTCGACCTCATGCTGCAGAATCCGCCCGAGCAGGCCCTCGGCTTCAATACGCAACGGCTTGCCGTCGAGGTCTGTGGCCTGCACGACTACACGCACCGACCGGTCCACCAGTTCCTTCAGCCCGGGTACGCTCAGACACCCTTCCTCGGCTCGCTCCGTGTCCTCACCGCATTCGACGACGGACGGATTCACCAGCGCCAGCGGCCTGACGTCTTCTGTCTGCGGATCGATCACGATCAGCCGTTTGAGGATGCCGACCTGCGGTGCAGCCAGACCGACGCCCTCTTCGGCGTACATCGTTTCGAACATGTCGGCCGCCAGCCGCCGCAGGTTCGAGTCGATCGCCTCCACCGGATCTGCTTCGGTCCGCAGCACCGGATCGCCCAGCAGCCGCACTTCGAGTCGCGCCATGTGGTCACCTCTTCTCCGATTCCAACCCCATCACACGCGAGATCTTGCCGCGCGCCACCACTACACGCGTGTTCTCGGCCGTCTTGATCGTCAGCCGGTCATCGGCCAGATGGACAACGGACCCGATGATGCCACCTTCGGTCACGACCTCGTCACCCTTCTTCAGTTGGGTCACCATGTCCTCGTGCCGCTTCTGCATTCGCCTCTGTGGCCTGATGATCAGGAACCACATGATCGCGATGAACGCCACGAAGTAGATCATCATGACCAGACCCGCGCGGCTACCCTGACCCTGCGCCGCCTGTGTCGCTGTTACCAGCATCAATCCGATGCTCGTGCTCAACGGTTCACCTTTCCCGGTTGTTGGCTTCGCCGTTTGAACCGGCTCAGCCAGTCCTCGCTCCAGCCGCGGAACTCGCCGGCGCGAATCGCCGCTCGCGCCCGTTCCGCCAGCCGCACCATGAAACGCAGATTGTGAATCGACAGCAGCCGCTGCGCGAGCATCTCTTCGGCCACGACGAGATGCCGGATGTATGACCGGCTGTATGACGCGCACGCGACGCAATCGCACGCCGGATCCAGCGGACCATCATCGGTCCGGAACCGTGAGGCCTTCGCGTTCACCTGGCCGACATCTTCTACCCACGCTGTTCCGTTACGCCCGTTCCGCGTGGGTGCGACGCAGTCGAACATGTCGATACCGCGGCCGATCGCGCGCAGCATGTCGTCCGGATAGCCGACTCCCATCAGGTAGCGTGGCAACGCCTTCGGCATGTGCGGCTCGAGCGTTTCCAGAATGCGCCACATGTCGGCCTTCGACTCTCCGACCGACAGCCCGCCGATCGCGATACCGGCCCAGTCCCCGGCCGACAGGGTTCCACGCAGCGCATCGATCCGGACGTGATCGTACACCGCACCCTGTACAATGGGGAACATCGTCTGGCGGTCGGTCCGTCCGTCTTCGGCCACCAGCTGGTCGAACCGGGTCCGGCAGCGGTCGAGCCACCGCAGTGTCCGCTCGCTGACGTCCCTCGCTCTGGTCTCCGGGATTCCGCCTTCCGGACACTCGTCGAAAGCCATGACAATGTCCGCGCCGATCGAGCGCTGGACTTCCATCACGTGCTCGGGCGTGAACATGTGGGCAGACCCGTCGATGTGGCTGCGGAACAGCACGCCATCGTCCGTGATCCGGTTCATCTGCGCCAGGCTGAAGACCTGGAACCCGCCCGAATCCGTGAGCACCGGGCGCGACCAGTTCATGAAGCCGTGAATTCCGCCCATCTCGCGGACGACGTCGGCGCCCGGCCGCAGGTAGAGGTGGTACGTGTTCGACAGGAGGATGCTCGCGCCGATCTCGTCCAGTTCGGCTGCCGAAACGCCTTTCACCGTTCCCTGTGTTCCGACCGGCATGAACACCGGCGTCGGGATCTCGCCATGCGGCGTGACGAAGGTACCGGTCCGCGCGGCGCCGTCCTGCGCGTGGATCGTGAACTCGAAAACGCCGGCCGGCTCGCCGGCCCTGGCCGCCGCCGCACCTGCCCTCATGTGATCGCCATCGCATCGCCGTACGAGTAGAAGCGGTACCGCAGCCGGATCGCTTCCGCGTACGCCGACATGACCGCGTCGTGGCCACCGAACGCAGACACGAGCATGAGCAGCGTGGATCGCGGGAGGTGGAAATTGGTGATCAGCCGGTCGACCACCCGGAACGAGCAGCCGGGTCTGATGAACAGGCTCGTGGCGCCAGCGGCTGCACGGACCTGCCCGTCCGGCCCCGCGGCGGTTTCCAGCGCACGCACGACGGTCGTGCCGACCGCCCAGACACGGCCACCGCGCGATCGTGCCGCGCTGATCGACGCGGCGGCTTCCTCCGTCAGAACGTACTCCTCGGCGTGCATCTCGTGTTGCCCGGGATCGTCGGTCTCGACCGGCCGGAACGTGCCGGGCCCGACATGCAGCACGAGCCGCACGAGTTCGACGCCCGCCGCCTCGAGTCGGGCCAGGAGTGCGGGCGTAAAATGGAGGCCTGCCGTGGGTGCGGCAACCGAGCCGGCCACGGCGGCGTACACGGTCTGGTACCGTTCGGCGTCCATGGCCGTGGGATCGCGTTCGATGTAGGGCGGCAACGGCACTCGCCCGTGTTTCGCGAGCGCTTCGGTCACAGTCAGAGGCGACACAATGCGGACTACCCTCGCACCGTATTCAATGGTTCGGACGATCTCGACATCGAGGTCGGCCGCGATCCGGACCCTCGTGCCCGGCCTGAGCTTCGAGCCCGGCCGCACCAGAGCTTCCCAGAGTGTTGCGTTCTGGTCGCCGCCGACCGGTTTGATGAGCAGTACCTCCGCCTGAGCACCGGTCGGTTTCGCGCCCAGCAGCCGGGCCGGGATGACCCGCGTCTCGTTGACAACGAGCACATCACCTTCGGCAAACAGCGTCGCGATCTCGTGGAATCGCAGATGACGCATCACGCCGGTCGTTCGATCGAGGACCAGCAGCCGGCTTTCATCCCTGCGTTCGGCGGGATGTGACGCGATCAGGTCCTGTGGAAGAGGATAGTCGAACGCGGAAGTACGCAGTTCAGGACCCGGGCTCACTGACGAGATGGTCCTCCGACAGGTCGCGGATCTGGGCGAGCCGGTCGAGCAGGACCCACAGTTCCAGCGCTCCGGTATCGGCCACACGCGGCTCGGCGATGTAGTTCATGATCATGCGCTCGATCGGATGCGTGTCCGGATCGTCGCGCTTGTCGTAGCGGTGGCAGAAGGAGGCCAGGTCGATGCCGAACCGGCGTTCGATCGAGCGCAGGGCATTCAGCCGCATCGTCGCCTGTTCCGCCGCCACTTCCTCGAGTGCGGTGCGCATCCGGCGATGCGAATTGCCGTGATCCACGTACCGCGTCACGAGCAGGCGGCGATCCGCGTACGCCAGCCGGACGATGTTCACTCAGCCCTCGAACAGGCTGGCCTGCGGGCCAGTCGGCGCAAGCCGTTCGGCGGGCAGCGTGTACCCGAACCGGCGGTAGGCATTGTTGGTGGCCACACGACCGCGCGCAGTGCGCGTCAGGAATCCGTTCTGAATGAGGAACGGCTCGTAGACCTCCTCGAGTGTCTCCGCGTCTTCGCCGACCGCCACGGCCAGGCTGCCGAGGCCAACGGGGCCGCCATCGAAGTTCTCGATGAGCGACTTCATGATCCGCGCATCCATTTCATCGAGACCGTATTCGTCGACGTCGAGCAGCTGGAGCGCTTCCTTCGCGACATGCTCGTCGATCGTGCCATCGGCGCGAACCTGCGCATAGTCCCGAATCCGCCGAAGCAGACGGTTCGCCACGCGCGGCGTTCCGCGTGACCGGCGAGCAATCTCGATCGCGCCATCCTCGGTGCACTGGACCTGGAGGATGTCGGCGCTGCGGGCAACGATGATGGCAAGATCGTGCGGATTGTAGTAGTCCAGACGCTGCACGATGCCGAACCTCGCCCGCATCGGCGGCGTCAGCAGGCCGAACCGCGTGGTCGCCCCGACGAGCGTGAACTTCTCGATGGTCATCGGCACGGTGTGCGCCCGCGGACCATCGGACAGTCGTATGTCGATGCGGTAGTCCTCCATCGCGGGATAGAGGTATTCCTCGATGATCGGACGGAGCCGGTGGATCTCGTCGATGAAAAGGATGTCGCCTTCACGCAGGTTGGTGAGCGTGCTGACCAGGTCACCGGGCTTCTCCAGCACGGGACCGGATGTCGTCTTGACGCCGACGCCGAGTTCGCGCGCCAGCAGCATCGCGAGCGTCGTCTTGCCGAGGCCCGGCGGTCCGTGGAACAGAGTGTGATCGAGCGGCTCGCGCCGGCCGAGCGCTGCTTCGACGGCAATGTTCAGCCCTTCCTTGACCTTCGGCTGGCCAATGAATTCGGCGAGACGTTGAGGACGCAGCGAGAACTCGACTGCGCTCTCTTCGGTCAGCACTTCGGGTGTCGTGATCTCGGATCGCATGCGTTCGACAGAGTGTCCGACAGGCGGTGCGCGAACGGGCTTCGCGCCCGAGCGGATTCCGCGATCGAAGTATCGCAGGCGGTTCCGTACCGGGCAACCGCCGCAGACTCACGTGGATTCGTTCGTGAGCGGCTGGTCCTCCGTGACGTTCGCTCCGGTCTCCTCGGCAAGGCGCTCACCAGGCGAGGGCGCCCACTCGTCGCTTTCCCAGACCGCCTGGATCGTGTCCTGGTTCACCACGATGTCGCCCCATGTGACGTTGTGTCCCCGCGGCGGCCGGCCACTGCGCAGGAGCGTAACGCCGTGCAGGGGAACGAAAGCGCCCGCCGCTTCGAGGAAATCACCGAGCCGTTGCCTCGGACTCAGCATCAGACCACCGCGCAGAAACAACCCGCCCTCGAGAAGGATCTCCACGCCATGAGGCTTCGCCGCCGGCACCGTATTCACGAGCGGCACGCCCTTTTCCACGGCGGCCGCGTACATCACCTGCGCCGTCCGGAGAACGGCGAAGTCGATGCGCTCCGCGCTCGGGTGCCACTGCAGGTCGAGCAGGTGCAGGTAGCCGCGGCGGTTGGCCAGATACGAACTCAGCGAAAGGCCGTCGGGCAGAAGCGCGAACGCTTCCGCCAGTCGGAAGTCTCGGAGGAAGAACCGGAGCTTGCGCCGCGGCAATCGTGCTGCGTCCGCCATCACACCTGTCGCCCGGATTGCTGGCAGTGGACCGGACCGGCCGGTTGGTCCGGCCCTGGCCCGGGCCACATCGCCTGGACTCACTCCATTGAGGATCGAGTCCCGGCCAGTGTGACTTGAAGGGATCAGCGAGACGACAGGGCGGCCAGCGCGAGCCGGATCAGCTGCTGCGGGCCGTCGATCGATTGGTCGCCATCGAGGATCTGCCGGACGGCGGTCGCCGCATCAGTCGTCGAATAGCCCAGCGCCGCCAGCGCGCTGATCGCCTCGTCCGCTCCTCGCGAGCGCGGTCGGCCGGCCGCCGGTCCGACCGCCAGGTCGTCGAGCCGGTCCGCCATCTCGACCGCAAGTTTCTCCGCCTTCTTCGCTCCGAGTCCCGGAATCTGCCGGAGCGTCGCCAGATCCTTCGCGAGGATCGCTCTGACCAGCCTCTCCGTCGGCATGGTCGAAAGCATGTTGAGCGCCAGCCGCGGACCGACGCCCGATGCGGTCAGCATCCGTGCGAACACCGCCCGGTCGTGTTCCTCGATGAAGCCGTACAGCGTAACACCGTCCTCGCGGAACACCTGGTGCGTCCGGATCTCGACCTCATCACCTTCACGCGGCAGCCGCTCGTACACCGTCAGCGGGATCTCGACCTCGTAGCCCACGCCCGCGACCGTCATGATCTCGATGACGCCCAGCTTGCGCGTCACGAGCGTCCCGCGCAGCCGCCGGATCACAACGTCCTCCCCTCGAGTCGGCTCATGAGCGCGTCCGCGCCGCAGTGACACAGCGCAACCGCGACACCATCGGCCGCGTCCGCCGGCCGCGGCGGCGTCTTCAGACGAAGCATCCGCTGTACCATGAACTGGACCTGTTCCTTCGTGGCCCGGCCCGTGCCTGTAATCGCGCTCTTGACCTCCGTGGCCGAGTACTCCTCGACCCGCAGATCCCGCAGTGTCGCGGCCAGAAGAACGGCGCCGCGTGCATGACCGAGCAGCAGACTCGTCCGTGCGTTCCTTCCATGAAACACACGTTCGACTGCAACCACGTCCGCCGGGTTCCGGTCGAAGACTTCCTCGAGCCCTTCGAAGATCGTGCGCAGGCGTCGCTCGAGCCGGTCGCCCGCTTCCGTGCGGATCACGCCGCACTCCAGAAGCGACACGGCGCCGTCGCCCTTCGCGACGACGCCGTAGCCCGTGGCGCGCGTGCCCGGATCAACGCCGATTACGATCAAGCGCCACTCTCTGCAAACGCCGACTCGTCGACGTCAGCGTTGGAGTAGACCTTCTGAACGTCATCCAGGTCGTCGAGCATATCGAGCAGCCGCACGAGCTTCGGCGCGTCGGCGCCCGAAACCTCGACCGTGTTCTTCGGCACCATCGCCAGCTCCGCTTCCTCGAAGTCGATGCCGCGATCGCGCAGCGCATCCCGGACTCCGTTGAACGACGGCAGGTCCGTCGTGATCACATACCCATCGCCGTCGCGCTTCATGTCCGATGCGCCCACCTCGAGCGCCGCCTCGAACGTAGCCTCCTCATCGTAGCGCGAGCCATCGACCCAGATCTGACCGAGCCGGTCGAACTGCCACGCGACCGATCCCGTCGTGCCCAGACTGCCGCCGTTCTTGGTCAGCGCGTGGCGTACGTCCGCGACCGTGCGCGTCGCATTGTCCGTCAGCGTCTCGATGAACAGCGCCGCACCACCCGGTCCGTAGCCTTCGTACGTCACCTCCTCGTACGAAACGCCTTCCAGTTCGCCTGTGCCCTTCTTGATCGCCCGCTCGATGTTCTCCGCGGGCATGTTCGCGGCCTTCGCGGTGTCGACGGCAAGACGCAGTCGCGGGTTGAAGTTGATGTCGCCGCCGCCGAAGCGCGCTGCCACAGTAATCTCACGAATCAGCCTCGTGAACTGTTGACCGCGCTTCGCATCGGTGACGGCCTTCTTGCGCTTGATTTGCGCCCACTTGCTGTGTCCCGCCAAGGGCGCCTCCCTTACTTCGGTCGAACTCGTTGTGAGAGAACGGCTTGCCCGTCCTGAACCGAACCAATCTAACAGACCGCGGCACCCACCGGCAACGGCGTGTGGCGCAACGCCGTCCGCCCGGAACCATCCCCTGCCCGCGTGACTCGCGGGCTCGACAGGACCACGGGCCGGATTGCGCACGACTGAGGTACGCGAGGCGAGTTGCGCGGACCGTTGACCAGCGGTAACAATCACGACCGCGCAGTCACATGCGGGCCACATTCCGGAGACGTACCACTTTGGAATCAGAACAGCCGGGGCACTCCGAACCCGAAGCGCGCGCTACCGGTCGCGCGGCTCGGCGCAAGGCGCTCGTCAACATGCGCGACGTCCGTGCCGCGTGGGAGCTGCCGGCGTGGGCTCGCGGCGCCATCACGACGGCGTTCCCGTCCGACTGGGAAGTCGTGTTCGTCGAATCACAGGTGGACGGACGTGGTGACGGGTCGGGCGTGTCCGCCGAGGCGATCGAAGCGATGCCTGGCACCGAGGTCTATCTGGGCATGGGTGTACCGCGCGAGATCTTCATGGCCGCCGCAGCCATCGATCCGCCGACGTTGCGCTGGATCCACACTGGCACGGCAGGCGTGGCGTCGCTGCTGTACCCCGAGCTCGTCGAATCGGATGTCATCCTCACGAATTCCGCGGGCATCCACGCACCGGCGATCGCCGAGACCGTGATCGGCATGATGCTGCACTTCGCGCGCGGTTTCGACCACGCCGCTCACGCCCGGGCCGAGCACCGCTGGGACACGTCGCCGTTCGCCGACCGGACGGACACGGTCACGGAGATCGCCGGCAGCACGGTTGGCATTCTCGGACTGGGAGGGATCGGCCGGGAAGTCGCCCGGCGTGCGCTCGCGCTGGACATGCGCGTGCATGCGACACGGCGGTCCGGTCGACCTGCGCCCGCGGACATCGAACTGTTCATCGGACCCGACGCCACGCACCGACTCCTCGAAAGCGCGGACTTCGTGGTGGTGGCGCTGCCGTCCACGCAGGCTACGCGCGACCTCCTCGACGCCACGGCGATCTCGCGGATGAAGAAGAACGCGGTGCTCATCAATGTCGCGCGCGGCGATGTCGTCGATGAGAACGCACTCGTCGATGCCCTGCGCGCAGGCCACCTGCGCGGCGCCGGACTCGATGTGTTCCGCACCGAACCGCTGCCGCCCGCTTCACCGCTGTGGGACCTGCCGAACGTGCTCATCACGCCACACGTGAGCGCGACGACGCCGCGGTTCTGGCTTCGCGAGGTCGAATTGATCCGCGAGAACGTCGCCCGATACCTCGCCGGCCGCGGCATGCGCAACGTCGTCGACAGAAAGTTCGGGTACTGAAGCCGCCGGCGAATCATGGGCTCTCCTTGGCGATCAGGAGAGCGACACGCCTGCGATTCCCACCCTGAGTGAAGAAGGCGAGCGACCCGACCGGGCCGCTCGCCTTCTTCATGCTTCGAACTGTGCTGCTCGGTCAGTTGCCGCCCGGCGCCGTGCGCGCGCCATCGCGGCATTGCGGCCAGGTCGTGCCGACTCGCCGCGTCCGATCCAGCCGGTCGTCCTCCGAGGCAAGGTACGCCAGCATCGCGGTGAGCGTGGCGTTGTTTTCGAGATCGTCGATCACGACCTTGTCGTAGGTGTCACGGTTGGTGTGCCACGTGTACGACCCGTAATCCCAGCTCAGCGCGCTCAGGCTGAACGCCGGCGCACCCGCACAGATGAACGAAGCGTAATCGCTGCCGCCACCGCCGGGTGATCCCGGAATGCCGAGGCTGATGTGACCGGAGATCTCGGTCGGAATGCGGGACAGCCAGTCGCCGAAATTGGACGCCACGTTCACGAGTCCCTGCATGCTGATGTTGACGACGCGACCGGTACCATTGTCCTGGTTGAGGAGCGCCTGCAGGCCTGCGACGATCTCCGGGTGATCGGCGGCGAACGCGCGCGAACCGTTGAGTCCCTGCTCCTCGCCCGCCCAGTGGCCGGCCAGGATCGTGCGGCGAGGATTCGGATACGCCTGCTTCAGAATGCGCATTGCCTCGAGCATCGTGATCGTGCCCGTTCCGTTGTCCGTGGCGCCCGACGAGCTGTCGAACGAATCGAAGTGGGCCGACAGCAGGATGTACTCGTTGGGCAGCTCGGTGCCCGGAATGGTCGCGATCGTGTTGAACGTGGGGACATCGCCCAGGAACTCGGCTTCCGCGTTCACACGGATAGTCGGGCTCTGATGGTTCTCGGCCAGCCGGAACAGCAGGCCGTAGTCTTCACAGCTGAGGTCGAGAGCCGGAATCGCTCGCGTGTTCGCCGTGAAGACCTTGTTGATGCCCGTCTGGTTCGACCAGTTCGAGTGCAACACACCCGCGGCGCCCGCCTGCTCGAGTGCAGTCCGCAGCCGGCTGGCAGGATTGCCCTGTCCGCCGTCGGCAGCGCGCAGGCGAGCGGCGTACAGACCGCCCAGGCTGTCCTGCCGAAGCTGAAGCCGCTCGTACGAGCTGGGTGTTGCGGCTCCACCACCGCGGCCGCCACGACCGCCACGACCGCCGCGTCCGGCCTGGCCGTACTGCTGCCACTGGCTCGCGGGCCGGCACGACAGCCTCGGATACTCCAGGAGCACGAACCTGCCGCGCACCTGCGGCAGCCACTGCTGAAAGGCTTCCGGCGAGCTGACCTCCGGGAACAGGATGACGTCGCCGGTGACAGGACCGCTGGTGCCGGCGCTCCATCCCAGCAATGTGCCCTCGAGTGTCCGGACACGCGGCGTCAGCATGTCGATGTGCGTGATGCCGCGGCGCCAGCCGGTCCACGTGCCGTACTGCTCCTTGCGGGCCTCGATGCCCCAGGAGCGGTACATGTGAACGAGCCAGTCATGACCCTGGTCGAGGGGCGGTGTCCCGGTGAGGCGTCCGCCGATCGAGTCCAGCAGTGTCTGCGCGAGCCCGGCGGACTGGCCATTGACCATGCCCAGCTGCCACATCTGCCGGAGCACGGGATCATCGGTCGGGAACGTCTGCGCTGAAGCCGGTGTTGCCAGGCCCGCGAGACCAAAAGACACAGCCGCGATCAGTGCGTTTCTCATGATTCTCTCTCCAGCAGGTCCCTCTCGCAGCCGTCGTACGGCCGCTTCCGAAAACGGCCGGTAAGGTCGCTCCAACGCTCCCGACGGGCAAGGGCGCGCGTGTTCCGTTTGCCCCGCATGGGTGCGGCTGGAGCAGCAGAGCGCAGGACTGGCGTTCCGGCCAGTGAATCCGCGGTGGCGTCCGACGCGTACAGTCGGACGGAACTTCCGAAGACGACGACACCAAATCCGGAAATCGACTCCATGATCCGCACTGCGGCCTTCGCACTGTTCATCGCGTTCATCACGGCCTCGTCCGCTGTGGCGCAGCGCAGTCTCGACCTCGGCGTGGGCGGTGTCGGACTGAGCATCGGCAACTCGGAGCGATGGAGTGGACTTCGCATCAACTTCCGTGATCGCGACGTCCGGCGCGTGAACGGGATCAACCTCACGCTGTGGGAGCCACACGACAATCCGGATTTCGTGATGAACGGGATCGCGACCGGCCTGTGGTCGACCGACGTCGGTACGTTGAACGGCATCGGCCTCGGACTGGGCGGCGTTGTGGCGAACCACGACATCAATGGCGGGGCTGTCGCCGGACTCGGCATCGTCGCGCAAGGCCAGATCAATGGCGTCGCGCTCGCGGGACTCGGCGTCGTATCGGAGGGTCGGATCCACGGAGTCGCGATCTCGGGACTCGGGACAGTCGCACAGGACGGCGCGTACGGCGTCTTGATCGGCGGACTCGGCGCCGTCTCGCAGGGCAGCGTCCATGGTGTGACGATCGCCGGACTCGGAGCCGTTTCGCAGGGCGACATGATCGGTCTCTCGATCGCCGGTCTCGGCGTCGTCGCGCAACGTTCGATCGTCGGGCTGAACATCGCCGGCCTCGGCCTCGTCGCCGAACGCGATCTTCTCGGCATCAACATCGGCGGCGTCGGCACCGTGGCACAGCGCGATATGCGCTGGGTCAACATCGGCGGGATCGGCCTGGTATCGAACGGCAATCTCGAGGGCCTCTCGATGGCCGGTATCGCCGTCGTCGGGACGGGCCGCGTACGCGGTATTTCCATTGGTGGCATCGCCGTCGTCGGTGTCAATGGGCACGACGGCATCGCGATCGGCGGCGCCGGTGTCGTCTCCGAGGACGGACCGCTCCGCGGAATCGCGCTCTCCGCCGGTCGGGTCGACGCCCTCACCGCCGACGGCATCATGGTCGGAGGCTACCGCGTCAAGGCCGACGAGGTACGCGGCCTGGCCTCATCAGTGCTCATGCTCCGGACCGAGGACTTCGATGGCATCGGCATCGCGCCGTACACCGAGGTCCGTGGCGTGCAGCGCGGCATCACGATCGGCATCTTCAACCGCGCCGAAGAACTGCGCGGTGTTCAGATCGGCCTGCTCAACTACGCGGGGAACAACACCGGCATCTTCCGCTGGCTTCCGTTGATCAACGCGCACTTCTGAGCGTGAGCGCCGTATCATCGAACAGGCCGAGCTGGCCTGCCGATGGCGGCCGGCGGAACGCCGCGATGGACAGCTCCGGAATGTCGTCGGGAATCCCTGCCTTGCGTTTCGCTGCGTTGACGAGCGCCCGGATCTGCCCGGCGATTTCGCCTTCACCGCGCATCCGCGAGCCGAACCGCGGGTCGTTCAGCTCACCGCCGCGCATCTCGCGGATCTTGCCGAGTACCTTCGCCCCGCGTTCAGGATAGTTGCGCTCGAGCCAGTCGACGAACAGATCCTTCACGCCGTGTGGCAGCCGAACGAGCATGAAGCCGATCGCGCGAGCACCCGCATCGGCTGCGGCCTGCACGATGGCGGGTGCTTCGTGGTCCGTCAGGCCGGGGATGATCGGAGCGACGAGCACGCGGACGGGGATGCCGGCGCGCGTGAGTTCCCGCACGGCCGCCAGGCGTCGCGCGGGAATCGATGTACGTGGCTCCATCAACCGTTGCAGCGTCGGGTCCAGAGTCGTGATGGACACGTTGACCACTGCGGCCGCGTCTGCGGCCAGGTCGGCCAGCAGATCGATGTCGCGCGTCACGAGATGGTTCTTCGTGATGATCGCGACCGGGTTCCGGAAGTCTGCGAGCACCTCGATACAGCCGCGGGTGATGCGCAG
The DNA here is from genome assembly GCA_035513345.1 of Longimicrobiales bacterium. Classification (GTDB taxonomy): domain Bacteria; phylum Gemmatimonadota; class Gemmatimonadetes; order Longimicrobiales; family RSA9; genus DATKCF01. The sequence continues at coordinate 32,070 of DATKCF010000090.1, forward strand.
GCGTCGCTCCACCGGCTGGTACGGATCCGTCACACCGCTCATTGCTAGTACCTGCGGCTTCCATCGCGGTGAAGCCAACTCGTTCCGAAGCAATGTCACGGCGTTGCGCTTGACCAGGATGCGCGTTTCGAAGTCGAGCCCGGCCGAGAAGCCGGCGTACTCGTGCGATGGCCGAGCGTAGCAGTAGATGCACCCGTGCTCGCACCCGCGATACGGGTTGACACTCGCGTCGAAGACCACGTCGGGACTGTCGTTGCGCGCGATGATCGTGCGCGTCGTGTCCTTGTAGAAACGCGTCGCCGGACCCGGGTCCTCAGGGTCCCGCATGGCGGGATCAGGCAGGACCGTCAGCTTCTCGAATCGGTTGCGCGGATTGTCGGCCGCACCACGTCCGTGCACGGATTGCTTTTTCAGGTTTCCTCCGGCACCGGTATCAGCAAAAACGATGCGATCAGGACAGACAGGCCCGTCAGATACGGCAGCGGACTTGCCGTCAGCAGGTAGATCACGCCGCCGAGGAGCGCAGGCGCTTCGCCCACGGCCCAGCCGACGACAGTGAGCGCGCTTCTGCGATCGTAGCTCACCGCCCTTTCGCGAATGGACCGCGCTACGACAAGTGCGGCCAGGCTTGCCGCCGAAAGGCCCATGAGGGCGAACGAAAGAGCGCGTGCCGCCTCGTTCGGCACGTCGGACACCGGGCCCTCACGCGTCATGTAGTAGACCACCGATCCGAACACGACAACACCCGCAAGCAGTGCCAGCCGGATCACGCGCAGCGCCGCCGGCGTCGCCGAAGCTCCGTTCATTCCGTCCTCCTCGTTCATGTCAGCACACAGGCGAACCGGCCGCCGCGAGGGAAGATGCTCAATCAGCGCCGCAACGGCACCCGTTGACTGCCCGTCCCGCCTGCGTCATCTTCGGGCTCGCTCGATCGTTGCCGTCCCGGAGCGCCTGCCGTTGCTCCCATCCCGCGATCACCGGATCGACAGCAGGACGTCCAATGCGCGGCAACAACGCTCGAAACTCGACCATCCGACCCTCGATAATCGGGTCCGGCCGCACCGCTTTGTGCGTACGCCCTGTGTCCGCCGTGCTTCGCTCCGCGATCGTGACGTTCGCATGCGTGACGGTACAGGCCGCGAACACCGCCGCACAGGCGCCGGACAACGCGTTCCTTCGCTGGCAGTTCCTCACCGAGCAGCGCGCGTTCCCGGCAGACTCGATACCCGCAGGCGCCCTGCAGAGAGCGCGCGTCCAGCTGCGCGACCGCTGGCCGGACGTCCTGTTGCGCCGCGGCACCGACGGCACGGCCGCGTTCGAGCTGTCCGCATCGGCGTGGACGCAGCTCGGGCCTGCGCCGATCAGCAACGGCTCCGCCGGCCGTGTCTCGACAGTCGCCGTCGACCCTACCGATCCCAACACGATCTACATCGGCGGCGCGCAGGGTGGCGTATGGAAGACGACGGACGGCGGCGCTTCCTGGACTCCACTCACGGACGATCAGTGTTCGCTCGCCATGGGTTCGATCGCCATCGATCCGGTCGATCCGGACATCGTGTATGCCGGTACGGGCGAACTCCACTTCTCCGCCGACAGCTACTACGGCTGCGGCGTGCTGCGCTCGACCGACGGCGGCCTGACATGGGCACGTCTTGGCGAGGCCGCGTTCGCTTCCAGCACGGGCGGCGCCCGCATCAGTCGCATCATCGTCGATGCAGCAAGCGCCGGCTCTACAACCTCGACATCCGTCTACGCTGCAAGCAGCACCGGTCTCTGGGTGTCGCGCGACAGTGGCCTGTCGTGGACACGCACGCTGGCGGGCGTCATCAGCGACCTCCAGGTCGATGCGGCCGGACCCGCCATCCTCTATGCGGCCCACGGCATGCCGGCGACGAATGCCTCGAACGGCGTCCACAAGTCGGTCGACGCCGGTTCGACGTGGACCCGGCTGACTGCGTTCCCGACGAGCGACATCGGCCGGATCGCGCTCGGCGCGTCGCCGACCACGCCCGGCATCGTCTACGCCGCCGTCCAGAACGGCTTCGGCGGCGCCGGCCCCGATGGCTCCCTGCTCGGCGTGTGGCGCACGCTGGACGGCGGCGATACCTGGACCCGACGGGACGCTTCGCTTGCGACCTGCGGGACGCAGTGCTGGTATGACCTCGTCATTGCCGTCGACCCGCGTAACGACAGCACGATCTGGTTCGGCGGCGTGCCGCTGTATCGCTCTACGGACGGCGCGAACGGGTTCCAGAACGTGCTGCGCAGCGCGCACGTCGACCAGCACGCGATCACCTTCGACCCATCGGATCCGACGACGATCTACATCGGCAACGATGGTGGCGTCTACCGCAGCCGCAACAACGCCGCGTCCTGGCAATCCCTCAACGCGGGTCTGGCCATCACACAGTTCTACGCCGGCGTCTCGCTGCACCCGACTGACACGACGGTAATTCTCGGCGGCACACAGGACAACGGAACGCTCGAATCGAGCGGCTCGCAAATCTGGCGGGCCGTGCTCGGCGCCGATGGCGGATTCACCGCCATCGACTTTCTCGATCCTCTCTACGCCTGGGCCGAAACGCAGTGGACCCAGGGATCGGGCTTCGCCGGGCCGCGGCTCCGTATCGGGACCGGCAGCTTCGAACGCATGGTCAACGGCATCGACATGAGCGACCGCGCACTGTTCATTCCACCACTCGTCATGGACCGGACCGATCCGACGACACTCTATTTCGGCACGTACCGCATCTACCGGACGACCACGCGGGGTTCGTCCTGGAGCACCATCAGCCCCGACCTCACCGTGGGCACGGTCACCAACGCCCGCATCTCGGCGATCTCGCCAGCCGAGTCCGATCCGTCCACCATCTGGGTCGGCACCAGCAACGGCAACGTACACGTCACGAACAACAGCGGCGCTTCCTGGAACCTGCGGACAAGCGGCCTGCCGACGCGGTTCGTCACTGACATCGCGGTCGACGCAGGCGATCCCGCGATCGCAGTCGTCACGGTCTCCGGATTCGGGACCGGCCACGTCTTCCGTACGATCGACGCCGGACAGTCCTGGACCGACATCAGCGGAGTCCTCCCGGACGTACCCGTCAACGCCGTGATCACGGATCCGGCTCTCGACCCATCGATCTACATCGGCACAGACCTTGGCGTGTTCCGCAGCTTTGACATCGGCGTGACATGGGAGCCGTTCGGCGACGGTCTGCCGAACGTCGCCATCTTCGATCTCGTCTACAACCGGGGCACCGGCATTGCCGTCGCCGCGACCCACGGGCGCAGCATCTACGCGTTCAGACCCATTGCCGCGGCGGTGATCGCGATCTCTCCGGATTCGGTCCGGCTCGACGCCATAGGCGACACGGTCCGGCTGCACGCCGTGACACTCGACCTGTCCGGCGACACGATCGGCGGCGTGTCCCCCGTGTGGCGGCACACGGATCCGTCGGTCGCCGTCGTGGATTCGGACGGCCTCGTGACAGCGACGGGCAACGGCGAGACCGCCATCATCGCGCGGTTGGGCGGCGTGGCCGACACGGCACAGGTTGTCGTTCGTCAGATCGCCGTCAGCGTCGTCGATATGCCCGCATCGCTGCAACTCGTACAGGGCGAGACGCGCATCATCGAACCGCGCGCCGTCGACGCGCGAGGTGAGACCATCGCCGATGCCGCCTTCACGTTTACATCGAGCGACACCGATGTCGCAACCGTCGATGCGAATGGGACCGTTCATGCAATCGGTACGGGTTCCGCCACGATCACTGCCACCATCGACGGTATCGACGCAACGACCGCGGTAACCGTCAGCCCCCAATCCACGGCGACCGTCGGCGCAGCCATCGCTGCCACGCCCACGGCGCCGCTGAGCACGGCTGGCACGATTCTGTCCCTGCTCCGTCTGGATGTAACCGTCGATGGTGTCGAGCCGATGCGTATCACACAACTCGGATTCACTATCCGCGGCGCCGACCCGCGCGCCACGCTCTTCATTGTGCGCGACGACAACGGCAACGGTCTGGCCGACCCTGGGGAAACGACAGTCGGCGGGACTGCGGTCGACCTGCGCGAGGGCGTCGATACCGAAGTGACCATTGCGCCGACGGACATGCGGATCGACGGCGGCCAGACAGCCAGCTTCGTGGTTGCACTGCGGCTCAGTGGCGATTCGCCCAACGGTGCGATGTTCCAGGGGACGTGGCAACCACACCGTACGACGGCCGTCGGAACGCGCTCGCTCGCCGTCGACCGGCTCGTCCTGCCAGCCTCGCCGGTCGCGTCCGGGTCTGTGGTGTCGACCGTGCTCGGCGAAAATGATGTCCTCACGTTCAGCGAGAATCCGGTCCGGTCCGAACGCGTGATCTTCAACTTCCGCGACGCACCCGCCGTAGCCGCCGTCTACACGGTGACGGGCCGGCTCGTGACGGACCTCACCCGACTGATCGAAGCCGGCAACCGCATCGAATGGGAACTCCGCAACGATGACGGCGAACGCGTCGCACCCGGCGTGTACCTGATCATCTTCGATGTCGGCGGCGTCGTGATGCGTGAGCGCCTGCTCGTACTGCCGCCGCGCGAAGTCCCGGATCAACCGTCGACCGGCCGTTCGTAGGGCACGATCCGCTCCCACTCGTCGGCGTCCGAGCGCGCGACGACGGCCACGACCGGCTCCGAATCGCTCAGGTTGTATACCTCGTGCGGCACACCCGGCTCGATGAAGATGAAGTCACCGGCATCATTGTCGATCGTCCTGCGCAGACCTTCGCCGTACGCGTGGCGGACGCGGCCCTCGAGGATGAAGAGCATGACCTCGAAACCGTCGTGAATGTGCGCGTACGCAGTGCCGCCCGGCGGAATCGTG
>DATKCF010000091.1:0-37501 GCA_035513345.1 Longimicrobiales bacterium
AAAATTCACATCTCCGAGCCAGGCGCGGTCCGGTTTGCCGAAAGCCCGCACCTGCCTCCGAAAGAACGTGGTTCACCATTTCCGACATCCCCAGATCGCCGTTCCGGTCCCCACGTCCCCAGTGCAGTCCCCGGTGAGCTCGAAACCATGCGTCGTTTCCGGTTCGAGTCACTGGGCGTATCGCCCATCTCCGGATCGCCGTTCCAATTCCCCCTCATCCCCATTTACACCGTCTGAGGAGCACCACCTGAGGAGGGGCTACGCCACCGCGCAGAAGTCCACCGTTTCGCGCCACCCTGCCGTTTCGAGAGCGGCCCTTATCCGGGCCCGGGGCGTGGGGCCGGCGACGGATGCAAGCGCGAAAGCGCCCCGGAAACGGTCGATTCCGGCGGGGTCGATGACGGGAGCGCCGTGGATGGTCTGGCCGATCTTGCGGGGATCGAGATCGACGAAGGCGACGATGAGGACACCGCGGCCCGCGAGTTCGAGGGCCATCGACTTGCCGACGGGCCCGGCGCCCCAGACCACGACGCCGTCGCGGCCCCGCAGATTGGTCCGGATCAGCCATTCCGCCTTGCAGCGCCGGAACGCGCCGGCCGAGTATCGTGGGTCGGTCCGGGACAGGCGGTCGGGTCCGTCCCGCCAGTCGAGTAGCACTTCGGGCACCTTGGCCATGGGCATGTCGGCGGCCCAGAGGCGGAGCACGAGGTCGTAGTCTTCGGGCCAGCCGGGATCGCGGTATCCACCGACCGCATCGAGTGCCGACCGCCGGATCATCAGAGTCGGGTGCGGAATCGGACACTCGACGAATATGTCGCGCGCGATGTCGTCGCCCGAAATGAGGCCGTTGACCCAGCGCTCGTACTGCCTGGCGCCGTCCTTCAGCGTGTCGCGCGGGAAGTAGCGAATGCCGGTGCCGCACGCGGCCAGACCGGGGTTCGCGTCGAGAAGTTCGATCTGGCGGAGGAAACGGTCGGGGTGGGCGACATCGTCGGCGTCCATGCGCGCGATGATCTCGCCGTTCGCGGCGGCGAGCCCGGTGCACAGCGCGGCGACAATACCGGCCGGTTCGCGCGCAAGCACCCGCAGCCGGCGGTCCCTTCGCGCCCATGCGGTGAGGATACCGAGTGTGGCGTCGGCCGAGCCGTCGTCGACGACGATCACTTCGAAGTCGTCGAACGTCTGCGCCTCGACCGACGCCAGTGCGTCCTGGATTGTCCCCGCCGCGTCGCGACAGGGTACCAGAACGGAGATCCGCGGTCTGGTCAGTGCCGCTGTGCCGTGAACGTGCCGGAGTCCGTCGTCGGCAATCCCGTCGACAGTTCCCACCCCCCCGTCATCACACCTCGCCGCAGCCGGCCGTCGTGCGTCAACCGGAACGCGTACCAGGCGCCATCGATGAACAACTCGCCCTCGAACTCGAAGAAGATGTCACCATCGGAATCGAGGTCGGCCACGGCTGGCGAATCCGTCGTGATCACGATGATCTCCTGCCCGTTGTCGAGATACGACCAGTCGATCACGACGTCCGCTCGCCCGCCGCGCTGCCTCGTGATCGAGAATGTGCCGACCACCGCGTCACCAATCTCGTGATCGACCGTGCCTGCGAACGAGTAGAATCCCTCGAAGTCGCGATTCCCGATGCCGATCACATCGTCGCAGCCCGCGATGCCGATGACGAGCGTCGCCAGTGCGATGAACCTTGCCTTCATGGCCGTGCTCCCATGGCTGCGGATGATGCCGGACTCGAGAGACACTACCGGTGATGCGGCTGGAAAGTTTCCGTGTCACGTTCGCGCGCGAATGCACTGCAACGCGTGTACGAATATGTATACGAATCACGAACCGTCGAGCGTCGCCGCCAAGCCCGTCAGCGACTCCTTCAGGTACGGCGCGGTCCGACTGTGCGGGTGCTTCGCGACATCCGCCGGTGTACCCATGGCGACGACGCGGCCGCCGTCATCGCCGGCTTCGGGTCCGAGATCGATGATCCAGTCGGCGGCGCGGATGACATCGACGTTGTGCTCGATTACGAGCACGGTGTGTCCTGCGTCGGTGAGGCGGCGCACGACCTGGAGCAGCTTGTGGACTTCGGGGCCGGAGAGGCCGGTGGTGGGCTCGTCCATGAGGTAGAGGCGGCTGCCGCGTTTCCTGCCGGCAAAGATCAGTTCGCGCGCGATCTTGAGGCGTTGCGCTTCGCCGCCCGAGAGGGACGGTGCGGGCTGGCCGAGGCGGAGGTATCCGAGCCCCACCTGCTGGAGCTGCCAGAGCATTTGGCCGAGGCGATCCTGGCGGATGAAGAACCGGATGGCTTCATCGACGGTGAGGTCGAGGACTTCGCGGATGTTCAGGCCCTTGAAGCGGACGTCGAGAGTTTCTCGCCTGTAGCGGGCGCCGTTACAGATTTCGCAGGGCACCCAGACGTCGGCGAGGAACACCATCTCGATCTGGACCCAGCCCTCGCCGCGACAGGTTTCGCACCTGCCACCCTTGACGTTGAACGAGAAATGGCCGGCCTTGTAGCCACGTTCGCGCGCCACCTGCTGAGCGGCGAAGATCTCGCGGATGTGGTCGAACGCCTTGACGTACGTAACAGGGTTCGAACGGAAGCTCCGGCCGATGGGAGCCTGGTCGACCATCACCACACTGTCCACGTGGGCCAGACCTTCGATGCTGCCGTACTGGCCGATGGCTTCACCGAGATGACGCTTTGCCGAAGTTTCGTCGTCGAGTTCCTTCTCGAGTGCGCGGTACAGGACATCGTGGACCAGTGTGCTCTTGCCGGATCCACTGACGCCGCTGACCACGGTGAGCATACCGAGCGGAATGTCGACATCGACGTCCTGGAGGTTGTGGAGGCGAGCGCCGCGCAGACGCAGTACGCGGCGCTGCACGCGCGGGTGACGGCCCGCCGGCGGCGGCGCACTGCCGCGTGTCAGGAACTCGCCGGTCGCGGTGCCGCTCGCGAGCAGGCCGTCGACGTCGCCGGCATAGACGACGCTGCCACCCTTCTCACCGCTTCCGGGGCCGAGCTCGACGATGTAGTCCGCGGCCCGGATCGCCGCCTGATCGTGCTCGACGACGACAACGGTGTTGCCGGAATCGCGCAATTTGCGCAACAGTGCGAGCAGGCGATCCGTGTCGCGCGGGTGCAGTCCGACGGTAGGTTCGTCGAGTACGTAGAGGGTGTCCACGAGGCTGGAGCCGAGTGAGTTCGCGAGCGAGATGCGCTGGGCTTCGCCACCTGACAGAGTCCGGGTCTGGCGGTTCAGTGTGAGGTATCCCAGGCCGACATCGGCCAGGAACTCGAGACGGGCACGCAGTTCTCGCAGGATGGGCGCGGCGATGTCGCGCTCCTGGCGGCCGAGCGCCGATTCGCCAGCGTCGGGCGTGATATCGAGGCCGTTCACCCAGTCACGAAGCTCGCGGATCGGCGTGGTGCTCGCCCGCGCGATGTCGGTGCCGGCGACTTCCACGAACAGGGCTTCGGGCCGCAGCTTGCTGCCATCACAGGCGGGGCAGGTCATCGCGGTCTGGTACTGTCTGAGGAACACGCGAATGTACTGCTTGTAGCGTTTCTTCTCGCGCGAACGCATGAAGGGAATCACGCCCTGGAATCCGCGTTTGCCCTTGAGCACGACATCGCGGAACCGTTTGGGCAGCGTCTCCCACGGTGCGTCCGGATCCTCGCCCTGCTCGCGGGCCCAGGCGAGCAGCTTGCGGCGCTGGCGAGCGTAGCGCGGCTTCTCCCACGGATCGACCGCGCCGTCTCGCAGCGAGCGTTGCGCGTTCGGTATGATGAGGGCGGGGTCATACTCGAGGACGGCGCCGAATCCCGTGCACTCGGGGCACGAGCCGTAGGGGTTGTTGAACGAGAACAGTCGAGGCGTCGGATCGAGGAACCGGATGCCGGGATGGTCCGGGCAGCGGAACCGCTCGGTGAAGAGAACTCGCCGGCCATCAACGTGATGGACAATGACGAGTTCGCCTTCGCCTTCGGAGAGTGCAGTCGCGACGGAGTCGGCCAGCCGGTCCCGCGCGTCCTGGCGGATCGCGAGCCGGTCGACGACCACGAGGACCTCCTCGGCTTCGGCGAGGTCGAGGCCCGCACCGGCGGGTGTGTCGGCATCGGACGAGTCGAGCTCGAGGTTCTCGCCTTCGACACGCAACCTGATAAAGCCCAGCGCTCGCAGATTGTCGACAATCCGTGCGTGCGAGATGCGCGCGCTTCGCGGCAGCGGAAACGTGACGAGGATGCGCGTGCCATCCGGTTCGCGCAGCACGGCATCGGTGATCGACTGCACGGTGTCGGGCGTGACGTGCCGCCCGCACTCGGGGCAGCGAGTGCGGCCGGCGCGCGCCCAGAGGAGGCGCAGGTAGTCGTAGACCTCGGTGGCGGTTCCGACCGTCGACCGGCTGGTCTTGGTCGGGTTCTTCTGCTCGATTGCGACGGCCGGGCTGATGCCGTCGATCGAGTCGACGAGCGGCTTCTCCATCCGTTCGAGGAACTGCTTGGCGTATGTCGACAACGACTCGACGTACCGACGCTGCCCTTCTGCGTAGAGCGTATCGAACGCGAGCGATGACTTGCCCGAGCCGCTCGGGCCGGTCACCACGATGAGCGAGCGGCGGGGCAGATCGACGTCGATGCCCTTCAGGTTGTTCTGCCGCGCGTTGCGGATGGAGATGCGGTCCTTCAAGTCGCGGTCCGTAGTTTCAGTAGCGGCGATCCGGTGGTCGCGGTCTGACCCGACAAGATCGCCGCCCGGATCGGCGGGGGCCAGTACCCGCGGGCGAGGACGATATTGCGCGGCCCGGCTCGCCGCGAAACGTTCCCGGATCGATGGAGGAGATTCGCGGGATCGTCCGCGGTCAGGCGTCCAACACGATCGCTTCGAGCGCGCTGACCATTGTGTCGATGTCACGGGAGAGGTTGTAGTAATGCGGCGAGATGCGGACGGCGCTGTGCGCGGCCTTGTCCTTCATGTCGAGAACGGCCCATTCGCGGATGGTCGCACTCGTGTTGATGGCTTCTTCGCGGAGTGCTGCGACAACGCGGTCGGCCGGCACACCGTCGACCTCCGCGGTCACGATCGCGCACAGCTCCGGACCGCGATCCAGAACACGAACGCGGTCGATCGCGCCAAGCCGCGCCCTGGCGCGCGTCGCAAGCGCCTGGGCGTACGACCCGGCCGGCCCGACGCCCACGCGCTTCGCGTACGACGCCGCCTCGCCCATGCCCCTGACGAGGGCGTACGCGAACTCCCAGTTCTCGAACCGGCGCGCGTCCGGCACAAGCTCCCACGCGTCATCGTCGATCCAGCGAGCGCCACGCATGTCGATATAGAGCGGGCTCGCGCCGCGCTCGAGCACATGATCGGCCACGTAGAGAAACCCGACGCCGCGAGGACCGCGCAGGAACTTGCGTGCGGTCGCCGAGAGGTAATCGCAGTGCAGGTCGCTGACGCTGATCGGGATCTGGCCGACCGCCTGGCACGCGTCGAGCAGGTATGGGACGCGTTCTTCCTGGCAGATCCGGCCGATCTCCGCGGCGGGCTGCACGAGTCCGGAATTCGTGGGCACCCACGTAATGGCGACGAGGCGGGGCCGATTCTCGCGAACGTGGCGGCGCACGGAGTCAGGGTCGACGCCGCCCTCGGGCGAGTCATCGGCGCGCACGACGCGGATGCCGAGCCGCTTCGAAAGCGAGAGATACGCGAGCTGGTTCGAGATGTAGTCGTTGCGGCTCGTGAGGATCACGTCGCCCGCCGCGAAATCGAATGCCGACAGCGCCTGCGCGAACGCGACAGTCGCGTTCTCGACGACCGCAATGTTCTCCGGTCGCGCTCCGATCAGGGTCGCCACATCGCGGTACGCCTGCTCGATCGCGGGCCTGGCTGCGTCTGCGGCTTCGTAGCCGCCGAGCATCGTCTCCAGCCTCAGATGATCGTGGATCGAAGCGGCGACCGGGTCCGGCATGAGGCCCGCACCGGCGTTGTTGAGATGAATGCGGCCGGCCTGCGCGGCCGCCGTGTCTGCCCGCCATGGGCCCGGATCGAATTCCATTCGCTGACCTCCTCCGCCGTCCGTGCGAGTGCAATCTCGTGGGTCCGATGACCGACCGACAGGGTGAGTCCGGAGCGCCGCCCAGCGTGCGACCCTACGTCAGTGCATGGTGGTTGCCGGGGGCGCACGCACAGACAATCGCGGGGCGGCTGCTCCGGGAGAAGGACGGGTCGTTTCTTCGCCGCGAGCGCATCGACACGCCGGACGGCGACTTCCTCGATCTCGATTTCACGTCACGTGCGGCACCCGGGAACCCCGTCGTGGTGGTGCTGCACGGCCTCGAAGGGTCGTCAAGGCGGGGCTACGCGCTCCAGACTTATCGCGAACTCGACACGCGCGGCATTGGCGCCGTTGGTCTGAATTTCCGTTCCTGCAGCGGTGAGCCGAACCGGCTGGCCCGCTCCTATCATTCGGGCGAGACCGGGGACCTCGCCTTCGCGCTCGACTGGCTCACCCGGCGCCTGCCGGGATCGCCGATTGGCGTCATCGGCTTTTCGCTCGGCGGAAACGTGCTGCTGAAGTGGCTGGGCGAGCAGCGTGACGAAGCGCGGGCACGCGTAGTGGCGTGCGCTGCCGTATCGGTTCCGTTCGATCTTGCCGAATGCGAGCGTGCGCTCGACAGCACGACGATGGGCCGGTTCTACGTCCGTCGCTTCCTGAAAACGCTGATCGCGAAGGTCGACGCCAAGGCACACATCATCGGCGACACGATCGACCTGGCACGCGTTCGCGCCGCTGCGTCATTCCGCGCTTTCGATGATGCGGCAACCGCGCCGCTGCACGGTTTCGCGAGCGCGGACGAGTATTACGCCATGTCGAGCAGCGCCGGGTTCCTTGCCGATGTGCGCGTGCCCGTACTCGTGATCCACGCCGAAGACGATCCGTTCATGCCCGGCGGGCGGGCTCCGCTGGACGCGCTCCGGTCGAACCGGGCGTTCGATCCGGTCGTCACTCGCCGTGGCGGACATGTCGGGTTCATTGCCGGGTGGCCATGGGCCGTGCGGTACTGGGCCGAGCGGGAAGCCGCAGATTACCTTGCGGGCCGCCTGCGGGCAGTCCTTGACACCGGCAACTGCCCGGCTTAGCGTTTCGGGCATGATTCGCGACCGCGCGCACCGTCATCACGTTCATCATCACGGCCTCACGGGCCGCGAGACGGGCGTGTAGCGCGTTCAGGTCACAGCGAACGCGACCGTTCGAGCCGCGGCCCGTCACGTACGGGCCGCGGTTTTTTCTTTGCCGGGGATCGAGAAATGATACGTTTCGCATTGCCGAACAAGGGCCGTCTGGCCGACGATGCCCGCGAGCTGCTCGAACGCGCGGGGCTGGCGTTCGACGCACGCGGCGACCGTGCGCTCCAGGCGGCGCTGGGCGATGACTTTCTCGCCTTGTTCGTGCGGTCCCGCGACATCCCGGAGTTTCTGGCGGATGGCGCGGCCGACATCGGCATCACGGGGCTGGATCTGATCGAGGAATGCGGCCGTCCGCTCGACGAGCTTCTGGACCTGGACTTCGCGAAGTGTCGCCTGGCGCTGGCGGGACGCGAGGACAGCGGCATTGTTTCGGCGAACGATGTTCCGCGCGACGCCCGGGTCGCGACCACGTTTCCGAGGCTGGCGGGCGCGTACTTCGAGCGGCAAGGCAATCCGGTCGTGATCGTGCCGGTATCGGGCGCTGCGGAGAACGCGCCGCATCTCGGTGTGGCGGACTTCATCGTCGACCTCGTTTCTACGGGATCGACGCTGCGCATGAACGGTCTTGTCGAGATCGCGACGATTCTGGTCTCGACGGCCCGGCTCGTGGCTCGGCCCGGCTTGCTGGACGACGCCGACGTTCGCGGTCGTGTCACCGAACTGGTCGCGGCGATCGAGTCCGTCCTTCGCGCTCGCAACAAGCGGTACCTGATGGCGAACGTACCGCGTGATGCGCTCGATCTGGTCAAGCAGATCATTCCGGGCATTTCCGGTCCGACCATAATCGAGGTGATGGATGGCGGCCGGTTCGTTGCCGCCCACGCTGTCGTCGACCAGAGCGAGATCTTCCGCGTGATCGCCGAACTGCGCGCGATCGGCGGCGAAGGGATCCTCGTGACACGGATCGAGAGGCTGATGCCGTGACCGAGCGAGTGGCTGGAACGGCGGGGGATGCGGTGCGCTTCGCGGCGGTCGGCCGGCTCGACCGGCTCGATCCGGATGTCATGGCAGGACTGCTCGACCGGGCGGCGGATGAGAAGACGGGCGTCGCCGCGGACGTGGCCGCTATCATCGATCGTGTGCGACGCGATGGCGATGTCGCGCTGCTACGCATGGCCGCCGACTTCGACGGCGCTACGCTCGACGTGCTCGAGGTGCCCGCTTCAGCGATCGAAGCCGCGCTCGAATCCATCGATGGACCCATCCGCGATGCCCTCGTACGGGCGGCCGGCGCCATCGCGGAGTTTCACCGCGCTCAGCTTCCGGAACCCGTCACCTGTGAGCCCCTGCCAGGAGTCCGCCTGACGCGCATCGCGGAGCCGCTCGATCGCGTGGGTATCTACTCGCCTGGCGGCCGGGCCGCGTACCCCAGCAGTGTTCTCATGGGCGCCGTTCCTGCGCGCGTAGCCGGCGTTCGCGAAGTTATCGTGTGCTCGCCGCCCGCCGCGTCCGGGCTGCCCGCGGGCATCGTCCTGGCCGCGTGCGCGATCGCGCGGGTCGACCGCGTCTTCTCGATCGGCGGCGCGGGTGCCATCGCGGCACTCGCGTATGGCACGGAATCCGTGCCCCGTACGGCCCGTGTCGTCGGCCCCGGCAACGCATGGGTCGCCGAAGCAAAGCGACAGCTCCAGGGAACGATCGCGATCGACTGTCCCGCGGGACCGTCCGAGTTGCTCATCCTTGCCGACGCGTCAGCTAGCCCCGCCATGCTCGCAGCCGAACTGGTCGCGCAGGCGGAGCACGACCCTGACGCCGCCGTCATCCTGGTCGCGACGGACGACGCCGTGCCCGCCGCCGTCGCTCGCGAGATCGATGCGCTGGTGCGCGGACATCCACGCGAGGTGATCATCAGGGCAGCCCTCGAAACGCGGGGCGCACTGCTCGCCGCGAGCCGGGCCGAAGCCCTCGATTTCGCTTCCGCATTCGCGCCCGAGCACCTGCTCATCGCACTCACGGACGCACGGTCCGCTCTGCCCGCGATCCGGAATGCAGGGACGATCTTCGTCGGCGAATCCAGTTCGGTCGCGTTCGGCGACTACATGACCGGCGCCAACCACGTCCTCCCCACCGGCGGAATGGCCCGTTCGTTCTCAGGTCTCGACGTACTCGATTTCATTCGCTGGACCACCGTGCAGGAAGTGTCGCCGGCCGCCGCGGCGGCGCTCGCGGCGCCGACGGCCCTGTTGGCCGATGCGGAGGGTCTGCCGGGCCACGCCTTCGCCGCGAGACTCCGCATGGTTGCACCGGATCCCGCTGGGGAACCGTCCTGGCGCGAACGTGTGTCCGGATCCGGATCGATTGCGGGCTCGGACGTGGCAGGGCCGTCGGAATCGCGGACACGCGTCGCCGCGACGCGGACACCGCGGCCGCGCCAGGCGTACGCCTCGATTTCCACCTACGATCCAGGCCGCAAGCCGGTCGCCGTCGATCTCAGTGACAATACCAACCTGTTCGGCATCTGTCCGGCGGTAGCCGACGTGCTGGCCGGTTCGCCAGCCGCGACAACGACGCGGTACCCGTCAGTCTACGCGGACGCACTGATCGAAGCCGCCGCGGCGAGGTTCGGCGTTGCCACCGCGAACGTCGTCAGCGGGTGCGGCTCCGATGACGTCATCGACTCCGCGGTGCGCGCGTTCTGCGACCCTGGCGACGTCGTTGCGTACCCGTGGCCGACGTTCGGCATCGTGCCGACCTTCGCGCGCATGAATGCGACGACGCCCGTCGCCGTTCCCGGCCCGCCCGGTGCACCGCTCGACGTCGCCGGCTTGCTCGCTGCCAAACCTCGCCTCGTCTACGTCTGCCGGCCCAACAACCCGACCGGCGATTCGGCCCGGGCCGCCGATGTCGTCCGGCTGGCAGACGCATTCGACGGCGTGGTACTCGTCGATGAGGCGTATGCCGATTTCGCCGACGACGATCTGCTCCGGATCGCGGTCGGCTCCGGCAACGTCATCGTCCTGCGCACTCTGTCCAAGGCCTGCGGAATGGCCGGCCTGCGTGTGGGCTTCGCCGTCGGACCGGACCGGCTGATCGCCGAGGTCACGAAGTCGCGTGGGCCGTACAAGGTCAGCAGTATCGCGGAACGCGCCGGCGAAGCTGTGTTGCGTGATGGTCAGGACTGGGTCGACTGGTGCGTGCAGCAGACGCGAATCAATCGAAGCCGACTGCGCGAAGCCCTCGGCCTGAGCGGGCACGACGTCCTGCCGTCGGACGCGAACTTCGTTCTGATCCGTCTGCCGCCCGGTGCAGGCGGAGCGCAGAACGTCGCGGACCGGCTTCGCCGCCATGGTATCGGCGTGCGGCCGTTCGCGGCGCTGCCCGGTCTGGGCGACTGCATTCGCGTCACCATCGGACCGTGGGACATGATGCAGGCGTTCCTCGATGCCCTCGACGCAGAAGTGCCCGTTGCGCAACGGGCGAGGAACTGACCATGCGGGTATCGCTCTTCGACTTCGGTGTCGGCAACCTGCACTCGCTCGGCAAGGCGCTTTCCCGCTTCGGTGCGACCGTCACGGTCGTGCACGGTGCCGAGGGCATCGCTGACGCCGACGCGATCGTGCTGCCCGGCGTCGGCGCTTTCGGTGCAGCCGCCAGCGCACTCGCCACGCACCGCGAACGTGTTGCGGAAGCCCTTCGCGATGGGACACCCTGCCTCGGCATCTGCCTCGGCATGCAGCTTCTGTTCGATCAGAGCGACGAAGGCCGCGGCCCTGGCATCGGCGCGATACCCGGCACGGTGCGACGGCTGCGTTCGCCCCGCATTCCGCAAATGGGCTGGAACGATGTCGACGCGACCGGCGACCCGCTCTTCAACGGCATACCGCGCTTCGTCGCGTACTACGCCAACAGCTTCGTGGTCGCACCAGATCGCGAAGAGCACGTCATCGCATGGTCGGAGTACGGCGGTGACCGCTTCCCCGCCGCTGTGCGACTGGGAAGCACATGGGGCGTGCAGTTCCACCCGGAGAAGAGTGGCGGCGACGGACTCCGTCTCGTTGCCAACTTTCTGGAGCAGGTCCGTTGATCGCGATCCCGGCAATCGATCTGCGTGGCGGCCAGGCCGTACAGCTCGTTGGCGGCGTTCGCGGTTCCGAACGTGTCCGCATCCCGGACCCTCTCTCGGTTGCCGCTCACTGGGCCGGTGCCGGCTTCGGCGCGCTGCACATCGTCGACCTCGATGCGGCGTTTCGCGACGGCGACAACCGTGCGACCGTCAAACGGCTGGTGAGTGAGTCGGGCCTCGTGTGCCAGGTCGGTGGCGGAGTTCGCGACGACACCGCGATCGAAGACCTGATCGCTGCCGGCGCGCGCCGGGTCATCATCGGGACGCGGGCGATCGAGGATGCGGCATGGCTGCTGGACGCAGCGCTCGCATGGCCGGACCAGCTGGTCGTCGCGGCGGATGTCCGCGACGGCCACATCGTGACACGCGGCTGGACGCACGACACGGACATCGACGCTACCGGATTTGTCGCGGGCCTTGATGCGTTGTCGCTCGCCGGCATCCTCGTGACGGATGTCGGACGCGAGGGCCGCGAGCAGGGCGTCGATGTCGAGATGTTCACGGGTCTCGCGAAGTGCACTCGACTGCCTCTGCACGCCGCCGGCGGCATCTCCTCGGTCGAAGACCTGCGCGCACTTCGCGATGGCGGCATCGCCGCGGCCATCCTCGGCATGGCCCTCTATTCAGGCAGACTGGACCCGATCACCGCAGCCCTGGAGTTCGGCTCATGAGCACAGTAGTGCGCGAAACTCGCGAAACGCAGATCCGCGTGAGTCTGGTGCCCGGCGGCCAGGTGCCGACCCGCGTGGAGACGCCGGATCCGTTCCTCACGCACATGCTCGAAACGCTGGCCCGCTATGCCGGCTGGTCGCTCGACGTCAGCGCGGCCGGCGACCTGCGACACCACATCATCGAGGACGTCGCGATCACGCTCGGCCTCGCCCTCAGGGATGCGCTGCCGGGAGCCTGCGCCCGCTACGGCGCCGCCGTCGTACCCATGGACGAAGCTCTCGTGCAGGCCGCCATCGACGTTGGAGGCCGGCCATACCACGCCGGACCGCTTCCGTCGCGGCTGTTCGAGCACTTCTTCCGCAGCTTCGCTGACAATGCGGGAGCGACATTGCACATTCGCGTTCTTCGCGGCCGTGACCGCCACCACATTGTCGAGGCGGCGTTCAAGGCGGTCGGCATGTCTCTGCGCCAGGCTCTCGATCCCACCGATCACGTCTTCAGCACGAAGGGCGGCGTCGTGATCCGCAGAGATGCCGACTGATGCTGCGTCGTCGTGTCATCGTCTGTCTCGATGTCGACCATGGCCGTGTCGTCAAGGGCGTGAACTTCCGCGATATGCGCGATGTCGGCGACCCGGTCGAGCTTGCGCAACGCTACGAGGCGGAGGGCGCCGACGAGATTGTATACCTCGACATCTCGGCATCGGCCGAGGGCCGCCGCACGCTCCTTGACGTCGTGCGCCGGACCGCGCAGCGACTTTTCGTTCCACTCACTGTCGGAGGTGGCATCAACGCGGTCGCGGACATCGACAATGCCTTGCGCGCCGGAGCCGACAAGGTCAGCGTGAACACGGCCGCCGTTCAGCGAGCTGACCTCCTGACGGAAGCGGCCGCGCGTTTCGGCAACCAGTGTGTCGTCCTCAGCATCGATGCCAGCCATGACCCGGCGGCGAACCGATACGTCGTGTACACGCACGGCGGCCGCGTCGCGACCGACCTCGAAGCCGTGCACTGGGCCCGGACGGGCTCCGAAGCGGGAGCTGGCGAAGTGCTGATCACGAGCATCGACCGCGACGGCAGACGAGATGGCTACGATCTCGCGTTGACCCGGTCGATCGTGGATGGCGTTCGTGTCCCCGTCATCGCGAGCGGTGGCGCCGGCACGGCCAACCACTTGCGGGATGCCTTCGTCGTCGCAGGCGCCGATGCCGCGCTCGCAGCCGGGATCTTCCACGATGGCGTGACCACGGTCCACGCCGTAAAACGAGTCCTTGCGGATGCCGGCGTGCCGGTTCGAACAGGAGAACGCCCTTGACCGATCCGTCACTCGATCACCTTCTCGAGTTCGCAACAGACCTCGCCTGGCGAGCCGGCCGCATGACTCTCGCCCGGTTCCAGACCGGTACCGCCGTTGAATGGAAGGCCGACGCGTCGCCCGTGACCGCCGCCGATCGCGAAGCCGAACAGTTCGTCCGCGAACACATCGAGAAGCGCTTTCCCGGCGATGCCATTGTCGGCGAAGAGTACGGCACGGTGCGCGGAGATTCAAATCGCAGGTGGATCATCGATCCGATCGATGGCACGCGGTCGTTCATCCACGGTGTGCCGCTGTATGGTACGCTCCTGGCCCTCGAGATCCGTGGCGATCCCGTGCTCGGTGTCATTCGCCTGCCCGCCCTCGATGAGACGGTCGCAGCCGCCACCGGACTCGGCTGCTGGTGGAACGGCCGCCGAGCGCACGTGTCGAAGACCACTTCGCTCGCCGACGCGCTGATCCTCACGAGCGATCCGGCCACCATCCGGTCGACGGGCAGGGCCGCCGCGTGGGACCGGCTGGCAGCGGCCACGGGAACGACGCGGACCTGGGGCGACTGCTACGGCTACGCGCTGGTGGCGACCGGCCGTGCCGAAGCGATGATCGATCCGATCCTTTCGCTCTGGGACGCCGCCGCCGTAACGCCAATCGTCCGGGAAGCCGGTGGCGCCGTCACCGACCTGGACGGCCGCCCGCGTCACGATTCGGGACACCTGATCGCGTCGAACGGCATACTCGCCGATCGCCTGCTCGACCTGCTGCGCGAAACGCCATGATACTGCAAGACGGATCCGACATCGACACGCTGAAGTTCGACTCCGATGGCCTCGTGCCCGTCATCGCACAGGATGTCCGGACCGGTGAAGTCCTGATGATGGCGTGGTCGAACCGGGTTGCGCTCGAACGAACGCTCTCCGAGCGGCGAGTCTGCTACTGGTCGCGCAGCCGTAACGAGCTGTGGCGCAAGGGCGACACGAGCGGCAACCACCAGTCGCTCGTTTCACTGCACGCCGACTGCGATCGCGATGTCGTGCTGGCGCTGGTCAGGCCGGCCGGACCCGCATGCCACACGGGCGAGGACACCTGCTTCGGCACCGGCCCCGTACTGCGCACGCTGGGTGACGTGGTCCGGGAACGGATGAATGAAGGCGACGATTCGAGCTACACTCGCCGTCTGCTGGCGGACGAGAATCTGCGTCTGAAGAAGCTCGGCGAGGAGGCTGTGGAGCTGGCGGTCGCGTGTGTTTCAGGCGATGCGCAACGCATTGCGGCCGAGGCGGCCGACCTGCTCTATCACACTCTCGTGGCGTGCGCGGCGGCGGGTGTCGGAGAAGCCGCGATACTCGGCGAACTCGCGAATCGCCGAACGGCCGGCTGACGATCGCAGCCGGACCGGACTACGCGATCCGGAACTCGGAGACCAGTTCCTTGAGTCGTTCGGCCGCGTGCAGCAGTTCGACGCTCGCTGCGCTGAGTTCCTCGGTCGCTGCCGACTGCTGCTCGGCGGCCGCGGAAACTTCCTCCGCACTCGCCGCGTGCGACTCAGCCGTCGTGCCGACGGCCCGGATGTTGTCTTCGACCATGTGCACCGCCTTGCGGTTCTCGTCGGCGGCCGCATCGACCGCGGCGGAAGCGGCAAGCACCTTCTCGACGGCGGCCACGATCTCCTCGAATGCGGTCTCGGCGCCGCGCGACACTTCCTCGACACCAGCCACCTGGGTCACGCCGCGGTTCAACGTGTCCGCGGCCGACTCGATCTGGCGACGGATGCCGCGCACTGCGACCTCGATTTCGTCGGCAGCCTGCGCACTGCCGTCAGCCAGCTTGCGCACCTCGTCGGCAACGACCGCGAAGCCGCGACCGTGTTCGCCGGCACGCGCGGCTTCAATCGCCGCATTCAACGCCAGCAGGTTCGTCTGGCGTGCAATGCCCTGAATCGTCTCGACGAACGCCGTGATCTGCGCCGAACCGCGCTGCAGCTCGACGACCTCCTGTCCCGACGTGTGGACCACCTCGCGGACCTCCCGCAGCATGGCAGTCGCCCGGCTGACATCGCGACGCTTGCTGCTCGCCAGCTCCGCGATCTGACCGCTCAGAGTGCGCACCGCGCTCGACGCTTCGTCGATCTCCATGGCTCGCTGCCGCATCCGGCTCAGCGCCTCATCCATGCTGCGCAGGCCGAGCGCCTGCTCTTCGGCGCCGTTCGTGATGTCGATCATTGCCGTCGAAACCTCACCGCTCGACGCGGCAACCTCCTCCGACACGCTCGACAGGTCGGATGCCGACGCCGTGATGCGGTTCGCGGTCGAGACCGTCTCGCCGACCACCGTGCGGAACCGGTCCGCCATGCTCGTGAATGCCCCCGCCAGTACGCGGAACTCAGTCGGCATGCGGCCGTTGACCGAAACCGTGAGGTCGCCCGAACCGAACTGATTCGCGGCAACCACCAGACGCGAGAGCGGATGCTCGATCGAGTACACTGTCCGGTATGCGAAAATGAACGCGACGAGTGTCGAAACGCCCAGCACGATCAGCAGCAGCAGCCGCCGGTCCGCGCCCGCCGTGCTGAACGCGATCAACGCCTGCTCGACGTTGCGGACCTGACCGGCGTTGACGGCCCGCGTGAGTGCACGCAGCTCGCGCAGGTTCAGGTCGAGCGCAGAAAGCCGCGCGGCCGCCTCGGCCAGGTCATCCGTCGGATTGTTGCGGAACGCGGCCGTCAGGCCGTCATGCAGGATGCCGATCCTCGCCAGCTGATCGCGCTCGCCGACGCTCAGTTCCTCGCGCTCGGCGTACCGGGCACGGAGCACCCGCGCTCGCTCAGCCAGACTGTCGTGCTCGGCAAGTGCCGACGGGTTCCCGGCCATCATGTATCGCTGGCCTGCCCCGATCTGGTCGACGACCGCGGCCTCGAAGCTCATTGCCAGATCGATCCCGGACTCCAACGACTCGATCCGGGCGTTCACCTCCTCGGTGAACTCGGTGATCGAGTACGCGGCAATGACGTAGAGGAGCAGCGTCCCGGCGAAGCCGATCAGGAACGCGCGCAGCAGTCGACCCTGAATTCGGTCGAAGTAACCGGCCAGACGACTCATTCGATCACGGCCGGGGCCACCGGCCGCGACGCCTTGGCGGCGTCGCGCCTTGCGGCCACCTTCCTCGGGTTCGAGATTGGCACCGTCCACCTCATCGCGTGAACGAGGTTTCAATGGCGGACAAACCTCCGCTTCCCGGACCAGCCCTGGCCGAGAAACGGGAGATGACCATTCAGTTGCTGATAGATAGTTTCGCCTCCGACCGCCTTTCGGTTGAGGACTTCGAGGCGAGGCTGGACCGCGCCCACAAGGCCAGCGACCTGCCGGCGCTCGAAAACCTGGTCTCCGACCTGCCCACGAAGGCCGAATCCGTGGCGCCGGCTCCGCTCACCCGCCAGCGCCCATCCGCGCCACGGCCCGAGAACATCCGCGAAAGCCAGGTCGTCGCGGCCGTCATGGCCGGCGTCGAGCGGAAAGGACCCTGGACGCCCGCCCTCAAGACGCGGGTCCTGTCGTTCATGGGCAGCACGGTCCTCGATTTCCGCGAAGCGCACATCAGCGCCGGTGTCACCGAGGTCGAAGCCTTCGTCATGATGGGCAGCGTCGAGATCATCGTGCCCCCTGGCGTCGCGGTCGATTCCAGCGGAATCGCCATTATGGGCGCCTTCGAGCATGGACCGGGCCCCCCGGCCGACTCGTCGGCCGACGCCCCCGTCATCCGCATCGGCGGCCTCGCCTTCATGGCCAGCGTCGAGGTCCACGTGCGTCTGCCCGGCGAATCCGCACGTGACACAAAGCGGCGCCTCCGCGAAGAACGAAAGAGGCTCCGCCGCGGTACGAAGAAGGACTGACCCGGCGTGGCAGCACCCCTCGCACATCACGAAGAGGAAGCGCTCGGCAAGGCATACGATGCCCGGCTCATGCGCCGGCTGCTTCGGTACCTGCAGCCGTACCGCGCCCGCGTCTTCCTAGCCATCGCGCTATTGCTCCTGGGCGCGCTCGTCGAGCTGGCCGGCCCATGGATCACGATGATCGCTCTCGATGAAGCGATTCCGGCAGGCGACCGCTCGCTACTCCTGATCCTGGCCGCGGCCTACTTCGCTTCCCTGCTCCTGGCCTTCGCACTCCAGTACGCCCAGACGCTGCTCACGACCTGGCTCGGTCAGAGCGTCATGTACGATCTGCGGCGTGAGATCTTCGGCAAGCTGCAGCGTCTGGAGATCGCGTTCTTCGACCGGAACCCGGTCGGCCGCCTCATGACACGCGTCACAAGCGATGTCGAGGTGCTCAACGAGTTGTTCAGCTCCGGCGTAG
Source organism: Longimicrobiales bacterium (assembly GCA_035513345.1). Lineage (GTDB taxonomy): Bacteria > Gemmatimonadota > Gemmatimonadetes > Longimicrobiales > RSA9 > DATKCF01. The sequence continues at coordinate 17,658 of DATKCF010000091.1, forward strand.
TCACGGTGTTCGGTGACGTCTTCACGCTGCTCATGATCGTTGCCGCCATGGCCGTCATGGACTGGCGGCTCGCTCTCGTCACGCTCGCCGTCATGCCGTTCGTAATGGTAGCGGCAATGCTGTTCCGCGCCCGGATCCGCAACGCGTACCGGGATATCCGTGTCCGGCTGGCACGCATCAATGCGTACCTGCAGGAACACATCTCCGGCATGACCGTCATCCAGCTGTTCCGGCGGGAAGAGGAGTCGGCCAGCCGGTTCCGTGACATCGACCGGCACTACCTCCAGGCGCACCTTCGCTCGATCACGTACTACGCGCTCTTCTTTCCGATCATCGAGTTGCTTACTGCAATCTCGCTGGCTACCATCATCGTGTACGGCGGCGGCCGCATGCTGGATGGCGCGGTCACGGTCGGCGTAATCGCTGCCTTCCTCCAGTACGCCCGCCGTTTCTTCCGGCCGATTCAGGACCTGTCCGAGAAGTACAACATGCTTCAGGGTGCGATGGCTTCATCCGAGCGCATCTTCAAGCTCGTCGACACGCCGGAGCGGGCGCGGCCCGAGCACGTGCGTACGATGCCGGCGGACGCAAGCGGCCGGATCGAGTTCCGCAACGTGTGGTTCGCCTATCGCAGGCTCGAGGGCGAACTCGAGGGCGAAGGAGACTGGGACTGGGTACTGAGGGACATCAGCTTCACGGCACAGCCGGGCGAGCGCATCGCCATCGTCGGTCACACGGGCGCGGGCAAGACCAGTCTCGTCAACCTGCTGATGCGCTTCTATGAACCGCAGCGCGGCCAGATCCTGTTCGATGGCGTGCCGATCGCCGAGTTCGACCCGCTTGCGCTGCGCGAGCGCATCGGGCTCGTGCTCCAGGACGTTTTCCTGTTCAGTCGCGACGTTGCCTACAACATCCGGCTCGGTCGCGACGATATCGACGACGAGGCCGTGCGCGCGGCGGCCGAACGCGTCGGCGCTACAGCCATGATCGAACGGCTGCCCGCCGGCTTCGCGCAGGCGCTCGGCGAGCGAGGCGCTTCGATCTCCGTCGGCGAACGGCAGCTGCTGTCGTTCGCGCGGGCGCTCGCCTTCGATCCGCTCGTCCTCGTGCTCGACGAAGCGACCAGCTCCGTCGACTCGGCCCTCGAGGAGCGCATCGACCGTGCACTCGATGAACTCATGCGCGGACGCACTTCACTCGTCATCGCGCACCGCCTGTCCACAGTGCAGAACGCCGATCGCGTACTCGTCCTGCGCCGGGGCACGCTATGCGAACAGGGAACGCACGACGAGCTGCTGCGCCACGATGGCCTGTACTCCCGCCTTTACGAACTGCAGTTCGCCGCATCCGGAGCGACGGCGCACCTGGCAGGCGAGACGTGAACCTTCGCATCCTGTTCGCCATCGTCGTTTTCGGGATCGACGTTTGGGCCCTCACCCGGATGTTCGCGCAGCCGATGGCCCGCCGTTCACGCCTGGTCTGGGTCACCGTGATCATACTGGTGCCCGGCATCGGAGCCGGGCTCTGGTGGCAGCGGCACCGCCGTGCGATTGGCGGCGCCCGCCAGACGCCTACGGATCCTCCGAATGCACCCATGCATTGATGCCGCCTTCGAGGTTCCACACACGCTCGAATCCGTTGAGGATCAGGTAGCGCGCGATCAGACCGCTGCGCGCACCGGTGCGGCAGTAGACGACGACCGGATCGGAACGATCCAGCTCGTCGACACGTGATGGCACTTCACCCATGGGCATCAGCTTCGCGCCATGCTGCGCGAGGTTCGAAATCTCCCACTCGAACGGCTCACGGACGTCAAGCAGCAGGATACGTTCGCCCGTGTCCAGAAACTGCCTCAACTCTGTCGCGGTCATCACCGGCACTTCCGGCTCGTTCATCACATCCCTGTCCTCACGGACGATTCGCCCGGCGCGCATCGACAGGCAGAAAGTCCAGAATGATTCGTGCGTTTCGTTCGGCACCGCCCGCACGCGACACGACGAACTCCGCTGCCGCCCGGCCCGGGCCATCCGCGGCGAGCCAGGCCCTCACGACGTCGCCAATATCCTCGGCTTTCGAGATCAAGGCACCGCCGCCGGCTGCGACGAGGGCCGCCGCCTCACGAGCGTTCCCGTGCGCGGGTCCGAACATGACGGGAACGCCAAGCGCCGCAGGCTCGATGACCGAGTGCAGCCCGGTCGACCCGAACCCGCCCCCCACCCACGCGAGCCGGCCGACGGAGTAGACGTCGGCAAGCGCGCCGACACGATCGATCACGACGGCGTCCGGCGTCAGCGCGGGGTCGGATTCCACCGCGGCAAGCCGCGCGTGCGAGATGCCGGCCGCGTCCAGGACGCGATCGAGACGGCTCAGATGTTCGTCCGTCGGTTCGTGCGGCGCCAGAATCAGGCGCACACCGGCCTGCAACAGCGCTGGCGATGCCGCGACCAGCATGTCCTCGTCCGCGGGCCACGTGGACCCGGCCACGATCGCGGGCCGCGGATCCGCCGCGAGCCTGCGCAACAGGGGCGCTCCGCGGTCGATCCTCGCCACCCGCTCGATGACCTGGTCGAAGCGGGCGTCGCCCGTCACCTGAATCCGCTCGCGAGGCACGCCGAGCCGGGCGAAGCGGTCGACGTCTTTGAGCGACACCGCGCCTACCGCATCCAGCCTCCTGTAAGCGACGCCCAGCAACGGCCTCACCAGCGGGCGCAGTCTGGAGGACGACTCCGCGAGCGGCGCATTGACGAGCACGGATCGCGCCCGCCGCGATTTCGCCTCGAGCACCAGCGATGGCCAGATCTCCGTCCGCACGAATGCGATCACGCTCGGTTCGAGAATGGCGAGCGCGTTACCGGTTTCACGCCGGGTGTCCCACGGAAGGTAGGCGTGTACGTCGGCGCCAACGCGGTCGGCCACCCGTTCCGCCGATGGCGAGAAGATCGTGAAGGCAACCTGAACGTCGGCGCTCTCCCGTAGAGCGGCGATAATGGCTCCCGCCATGAGCGCCTCGCCGACTGACGGCGAGTGCACCCAGACGAGCGGAAGGCGAGTGTCCCTGCTCTCGCGCGCCCAGCGCCGGAACCGCGCAAGCGATTGCCGCCGGCCCGCAACCGCGCGTTGCGCCCGTTCGCCGCGCGCACTCAGCTCGATTACCGGCCGGGCCACGGTCACGATCGCGTCGTATGCAAGATCCAGGAGATGCACGGCCCGAACTTATGCGCGCCGTCCCTGACCTGACAGGCCGGCGGTCACTTGCCCCCGCCACATCGACGTGTCCATACTTGCGCGCGCAAGGACCCGCCGCGGCGGGCCGGATTCCCCGCTCCCGACACAACGCTCGTGGCCGCGAAAACCAGACCGGGACTCGACCGCGTCATCACGAGACTGGCCGGCCGGGCCGTCTCGATATTCCACCGCGTCGAATGTCATGGCGGTCCGGTCCCCGACGGCCCCGTCCTGATCACCGCCAACCACCCCAACAGTCTGCTCGATCCGCTCATCGTGTTTCGCGCGTCCGGGCGAGTTGCCAGACCGCTCGCCAAGGCCCCGCTGTTCGAGCAGGCGATCCTCGGGACCGTTCTGCGCGCACTCGGCGGACTGCCCGTCTATCGGCGCCAGGATGACCCTGCTCAGATGCACCGCAACGACGAGACATTCTCCGCCGCAATCGGCGCACTCAGGGCCGGCGATGCGGTGCAGATCTTTCCGGAGGGTCGAAGCCACTCCGAGCCGACACTGGTCCCGCTGCGTACCGGCGCGGCACGTATTGCGCTGGCGGCCGAAGCAGCCGCCGGCTGGCAACTCGGATTGCGCATTGTGCCACTCGGAATCACGTATCGCAGGAAATCGCTGTTCCGCGGCAATGCGCTGGCAGCGATAGGCGAGCCGTTCGGCATCGGCGACCTGAGATCACTCGACGAGTCGGATCCGGCCGAGGCTGTCCGCACCCTTACCGACCGGATCGCGGAGCGCATCCAGCAGGTCACGCTGAACCTCGCCAGCCACGAGGACCTCGAGCTGATCGAGACCGCCGACCGCCTGTACGCGCGCGAAAAGGGGCTGCGCGCCTGGCGCGAACGGGAAGGCATGGCCGACCGGATGCCCAGACTCCAGTTCTTCGCACGAGGCCTCGCGTGGCTGCGCGCCCGCGAGCCCGAGCGCCACACCCGGCTCGAGCGGACCGTGCGCCGATACCACCGGGCGCTTTCGCTGTTCGGTGCGGCCGAAGCCGACGTGCCACCGGGGTACAGCACCGCCGCGGTCGTCCGGTACGTCATCCGCGAAGCCGCCGTGCTCGTGATCGGCCTGCCGTTCGCGCTCCTCGGCGCAATCGTCTGGGCACCCGCCTGGTGGGCGCCCCGTCTCGCCGTGCACCTGATCCGACCGGAGTTCGAAGCGATCGCTACCTACAAGCTCGCCACATCCTTCGTCGTGGTCCCGCTCACGCTCGCGATTGTGGGAACACTCGCGTGGTGGATCGCCGGGCCGTGGATCGCACTCGCCGCGGTCGTCACCGCGACGGTGTGCGGACTGGCCGCGATCGCGTGGCGCGAGCGGCGCGAACGCGTGCGTGAGGACGTGCGTGTGTTCTTCCGCGTGCTGCGCAACAGGCGGGGCGCCGACAGGCTGGCCAGCGTACGTGCCTCACTGGTCGTTGAGTTCGACGAGATCCTCGCACTGATGGACGCCGAACCGGATCCCATCGCGACGCCGGCTCAGCCAGCCGAGTAGTCGCGCTCCTCGTCCGACACCTGCGGCCGCACCTCGACCAGATCGGCCGTGTCCAGAACCGCGCGCGGCACCGTCTCCACGATCGCGTGCAATGCGTCCTTCATCGAACCGGCCTCGATGTCCTCGATGTGGTACCGCTGCCGGCCATCGACGAACCGGACCGTCACCCGATATCGCAACGAATCCTCCTTCCGCCTATGTTCTGACCCGGGATCGCGGCTTCAACCGGGATGAACGTGCGCTACATCGGCAACAAGACAAGACTGCTCGGCTTCATTGCGGATGTCCTCGAGGACCGGGGGATCCGGCACGGCACGGCCGTCGATCCGTTCAGCGGCACCGCGAGCGTTGCGGCCGATCTGAAGCGCAGCGGATTCCGCGTCGTCGCATCGGACATCATGGAGTATGCGTACGTCTTCGCGCGCGCTTACGTGGAAGTGCCCCGCATGCCTTCGGCGCCGGCGCTCCGACACATCGTCGGCTCGGACGACGACTCGCTCGAATCGACCCTCTCGTATCTCGACCGCCTCGATGGCGAGCCCGCATTCGTTCACGAGCACTACTCGCCCGACGGCGGCGATGGCGCGATCCACGGCCGCATGTACTTCACGCCGGCGAATGCGGCCCGCATCGACGCGATCCGCGGCGTTCTCGATGGCTGGCAGCGCGACCGGCTCATCGACGACGACGTGTTCCACGTGCTGCTTGCCGCGCTCCTCGAAGCGGCCGACCGCGTGGCCAACACGACCGGCGTCTACGCCGCCTTCGTCAAAAGCTGGCAGCCGAACGCCGCGAGACCGCTCGAACTGCGCATGCCCGCCGTCGTTCCGGGTAACGGGTGTCGCGCCGCTCGCCGCGATGCGGTCGACCTCGTCAGCGAACTGCCTGACTTCGATCTGCTCTACCTCGACCCGCCCTACAACAGCCGCCAGTACGCCGGATACTACCACATCCCGGAGCTGATCGCGCTGGGCTGGTTCGATGGCCACGTGCACACGCGCGGCAAGACGGGCCTGATCGGCGACGCCCACACGCGTAGCGACTGGAGCCGCCGAAGCCGGTGCGAAGCCGCATTCGAGAAGCTCGTCGCCACCGCCCGATGGAAGCACCTCGTGCTCTCCTACAACGCCGAGGGTATCATCCCGGAGGACACGATCCGGCGTACGCTGTGCGGCTGCGGCCTCGCCGCGACCTATCGCCGCCACGAACTGGTCTACAGGAGGTACCGCTCGGATTCGGACGGAGACAACCGGCGCTACCGCGCGGATGAAGTCAAGGAATACCTTTATTGCGTGGATCGCTGACGGGCAGCCGTGATTCGGTGACCGGCCGTCGGCGAGTTCGCTGACCGGTGCGCTGCTTCAGCCTCGCGAGCGCAACACAGCCGCAATCGTTGCGGTCCAGCCGGCAAGGAACGCAAGCCCGCCCAGCGGCGTGACCGCGCCGAACCAGCGCGGCGCGCCGAACGTGAGCCCGTAAAGCGTACCCGCGAAGATCAGTATGCCGGTCACGAAGAGCCAGCCCGCAGCCTGGAGGAGCGGGCCGGGCCAGCGTGCCGCCGCAAGCGCGATCATCATGAGCGCGAAGGCGTGGTACATCTGGTACCGCACGGCCGTCTCGAACGTCACGAGGCGCTCGGCCGGCACACGTCCCTGAAGACCGTGTGCGCCGAATGCGCCGGCCGCGACACCAATGAGCGCGAACACCGCGCCGAGAGCGAAGAACGTGCGGTCCATGGATCTCGCGGATGCGGAAGCCCCCCGCCGAACCGCGCGGGGGGCGACTCGGTCAGCGCCGGACCGGCCTGCCGTTCCACTTCTCGTACAACTGGAAGTGGCGGTCGTCGTGCGGAATGCGCTTGCCATCAATGAATACTTCGAGCATGTGTGTGCGAACGTCGAGTGGATCACCGTCCGCAATGAAGAGGTTCGCCTTCTTGCCGACTTCGATCGAGCCGACCTGATCCGCAATGCCGAAGATCTCCGCAGGCCAGAGCGTCAGCGCACGCAGCGCGTCATCCGGATCGAGATCGTAGGCCACGGACAGCGCGGCGTTGTATGGCAGATGGCGCGCACTCGATGTACCACCCGTCGAGAACGCGATCTTCACTCCCGCCCGGCGCAGAATACCCGGCTGCGCGTAGATCGCATCGTACGGCGCGGTGCCGGATGGCGTCGACTGGATCGAGCCCAGCACGACCGGCACGTTTCGCCGCGCAAGTTCATTGCGAACCTTCCACGCTTCGTTGCCGCCAAGCACCGCCACCTTCAGCCCGAACGAGTCGGCCAGCATCATCGCGCCTTCGATCTGCTCCCGGCTGTTCGCCGACACGAGCGCGAGCGTCTCGCCACGGACCAGCGGCCGCATCGACTCGAGCTTGAGGTTGAATTCGCCCTCTTCACCCGACCGCATCGCGTCGTACGCCTGCGCCGTCCGCAACAGGTTCTTCAACTCGTTGATTGCTTCCGCGGCGCGCTCACCACCACCAGCCCCGCCACGACCGCCGAACCCGCCGCGACCGCCACCACCACCGGTGCTCGGATAGTTGATGACGAATGCCGCGCTCGGGCTGACCGCCAGGTCCTCCCACGTCCAGCCCTCGAGATTGATCACGGCCGCCTGGCCGGGCATGACTCCGCCACTCGGCGCCGTCACCACGTGCGTGACGCCGTTCGCCCGTGTGACCGGGATCATCTGCGTTTCCACGTTCAGCGCGACAAGTGCACGGTTGTTCGGATTGAAGTCGCCCAGCTCGCTCGTCAGATTCATGGTCTGCACCGAACCGATGTCCGACAGGCCGATCGACGTGTATCCGTTCATCATGCCTGGATACACGAACATGCCTGTGGCATCGAACTCGAGCACACCTGCCGCCTGCACGTTCTGTCCGATCTCGGCGATCATGCCATCGCGGATCAGCACGTCGGTGTTCGCCATCCGCGGGCCGGACACCGTCACGACCGTCGCGCCGCGGATCAGGAACGGACCGTCCTCGCCGTTGCCCGCCTGCGCGACGGCGTCGCCGGGAACCGCCGTGATCGTGATCGCCGCGACGAGCGCCGGAATGCGCCGTATTGCAGCGCGGTTCATGACGCGTCCTCCGTCGTGGTCGTCACGGCGCGCTGGATCAGCTTCTCGAGCGTCATCGCCTGATCGCGGTCGAACAGCACCCGGCCGTCGACCAGCGTCTTCTGCACGCGCGAAGCAGGCGCGAACGGATGGCCATTGAAGATCGTGATGTCCGCCTCCTTGCCGACCTCCAGCGAGCCGACCTGATCGTCGACACCGAGCTGGATCGCCGGGTTGAGCGTCACCATCTTCAGCGCCTCGACCTCGGCCATGTCACCGTACTTCATTCCCATCGCCGCTTCCTGATAGAGCCGGCGCACCCGCTCGCCCGAGTCCGAGTTCACCGACACCACAACGCCACGGTCGGCCATGATCGCCATGTTGTACGGAATCGCGTCGTTGGCCTCGACCTTGTACCCCCACATCTCGGCGAACGTGGATGCGTGGGCGCCGTGCTCGGCCATCTCATCCGCTACCTTGTAGCCCTCCAGCACGTGCTGGAACGTGTGGATACGGAAATCGAAATCCTCCGCCACACGCATGAGCATCAGGATCTCGTCGGCGCGATAACTGTGTGCATGGACCTTGATCTCGCCGTTCATGATGTCGACAAGCGCCTGCAGCCGGAGATCCTCGCGCGGTGGCAACGCGTTCGCGTCACGCCGCCGATTCGCTTCGTATGCCTGCCATTCCGCCTGGTATTTCTGCGCTTCCGAGAACCACCAGCGCAACAGTTGCTCGACGCCCATGCGTGACTTGGGATAGCGACGGTCCGCGTCCGACTGGCTCGAGCTCGCGCGCGTCACGTTCTCCCCCAGCGCGAACTTCACGATCCGCTCGGCACCCTCGAACCACATCTCGTCGAGGGTCGAACCCCAGCGCATCTTCACGATCGCGGACTGCCCGCCGATCGTGTTCGCGCTGCCGTGCATCAGGTTCGCGCTCGTCACACCACCCGCCAGCGCACGATAGATCGTGAGGTCATCGGGCGTCGGCTGGATCTTCACTTCGGGCGTGACCGATTCGGAGCCCTCGTTGATGCCGCCTTCGATCGCCATGTGCGAGTGCGCATCGATCATTCCCGGCATCACGTACATGCCCTCACCATCGATCACCTGCATGCCCGCCGGGATCTGTACGTTCTGCCCGATCGCCGCGATCCTGCCATCGCGCACAACGATCGTACCGTTCTCGATTACGCCGTTCGTAATCGTCTGGATCGTCGCGTTCCGGATCGCGATGTCCTGGGCGCCGGCCAGTGCCGGTACCAGGAGCGCCGCGCCGGCTGCGAACGATCCGAGCAGACTGCGCAGCGGTGCGCGCCTCATCGGTTGCCTCCATCCATTGTCGCGTTGGTCCGGCCCGTGGCGCCGCCACGGCGAGCGGTCAGCGAAACGCTGCCCATGCCTTCGACATCCACCGTGCCTGTCATTTCGTTGCCTTCGATGCCCGCGTTCAGCGAAATCGCCAGCTGGCCGTTCGGGCTGTCGAACACACCATTCAGCGTGAGTCGGCCTTCCGCCATGTCGCCGCGCATCGCCGTCGATCCCATTTCCGTGCCGAGCGTCGCCGACAACGCGTCATTCTGGCCCGTGATCGTGAGCGTGAACGGAAAAACCTGGCCCTGCATGTCCATCGAGCCGGACCACTCACCCGCCGCCATGGCCACGCCACCACCGCCGCCGGTTCCGCCGCCACGGCCACCGGCAGCGGACGGGGGTGGGATGTCGTACTTCTCGCCCTGCACGAATACATGAAGGATGCCGGCGTCCTCGTCGAACAGGTCGCCGCTGACGACTACGAGATTCGCGATCTTGCCCGCCTCGACCGTGCCCATCGCCGCAGCCAGGCCCAGCACGGTTGCGGGTGTCACAGTCAGCGCCCCCAACGCGGCATCCGGCGACAGCCCGTCGTCGACCAGTGCCAGAACGCGACGCCGGAACTCCGCCGGGGTCGACAGGCCCATGCCCGAGAACGCGAACGGAACCCCCGCGTCCGCCAGTGCAGCCGCATTGCCGCGCAGCGTGCGGGCTGCGGCCGAGTCCGCCTGTTCAGCCGCCGTGTCCTCGCCCGAAACCGGCGCGACGTGCAGCTCGAAGGATCGGCCCGTCATCTGATTCGGGTTCGGGAAGTCCAGTGACACGATCACCGTACGACCCGCCTCACGGACCTGCGACGCGACCTTGAACGCCTCCTGGCCGCCCACGATCGTGTACTCCTCGATGCCGAGTTGCGCCGCCAGATCGATCGCACGCTCGATGTCGTACGCGCTCGACGCCGCGAACCACACCGGCATGGTCCCGCCCGCCGCAGGCTGCAGTGCCTCGTGCTCCGAATCGTAGGGTGGCAGCGGCGAGGTGCCCGGACTCCGCTCGAACGCAGCCTTCAGCCGCGCATCATGGCGAGCGTCCTTGAACGACTGTTCGATGTACGCCAGCACACCCATCAGTGTGCCCGGATAGCCGCCACGCTTGCGGCCGAACCCAACCTGCTGCGCAACCGGTGACCGGACCACGAGCGAGGACGGCGTTCCATCTCGCGTCGAGACCGCAGACACGCGGCCCGGGAAGATGCCGCCGTTGAACGCGAGCCCGACCGTAGTCACACCCGCCGCCCGGTAGTTCGCCAGCAGGCCGGCGTCCGGCGAGAACGCGTCGGCCGCGTTCAGGCCCGGATTCAGCTCCGGCGGCGGCCCCGACGGTGTCGGCTCGCCACCAGCGCCACCACCTCGCCCGCCTGCCGCGATCGCCGGCAGACCGGCGCCGTTCGCCACATCGATCAGGCCGGCGTAGACCGTGGCCCCACCGAGGTCCAGCGGGATCACTCCGGCCGGAACCTGCGCGTTCGCTCCCGCGGCCGTGATCCGGCCATCGCGGAATACGACCGTGCCCTGCTCGATGATGTTGCCCGGCGCAACCACGATACGCGCGTTCGTCAGCGCGTAGCTGCGCGGCGTCACCACCTCGTTCTGCGCGGCCACCGATTGCACGCCGGTCGCCGCCAGAACGAGGATCCAGGCAAGGAAAGATCGTTTCATACGCGTCTCCGGTATTGACTCTGGGTGGATCGAGCATTGTATACCGCACCGCGTACGGCCGCAACGCCGGACGATCCGCTTGTCAGGAGGGTGTGGATAAGGAGCCACGGACCGGCTAGCCTTGCATAGGCGTATACACGCATTTCCGGGATGCCGACCGGTCGGCGACAAGGATCGATGCGTTGCACTTCGAAAGGCAGGGACGTTGGCGGGCGAGCACGGCTCGCGGTTGGGGCACCGTCGCGCGGTCGGCCGTGACCCGGCGCATCCCTGTCGCCACGGCCGCGGCCCTCCTGGTCATCGAAGCCGCGTCGTGTTCGCCCCTGTATCTGCTCAAGGCGGGCGCGGCGGAAAGCCGGATCCTGAGCCGTCGACGGCCGATCGCCGAAGTCATCCGCGATCCGGCCACGGCGGCCGAGGACCGCGAGAAGCTGCGTCTCGTGATCGAGGCCAGGGACTATGCCCGACACGTCCTCGGCCTGGATGCGGGTGACAGCTTCAAGACGTACTCGTGGGTCGAAAGCGACACGTTGCTCCTCGTGGTTTCCGCCGCGCGCAAGGACCGTTTCGAGGCTCACACGTGGTGGTTCCCGATCGTGGGCCACGTCCCCTACAAGGGGTTCTTCGACTTCGATGCCGCTCACCGCGAAGCGCGCCGCCTCGACGAACGGGGATATGACACGTACGTGCGACCGAGCCCTGCGTTCAGCACACTCGGATTCTTCGACGATCCGCTGCTCAACACGACACTCCGCGCCAGCGAAGTCGCGCTGGCATCCACGGTCATTCACGAGGTGCTCCACAACACGACGTTCGTTCCCAGCGAGGTCGCCTTCAACGAGAGTTTTGCCAGCTTCGTCGGCGACCGCGGCGCGATCGACTTCTTCTGCTCGCGCGACGGACCGCAAGCCGCGACCTGCCGGCGCGCCACGCTCGACTGGCAGGACAACCTCGTGTTCGGCGAGTTCCTGACCGGCCTGGTGCACGAGCTGGAAACGCTATACGCCCGTCCCGACCTGTCGGCGCAGGACAAGATCGCAGGGCGCGACACCGTCTTCGACGAAGCCAGGCTCCGCTTCGAACTGACCGTCGAGCCACGGCTGAATCGCTCGTTCCGCGGATACATGGACCAGCCGATCAACAACGCCACGCTGATCGGCACCCGCCTGTACTACCGCCGCCTCGACCTGTTCGAGGAGGTGTGGGCACGGCACGGCCGCGACCTGCCGTCCACGATCGCCGCAATCCTGTCCGCGATCGCCGAGGGCGGCGACCCATGGCAGCACGTCGATGCCCTCGTCGCTTCGCTTCCGCAAGCCCGCAATTGAGCCCGCTCGCATCGCCACGTATATTTGCAGGTTCATTTGCGAAACCGGAGCGACATGAATCAGAGAGCCGAACGGGAACCCTGGGACCCGGGCGCGATCGAACGGAAGTGGCAGGCCATCTGGGAGGAGCGCGGCACCAACCTGCACTCCGACGACGACCTGCGTACCGCCACGCGGCCGTTCTACAACCTCATGATGTTCCCCTACCCGTCCGCGGAGGGGCTGCACGTCGGCAACATGTACGCGTTCACGGGCGCGGACATCTACGGCCGCTGGCGACGCATGCTCGGAGACTTCGTATTCGAGCCGATCGGCTTCGACGCATTCGGCATCCACTCGGAGAATTTCGCGCTGAAGAAGGGCGTTCATCCGATGGAGCTGATCCCGAGCAACATCGTCAACTTCACCCGGCAGCTGCGCCGCATTGGCGCGATGTACGACTGGAACCACACGGTCGACACGACCGACCCCGGCTATTACCGGTGGACGCAGTGGATCTTCCTCCAGCTGTTCCGGCGAGGCCTCGCCGAGAAGCGGGAGGCGCCGGTCAACTGGTGCCCTTCGTGCAAGACCGTGCTGGCCAACGAGCAGGTCATTGCCGGTGCATGCGAGCGCTGTGGCACGCCCGTCGAGCAGCGGTTCCTGTCACAGTGGTTCTTCCGCATCACCGACTATGCGCAGCGTCTGCTCGACAACCTGTCGTGGATCGACTGGTCGGACACGACGAGGCGCGCGCAGGAGAACTGGATCGGCCGCCGCGAGGGCGCCGAAATCCACTTCCCGATCGCGCGTCGCAAGGTGACCGACGACCGGCACGAGCCGGCTGAAGTACACGCGGATCCGCACCGGATAACCGTGTTCACGACACGGCCCGACACAATCTTCGGCGCCACCTTCATGGTGCTGGCGCCAGAGCATCCGCGGGTGAGTGACGTCACGACCGACGAACAGCGCGCCGAAGTGGACGCGTACCGCCAGGCTGCCATCGCAATGGACCTCGTCGCGCGAAAGAAGACCGACAAGCGAAAGACCGGCGTCTTCACCGGCGGCTACTGCGTCAATCCCGCGACCGGCCAGGACATTCCGATCTGGATCGCCGACTACGTGCTGATGGAGTACGGCACCGGCGCAATCATGGCCGTGCCCGGCCACGACGAGCGCGACTTCGAGTTCGCGACGCAGTTCGGCCTGCTCATAGTCCGCGTCATCGCCGGACCCGACGACACGGCCGCCTCGCCACTGGAGGGAGCGTACATCGGACCAGGCGTGCTCGTGAACTCGGACCGGTTCGACGGAACCGATGCCGCCAGCGCCAGTGGCACCATCACCGAATGGCTGGAGGCGCGCAGCCTCGGCAGCGCCCGCGTTAATTTCCGGCTGCACGACTGGTGCATCTCACGGCAGCGCTACTGGGGACCGCCGATCCCGGTCATCTACTGCAATGCGTGCGGTGCCGTGCCCGTGCCCGAAGCGGACCTGCCGGTCGTGCTGCCGTTCGTCGAGGACTACCGGCCCGACGAGAGCGGCATCAGCCCGCTGGCCCGCGTCGAGTCGTGGTACCGCGTACCGTGCCCGCAGTGCGGCGCTGAGGCTCGTCGCGAAACCGATGTCAGCGACACGTTCCTCGACAGCGCCTGGTACTTCCTGCGCTACCCGTCCGCCAACATCGACAATGCCATTTTCGATGACGACCTCATCGCGAAATGGCTGCCCGTCGACATGTACATCGGCGGCGAAGAGCACGCCGTTCTTCACCTGCTCTACAGCCGCTTCGTCACCATGGCGCTCCACGATGCCGGCCTGCTCCCCTTCGAGGAGCCGTATACCCGATTCCGCAAGCACGGCCTGCTCATCAAGGACGGCTCCAAAATGTCCAAGAGCAAGGGCAACGTCGTGATCCCCGATGCCTACATCGAGGAATGGGGCGCCGATTGCTTCCGCATGTACCTCATGTTCCTCGGCCCCTATCAGGAGGGCGGCGACTTCCGCGACGAAGGCCTGCAGGGCGTGTCACGCTTCCTCTATCGTCTCTGGGACACCGTCGTGCCCGCCGACCAACTCGGCGCCGAGCCCGCCAGCGGTTCCATCGAGCGCGCGCTCCACGCCACCATCCGGAAGGTCACCGAGGATATCGGCGAGCTGCGCTACAACACCGCGATCGCCGCGCTCATGGAATACCTCAACGCCGTCCGTGAAGGCGGGCGAGCGGCGAACCGCGCCGAAGTTGAGCCCCTCGTTCCGCTGGTCGCTCCCTTTGCGCCGTACATTGCCGATGAGCTGTGGCAACGGCTCGGTCATCACCAGAGCCTGTTCTCGACCATCTCCTGGCCCGGGTTCGATGCGGATAAAGCCATCGCGGATGACGTCGAACTCGTCGTCCAGGTCAACGGCAAGCTGCGAAGCCGCCTGACCGTACCGCGCGGCACATCCGAAGACGACGTGCGTGCGGCCGCCGTCGCCGACGGGAACGTCGCCCGATTCGTCGACGGCGCCAGCGTCAGAAAGGTCATCTTCGTGCCCGACAGACTGATCAATATTGTGGTCGGGTAGGTTGGTTGAGGGGACTGTACACGTTTCTGGGGCGGGTTTCTGGGGTTCCCGGTGGGTGGAGATTCCGGCGGGCGGAAAGCGCACGACTCGAAGACAATGCGTCGCCGGCAAGCCAGACCGGCGCCGATACCCCCGACCCGCGCGAACCCCAGAAACCAGCCCCGGCAACCAGCCCCAGAAACGTTCTCTGAATCCAGCCCCGCCAACGAGCCGGTTTCCGGTTGACACCCAACCGTTCCGATTCTATTTTACGGGTCTTGACGCGGGGTGGAGCAGTCTGGTAGCTCGCCGGGCTCATAACCCGGAGGTCGCGGGTTCAAATCCCGCCCCCGCCATTCGGCTCCGGTCTTCGGTGCCGACGGTACCGGCAAGGCGATTCTGAACATGATCGTACGATTCAGCAGCCAGCGAACGCGATCTTTCGACCGCGCGGAACGTGCGGCCTCGGATGCTCTCGCGTGGCCGGGTACCGCGGGACTGGCGTGAGATGATCGGACGTTCGTTCCGGATTCTCCGCCTACCCGCGCAGCAGGAGCCGCGCGGGTTTTTGATGCCGGCAGTTCGGCCAGGTAGCTCAGTTGGTAGAGCACACGACTGAAAATCGTGGTGTCGGCAGTTCGACTCTGCCCCTGGCCACTGAGCGGATCGGTTCGCCGGCGAGGCACAGGGCGGCGACCGGACTGGACGCCCGTAGCTCAATTGGTAGAGCACCGGTCTCCAAAACCGGGGGTTGGGGGTTCGATCCCCTCCGGGCGTGTGAGACGGACCGGGCCGTGATGCCCGGCCTCGCGGCGGCGGGCGGATGGTCCGGCGGCGCGGGCGATAACGAGTACAGGGCCCCCATCGTCTAGTGGCCCAGGACATCTGGTTCTCAGCCAGAAAACCGGGGTTCGATTCCCCGTGGGGGTATGCAGAAGGGCAGACCGGATCGAAGCCGGGGCGGAACCCGGCTCGCGTAGCTCAGCCGGTAGAGCACTTCCTTGGTAAGGAAGAGGTCACGGGTTCGAGTCCCGTCGCGAGCTTGACGGCGGTGAGCGGGCGTCGCGCAGGCGGCGCATTGCAGAGGTGACGGCAGGGCGCTCCGCAGGCGGGGAAGCCCCCATCGTCTAACGGTCAGGACGCCACTCTTTCAAGGTGGAGACCGGGGTTCGATTCCCCGTGGGGGCGTAGCTGGGAGCAGGACCGGGCGCGGGCGCCCGGGGTTGCGGATGGGTCGCGGGCGTAGCTCAGTTGGTAGAGCGTCTGCTTGCCATGCAGAAGGTCGCCGGTTCGAGTCCGGTCGCCCGCTTGAGGTGCCCTTCGGGGCGGCATCGATGACAAAGGGGCTGTAGCTCAGCTGGTTAGAGTGCCGGTCTGTCACACCGGAGGTCGCGGGTTCAAATCCCGTCAGCCCCGTTGAGCAGGGTCGTATGGAGCAGGACGCTGATTGAAAAGCCGGGTCGAGGTCTGCACGGGAGCGGGTTGGCGTTCCCGCGTGGGGCTGTAGCTCAGTTGGGAGAGCGCCTGAATGGCATTCAGGAGGTCAGGGGTTCGATTCCCCTCAGCTCCACATGTACCCTCTGGACGAGGGCTCGGATGGCGGAATTGGTAGACGCGCAGGATTCAGGATCCTGTGGGGGAAGCCTCGTGAGGGTTCGAGTCCCTCTCCGAGCATCGAGACCTGCCCACGTGCTGAAACTGGTAGACAGGCTGGTTTGAGGGACCAGTGCCGGAAACGGCGTACAGGTTCGAGTCCTGTCGTGGGCATGTTTGGTGTGAGCGCCCGTAGCTCAATTGGATAGAGCGTTGGACTACGGATCCAAAGGTTGGGGGTTCGACTCCTCCCGGGCGCGTCTGTGTGCCGGATCGTTACCGAACCGGCGGAGATGGCCGGTCGGCAACCCGTTCGGGAGTGTCGATTCGCTGGCCGGCATCGAAGGATCGCGGTGGGGTACCGAAGCGGCTAAACGGGGCAGACTGTAAATCTGTTGGCCTACGGCCTACGAAGGTTCGAATCCTTCCCCCACCATTGTGGCGGCGCGGGGCGGCGCCTCCAGTGACGTGCGGGGCGCGTAGCTCAGTTGGTTAGAGCGCTACGTTGACATCGTAGAGGTCAGAGGTTCGAGTCCTCTCGCGCCCATGCCGTACCGCAACGGGGCTGTAGCTCAGCTGGGAGAGCGCCTGGATCGCACCCAGGAGGCCAGGGGTTCGAGTCCCCTCAGCTCCACTCGTTGCCGGCCCGATGGGCCGCCGCCACCGTAGCTCAGGGGTAGAGCACTCGATTCGTAATCGAGCGGTCGTCGGTTCAAATCCGACCGGTGGCTCTGACGGTCGAACGCCGCGGGCATCGCATCAACCGGTCGTCGCCCGACTCGCCATGCGGGAGTAGCTCAGTTGGTAGAGCATCAGCTTCCCAAGCTGAGGGTCGCGGGTTCGAGCCCCGTCTCCCGCTCTGATGGCTCGCCCGGCCCCGATCGCGCCATTCGGGAGACCAGACATACCAGTGCCCCTTGGTGTAATTGGCAACACGCCTGACTCTGGATCAGGAGAGTCCTGGTTCGACCCCAGGAGGGGCAATTGGACAGAAGCGACAGCGGCCATGACGGCGCGTTTGCGCCGCGTGACCATCCCGACCGCCGCATCGGCGTCGCGCGCTGGAGAGGTAGCCAAGTGGTTACGGCAACGGTTTGCTAAACCGTCGGGCCCGAAAGGCTCGCGTGGGTTCGAATCCCACCCTCTCCGTTCCGGCGGGTCAGCGGTCCCGCCGTCCGCCTGGACGGGTGTCCGAGCGGCTCAAGGAGCACGATTGGAAATCGTGTGGGGTCAAAAGCCCTCGTGGGTTCGAATCCCACCCCGTCCGTTGGATCGCGACCGGCCGGACCGGGAACAGGCAGGTCGCGCGATGAAATCGGGGAGTAGCTCAGCCCGGTAGAGCACTGCGTTCGGGACGCAGGGGTCGCAGGTTCAAATCCTGTCTCCCCGACTAAGGTGCGGCGAGTGGCAGCCACGTCCGTCACTCGTCGCACGCACCGGGAGGCGTAGCCCTAACTGGTAAGGCACCGCACTCGAAATGCGGCGGGCGCAAGCCCTTGGAGGTTCGAGTCCTCCCGCCTCCGCTTTGCGCAGCAACAACTTGCGGCCTCGGCTCGGCTTTCCGCCCACTCCGCTCTTGCGGCCGGTCCGCAGCTTGGTCCGCAGCCCTCACGCCGCCCCTCCCGTTTCCAGCCGCAGATGCGTCCTGCCGCCGGGCAGCCCGTATCCCTTTGCGGCGTCCCGCAGACCCGCCCGATTGCCTGCAGGCAGGCGGCGCAGATACCGCATCGTCATGTTCATCGCGGCGTGCCCCAGCACATGCTGCAGCTCCTTCGGCCCTCCTCCGGCGAGAAGGTAGTGCGTTGCAAAGCACGCCCTGAGGTCCTTCCAGCGGACCTCGGGTCTGCCAATCCTCGAGCGGATGTCCTCCCACCTGGACCGAATCACGTTCGCGGTCACGGGAACGAGAGGGGCGCCCGGTTCGCGGCCGGCCACGAGGAAGCGCAGCCAGTACTCCGAGTTCTCCAGAACCGGCTCGCCGCGTAGCACGAGCATGCGGGGGCGGGCGTGGGTCTTGAAATCACGAACCGCCAGAAGCCCCTGCTGCTCATCGTAGTCAACAACCCGACCGGACAGCATCGGGCCGCGGTCAATGCCTGTTGTGAGGGCGAGGCCGAGGACTGGCGCAAACTCAGCGTCGGCTGCCCCCAGAGCGTCCAGCGCCTCGTGGGGCTGCAGGTACACGACCCGCTCGTCGTTCTCTCCTGGAATCCTGACGTCCGCCATGATGGCAAGCATCTGTCCTCGCCGGAACCGATCACTGAGGAGATCCGAGACGAACCGGTGAAGGGTTCGCCGCACCGTGTTGGCGCGCCGGCCTTCCGCGACCGCGGCGGCGTACAGGCGTGTCACGTTTCGAGGTTCGGTGAGCCATGACAGGCGGAGCTCGGGCTGCTTCTTCCCCCGGCCGGCCGCCGCTTCGGATCGGCAGACCTGCTCCGCCAGGCGTTCGATCATCGGGCCGCCCGCAGCTACGCGCTCGTCTGTGACTGTCTCTGCGAAGGCCCGGACCGCCTCAACGAGCAACGGATCGTGGTGTCGGTTGCGGAGCTGCTGCAGTGCGTCGCGCCCCCGGAGCTTCGCCTGCCACACCTCCGTCAGGGTGACCCGGTGATCCCGCAATTGCTCGAGGAGGTCCTGCCAGCCGGTGAGAGCAAGCTCGTGGAGCGCCGCCTCCATGGAACCAGCGATCGCCCGGTCCCGCACTCCGGTCGAGAAACGACCAATCCGGCCCATGCCCGGGATGGTCGGCTCGATGTAGTAGCCCGGTCGGTCCTTCCGCCTGAACGGAGCCATGACGATTCCAGGCTCAGGCGGGCTGTTCCAGGTAGTCGAGGAGATCCCGCCCCCGGATCTTGACTCGACCGCCACGAGGGCCGATCCGGGTCGCCCGAATCGTACCGCTCGCCGTCATGCGGTATACGCTGTCTCGGTGGAGGCCGAGGATCCCGGATACCTCGACCACGTCGTACAGCCGATCAGGGTGAACTCCACCGATCCCTGTGCGGTCGAGCGCCCCCTGAAGGGAATTCGCGTCAACTCTGTCGACTTCCGGTCTTTCACCGATGGCACTTGGGGTTGCCATACCGACTCCTCGCCTGTCTGATAGGGTCACCTAATCCCGAGTATAGTCGGCGTTGCGCAGATGCACAATACTGTGCAGCATAATGGTCACTCGGAGTCGGATGCGCCTTGGGCTGTGGAGGAAAATGGACACGTTGGGGGACAGGCTAAAGATCGCGCTCGAGCGTGCAGACGTCACCGTCGTTGAGCTCGAGCGGAGGCTCAAGGAGTTGGGTCTTTCGGGAAAGGGGGCGGCGCGAACCATGATTCACCGTTACCTGAAACGCGACGCCCTCCCCCAGCTCGAGTTCGTGGAAGCTGTTGCGCCGATTCTCGGTGTCCGCCGGGCTTGGCTCGCGTTCGGTGACGGGAAGGCCACAGCGGCCGAGCAACTGCAGGCTACCCTCCCGAAGCATCTGCTGTCGGAGTCCACCGAGGCGGAACCCGACGAACGTCAAACAGCGCACCTTCACGAGGCGCTCGATATGCTTCGG
>DATKCF010000092.1:0-7588 GCA_035513345.1 Longimicrobiales bacterium
AAGAATGCGTGGCGGACGCTCGACGGTCGCAGCATGGGATCCCCGTGGTTTGCAGCAGGATAAACGCAGCCGGCCGGCATTTCCTTTCCTATTCGATCGTCGATGCAGGGCATCGCTGCATAGTTTCGCGGCGCAAGCGCCCCATCGAGCATGAACAATTCTTAAGCCGCGCAGTCGGAGCCGAAATTCGCAAAGAAATGTCACGGCCCGGCTCGCAGAATGATTTCGGCGGCGCCGGCCGGCGCCGCCGGACTACGGTTCCGTTAGGGGGAACGACAATGAACAGCTCGTCGCGGCGTGTTTACTTCGAGTCCCTGCGGGTCAAACCCCTGCGCCGGTTCGTCGCGCTGGCGCTCGGCACCGGTGCCCTGTCTACGCTGTTGCCCGTCCCGGGCCACGCGCAATCGGGTGCCCAGATCGACGAAGTCGTCGTCACGGGATCGCGCATCCGGCGCGAGGGCTCGGCGACCGAAACGACCGCGCCCGTACTCGTGATCGACCAGAGGCAGCTCGTGGACCGCGGCTTCGTCCAGGTGGGACAGATACTCAACGAAACGACTTCCGTCGTTCCGAGCCGGCCGCTGACGCCGTTCAACGGCTCGAGCAGCGGCGGAGGCGAGCAGGTACCGGCACTGTTCGGGCTCGGCGCCGGCCGGACCCTGACGCTGGTCAATGGCCGGCGCTTCGTCAGCACGGCGAGCGGGTTTGGCATTCCCGGCGTGCTGTCCGGTGCCACCAACGACAGCGTCGTCGACACCAACATCATCCCGACCGGGCTGTTGCAGCGCGTCGAGATCGTCCAGGGTGGCGGCGCCGCCGTGTATGGATCCGACGCCATGGGCGGCGTCATCAACTACGTGCTGCGCAACGACTTCGAGGGTCTCGAATTCGACGCCCAGTACAGCGAGTCTTCGCGCGGCGACTATCCGGTGGCCAATGCGCGCCTCACCTGGGGCACGCGTTTTGCGGAGCGTGGCAATGTCGCGATCAACGTCGAGTGGTCGGAGTCCGATCCTCTCTTCAACCACGAGCGCAGGGAGTCGAATCGCGCACGGCTGACCATGGCGAACCCCGCCGACACCGGTCCCGATGATGGAATCTCCTCACTGGTGCCGGTCTTCGATGCGCGCTTCTGGGAGTTCAATTACAACGGCGTGCTGTTCGCCCCGCCGAGTCCGGTGGCGTTCCCGGACCGCGCCTTCATCACGATCGATGGCGTGCCCTTCAACCAGTTCACCGGAACCGGCACGCCGGCCCAGTTCGACAACGCGGGCACCGCACTCGTCGCCTTCAATCCCGGCGCGTTCCCGAGCGCCGGACCGTCGATTCCGTTCGCCTCGGGCGGCGATGGCTTGACGTTCCGCGACCTGGGTGCGCTTTATTCCGGCGTGGAACGGGCGAGCGGCAACCTCATAGGCCACTACGACCTCAGCGATCGGGTGCAACTGTCCACCGAGCTGCTCTACTCGCGAGTGGCCGGCGAGGACCCGATGGCCGGCCAGGCGTCGAATACCATCCTGAACAGCGCAGCCAGTGGATCCGGCGCGATCCCGATAGCGGCGGCGAATCCGTTCCTGAGCGACGCCGCGCGCACGACGATCGTCGACTTCCTGAACGGCAACCCGCAGCTGTTCGGCCCGAACTCGGGGTTCGCCTGGGCGGCAGGCGCGCCGATCCCGGTCACGCTGTCGAAATTCTGGCCGGACCTGCTGCATAGCCGCACCGGCACCCGCGAGCTCGACACCTACCGCGGCGTCCTCGCCCTCGAAGGTCAGTTCGCGCGGGCCGAGCGCGAGTTCTATTGGAGCTTGTCGGGGAGCTATGCCCGCACCGACGGCAACGTGCGCAGCTGGGGCATCTGGCAAAGCCGATACCTTAACGCGATCGATGCCCGGCCCGATGGCGGCGGCAATCCCGCCTGCGGCATCAACGTGGATGCCGACCCGGGCAACGATGATCCGGACTGCACGCCGATCAACCCCTTCGGCGTCGGCAACGTCAGCCAGGAAGCGCGCGACTACGTCAATGCGCAGTTCGGCCAGGACTTCGAGAATACGCAACGGGACTACCTGGCGACGCTCGGCGGGTCGCTGTTCTCGATTCCGGGCGGCGACGTCCGCTTCAGCCTGGCCTACGAACGGCGATCGGAACAGG
The DNA here is from genome assembly GCA_035513345.1 of Longimicrobiales bacterium. Lineage (GTDB taxonomy): Bacteria > Gemmatimonadota > Gemmatimonadetes > Longimicrobiales > RSA9 > DATKCF01. The sequence goes on from DATKCF010000092.1 coordinate 2,155, forward strand.
CATCCTTCAGGCCGACCGAAGCCTCCGGTCTGGGAATCGGGCGCGCGGGGGTTCCCACTGTGGATCAGTACGGCAAGTACCGGACCAACGAGTACTCGCTCGAACTGGCCGTGCCGATCTTCGGCGGCGATTTCACGCTGCCCGGCGTGCGGGAACTTGAATTCACCGGCGCATTCCGGACGGTCGACAACTCGATTGCCGGCACCGAGGACGTCTGGAACGCGGGATTGCGCTGGAACATCGTTCCCGACCTGACGCTGCGCGGCTCGCGCAGCCGCAATTTCCGCGCGCCCAACCTGGCGCAGCTGTTCTCTCCGGTGACCGCGGGGCTGGAAGCGATCGCCCAGGATCCCTGCGACGCCGACCGCATCAACCTCGGTCCGAATCCTGAGGTGCGGCGCGCCAACTGCGAGGCGCTGTTCGCGGCGAACCCGGGCTACGGGCCGCTGGAGACGTTCCAGGATCCGTCGGAGAACTTCCCGATAGCCACCATTACGCGGGGCGGAAACCCGGACCTGCGCAATGAGCTCTCCGACACCTGGACTTACGGCATCGTGCTGCAGCCGCGATTCGCCGAGGGACTGACGATCGTCGCGGATCGCATCGAAGTGGATCTCGAGGACGGCCTGTCGTTCTTCACGCCGCAGAACTTCCTGGCGACCTGCTTCGACAGCTCGCCGCAGCCGGCGGATATCTGCGCCGTCACGACACGCAACGATGTCGGGCACGTGATCGCGAGCTCCGCCCTGACCTTCAACGCGGGTTCCATCCGCTTCCGCGGCGAGACCTACGGCGTCAGTTATCAGTTGCCCGCAGCCGGCGGCAACCTGGCGCTGAACGCCGAAGCGACCCACGTTGCGCTGCTCGAGACATCGGTGACAGGCGTCGACTTGAACCGCACCGATGGCAGCGCAGCGCAGCCCGACTGGCGCGGGCGCTTCGACGCGCGCTGGGACCGCGGGCCGCTGCGTCTTGCCTATACATTGAGCTGGCTGCCCAGCACGCGGGTCACGCGCGAGGCCACGATCGAGAACAACCCGGACCCGGTGCTGAGCGCCAACTACCGGCACAGCATCTCGGCGCAGTACGAGTTCTCGGAGCAGTTCTCGCTGCGTGCAGGCGTTGACAACTTCACGGACGAGGGCCCGTCCTACCCGACCCTTTACTACGGCGACATCCTGGGCCGCCAGTATTTCGTGGCGGCGAGAGTGAGGCTGTAGCCGGGGCAGGTAGCGAGTTTCGTGCGCGCGGCGGCCACGCGCTGCGACGAGATGGCGTGCCACAGGACAGGGAGATGCGTCGGTTGCAGACGAAAGCTGAATCACCGCGGACCAGCGCCTCCCCGTTCGAGCAGACCGCCTACTCGGCCTGGTACCGGGAGCTGTTCGAGCAGTTGCGGGGCGGCGCGCAAGGCAAGCTGCTGTTCGACAGCACCATCGCGGAACCTTCGCAACTCCTGTTCGCGAGTTCGCTCCGCGCCCTCAACGGCGGTGGCGAGCGGATCCGCAGCACCTTCGGCTGGGGCAGCCCGCTGCTGATCGACTCGATCGCGCGTCGCTATGGCGTGCCGCCGGAACACATCCTGACGACGACCGGTTGCACCAGCGCCCTGTCGCACGTTTACAGCGCGTTCCTCGAACCGGGCACCCGCGTCCTGATCGAGCGACCTTACTTCGACCTGCTGCCGCGGCTCGCGCAGATCCGCGGCGCGACGGTAGATTTCGTCGACCGCGACCCGGACGACGGCACCCTGGATCCCGCGCGGCTGGAGGCTGCGCTGTATCCGGACACGCGCCTCGTCGTGCTGACCAACCTCCACAATCCCTCGGGCGCTTTCCTCGACGACGCGGCGCTGCGGAGGATCGCCGCCGTCGTCAGCCGGCACGGCATTCCGGTCGTCGTGGACGAGGTGTACGGCGATTTCGTGCCGCGCTCCCGGCGCAGCGGTCCGGCTGCGAAACTCGATCCCTGCTTCATCAGCATCAACAGCCTGACCAAGGTCTACGGCCTGCATGCGCTCAAGTGCGGCTGGATCATCGCGGCAGAGCCTGCGCTCGGGCGCATCCGCCGGGTGTACGCGGAACTCGAGTCCGGCTCGTCGAAGATCACGCACGGCATCGCCTCGCTGATTCTCGATGAGCTGGAACCGTACGAGGCATACTGGCAGGGCATGCTTGCCGGCAACCGGCCGCTGGTGCTCGAGATGGCGGAGCGGCTGCGCGGCGAGGGATTGATCGAGGGCTCGGTGCCGGAGTTCGGCTGCATGTACTTCCCGCGGCTTACTGGAATCCGCGACACGCGGCGCTTTGCCGCCTGGGCCTGGCAACGTTCGCGCCTCGGCATCGCTCCCGGCGGATTCTTCGGCGCGCCCGGCTACATCCGTATCGGCTACGGCCAGCCGCGCGACGAACTCGCGGCAGGACTGGAAGACCTTGCAGCCTGCCTGCGCCAGTACCCGGGCGACGGCGCATGAATTTCGTGCGCGCGACTTTTGCGGCCGCCGCTGCGCTCCTGGCGGCTGCGCTCGCGGTGCCGGCTGCCGCTGCAGCGACGGTCGAACGCTATGACGTGATCGCTTCAGGCGAAAAGATCGGCTCGCTGATCGCGAGCGTGGACGGCGACACCGTCCTGATTGACTACGACGTCAGCAACAACGGGCGGGGCCCGAAGCTCGCCGAGCGGATCAGACTGCGGGACGGCATTCCCGTCCGCTGGAGCATCGACGGCAACACGACCTTCGGCGCCGCGGTGCGCGAACGCTACGCCTGGGACGACGGAACCGCGACCTGGGAAAGCCAGGCGGACTCCGGCAGCATCCCGGCCACACTGCCGCGCCCCTACATCCCCAACGACGCGAGTCCCTGGAGCATCGGGCTGCACGCGCGGGCATTGTTGCGTTCGCCCGGCGGCACGCTGGACGTCGTGCCGTCCGGCCGAATCCAGATGGAGTTGCTGGAGGAGTTTGAACTGGCCGGCACGCCGGTCGCGGCTTACATGCTGGGCGGCCTCAGCCTGACGCCGGACATCGTGCTGCTCGACCGGCAGGGCGATTTGTTTGCCTACCTGGGTTCGCTCTCCTCGCTCGTCTTGCGCGAAGGGCTTGGGTCGCACGCCGAGGAACTGCTGACCATCGGGCGCCGCTTGCAGGCGGCACAGCTCGAGCGCATTCAGCAGCGGGTCGTGCGCCGCTTCGATAAACCCATCCGTATCCGCAATGTACGCGTCTTCGATCCGCTGTCCGGGAAAATCGGCGAACCGGTTACCGTCGTCGTGTACGGTAATCGCATCGCCAGCATCCGGCCGGCGATGCCGGACGATGACGACGCGGGCGTCTCGATCGATGGCGGCGGCGGAACGCTGATCCCGGGACTGCACGACATGCACAGCCACCTCTCGGGCTGGTCCGCTCTCCTTTATCTCGCCGCGGGCGTCACGACGGTGCGCGACCTCGGCAACGACAACACGCGCCTCCTCGACCTGACGCGACGCATCGAGACGGGCCAGCTCGCCGGTCCGCGCACCGTGCGCGCTGGCCTGCTGGAGGGCCGCAGCGAGCACTCCGTGCGCACCGGGGTCATCGCCGAGTCGCTTGAAGACGCGTTGGCGCAGGTTCGCTGGTATGCCGACCGCGGCTACCGGCAGATCAAGATCTATAACTCCATGAACCCGGACTGGGTCCGGCCGATTGCCGCCGAAGCGCATCGCCTGGGACTTCGCGTCAGCGGGCACGTGCCGGCGTTCATGTCGCCCGATCGCGCGATCGAGGACGGCTATGACGAGATCAATCACATCAACCAGCTGATGCTCGGCTGGCTCCTGACGCCCGACGAGGACACGCGCACGACGCTGCGGCTGACCGCGCTCGGCGAGCGCGGATACACGCTCGATCTGTCCGGTGAGCGCGTGCTGCGCACGCTCGAGCTGCTCCGCAGCCGTGGCGTCGCGCTCGATACCACGGCCGTGATTCTCGAGCGGCTGATGCTGAGCCGCGCGGGCCGCGTCACGCCCGCCGATGCGCCTTACTTCGACCACGTGCCGGTCGGATACCAGCGCAGCCGCAAGCGTTCGTTCGTGGCATTCGAGTCGCCCGCGCAGGACCAGGCCTATGTCGATTCATTCGCGCGGCTGATGGAGGTCATCGGCCTGCTGCATCGCGAGGGCATCCGGCTGCTGCCGGGCACCGACGACGGCACCGGCTTCACGGTTCATCGCGAGCTCGAACTCTACGTCCAGGCCGGCATTCCCCCGGCCGAGGTGCTGCGCATGGCCACGCTCGACTGTGCGCGCTATCTCGGGCAGGACGGGGAGCGCGGCTCGATCGAACCCGGCAAGCTGGCCGATTTCGTGCTGATCGATGGCGACCCCGTGCGCGACATCAGCGCCGTGCGCCGTGCGCGTATGGTCGTCAAGGACGGCGCGATCTATTTTCCTTCCGAGCTGTACGAGGTCGTGGGCGTCCGGCCCTTCGCGACGCCGCCTGTCATCCAAGACGACACTGATGGCTGAGGGCACTGCTTCGACGACATCGCCTGCGATGCCCGAGTCTCATGGTTCCGCGAGTGAACTATTGATCCTCGGCGGAGACGACGTGCGGCGACTGATGCCGATGATGGATTGCATCGAGATCGTGGACACCGCCATGCGCGCGGTGTCCCGGGGTAACGCCGAGTTGCCGCTGCGCTTCGGGCTGTTCGTGCCCGGCACGCGGAACATCCTTGCGGTCATGCCCGGTTTCCTCGGCCAGCCGCGCAGTCTCGGCGCCAAGGTCATCGCCGTTTTTCCGGAAAACGCGGGCCGCGGACTCTCGTCGCACCTGGGAATCGTCGTGCTGTTCGATCCTGACAGCGGCGTTCCGGTCGCGATCCTGGACGCTGCCGCAATCACCGGACTGCGCACGGCCGCGGCTTCGGCGGTGGCGACGCGGGCGCTGGCACGCGAAGACGCTGGGCATCTCGCGATCCTCGGCACCGGTGAGCAGGCAGCCGCCCACGTGCAGGCGATTGCGGCAGTTCGCACACTGCGCGCGGTGACGGTCTGGGGCCGGTCGCCGGAGAAGGCGCGGGCCTTCGCCGATCGGGAAAGCCGCGCTGCCGGCATGCCGATCGCGGTGGCCGACGAAGTCGAGATGGCGGTCGCCGGGGCCGATATCGTCTGCACCACGACGTCCTCGACGGAGTCTATCCTCCGCGGCGCGTGGATCCGGCGCGGCACGCATGTCAATCTGGTGGGCGCGAGCGCGGCGACTTCGCGCGAGGCCGACGAATCGCTGGTCGCAAAATCGGGCTTCTACGTTGACTTGCGCGCGTCGGCGCTGGCGCAGGCCGGCGAATTGCTGGAGGCGATGGGTTCGTTCGCCGCGCAGCACATCCGCGGAGAGATCGGCCAGGTGCTCAATGGCGATGTTGCCGGGCGCACGAACGATGCGGAAGTCACC
>DATKCF010000093.1:0-23898 GCA_035513345.1 Longimicrobiales bacterium
AAATCGGCGAATCCCGTACCTTCTGCTGAACATGACCGCGATCACCGAGTTCCTGTTCCCCTCGCCAGCCCGGCGATCCGTCGGGTCGATCGTCCGCTGGTGGGAACGCCGGCGACTGGCCTACAACGCCATCGTCGGCACGGCCGGCCTGTTGTCACTCGGGGCGACCAACGTGATCGTGTCGCTGCCGCCGCACGCACACGGCCCGGGGTTCCCTGTCATTGGCGTTCTGGTGGTTGGCGTGCTGGCGAATTTCTGCTATTCGCTTGGTCCGGCAGTCGAGATCGCGATCGAGAAGCTGTCCGGCGGCCGCATCCTGCCGACGGGTCCGTCGCTGTTCCGGATGGGACTGACGTTCTCGACGGGTCTGGTCCTGCTCCCGACGCTGATCGCGGGTTTCGAATGGGGCTTCCGGATCCTTCGGTGGATCCTCTGAATGGCTGCGGCATGGAGAACTGTCTGGAGAGACGGTGCCATAGAGATCCAGAAACTGCTCGGCGTCTTCCGGCCGAGGCCGACGTAGGCCCAGCCGATGGCCCCAGGGGGCCGGTTACACCACCTCGAGAACACGACCTCGCCGCGCTTGGCTCTGCTCGGAGGCGCGGTCGCGCTGTACAAGCCGTTCCAAGGACCGACTTACCGCGCCAGTTCGCTGCTGATCGAGCGCACCCGCTCGAGCAACGTCCTGAACCGGGGCTCGGCACGAAGGCTGTCGAGGAACCAGTCGTGTCGGGCGAGATAGGGGTAGTTCAACATCCCCAGGTCGACCGCGCGCTCGATCCAGTGGAGGGCGTGCTCGTTCTCACCGGCCAGCGCATAGCAGTGCGCGAGTTCGCGCGCGAACATCTCGCTACGAGTTGCGCCGGCCTCGAATTCCGGCGTTATCGCGTGCACGGCAGCCTCGGCTTCGCCGCGCAATGCGTATGCGAATGATCGGGCATACGATCCGAACACGGTCTCATGGAACCGCTCGGCTGCCTCCTCCAGTGCGGCAATGGCCTCGTCAGTCCGCCGATCGTACGCCAGAGCCCACCCGATGAACACGGCGGCGAACGGACTCTCCGGATCCATCTCCCTGCATCGACGGTACGGTTCGATTGCGTCCGCGAATCGGCCCTCGAGAATGGGTACGAACCCCTGTATGCCGTGTGTGAGCGGCGTAAGCGGATCGATCTCGAGCGCCCGCCGAAACATTGCTTCCGCGTCGGCATTGCGGCCTGCGTGCGCAGACACGTACCCGACCGTGATGAGGATGTCAGCGTCGTCGGGCTCGAGCGCGAGCGCGCGTTCGCCCGCCCCAAGCGCCGCCCTCAGATCGCCGCGGCTGAATCCTGCCCAGGTCTTGAGCCAGTGACCGCGGGCGGAGTTCGGGTTCAGCGCGAAGACCTGCTCGGCGAATGCGTCGACCTCATCCACGGTTCCGGCGTCCGGGTCGGTTGCCGTTTCCGCCGTCATCAGGCTGATGTGCCCAAGCGTGCTGTACAGCAGTTCATTGTCGCCGACGATCGCGAGCGCCGCTTCGATGTACCGCCTCGCGCGCTCGAGGCCTTCGCGCGAGAAGCGCCATGCTTCGAACCGCGCCCTCAGGTACGACTCGTACGCCCGCGTATCTCCGATCGGCCGGTATGACAGCGCCCGCGCTTCTCCCGGCGAAAGACGCAGCCGCAGTGCCTCCACTATGGCACGCGCGACCGTCTCCTGAATTTCGAACACGTCATCCAGCGTGCCATCGAACTTGCCGGCCCATAGCTGATCGTCCGTGTGCGCGTCGATCAACTGCGCCGTGATTCTCAATGCGTCGCCCGCCTTGCGAACGCCGCCCTCGAGCACGTACCGCACGGCCAGATCGCGCGCGATCGTCCGTACGTCCCGGTCGGACTGCTTGAGCCGCATGGCCGACGTCCTGGAGATCACACGCAGCGCCCGGATGTGTGACAGGTCGGCGATCACCTCATCGGTCAATCCGTCGCTGAAATATTCGTTATCCGGGTCCGCGCTGATGTTGACGAACGGGAGAACCACTATGGACGGCTGTACCTCGCGGTCGGCGCGCACACCAGTCACTGCGCGAAGGTCGGTGAGCAGGCTCTCGGCGTTCGCGTATCGCCGGCCCGGGTGCTTCGCCAGGCACCGGTGAATCGCGCGAGCCAGCGTCGGCGGGACGCCGGGCCGAAGTGATTCGATTGGCGTCGGCTCGTCGTTGCGGATGCCGTATATGATCGCTTCGTCGGCAGCGCCCCGGAATGGCCGGATGCCGGCGAGCATCTCGTACAGGATGACACCCAGCGACCACAGGTCCGTTCGGTGATCGACGGCCTCGCCCCGCGTCTGCTCCGGGCTCATCCACGCGACCGTGCCGAACCTCGTGCCATCGCGTGTCAACTCCGCTCCGACTACCTTGGCGACTCCGAAATCCACGATCTTCAGCTGGTCCCGGTCGGTCACGATCACGTTGGCAGGCTTGATGTCGCGATGCACGATTCCGGCCTCGTGCGCGCTCGCCAGACCGTCGGCCAGCTGAACTGCATAGTCATGCGCCTGCGCGACAGTCAGGCGCCCCCGCGCTATCTTCTTCGCCAGGGTCTCGCCGCCGTACCACGCCATCGCGATGTAGAGCTGGCCGGCCGTGTCGTCCGGACCGGACCGCATCTCGCCAATCTCATAAACGACGCCGATACCGGGGTGGTCCAGCGCAGAAGCTGCCCTCGCCTCGCTCATCAGTCGTGCACGGGCCTCCGCATCCGACGTGAGTCGTGCTGGAAGAAACTTCAACGCTGCCAGCCGACCGAGCGACGGATCCCGGGCGCGATACACGACGCCCATGCCGCCGCCATCGAGACGCTCGATGATCTCGTAGCGGCCGACCACATGACCGGCTGGCAGCGTCTCATCCGGCACGGCAATGAACGCACTGGAAAGCACCTGTTCACCCAGACTGTCGAAGAAGCGTGGCGCCGCGATGTGCGATTCCAGCAGCGACTTGAGCTCGGCGCACAGCACGTCATCATCGCCACAGGCTTCCTCGACGAAGGCAGGCCGCTGCTCCGCCGGCAACGCGATCCCCCGCTCGAAAAGCTCCGCCAGTCGTTCCCACCCGGGAGCGTCGCTCGCGTCGGTCATGAGCCTGACGTCATCTCGCGGTGCAGCCACGCCTGGGCCAACGCCCAGTCGCGCTTGACCGTCCGTGCGGACGTCCCGATTGCCGTGGCCGTTTCCTCGACCGTCAGGCCGCCGAAGAACCTGCACTCGACCACGCGGCTCTGACGTTCATCGATTCGCTCGAGTCGCGACAGGGCCGCGTCCAGCGTCACCAGTGCCTCCGATTGCTCCACGGTGAACACCACCGGTGCCGACGCCGCCTTCATCTCATCGAGTGTGAGTCGTTCCAGTCCACCGCCCCTCCGTTGCGCGCCCTGTTGCCGGGCGTAGCTGCACAGGATGTGGCGCATCGCTCTGGCTGCGAGAGCATGAAAGTGTGCCCGGCCCTCGACGCCGGCGCCGGCCTGGCCGACCAGCTTCACCCAGGCTTCGTGAACCAGCGCCGTCGTGTTCAGCGTATAGTCGCCTCGCCAACGACGCCGTTGCCTGCGCGCAAGCTCCTTCAACTCATCGTACAGGATCGCGAAGAGCTGATCGAAAGCGTCACGATCACCTTCGTTCAGGCGATCGAGAAGTCGTCCTACCGCCCTCTGCGTGTCGCTCACACGGCCCAACTCCCGACACGGCCGTTCACCGGCCTCCGTGAATCGACGGCTTCCGTCTCCTCCCGATCCGGCGGCCGAATTTGCACCGCAGGGTGGCGAAAACGGTCGGCTGATCGGACCGGTGCGACACCCTGGTGCGCAGGAGGTTAAGCACCCTCGATGGTTTGTTCAACTTCTGGCGCCCCGCCCCGTCCGCCCCGGTCCGAGATTGGCGATGGCCCGTCCATGGCGCCGAATTGCGTACACAGGGGTGAGCACGTCATTCACTCACCCTTCGGACCGCCGCCCTCGATGGGGCACGGCCGATGAAAGGAGCCAACGATGAGGAACCGACATGGCGTTACGATTCTGGCACTGGCCGTGTTTTCCGGCGCATGTGACCAGGTGGTCGCCCCCGAGCCTGATTCCGCCGAGGTCGCGACGCTGGCTGTCACGTCTGCAATGGCACCGTCCCACATCACGGCTACGGGCGACTTCACCCAGACCGGGATCACCGACATCGAAGTCCGGAGCGCAGGCCCGAACACCATCATTCAGCAGACTTCTACGGGTGTCCTGACCGGAACCCTGAGCGGCGACTTCGAAGATGACCTCAAGGTCGTCATCCATCCCAACGGGCGATTCACGACGCATTTCACGATCACATGCGTCTGCACTGTCAATGGCAGGCAGGGTGTCGTCGAGATGGTGGCGCAGGACACCGGCGAACTGACCAGCCCGACCGTCGCGTCGTTTGCAGGGCGCGCGGTCATAACGGGTGCGACTGGCGAACTCTCCGGGCTCCGTGGCAATCTCGCGATCAATGGCTCGGTTGACGTCCCGAGCGGACTCTCCACGTACAGCTACACAGGCAGAATCCAGTTCCGGCCCTGACGGCAATGCCGGACTGTGCCTCCGACCCTGTTCCCGATCGCGGCGATTGGGCCCGCATCGAAGCAGATCAGTGCCTGCTCATGCGAAACGCCGACATCGACCGCCGGTCGAACCGGGTCGGAGGCCTGCCGGATTGAGATCCTCTCGACCCAGCCGGACCCCCGGACACACCGCGCCGTTCGCAATTTCCTCGATCACCGCGGCGTCGTGAGGGAACAGCTTCGATCGCCGGTTCGGAAGGGAAGGAAGTTCAACCCACCTTTTCGTCGCTGAGGCAAGCGCTCGGTCTGGCTATGGCCCGGCATGCAGGAATTGACGCTTCATCGCACCTCTTTTCGCCCGCCGGTCCGCGTCCCGGCGGCCGCGCCACGACGGATTCCGCATCCAGGTGCAGTAGCAGCAACGGGTTGGCATGGCCCCGTCGCGTCCGTGTGCGCCAGGCACGCACCATGCCGATTCGCCAGCACATGTACTGCTGCCCGAAAGTCCTCCGGACAGGTCTGCCCGCGCTCGTCCTCATTGCATCCGCAAGCACCGCGGCCCGGGCACAGCATTCGGTGTGGGATCCGGAACGTGGAGCCGACGCGGAGATCCGCTTCACGCCGGTGATCGGATGGACAGCGCCGTTCACGCGCCACGAGCTGCGCTCGATCGTTCTCGAGGACCGGGTTGCGCGCGGCGAGTTCGATGTGAAGCACCAGGCTGGTCTGACGGCCGGCGCAATGCTCGAGTTCCGATCGTTCGGTCCGATCCGGCTCACCGCCGGCGCGTTGTACGTATCGGGCGGCGAAGCTCTCGAAACCGCGGATCAGGGCTCCGTGTCCCGCAGCCGGCCAACGGCGGACTTCGTGCTTGCGAAGGCCGGCATCGTGATCCGGATCCACGAGCGGGAAGCGTCGCTTCAGCGCCGGTCGCTGAATGTCGCGCTCTCGGCCTCGCCGGCGTACGTGCTGGCGGTTCCGCAACGCGAGCCGGCCGGCGGCGGCCGCGAGAGCCCGTTCGGCTCGCCCGGCCTGAACCTCGGCATCGACGCCGAGGCGCCTTTCGGCGGAGGTGCCGTCGGGCTGCAGGTCTCCGTCGAGGACTTCATCGTCTTCTGGAACCGCGGCGAGCTGGAGCGTCGGATGGACGCCGAGTTCGATGGTGCGGGCGTGACGGGCAGATCCGTCATTCATCCTGACCCCTCACACATGTGGGTCCTGCGCGCGGGCCTCACGTTCAGACTGCGATGAATCGGATCAGCCACCGGATTCCGCAGCCTTCGCAACGCCCGTTCCGGCGCGCATCGGGACCTGGTCGCCGCCGATCCGCAGCGGGCCGATCACTTGCCCTCACGCTGAGTCTGCTGTTCGCCGCGATCGCCGCCACACCGGGCGAGGCACGTGCACAGCGGCGCGGTCCGTCGTTTGCCAGACTCGGCTTCGAGCTGACGGGCAGTTCGGTCTACGACTCGAATCTTTCGCGCAGCGTCGACCGGCTCGAGTCCTGGGGCTGGACCGCGGGCGGCGCGACCACGCTGCACCTGGAACGCGGCGCCACGGCGCTGTCGCTGGAGTACGGCGTCGACGCACACCGGTTCGGTGCGTCGGACCGGTGGGACCGGGTGACGCAGGAGGCGAGAGCGACGTTCGCCGGCCGCATCAGCGATGCTCTGCGGGTCGATGTCATGGCGGAGCACGGGACCGGACGCGCCTCCGAGGACCGCGAGATCGGGAAGGAGTACGCGGTCTTCCCACGGCTGGACGTGCTGCCGGACTCTCGAAGCCGGATCCGGATACGGGGCGGCTACCGCATCCGCGATTACGGCGATCTCGGCGGCCGCAATGCGCGCAACCGCCTGATCGGCGTCGACTACCGCATCGGTGCGAGTGGCGGCGCCGGCGTCGAGATCGGCACGCGGTACGAGGTCAATGTGACGGAGGAAGCGCGCAACCGGTTTTACCGCTGGAGGCATCGCGCGCGATTCACCGCACCGCTCGGCCGGGCGTCGGATATCGCGATCGCGCTCGAGCAGCAGAGTCGTCGCTACCCGGAGCGGCTGCTCTCGATGGAGCCGGTCGACCAGCTCAGCGGGGAAGCGCGCGACCTTCTGGCGGGCTACACCGACAGCGGCATACCCGGCGGCGGGACCGGGACGGACCCGCGCACGTTCCCGCGCCACGACCAGATCTGGAAGCCGTCACTCGAGATCACGTACGGAGCAGGACCGGTCGAGATCGAGCTCGGCTACGAGTTCGAGGCCCGGCTGTCGAACGACCTGCGCCGTGGCTACGACGGCCACACGCTCACGCTCGGAACGCGTGTCCGCAACTGAGGCCGTGCTACCGCCTCAACCAGCCAGGTCCGCGTACATCAGCAGCCACTTGAACGGCTGATCGCTGGCGTTGCGGACGCGGCCGAACGGCCGCATCAGCTTCCGCAGCTCGCGCCGGTCGAACCAGCGGATGTGGTTCTTGTGCGGGATGAAGTGCTCGTTGGGCACACTGATGATAAGACGCCCGCCTGTTGCGAGCAGATCGCGGGCGACGCGGAGCATCCCGTCCCCGACTTCGGGTGGCACGTGCTCGAGCACTTCGGAGATGACGACGGTGTCGAAACGACGGCCGCCACCACCGAACTCGAGGATGTCCGCTTCGACGAACTCGATGCCCGGGAACAGCAGTCGCGCGGCCTGAACCTTCGGCCCGTTCAGCTCGACGCCGACGACGTCGTGACCACGGTCGCGGATCGTCGCGGCCAGCTCGCCGGAGCCGCTGCCGAGCTCGATCACGGATCCGCGACACAACTCCGCCAGTGCGTCATACCGCTCTCTGCGGCTGCGTGGCACGACCGGGCCATCGGCTTCGGGCCGCCGGACCAGGTAGACGAGCCACGCGTAGGGCTGCTCGGCCTGCGGCTTCGGCCGACCAAACGCCCCGAGCCGTTCCTCGAGGGTCTTGCGATCCAGCACATCGCCGTCCTGCCAGCGGTCGGTCGCGTCCGGGTTCGGCGCGCACACCAGCAGCCGGCCTCCCCGCCTGACCAGCGCCCAGGCTCGCCCCAGCGATGCCGGGCTCAGTAGATCGCGGTGCTCCGCCAGCGGCGCCGCAAGGATGACGGACTTGCAGCCGCCGCGGGCGGCCGCTTCATCCGCCGGGTTCTCGATCCGGACGAGTCGCCTGCCATTGGCCGGCACAGCCTCCGCTACGGCTCCATCGAGGTCGGCGCCGAGCACGGCCGTCCCGCCTTGCGCCGCACGGACGAGCGCGGCGGCCAGCCGCTCGAGTGGAAGGCGATCCAGCTCTGCGGTCTTCATTCGAGCACCTCTTCTGCACGGTCGAGCAGTTGGCCGGCCGCCTCGGCCCCCGATGCCCGGACCAGTTGCGAGCACGCCAGCCGGATCAGCGTCGCGGCTTCGACCGGCGCGCAGCGGTCGAGGTCCAGGCCGCCGGCCGCGTGGTATTCCGAACGGAACGCCGCGGCAGCCTCACCCGCCGCGGCCCGCCGGTTCTGCCGGAGCCCGGTCAGCTCGACGCGGGCCAGGAAGTCGCCGGCGTCGATCAGCGGGTGTGAGAGGATGACATCCTCGACCCTGTCGAATGCAACGCGGCTACCCTGCCACAGGACGTGCTGCGGATGGATCACACGGAGCACGGGTCCCACGCGGCCCGGCGTCTCGCCGCTGCGGCGCTCGACCTCCGTGTGCAGCGCCTCCGCGCGATGGGCCAATCGGACGTCCACACGCCGGGCCTGCTCGATGCGCCGGCGGATCCGCTTCAGCTCCCACTCGAGCGTTCGCGCCCGCGGCAGCTCGACGTGCGAGCCGTGCAGCGTGGCCAGCGCCGTGCCCAGCACGCCGGCCGCCCGCAGCCCGTCCGGTGTGCCGAGCAGTGCAGCCAGCGTGGTGCCGCGCGGCGCCGCCTCGAACACCATGGCGGACAACGCGCGGATGAAACCGATCGGACGCGGCAGGCCGGGTGCGCCGGGCACGTCGCGCAATGCGTCGTGCAGCCGCTCGAGCCGCTGGAGCAGACCGGCGCCGCCGGCCTCCGTACGATGCGCCTCCACCCGCAGCTTCCACTTCGCGTCATCGACCCAGCCGGCCAGATCGTACTCGAAGCGGTCGCCGTCGCCGGACGTGGAAACGACGCGGCAGGACGTGAGGTGCGCGCCGTACGTGCGGTCGATCTCGGATGCCAGCGCGGCCCTCATGTAGAGGCGGTCGGCCAGCCAGGCCGACGGATCGGCCGTCGGCTTGTATGCCGCTACCTCGACGGGCGAGGCCGCGGCCCGTGCGCCAGCACCGGCCAGACTCGCCACCCGCTCGGCGTCGGCCAGCAGCAACTCGACCTCATCGTACCAGCCGGCCCGCTGGATCCGGAACGCCGAAGCCGCGGACGTGAACAGCGACGCGGCCTCGAACAGCCGGACCCGCCGTTGGTCCTCCGGATTCCGGCGCATGTACTCCTCGAGAAACTCCTCGCGCGACTCCTCCAGTCCGTCGGTCGTGCCGAACGTGCGCAGCGAGGGGATCCGGGTGGACGCCATGAATCGGCCCACGTCGAGCGCAGGGTCGCCTAGCGCCATCTCGTCGAGGTCGATGATCGTGATCCGGTCCCCGTCGACCAGCACGTTCGTGTGGTGGAAGTCGCCGTGTACCGGTCCTTTCAGCTCCACGCGCGTCTCGAGCGCGCCGACCAGCTGGTCCCGCAGCGCCTCTATGCGGTGCGCCAGATCCGGCCGGATCGCCGCGAGTACCGCCGACCAGCGCAGCACGACCCCCGCCTCCTCGCCCGGCTTGCGACGCGTCGGAAGCGGGATTTCGATGGCGTGCAGCGTAGCGATCGCACGCGCCGTTTCGCGCATGCGCCGGCGGAACGCCGTCTCGCCGGCCAGTCCGCCAAGCCGTTCACCCGCGACACGCTCCTGCAACGAAAGGTTCAGCGCCGATGAGAACCCGACGGGCGGAGCCAGCGAAACCCGGCCCCGCGCCGCCCGCCACACAGCCCACGAGCCCGCAAACAGCCGCGCCGCATCCTTCTTCGCGTGCATCTTCGCGATCAGGTGACGCAGCTCGGGCTCGCGAGTCGACCGGGCCTCCGCGTGAACTTCCATACTCAATGCCGCGCGCGCGCCCGGCGTGTAGCCGAGCAGCTCAGGACGGACGCGTCGAACGCGCGCTTTCCGCTCCCTCCATGTCCGATCGAGCCACAGTGCCGCCACATCGGCCTGGAGCGCGTCGAATAGCCACGGCAGCTCGGGATCGAGCGGGAACGCGCGCACCGCCATGCGCATGGAGTCGAGGTAGACGGTCGGCGTGCGCAGCAGTCGGTCCTCATGGCGGGCATAACGCTCGAGGAGCGCCTGCGGCACCGCGGCCGGGGTCTTTCCCTCGGGCACGATCGTCGCCGCCAGCAGCTGGGTCGCCGTGCGGCCGGTCCGACCGACCCGCGCCTTGAGCCTGAAGAGCAACTCGCAGCGCCGGCCCGGCTCGTAACGGACGTCCGAAGCCGAAAGCGCGACCGGCTCGAGCTCGTCGCGCAGCTCGGGCAGCTCGCGGACGAGCTGCTCGAGGACGGCATCGGTGTCGAGCGCTGCCGCCAGCGTCGGAAACATCGGGTCCTCGAAGCCCTTCATGATGCAGCCTGCATGTCGAGTCGGTGAAACGCGCGATACACGCCATCGCGGCTCAGCAGCTCCGCGTGTGTTCCGGAATCGGCGATCGCGCCCGCGTCGATGACCACGATCCGGTCCGCGTCGCGCACATTCGCGATGTCGTGCGTGATGATGATCACGGTCCGCCCGTCCATGAGCCGGCGCAGCGCGGAAACGACGATGTCGGTCGATCGCACATCGAGTCCGGTCGTCGGCTCGTCGAGCAGCACGATCGGCGAGGACCGGATCATCGCACGCGCGATCGCAACACACTGCCGCTGCCCGCCACTCAGCGTTCCGCCACGCTCGCCAAGCATCGTGTCGTATCCATCCGGCAGCGCGGCGATATGGTCGTGGATGCCGGCGCGCTCCGCCGCTTCCACGATCTCCCCGGACGTCGCGTCCGCCTTGCCGTAGCCGATGTTCTCGGCAATGCTCGCGGCGAACAGGACCGGCTCCTGGAACACCAGGCTGATCTGGTCGCGCAGCGACGCGAGCGTGTATTCGCGCACGTCGTGACCGTCGATCCTGACGCTGCCCGACGTCACGTCGTAGAACCGCGGGATCAGATTGATCAGCGTGCTCTTGCCCGAGCCAGTCGGTCCGACGATGGCGACCTTCTCGCCCGGCGCTATCTCCAGATCGATGCCGCGCAGGACCGGCCGCCGTCTGCGGTGCTCGAACCACACCTCGTCGAAGCGGATCTCGCCGCGGAACGTACGCGCCCGCCTGGCGCCCGGCTGATTCGTGACCGTTGGCCGGGCTTCCAGGATGTCCATGATGCGGTCACCCGACGCGGCGCCGCGCGCTGCCCGCTCGGCCATTCGCGAGATGCGCCGCATCGGCCGGTTGAACGTGCGCAGGTACGTCACGAACACGAGCAGCTCACCGGGTGACAGCGTCCCGTTCAGGACGCGGCGAGTGGCGACACTGAGCACCGCTGCCGTCACGACCGCCACCGCGACTTCCGCGAACCAGCGCAGCTTCGCTTCCAGACGAGCCGCTTTCAGTCCGCTCCTCAGGCTCTGCTGGTTCTGGCTGCCGAACCGGTCGATCTCGTAATCCTCCCGCCGGTATCCCTGGACGACGCGGATCGCGCCCAGCACCTCGCTCGCGATCGTCGCCAGATGGCCTTCCCGGTCGCGCTGCTTGCGAATCGCCTGCTTCATCGGCCGCTGGTATGTGCGCAGCAGGATCACGATCGCGGGCATGACGAGGAACGCGAGCAGCGTGAGGCTCCAGTCCATCAGCATCATCACGATGACCATGCAGATGATCAGGACCAGCTCGCTCGCGATCGAGAGCGGCAGCGAAATGAAGATGTCGCGCAGCAGCTTCACGTCCGCTGTCAGGCGAGTCAGGACATCGCCGGTCCGCCGCCGGTCGTGGAAGCGGAAGCAGAGATGCTGCAGGTGCTCGTATATCGTCCGCCGTACATCGGCGGCCGTCCTCTGGCCCGCGCGCGACGCGTGCAGCTGCTGACGGTAGTAGAACACGCCCCGCAACACGGCCAGCAGCACGACGCCGAAGACGAGCAGGTTCAGCAGGCCGATCCGGCCACCGGGAAGGCGGCCGAGCCACTCGAACGGCACCGCGTGATCGAGCACCACGTTGTCCAGAATCAGCTTCAGCAGCCACGGCTCGGCCACGCCGAGCAGCACCCAGCCGATGCCGAATGCCAGTGCCCAGCCGAGATCGCGGCGGCGCCTGCGGAGGAACGGCAGGAACCGGATTCCGGTCCGGGCCCACTTCCGCCAGCCATCCCGCCAGCGGCGCACGGTCCTTCGCCATGCGGCGAGGGAGAACGATCCGAAGCGCGAGGGGCGGGCGCGCTTCGCTTCACTGCGACGCGTCATGCGGGGATCGCCATGAGCTCGATGATCGTGGTCGCCCGACGCTCCCAGCCATGATGTGCCCTCGCCTGCTCCGCGGCGCGCGCGCCGAACGCGTTGCGACGCGCGGGGTCACCGGCCAGCCGGCCGATCGCGTCGGCAAGAGCCGCCGGATCCCCCGGCGGAACCAGGATGCCCGTCCCGCCATCCGCCACCAGCTCGGGAACCTGCCCGATCGATGACGCGATGACCGGCAGGCCCACCGCCATGTATTCGAGCAGCTTGAGCGGCGAGAAGTAGAAGGCGTCGAGCGGCGGATACGGCGCCACGGCGATGTCCAGGCCGCGCAGGTACTCCGGCACCCGGTCATGCGCAATGGCACCCGTCAGTGTGACTCGACCGGGCAGCTCTTCCGCCAGTTCGCGGATGACGCCGGCCGCGGGACCGTCGCCGATCACCACGAGGTGCAGCCGATCGTCGTCCGCCATCCGGAACGCGTCACACAGCTGCTCGAGCCCGTGCCACGGCTTCAGGCTGCCGGCGAAGCCAATCGCGATCCGATCTGCCGGCACCAGCCGCACCGGCGAGACCGCCGGGTTGAACAGCTCGAGATCGACGCCATTCGGCACGACCGTGATCGTGGATTCCTCGAGCCCGGCGTCGACCAGCAGGTCGCGCAGCTCGGCGCTTACCGCCACGACCGACGAAGCGCCTGTCAGCGCGGACCGTTCCAGCGCCTCCGCCGCCTCCTGCAGGCTCTGCCGGCGGTACTTCTGCCCTTCCTTCGCGAGCGGCGCGTTGACCTCGAGGATGTGCGGGATGCCACGTCGCCGCGCGACGGTGCCGCCGGCGATCGAGAACGGGCTGTATCGCTCGTAGAGGAGATCGGGCGCCCACCTGTCGATGACCGCCTCGAGCGCCTGCTCGACGCAGCCGTTCGTCCACACGTGGCCGAGCGCCCGCGCCAGCCGCGGCGGCGTGTCAGCGGCCAGCCCATCCAGCAGCGCGGGCGGCCCGGTGCGGACCACTTCGACCACGCCCGCCGTTTCGGCGAGCGGCGATCGCGCCGGTGATGGTTCCGCTTCGCCGGCCGTCACTACCACGACCTGGTGGCCCTGCCTCGCGAACGCGCGGACCAGCCCGCGCACGTGCGCGGATGCGCCCTTGTGGCCGTCGACCGGTATGCCGCGGTCCGCGCACAGGTAGCAGATCCTCACGCGGCCGCTCCGTCGAACGCGGCGTGGAGCGCGGCCGACGTGCCGGCCCGGTCGAATGCCGTCGATACCGACGGCCTCGCGTTCATCGCCAGCCGCTCGTAAAGCGCCGGATCGGTCGCCAGCCTGCGCATGCCTTCGGCAAGCGCGGCGGAATCGCCGACCGGCACGAGCAACCCGTTGTGCTCGTTCGTGACCACCTCGGGTATGCCGGTGATTGCCGTTGTGATGACCGGAAGCCCGCACGCCAGCGCCTCGACGAGCGAGACCGGCAGGCCCTCACGGTTGCCGTCGCTTCCGATGACGCACGGGAGCACGTAGGCCTGCGCGCGACGGTACTCGTCGCGAACCTCGATCTGCGTCTTCGGCCCCACCATGCGCACCTGGTCGCGAAGCTTGAGGTCGCGGATCATCCGTTCGAGCTTCGATCGCAGTCCGCCCTTGCCAACCAGACGGCACTCGAACGCGATGCCGCTGTCGCGCAGCGCCGCACAGGCCTCGATCAGCAGCGGCAGACCCTTCTTCTCGACGAGCCGCGCAACGCACACGAAACGGAACACCGAATCGTCCGGCCGGCCGTTCGGCGAGAACCGGTCCAGGTCGATGCCGTTGTTGATCCGCACGATACGCCCGGCCGAAGGCGCCCGCTCCCGCATGTACCGCTCGTTGTAGTCACTGATGGCGACCACGAACCGGGCGGCGTCCATCTTCCGCACGAGAACCTTCGAGTCCACCTTCACCTTGAAGATGTCCGTCGCGTGCGCGGTGAAGCTGAACGGAATGCCGCTGATCCGCGATGCGAGCATCGCGACCGATGTCGGCCGGTTCGCGAAATGCGAATGCAGGTGCTTCAGCTTCAGCCGCTTCGCCTCGTTCGCCACGTAGCCGGCCTGGAGCAGCCGCCATAGCAGCGTCGGCGAACCCTTCGCCGCCGCGTACATCGCCGTGCGAAGGAACCCCTGCGGATACGCTTTCGCCACACGGCGGTTGTGCGCCGTCAACCGCGACAGCTCCGACGGCCCCGGCACGTACGAGATGCGCGCCTTCAGCTTCGGCAGATCGTTGTGGTAGCGCGGATCGTTCGGCCGCTCGAGCGAGAAGATGTGCAGCGGCACGCCGCGCGCCTCGAGCGAGAGCAGCTCGTTCAGAATGAAGGTCTCCGACAGCACGGGGAACCGCTTCAGGACGTAGCCGACACCGGCGCCCTCGCTCATGGGCACCTCCTCTCTTCCGCAACCAGTTCGAGTATGTGATGCGCGGCGCGCTCGGCGCCGCCGAGATCAAGCGCCTCCGCGGGTGACGGCCGCGACCGCTCGAGTGAACCGCGGATCGCCACCGACAGGCGCTCCGCATCAGCTGCTTCCGGCTCGATCAGATCGACATAGCCGAGACGCGACAGCGCCTGTGCCCGCAGCAGCTGCTCCCACTCCACCCCGCTGCGCCCGCGCTTCAGGTGCTCGCCGTAGCGCCACGTGCGCGGCACCACTACAGCGCGCGCACCGACCGCCACGATCTCCGCCAACGTGTTGTATCCGCACATCGACACCACCGCGTCCGCGGCCGCGAGGTAGCTCGGCATATCGCTCACGGAGTCGACTATGCGGAGCCGCTCCCGGCCATTGCCCAGCGCGCGCAGCTTCTCGCGCTCGGCCGGCTGCATCAGCGGACCCGTGATGACGAGTGCGGCCGCATCCGGCACGTCGCGCAGCGCCTCGATCGACAGCTTGAGCAGAGGATACGCATCGCCGCCCCCGCCGCCCGTCACGATGACGAGAGGACCGTCGAGCCCGATCTCCGCGCGGACCTCCCCGGCCGGACGCGATGCGCCGTCGTTCTCCGTCACGTACCCGCAGTAGCGGACACGCTCGGCTACGGGTGCCGGCAGCCGGTACGCCGTCCGGACGTCAAGCACCGCTTCCATCCCGTAGACCAGGATGCGGTCGTAGTAGCGGTGCAGAATGTCGTACATGCCCTGCCGGTCCCAGTCGGCCTGCACGACATCGGGCGCGTCCATGACGTCGCGCAGGCCCAGCACCGTGCGCGTGCCTCTCGCCTTCATTGCGTGCAGCGTCGGCAGCAGCTCGCCCTGCGAGCCGAGCGGGAAGTTGTCGACGAGGAAGACGTCAGGCGCGAAACCGGTGATCGCTGCCCGGATCAGGTCGCGCCGGAGTCCGGTGACTTCGTGCTGTGAGATCGGCAGGTGCGGCGGCCGGTTCGAACGCGACCCGGTCTTCACGACCGTCGGGATCTTCACGACATCCGCGTTCTGCGGCAGCCCGCCGAACGCGCCGAGTGCGGGCGAGCCCGTGACCAGCAGGAGCGCCGAGCCGGGCGCCTGCCTCGCCAGCCCGCCCATGATGCGGAGCGAACGGCGAACGTGACCCATGCCGAACGTGTCGTGCGTGAAGACAGCGATGCGGGGAGCGCCGGCGGGTTCCGATGCGATGTCACCTGTGCCGTTCGACGACGTCATGCGACCACCCGTCCGGCAGCCGCGATCCGCCTGCCCGCGCCGGGCGCCGAGCGCAGCACTTCGTCAAGATAGCGGTTCATGCGGGCGAGACCGTCGAGGTCGACCGCCGCATCCGCCGACACCACGTCGTCGCCTTCTTTCAGCCAGCGCGTCAGCGCCTCGCCATTGACGGGCTGGTCCAGCACGTCGACGACACCGAGCGACGCCAGCGTCTCCGCGCGCATCAGCTGCTCGCACCGCGGCGTCGCGCGCGGCACGATCAGGGCACGCTTCCCGTACGCCAGCGCCTCGACCACGCTGTTGTAGCCACCCATCGTGATGACCCGCGACGCGCGCGCCAGCAGCGAGAGCGGCTCGGGCACGAAGTCGATCACCTCGAAGTGCCGCCGCATCCGCGCGCGCATGCGCAGCCGCAGCCGGTCCGCCGGTGACATGAACGGACCCGTCAGCAGAATGCCGTGCGCGTCCTCCGGGAGCGTCGCCTCGAGGAACGACTCGGCCAGAGCGAGCCCGTCCTGACCGCCGCCCACCTGGCACAGCACGAGCCGACGGTCATCCAGCATCTGCTCGGCCAGCAGCTCGACACTCTCGACAGCCGACGCATTCGCGACGCGCGGATTCAGATAGCCCGTGTACCGCATGAGCGAGCGGACCGCCGGCGAGAAGCCGTACGCCTCTCGCATGTCGAACACCGCCGGATCTCCGTACACCCAGACCTGCTGGTAGAAGCGACGGATCATCAGCTCGTGGCCGGCGCGCTCCCACTCCCGCTGCACGTTCGATGGACTGTCCAGGATGTCGCGCAAACCGAGTATGAACCGCGTCCTGCCATTCGCCGCGAGCGCCGGCAGCACCAGCTCCAGCTCACCCAGCGCGCCCGCTGGCAGGTGGTCGACGATCAGCACATCCGGCTCGAACGACGTCAGCGCCGCCTCGAGTACCCTCGAACGCGTCGTGACCAGCGTGGCCGTGTCGACCGGCAGATGGCGCGGTGAGCACACACCGCCCGCGTCCTTGCGCAGGCCGGGCAGGCTCACGCAGTCGACGCGCGCCGGAAACTCGAACGCGCACGCCTCCCTCGCCTCCGCCAGCATCAGAATCGCCGCGTCCGGATGCGTTGCCGCTATCTGGCGCGCGAGCATGAGGTTCCGGCGCATGTGACCGAGCCCGACCATGCCGGGCGAGTAGAGCGCAATCTTCGACTTCATGCAGTTCGCTCCGAATCTCGGAATGCACGTCTCCGGGGGGACCGATTCGAGAGCCGTGACACCGGGGGGGCAGACACGATCTCTCCGGGTGCCCCTCCAGCAGAAGGTATGCCTCGGCCGGCCATATCCGCCAAGTCGTTGTCCTGCATTGCGTCGCACTGCACACTTGGGCCCGGCCGAAGTGCCCATCATGTCGAAATGTTTACCGGCTGGATACAAACTTTTCCCAGGCTGCGACCGGCATCGGGCAGCCGCCCGAGAGGGAGATTCGACGGGGGCCTTCTTCTTGCGCAACCGCCCGCACATGCGCAACAGCAATGGCCGGAGTCGGCTCGCGGGACGGTGGTGCCTGTTGATGATGTCGGTGGTGCTGATCGCGCTGCTCGATGCGACCGGACTGCACGCCCAGGAATCGTCCTGGACCGCGAGATGGGGTCTCTCGCTCCAGACGCGCTACGACGACAATCCGCTGCGACTGAATGCGTGGGAGAAAGCGAATCTCGCAGCCAGGCTGCCGCGCTTCACGGGCATGGACCGGGCCGATGACGTTCTCGGCATGATCCGTCTGCGTGGCGATTTTCGCGGCGACGGCCTCGGCTCACGTCCGGCGAGGATCGGCGCCGACGTTCGTCTCGATGGCCACGCGTGGAACCGTCAAGGCCTCCGCTTCTCGGTCGGCGCTTCCGCCAGCCAGGAGCTGACCCGCCGCGACGAGGTCGGCGTCTTCCTCGCGTTCACGCCATCCGAGTTCCAGCGCAACTATCTGGTCGGCACCGATGAGACCGGCGCGCCCGCGTACGTGGAAGGCGTCGGCAGGAGACTGCGCGGCGGCATCGAGTACACGCGCGAGATCCTGCGAGGTAGCAGGGGCGGACCGGAACTCGATGCCAACCTGTCCGTGCTCGGCACAATGCGACGATTCCAGGACTTCCCGTGGCGGGACCGCACCGAGCTCGGCGCACGCATCGGCCTCGACTTCCAGCCGGTCGACGCACTCGAGACGGAGATCGCGGCGACCCTCGCCCGCACCAGCCACGCACGCCTCGCCGAGCCCGTCAGCCGATCCGATGGCGTCACCATGGCTGCCACGCGCAGGGACTACGTCCAACGTGAAGTCGGCGCCGAAGCGGGACTGCACCTCGGCGCCGGTCGCCTGCTCACTGTCGGCTATGATCGACGCCACCGCAGCTACCTGGCGACGCTCGACGAGGACCCCGTCTACGGCGACCGCCGCGATAACCGCGACTCATACGAAGCGGCCCTGCGCCTCGACCTCGGCCCGCTCGTGCGACTCACCCTCGGCGGATCCCTCGAGGAACAGTCGACCAACCGGCCCGGCAGCGGCGACACCGGCGACGAAGCCGACTACGAGCGCCACACGCTCTTCCTGCGCCTCGAGCTGCGCCGCTGACACCAGGCCCGGGTACCGACGGAACCCGCGGACTGGCGCCGCACACCGCCCGCGCCCGCGTGCGGCCGTACCCGCGACCTACTCCTGCCGCAACGCCATCAGAGGATCCACACGCGTGGCGCGCCTCGCGGGCACCCAGCTCGCGACAGCCGCGACAGCCGATACCACCACCAGGGATAAGGGAAAGGGAAGGAAGTTCAACCCACCTTTTCGTCGCTGAGGCAAGGTAGGTCGGAGGGCTTTCTGGACAAGAAACCCGTCGGCGGGTCCTGTTCGGGTGAGCGCCTTGTTCGCATGCGACGCCCCGACCAGGTACATCGGGATGTTCGAATCGACGAAGATCAGACCGCCTCCCCGACCACATACCCGCGCTCGATCTCCGCCAGCATTGTCTCGATCTCCGCCGTCGGATACTCGTGCCGCGCCGTAGCGCGAACCGTCTCCAGCTTCTTCAACGTGTCCACCGCCGGTTCCCTCCGCCTCGCCGCCCGCAGCGCCTGCCGAACCCATTCGGCAACGGTCATTGGCCGCGCCGGGTCAGCGGCCGACCGGGCCGAGATACCGGGCCAGCCCCTCGAGCGTCTCGCGGATCGCGAGGTTGGCCTCATACGACAGCACGAAGTGGTTGGCTGCACCGGCGAGGCGATTGGCTCATTCGGCATATAACAGCCGCCGGACGAGACTTGCGATTTCCGGCGGCACACGTTACGTGTATACACGATTCGTGCATATCAGGATTCGTGCGGACACCAACCGGTGCGGAGCCAATGTCGCGTGAACTGACGCCACGACACGTTCAGATCCTGCTGGTGCTGGCCGAGGCGCCGTCACACGGCTACGCGATCGGGAAGGAAATCGAGGCACGGACGGGCGGCGCGATCGTGCTGAAGCCGGGTTCGATGTACAGGGCGCTGCACCAGCTGCTGGAGGGCACGTACATCGAGGAAGTCGAGGCGGCCGGCGGCGGTGACGAGCGCAGGCGGGAGTACCGCATTACGGGGCCGGGCCGGCGCTCGCTGCGCGAAGCGCTGGCGGACTATCGCGGACTGGTGGAGGCGGGTGAGCGGCTCGGCGTGATTCGAGGAGGCGGGTCATGAACGGCGGGCGTCTGCCGGAGTGGCTCTTCGAGAGCACGCTGCGGAGCTACCCGCCGGAGTTCCGGTTACGGCACGCGGGGTCGATGCGCGCCATGTTCCGGGAGCAGTGGGCGGAGCGATCGGATCGTCACGCCGTCGGTCGTGCGCTGTTTCTGGCCCTGATCCTGATCGATTCGGTTCGCAACGGACTGGCGCAGCGACTGGGTTCGTTCCGATCTGGTGGGAGGCGTGACGGATCCGGCGCTGACAGCGGGAGACAGGGATGGGCAGAGGTGGCGCAGGCGGCCCGCGCGCTGGCGCGCCGGCCCGGCTTCACGGTGCTGGCGGTCGGTACGCTGGCTCTGGGCATCGGCGGCGTGGCATCGATCGGATCGGTGGCGTACCACGTGTTGTTGAAGCGGCTTCCGTACGCGTCCGGGGAGGAGATCGTCCGGCTGTGGTGGAACGGCAGGCTGATCCTGCCTCAGTTGACGGAGTACTTCTCGGCATCGTCGAGCATGATCGAGCATTTTGCGGCCGGTAACCGGACTGTCCGCGAGCTCACGTGGGTGAGTGCACGAACGGATGCGACGCTGGCGCTCGCCGAGGGCGCCGAGCGCGTGGGTGCGGGTTCGGCGGCGCCGAACTTTTTCACGTTCCTCGGGGTGGTCCCGGCGCTGGGCCGTCTGGACTTTCCGGCCGACGGCAGCTCGGCGGGTCTCGTCCTCAGTCACGCCGAGTGGGTCGGGAGGTGGGGCGGCGATCCGTCCATGGTCGGCCGGACTCTGCGAATGCAGAACGCGCCGCTCGCCGTCATTGGAGTGCTGCCTCCCGATTTCGAATGGATCGGGCGCACGAGCAGTATCGACCGGGCTGATTACTGGATCATCCGCAGCTATCCGCCGATCGCGGGCTACTATTACTTCCATCCGCTCGTGAAGCCGGCGGCGGGCGCATCGGTGGAGGACGTCCGGCAGGACTTCGCGCGTTCGGCATACGCCGAGATCGCGGAGGAGCGGGAGCCTCTCCTTCCCATGGTGGAGGCCGCAACGGCGGAGCTGTTGCGGGACGATGCGCTCGGCCCGCTTCGTATCCGGATCAGCTTTCTGGTCGCTTCGGTCATGTTCGTCGTGCTACTGGGAGCGTTGAGCGTTTCGAACCTTCTCCTCGGGCGCCTCGCGGACCGGGATAACGAGATGGGCGTCCGGCTTTCGCTGGGCGCCTCGCGTTCCGATCTGGTGCGGCTTATCGCGATCGAGGCGACTCTGCTGGCCACGGCCGGCGCCCTGATCGGCACGCTGCTCGCGCGGTCCGGAATCGCACTGCTCCGCGCGGGAGCGCCGGTCGGGATCCCTCGCCTTTCCTCCGCCACGATCTCGCCGGCGATACTCGCGGGCGTCGTCGCTCTCACCATACTGGTCGCCATCATCGTGCTCGTGCCGCCCGCCCTGGTCACCATATCGGACTCGGTTGCCGGCAACGTCAGGCGGCTCGCCGGCCGCGGCCGCCGCCGCGCACGGTCCCGGGCCTTACTCATCGCGAGCCAGATGATCATCGCGACGATCCTGCTCATCGGCAGTTCGCTGATGCTTCGCTCCCTGTACTCGAGGGCGACGGTCGATCTCGGCTTCGACCCCGGCGGCGTGATCGCCGGAAGGGTCCAGTTGCCGAACAGCTACTGGACGCCCGTGTCCGGCACGGGTGAGGCGAGCGCTTCAGTGCTGTCCACCTCGGCCGCCCTCGAGTCGGATCTCGACTGGTTCAGGCAGCGGCTGTCTGCGTTGCAGGGCGTCGAACGCGTTTCGTTTGCCGCTCATGTGCCACTCTCCGGCACGTACGGCACCCGGATCCCGCTCGACGTCGAGGGCAGCGAGAAAGCCGAGGTGATCGACGAATCGGACCTGATCAGCTGGAATCTGGTCGATCCGGATTTCTTCGCCGTGCTGAACGTGTCCGTGATCGAGGGTCGCCTGTTCCGCTCCGACGATGCGATGCCGGGGGCCGCGGCTGTTGCGATCGTGAGCGACCGGCTCGCCGACCGGTACTGGCCCGGCCAGTCCGCCGTCGGCAGACGGTTCAGCGACGTGACAGACGAAGTGACCGAAGACGGCAGAGTCGTACGCCGCGAATCGCTGGTGGAGATCGTGGGTGTGGTGCGTGGGCTCAGGGAGCGAGGCCTGGAGGAAGTCGCTCCGACGCTGTACATGCCACGGGTGCGCCCGGCCGGACTCGTCGCGAGTCCGCGTCGCAATCTCGCCTTCTTCGTCTCGACCGGTCCGGACAACGCGGCAGCGATCATGCCCGCGGTCCGGCGCATCGTCGCCGCTATCTTCCCGCGTGAGCCGCTGCGTCACTTCGCGCCGATGGAGGAGACCGTCGATGGACTCCTGGGCGAGTCGGTGTTCTATGCGTCACTCCTCACCATCTTCGCCGGCTACGGAGTCCTGCTCTCACTGGTCGGCATCATCGGTGTCGTTCACCACCAGGTCAGCCGGCGCCGCCAGGAAGCGGCCGTGCGGATCGCGCTCGGTGCGCTGCCGCGCGAAGTCATCGGCCTGCTCGGCCGCGAGACGGGCCTCTCGGCCGCGGCGGGTATCCTGATCGGGCTCTCGATCGCCGCGGGCCTCTCACGCCTGATCGAGTCCATGCTCTTCGATGTCGTGCCGCTCGACCCCTGGACGTTCGTGGCCATTCCGGTGCTTTTTCTCGCTGCCGCCGTCGCCGCCGCCGTGATCCCCGGCCGCCGCCTGGCCCGGCTCAGCCCCGTGGAGGCGCTCCGGGCGGAGTAGATCCGTTCGAGGATCCCGATCCCTGTACGGCCAGCGCCACCACGCGGCTCCGGAGGCGGGCGTTGGGCGCCAGCACGCCGTGGTAGCGGTGGCGGTGCACGCGCGGCGGCGGGATCAGGCGGGCGAGGGCGGCCAGGAACTCGAGGGGCGAGAGGGAGCCTCCTGGTACTTGTGAGGCGTCGTGACGGCAGTCGCGCCGTGCGCGGCCACGAGGGCGGCGGCCGGGTTCCCGACCCCGGTGCCGGAGGATGTGCGAATGCCGGTCCCTTCGCTCAACTAGATGCGCGTGACGATCGCGTCCTCGAGCATGACGAGCAGACCGCGCGGCGTTCGGGCCGGCCGGAACTCGTCGCACTCATCCGGTTCGGGCCGCCGACGGCGTTAGGGCAGGCCGACAGGGGCGGACGACTGGGTACGGCGGCTGCGCGTGGCTGTTGAGCGGCAAGGTCCGCGACGCCCCGACCCTTCGCGTCAGGCGCCTGACGACATTCTCTCAAGCACCAGGCCCGATCGCGGCACCACCGATGGCTCCAGCCAGAGCCGAGGCAGTGGTGGCGCCTAACGCCATACGATGGTGATAGGACGATTGTCGCGCGCTCACGGAGACTGCGCCTGGACCCGCTATTCTTCCACTACCGCGCACACGATCCGCAGCCGTAGCTTCCACTGTGGCGAGAACTGTCTCTCGTTCTGGGCGTTTACCAGCCAGTGCGAGCCGTCGAAGGCTGCCTCGAAATACGTGGAGCGTCCCGAGAGGATCGCGCTCGTGGAGTCGAGCACGCTCCATCCGGCGCCCAGGGCGCGCTTGCCCGCCGGGCAATCCACCTGTAGCTGTTTCGTCGCACTCGCGTCCAGCACGGTTTCGCCGACGACGATTTCGTAGCCCGAGACGCCAGGAGGGCCAGGAGGCCCCGGGCAGGCGGCGAGCATCACTATGAGAGTGGCTGGAGCAAGGGTTCGAAGACGCATTTCGAAACTCCTTTCGAATGGTGGACGGAGTGACGCCGCAGGAGTGATCACCCCCCTCCGGTCGCCCATCCTGCTCGGCTTTCCCGACGGCAAGCTGGGCGAGTCGTTCGCGATGGACGATGAACGCGGGCGGACTTCAAACACAACGCTTCCGGTACCAACTCTATTGTAACCAGATCGTCCGGTCGCCGCTCCTGCTAGGTTCTTGCTGGGGTCTGCCACTCATTCGCGGCTTCTCCCCCGGTGGGCTGCGGTCCTCGGGCGGAGACTTGGTTCCCCCCGTCGAGAACGGGTTGGTGCCGAAGCGCAGGGAGGGCGCTCAAGGTGTTGATCAGGATCTGAACTACGAAGAATCGAGGAGGGGATGATGGATACGCGCACACTGGGATCGGGCGGGCTCGAGGTCTCCGAGCTCGGCTACGGGTGCATGGGCCTGAGCCACGGCTATGGGACTCCCGCGGACCGGGGGCACGCAATAGACATGATCCGCGCGGCGGTCGAGCGCGGCGTCACGTTGTTCGACACGGCGCAGGTCTATGGCCCGTTCACTAACGAGGAGGTCGTCGGCGAGGCTCTCGCGCCATTCCGGGACGATGTGGTCATCGCCACCAAGTTCGGCTTCAACTTCGAGGACGGCGAGTCGGGGGGGCTGAACAGCCGGCCTGACTACATCCGGCAGATGACCGAGGACTCGCTCCGCCGGCTGCGGACCGAC
>DATKCF010000094.1:0-4541 GCA_035513345.1 Longimicrobiales bacterium
CCTCGGCCCGGTCAAGCCACTCCGCTTCGCTCCGTCCGCTCACGCGGCTGCGGGCTTGACAGGGCCTCGGCTGCGCCGGATCTCCGGCGATTACGTGATGGCCCCAGGTCTAACCGCCGAGGTGCTCAGCCTGCGACGCACAGATCGACCACTCGAAGGGAGCAGCGGCGTTATGATCCGATCTCGAGCGAAGCGCCATCGACGGACTCGACGCGGAACACCGCGGAGCGCGGCGCACGATCGCCGCGACGAGCCGCTGCGCGTCGTCGTACGCATTCTTGCTCGCCAGGCCGCACGCGAATGGTTCGAGCGGGAAGTTGCCGCACGGAGAGCGGCGCCACACGAGGTGACAGTGCGGTGAAGGTCGCCATCTACGCTCGATACTCCTCGGACAACCAACGGGACGCCTCGATCGCGGACCAACTCCGGGTGTGCCAGGAGTTCGCAGCTCGTGAAGGCTGGACGGTCGTACAGGAGTTCACTGATCACGCGGTCTCCGGCGCCACGTTACTTCGCTCCGGCTTCCAGACGTTGATGCGGGATGCGTTGAATGGACGGTTCGACGTTGTGCTCGCGGAGGCGTTGGACCGTTTCAGTCGGGACCAGGAAGACACCGCGGGTCTCTTCAAGCGCCTCACCTTCGCCGGCGTGAACATCGTCACGCTCGCCGAGGGCGACATCACGCACTTGCACGTCGGGTTGAAGGGCACGATGAACGCGCTCTTCCTGAAAGACCTGGCCGACAAGACGAGGCGAGGACTGCGCGGCCGCGTGGAGCTCGGGAAGTCCGGAGGCGGTCTTTGCTTCGGCTACAGGGTGAGACCCGCAACGCATGACGGCATGGCGACGGGCGAACGCGAGATCCTTCCTGCCGAAGCCGAAGTAGTCCGGCGGATCTTTAGCGTCTACTCGACGGGCATGTCACCTAAGGCCATCGCGAGGCAATTGAACGCGGAGCGCTGTCCGGGACCGGGCGGCTCTCCATGGAATCCCAGCACCATTCACGGCAATCCTGGACGCGGCACCGGAATTCTGAATAACGAGCTGTACATAGGCCGGCTTGTGTGGAATCGCCTCCGATACGTCAAGGATCCGGACACTGGGAAGCGTGTTTCGCGACCGAACCCGCCATCCGATTGGGTGACGGCCGCCGTTCCCGAGCTGCGAATCGTGGACGACGATCTGTGGAACCAGGTGAAGTAGCGGCAGGTCGAGATGCGCCGTGTGGCATCGAACGGCGATCCGAAGCGATTCAATCAGGCACGGCGCCCGAAGTATCTCTTCTCCGGTCTGACGAAATGCGCGAGGTGCGGCGGCGGATACGTGATGTATTGGCGCGACCGCTTGGCCTGCTTTGGGGCTCGCTCGCGAGGCACGTGTACCAATCGCCTGACGATCAGCCGCCAGGAGGTGGAAGAGCGTGTCCTCGTGGCCCTTCGTGACAAGCTGATGCGCCGGGACCTGTTCGAGGACTTCTGTGGTGAGTACGTGCGCGAGCTGAATCGGTTGCGCATGGAGCACCGCGCCAGTCTGTCGCACGGTCGCCAGGAGCTCGCGGCATCGCTATCAGGCCGCCGCGCGGCCCTTCCGCTGGACGTTCAGCCGCGTGGACTTGCAGCAGCTCCTCACCACGCTCGCGACGGAGGCCGAGCCAGTGCGGCCGGCCGCATAACCAAACCGGGGCTCCGCCCCGGACCCCGGCTCGGTCGCTTGCGGGGGCCCCATGCCCCGCGCCGCTCCCTCGCGGGCGCGCTGTGCGCGCCGCCGTCATGCGGCAACGAGAACAAAATTCTCGCAAGGGGCCGCATAACGGCCTGAACCAGGGCAAATATGTCACCGTATCGACGAAGTGCCGTACTAAGATACCCGGCAGGCATCCGCCCCGGTGAACGGGCGGGCGACCTCGGAAACGACCGGGGTCTCGGCCCCGTTCCGGCAACCCGACATCCGCCAGGACTTCGATGCACCACGCTCCTCGCACGGCCGCAGCACGACACCGTTCGACGACGTGGACGGCCGCGCTCCTCTGCACGACGGCACTGGGATTGTCCCTGCCGGGAACGAGTCCGGCAGAGGCGCGCCAGGGGAGCACGTTCCTGCAGAAGAGGCGCACGTTCCATACCGCCGGCGAGTTCGCCAGGGCGACGGGCGGGACCGTGCAGATCCAGCGCCGGCTCGACGACCAGCAGCACGCCGCGCTCCGCGAGGCGGTCCTGCGCCTGCCCACTGCGGAGTTCACGGTCATCGCCGTCGAATCGCCGGACGTGACGTGGATCGGGACCCGTCAGGGAGCCATCCGCCTGAGCGGCGCCCGGCAGTCCGTCGAATACTTCGCCGGCGAACGCTGGCTGCCCGACGACCACGTGACGGGCATCGGATTCGACGGGCAGGCGGCCTGGCTGGAAACCCCGAAGGGTTATGCGCGCATCGCGTACACGCCGATGACGCTGGCGGAGAAGTCCCGGGTCTTCGTCGATCGCGTGCAGGCCCGCCACAACCGCTGGGGCCTGACCGCCAGCTCGCAGCTTCGCGTGCCCGGCGACGTCTCGACCAGCCAGATGGTATCGAGCGACAACGACGGGCTGTGGACGGCGATGTACGTGGCGGCCGAATGCTTCCGCTACAAGGTCACGGGTGAGGCGGACGCCCGCGAGAACGCGCGCCGGGGAATGCAGGCCATCATGCGGCTGGAGTCCATCACGGGAATGCCTGGCTTCCCGGCCCGGTCCTTCATCAAGGCCGGCGAGGACCTGCAGCCCGCCGACGGCGAATGGCACGATACGGCCGACAAGGTCTGGCGCTGGAAGGGGGACACGAGCTCGGACGAGATTGTCGGTCACTACTTCGTCTACGCCGTCTACTACGACCTCGCCGCCGACGAGCCGGAAAAGCCGGCGCTCCGCGCCGCGATCGATCGCATCACGGCCCACATCCTGGACAACGACTATCAGCTCATCGACGTCGACGGCCGGCGCACGCGGTGGGGCTGGTGGGGCCCGGACGCAATCTGGGAAGACCCCGACGAAACGGGGCTGCGTGCGCTGCACATGCTGGCGCATCTGCGTGTCGCGCTGCACCTGGCGGGGAGCGCCCGGCACCGGGCGAGGTATCAGGCGGCGTACGACGATCTCATCACCACCCACAAGTACCATCTGCTCACGCGCAACCAGAAGATCATGGTTCCGGGGTCCATCAACCACTCGGACGATGAGCTGGCGTTTCTGTCGTATTACCCGCTGCTGCGCTACGAGACGGATCCGAAGCTGCTCGAGGTCTACAGACACAGCCTCGAGCGCAGCTGGCTGATCGAGCGCCCGGAACGCAACCCGCTCTGGAATGTCATCTACGCCGTCGGCACGGGCGCCAGGGAGTTCGATCGGGCCGAGTCGCTCCGCACGCTCCGCGAGATTCCGATGGACCTGATCCAGTGGACGGTCGGGAACTCGCACCGGCTGGACGTGCCGATCGACCCGGCGCCCGATCGCCACAAGGGCCGGCAGGCGCTGATCGTGCTGCCGTACGACGAGCTGCCGATGTCGAAGTGGAACGGCAATCCGTACAACCTCGACGGCGGCAACGGCGGGCGCAGCGAGGACGATGGGGCGTATTTCCTGTTGCCGTACTGGATGGGGCGGTATCACCAGCTGCTTGACGAGTAGCCGTCGGGCTCACTCCAGCGGCTCGACCAGCGCCACCCGGTGGCCCTCGCCCGGCGCGGTCAGCCGGATCGCGCCGCCCCCCTTCACCTCTTCCCCCTCGCTCCACCGGCTCCGCGCGATATCGAGCCAGCGCAGCGCGAAGCGGCCCGGCTGGTCGCGAAGCTCGAGGCGCACCGACCCGCCGTCCGGGAAGTAGATGACGTGTCGTCCCTCTCCTGAGGTCAGATACGCCTCGTTCGGCTCGCGATCGAGCAGCCCGCGGCTGGCGGCGTCCGGCGCGGCGCGCGTGAACGCGAACCGGTCCGCGAGCATGCGCGCGCTCCGCACGTGCGCCTGTGCCTGCGGGCTCAACCCCAGGCCCGACGGAGGGCGGTGGAACCGGGCGGACGCCATGCCGCCGATCAGGTTCCGCCAGAACCGCTCGGCGCCGTCGCGATCGGTGCCGTACGGGCCGGTGTCGGCGCCGTAGATCTTCACGCTGTTCATCGGCCGCGGCTGTCGGGCGATCCGCTCGCGCTGGCGCTGCAGGTTGTCCCAGTGCGTCTGTCCCTTCTGATGGTTGTTCTGGGAGACGTCGACGAACGTGTACAGGTCCGGATGGTCGAACGTGTGCGCGTGCATCGGATCGGCCAGATCCCATGGATCCCACATCTCCGTGGTCTGCACCTCGACGCCCCGCTCGCGCGCCTTGCCGCGGATGTAGCGCGACCAGTACCCGCCCCACTCGGGCCGGCCGTTCGTCTCGTTGTCCATGCAGTACAGGACGTTGCCGAACCCGAGCGCGATCGAGAGCATGCGGTCGACCTGCGCGTGCTGGAACCGGAGCACGATCTCGTTCCCCTCGAGCCCGGGCACCGTGCGGAAGAACGGGTTGTCGTTTCG
>DATKCF010000095.1:0-15266 GCA_035513345.1 Longimicrobiales bacterium
TTCGGGTGCGCAGGCCGCGGCGCGCGCGGCAAGGACGGCGCGCTCGCGTTCGTTCATGGTGAGCGACGCGGCGCGATCGAACTCGGAGCGTGCTTCGTCCATGCGGCCGAGCTTTGTGAGCAGGTCGCCGCGGACGGCCGGCAGGTGGTGGTAGGAGTCCAGATGGCCGCCTTCGACGAGCGAATCGACGATGTCGAGGGCGGCTTCGGGCCCGAAGGCCATGCCGACGGCGACGGCGCGATTGAGGTCGACGACCGGCGAGGGAGCCAGCTGTGCGAGCGCATCATAGAGTGCGGCGATGCGTTCCCAGTCGGTCGCGTCAGCGGTCGGAGCACGGGCATGGCAGGCTGCGATGGCGGCCTGAATGGCGTAAGGACCGAGGGTGCCGAACTGGACGGCGCGTTCGAGCGCGGCCAGGCCTCTGCGGATGAGCAACTGGTCCCAGCGGGATCGATCCTGATCGAGCAGGAGGATTGGCTGGCCGGCCGATCCTGTGCGCGCGTGGAATCGCGATGCCTGTATCTCCATGAGTGCAACGAGTCCGTGAACCTCGGACTCCTCGGGCGCGAGTCCGGCGAGAACCCTGCCGAGCCGGAGCGCGTCCTCGCACAGGGCGGGCCGGATCCAGTCGTCGCCTGACGTGGCGGCGTAGCCTTCATTGAAGATCAGATAGACCACCTCGAGCACGGATTCCAGGCGACGATTCAGCTCCTCCCCACGCGGCACTTCGAAGGGCACATTCGCTTCGGACAGCGTGCGTTTGGCGCGCACGATTCGTTGCGCGAGTGTGGGTTCAGGCACGAGGAACGCTCGTGCGATCTCGCCCGTCGTCAGGCCGCCGAGCATGCGGAGCGTCAGCGCCACGCGTGCGTCGACCGAAAGTACGGGATGACACGCCGTGAACATGAGACGGAGCAGATCGTCGCCGACCGGATCATCGATCGCAGCGTCGAGGTCCGGCTCCGTCATCTCTCGCTGGATCGCGAGCTCCGTGGACAGTTCCTCGTGCTTGCGCTCGAGCATCGCGCGACGGCGAGCTGCATCGATCGCGCGACGCTTCCCGACGGCCACGAGCCAGGCGCCCGGATTCTCCGGCACGCCCGACCCCGGCCACTGCTCGAGTGCCGCGACCAGCGCGTCCTGCGCCAAGTCCTCGGCCAGCCCGACGTCGCGCGTCATCCGCGCGATGGAAGCGATGACACGCGCCGATTCAATGCGCCAGACGGCATCGATCGACCGATGCGTCCCGGACTCCATCATGACATCGGGATGTTCACGCCGCTCCCGATGCTCGACACACTTCGGTGACGAACCACTACCGGCCCTGCATCTCGGTAAAGCCCGCGGCTGCCGCCTGTACATCAGGCGGGAAGTCCGACATCTCCTGAACCTGGCGCACCTCGATCACTTCGTTGTCACCAGCCGGACAGCGCCTCGCCCACTCGATCGCCTCCTCTCGCGACTTCACCTGTATCATCCAGTAGCCGCCGACGACTTCCTTCGCTTCCGCGAACGGGCCGTCCTTCACACTCGGCTTGCCGCCAGCGAACGAAACCCGCGCTCCCATCGAAGGCGGATGCAGGCCATCCAGCGCAAGCAGCACGCCCGCCTTCTGGAGTGACTCGTTGTACTTCATCATTGCCGCAACGGCCTCCGTATCAGGCACCGTGCCCGGTTCGGCGCTCTCGTACCCCTTCGGGATCATCAGCATCATGAACCGCATGTCGTTCCTCCTCGCGTCGGTGTCCGGCCGGGTCCTTCTCCAGGCTTCACGCATTCCCGGCTCCAACCATGCGTCGAGCGGGCAGCCGCGAATTCGACACGCGCCCGCCGTCGACCGGACGATGCGCAGTCGACACCGCCAGTCAAAGAGCCCCGAAAAGCGCGTCTGCCCTCAGCGGTCCAGGACGCCGGCCATGACGCTCAGGTACTGCGCCCACGGTCCGACATCCGAAGCGTAACGCCGGGCCATGGTCCGGGCGATCTGGAGGATGTGGCCGAGGTCGTGAGCGGTCCACGTGGCGAGGAGCTGCCGGAGCGTGACTTCGCCGAGGTCCGGGTGCAGGCCGCGCCGGTCCATGGGCGGATCAGTCGCCATCGCGACATCGAGCGCGACCAGGCTGGCGGTCCTCGCCCGCGCGAATGTGTCGAGCAGTACATCGACCGGTTGGCGGTCGGCGGTAAGGTGCGCCGAGCGGTCGAACCGCTCGAACGGGATCGCCGGTCCGTGCTCGATCATGTGCTCGAGCCGCGGGATCCAGTCCGTTTTCTCGCCGTGTATCAGGTGCGCGAGTACCTGACGCGGCGTCCAGGTGCCGGGCCCGTCGTCAAAATCCAGCCACGCGTCATCGAGCCCTCGCAGCCACGCATCGAGGACACGGGGCGTCCGCTCCAGCACTGACCGACCTTCCGCCGCAACGAAGTTCATCGGATTTCCTTCCGGTGGTTGCCCTCGGCTGCGCTCCTGCCAGGTCGTCGACCTCACTTCGAAATGCCGGCCGACGTGGCCGATGACGAAGCGTGGCTCGTTCGGGACGCGCGAGGAGAAATCGATGCGCAGGCACCGGCGAGGATCGTAGGTATTGCCCAGAACGATGTGCTCTTCGGCCTCGATGAGCTCACCCTCGGCGCCGGTGAAGCGGTACTGGAAGGTGTGGCGGGCGAACCGCGTTGGCTACCCTGATGACGCCCCCTCGCGATATGATCCCGGACCCACGTTACAGGAGACCCGACATGTCGTGCGTGCTGCGTGCCCTGACTCTTTCGTGCATTGCCATCGTCGCCGCCGGTTCCGCGAAGGCACAGAATCCCGTGCCGTTTCCGGCGGATACGCGGTGGGATCCGGCAATCCCGCAACCCAGCGCATTTCTCGGTCACGATCCGGCCGATGTGGTGACGACGCCCGAGGACATCGTGCGCTACATGCGGGCACTTGCCGCGGCGGCGCCGGAGCGGACGCGACTGGTCGAGTACGCGCAAAGCCATGAGGGCAGGCCGCTCGTCATGCTCGCCATCGGAGCCGAGGCGCGAATGGCCAGGCTGGCGGACGTTCAGGCAGGTCTCGCGCGACTCGCCGATCCACGCGGATTGTCGCCCGCGGATGAAACGGCGCTGATCGCTGAACTTCCGGTCGTTACCGCGCTCGTGCACTCGATCCATGGCAACGAAATCTCTGGCGCGGGCGCGGCTATCGCAGCGGCCTACTACCTGCTCGCTGCACAGGGCGACCCGGACGTCGACACGATCCTGCGCGAGTCGATCGTGATCATCGATCCGATCCAGAACCCCGACGGCAGGGCGCGCTTCGTGTTCCAGAACCAGCTGCATCGGGCGGCCGACCCGGATCCGGATCCGGTGGCCGCCGAGCGCGACGAGCCGTGGCCGGGCGGTCGCACGAATCACTACCTGTTCGATCTCAACCGCGACTGGTACGCGCTTACTCAGCCGGAGAGCCGTGGCCGCATTCGTGCCCTGCTCGAGTGGAACCCGCACGTCGTCGTGGACCTGCACGAGATGGGCGCGAACGCCACCTACTACTTCCCGCCCGCCGCTGTGCCGGGCAACCCATTCACGACGGACGCGCAGAAGGAGCTTCTCGAGCTGGTCGGACGCGGCAACGCGGACGCCTTCGATTCGCGCGGCTGGCCATATTTCATCCGCGAAGTCTATGACGCGTTCTATCCGGGCTACGGCGCGTCCTGGCCGACCGCGCAGGGCGCGCTTGGCCACACGTTCGAGATGGCCTCGGCGCGGGGACTCGAAGTCATTCGCTACGATGGCTCGATGCTGACCTACGGCGACGGCATCGCCCGTCATTTCACCGCGGGTCAGCGTACCGCGCTCACGGCGGCCCTGAACCGCGAGCGCGTCCTGCGGGCGTTCGTCGAGTTCCGGCGCAGCGCGGCCGCGGAAGGCGAGCGCGGCACGCGTGGCTGGGTGCTCGATGCCGGGCGTGACCCGATGCTCGCCACTCGCCTTGCGCGTACGCTCGCGCAGAACGGGATCGAGGTGTACCGCTCGGCGGAGGCAATAACCGCGGACGGGCGCACGCTGCCCACGGGCTCGTACGTGGTACCGCTGAACCAGCCAGCGGCGAGACTTGCGCGCAACCTGCTCGAGCGCCAGGTCGACATGGACTCCGCCTTCGTGAGGTTGCAGCGCGAGCGTCGCGCGCGCCGGCTGCCGGACCAGATCTACGACATCACCGCGTGGAATCTGCCGCTGATGTGGA
This sequence comes from Longimicrobiales bacterium, assembly GCA_035513345.1. GTDB lineage: Bacteria > Gemmatimonadota > Gemmatimonadetes > Longimicrobiales > RSA9 > DATKCF01. The sequence goes on from DATKCF010000095.1 coordinate 4,232, forward strand.
ACGTCGCGGCGGTACCTCTGGAGAGCACGCTCCCGGCGAGCGGAGAGATGGTATCGGCTGACCCGTTCGCACCCGCATTCGCGGCGATCCCTCGCCTGCCTTCGATTGACGCCGCAGGCTCATCTGGAGCCACGACAGGCGGGCTCGGCGCGGCGGCCACAGTCCGCGACAGAGCGGGACCGGAGGGCCTGCCGGACGCGCGGGTCGGGTACCTGATCCCGTGGAACACGGCGGCCGCCGCGGCACTGGTCGAACTGCAGGCGGCCGGCATCCGCGTTCACGCGTCGGGTGCGGCGCTGGCCGTCGAGGGTCGTCGCCATGGGATCGGAACGCTGTTCGTCCGCCGTTCGGACGTGGAAGCGCCGGGCGCGCGCGAGGCGCTTGCCCGCGCGGCCGATCGACATGGCGTCGATCTGGTGCCGGTGCGGGACGGCTTCGTCGGGGAGGGTGGCATATCACTCGGCTCCAACCAGATGCGCGCGCTGCCCGGCCGGCGGGTGGTTCTGCTCTGGGATCAGCCGACCTCGAGCCAGTCGGCCGGATGGGCCCGCTGGGTTCTGGAACAGCGTTACGGCCAGCGCGTCACTGCCGTTCGAGTCGGTTCGTTCGGCCGGCTGGATCTGGCCGATGTGGGTGTGATCGTCGTGCCCGAAGGCAACTATGCGGGCTCACTCGATGTTGCGCGGCTGCGCCGCTGGATACAGGACGGCGGCACATTGATCACGATGGGCGAATCGACGCGCTGGGCGACGCGCGACGACGTTGGACTCCTGGCCACACGCGCAGAACTGCGTGCCGGCTCCGGCGAAGAAGGCCCCGAGGACCGACAGCCGCCCGCGGCCGGGTCGCAGCCCATCGATTACCTCGACGCGATCGTGCCGGACAGTGAAGCGCCCGAACCGGTGCCGGGTGCGCTGGTCCGCGTGCTCGCCGACACGTCGCATATACTCGCGGCCGGAACCGGCGGCGAGCTGGCGGCAATGGTGAACAGTTCCCGCATCTTTTCGCCACTCACGCTCGACCGCGGTACGAACGTCGGCTCGTACGCGGGCGTCGACGACATGCTGCTGAGCGGCATCATCTGGGAAGAGACGCGGCCGCAGCTCGCGAACAAGGCTTTTCTGATGCACCAGCCCCTTGGCCGGGGCCGGATCGTCGCGTTCGCGGAAGACCCGAATTTCCGCGGGTACGCCGAAGGCACAATGCTGCTGTTCATGAACGCGGTGCTGCTGGCTCCCGGTTTCTGACCGAACGATTCACGAGCAGCGACCAGCAAGGATACGGGCTCATCGGAAACGCAGAGCGTCGGTCAGTTGTCCGGACGGCCCAGAATGATGTAGCTGCCTATGGTGTCGAGTACCGGTGAGCGCGCGAACCGTTCACGGAAGCGGCCGTCCGTCTCGAAGTACGCACGCATATCGAAGCCGTTGCCGAAGGGCGCCTGCACGATCGTGATCGCCGGGTCGTCACGCGCGATTCTTTCCCAGAGCCGGTCGAACATCTCCTGCTCGACCGTCACCCATTTCCCGGTATCACGGTAGCGGACCGGTGCACGACCGGCGAACGCATCCGTGTACAGCGCGGGCACCATCCACAAGTGGGCGTAGGGCGAGGCCCATTCAGTGCCGGTGAGGTTGACCAGCGGGAATCCCGTCTGTAGCAGGTAGGAAAGGGCGACGATCGGCTCGCCCGGCGCATGCTGCTCGACAGCCTCCATCATCTGCGGCAGCAGCACGGGCGCGCCGGCGAGCAGCCGTGCCGTCCGGTCGACCTGGATGGATGCGCCCGCGATGGCCACGGCGGCGAGCGCGATTGTCGCAATGGCGCGCAACCGGCCGAGCCGGTCGTGCAGCGCGAGCCCGATGAGGATGGCGCTCAGTGCCGTCACCGGATACCAGTGGTACCCCCAACCCTTGCCCTGGAGCAGCACAGCGACTGTCATGGCGAGTGCCGCGATCGCCAGAACGCGCGCGATGGGAGAGAACCGACTGCGGGCTCCGATCCCTGCGAATCCGGCAGCGAGGCCTGCCATGAGCAGCAGCATTCGGACATCGAGGAGCATCTCGAGGACCGGCTTCGGCGCGAACTGCGCGTACAGCGGCGCAACCCATGGTACGAGCGTGAAGAGCGTTGGTGTGATCAAAGCCGTAACCGCCACGTACAGCACGAACACGGACGCAATCGCGGCGCTTTCAGCGCGCAGCAGCGTACGGCGCCCGTTGCGGCGAGCCAGCCACAGCTCGACGCCGATCCAGACGAGCGCGAAGTGTGGCTTCATGGCCAGCCCCAGACCGGCGGCGATTCCCGCCGTGATGGCGGCGGGCCGCAACATCGGCCGGCCACTGGCGGCCGATGCCGTACCGGCCATCCATGGCAGCGCGAGAACGAGAGCGAGATGCTCGCCCTGGCCCGCATAGGGCCCGGCCATGGTGAGGAGCGCGAACGCCAGGACCGCGAGCACCCAGCCGTCGGCGAGACCCAACCGCCAGAGTTGTCGTACCGCCCAGAACACGACGAGCGGCACGAGCAACAGGTAGAGCGTGAGGCCGCTCAGACCGACCGGACGGCCGAGCAGCGTGACGGCCATTGCAAGCCATGTGAACAGCGGCGGATGCATGTCCGCCGCCCCGATGTCCACATACAGCCTGGCCCCCGCGAGTACACGGCCGGCCATGTAGAACTGGTAGGCGTGATCGGAAACAGGCGGCAGCATCGCCACGAAAACGGCAGCCCCGCCGAGCGCGAAAAGGCCGGCCAGCCGTGCGGCGTCAATCCTGGCAGGGCCCGTCTCGACGCCGTCTGCGGTCCGGACATCTTCCGGCGTTGCGCCTGGATTGCTTTTCATCACCGGAGCTGGTGGCTCGTCTCCGAAGTCTGTTGGTGTTCGAGCGCCGTGACTTCGGAGACGAACCAGCAGTGACGACGTGCAGTCGCAGCTCTACCGCTGGCGGAAGACGACGCGGCGATTCGTCGCCATGCCCTCCGCAGTCGCATTGACCGCCACAGGCTGGCTCTCGCCATGGCCGGCGGTGTCGAGCCGGCCCTGCTCGATTCCGTGATCGACGAGATACTGCTTCACTGATATCGCGCGCTGCTCGGACAGAGTCTCGTTGTCCGCGTCACTGCCCTGGCTGTCCGTGTGGCCTTCAATCAGGAGGCCGAGGTTCTCGTGCTCCTCGAGCATCTCGAGCACGGCATTCAGCGTCGGCGTCGATTCGGGCCTGATCGTCGCACTGCCCGAAGCGAACAGGATGCCGGTCGTCGAGAAAAAGCCCTCGGACATCAGGTCGTCGTAGATCGAGCGCGGGCCGCCCTCAGCGACGCGGATGTCATCGACGTAGATGTCGTTGTCCGCACCGTACACGCCGATCATGACGTTGAGCGACGACGCTTCGGGGAACGCGAAGCGTGGCACGTTCGCCACGCGTCGCTCGTTCACGTACATCTTCCAGTACGGCCCATCCACGGAGATCCGGATGTCCGCCCACTCATCGACAACGAGATCCGTGGTCGTCGGCAATGTCGACGATCCGCCATCCCAGATCAGACCGGCGCCCGCATAGTAGCCCGTCATGATGGCATGCGGCTCAGGTGCGTAGGCGCAGCCGTTGAGCGGCTCCTGTGCGCCGGAGAAGAGATGCCACGTCGCGCGACCCTGCGGATCGGTCGTCCGCGCGCGGAACTCGATCGTGAAGCGCTCGGGGAACGAGCGGCCGAGCGGGATCTCGAAACAGCCATTGGCGCCACCGCTCGTACGAAGGACCTTGTTCTCGCCAAGCTCCACGACTTCCATGTTGCCGGTCACGTATTCCAGGCCCGACGGGAAGTTGCCCGTGCGCGTCCCCTGGAAGTCATCGTAGAAGAGCACGTTGTCGCCCGGCACGAAATCGTAGTTGGCCCACACGCCCGCGCCCGGCCTGTCATCCTCACCCTGCTCGCCGGCGGGCTCGTATCCGGAGACCGGCTCGCCGTCCGCGTCCACCACGACCGGCTCCTTGCCCTGTTTCCCGGCATCCTCCATGCAGTCCTGATCGGTGATCGCGCAGACAATGGCGTCCTCGGCCAGATCGAGCGTGCGACGCGCCGCCTCTACTGCCCGCTCCTCGAGCCGGCGTTCAGCTTCACGCGCGGCGCGATTCCTGATGCGGTCCAGGACCTGCCCATCAGCCGGCTCCGGCAACAGCACGAGCACGGTGAGCAGCAACGCACCATACTTCAGGAATCGCTTGATCGAAGTCATCGGGCTTTTCTCCTGTTCGGCGGGACGAACGCGCGGTGATGCGCGCCTATGTTACCACGGTACACCGGCCGCGCGCCACGCTTGCACGGACAGTTTGCCGCCTCGTACAAAGCTGCGCAACCACGCAGGTCGACCCGCCGGAACCGACAATCGGCCATTCCACGCGGCTGGTCGACCCCGTCCACACGCTCCTCACCGTGAGCGCCGCGCAGCAGTCACCGCGTTCGATCTTCACAATCGAACAGAGAGGTTTCTACAGGAACCAGATGATCCAGGACTTCAGCCTCACCGTCACCGTCCATGTCTACGAACTGTGCGCCATCACTCGCGCTTCACCCCCTGACGAACCGGCTGCGGCGCTCTTTCGCCGGGACCCGACACTCCGCATCGTTGCGCGGAGCGGCCGTGCGCCGCAGCATGTCCGGTACGCAGGTCTTCAGGAAGGAGGCGCAAATGACGAGAGCCAGACTGGTCACGGCGGCCACAACGACAGCCGCCGTGTTGGCGCTGAGCAGCTGTGGCGCGACTTCCGGTGGTGCCGGCAGCCCCGCCGGAGGCGAACGCAACCTGCTGACGGCGGAGCAGCTGAGCACGATGCACAACGCCGACGCGTACCAGGCGGTGAGCCGGCTGCGTCCGGCGTGGCTGATCGTGCGCGGCACGGGCTCGTTCCAGCCGTCCTCGAACGAGGGTGTTCGCGTTTACGTCGACCGCATACTCCAGGGCGGAGTGGCAGCGCTACGCGCCATCGCCGTACAGACCGTGGAGCAGATGCGGTTCCTGGACGGACGTGATGCCACCACGCAGTTCGGCACGAACCACGGCAGCGGAGCGATCCTCGTCACCACACGCGGGCGCGGCAACAGCTCCTGACCCGCGGCTGACCGACTCGGCCACGCCATCACCGGGCGGACTGTCGGCGTAATTTCGGATCTGGACATGGGAAATCCCCGACACGACACAGGGCATTCCCGACCGCGTTGGCCCGCACGTCGTGCGAAGTTCGAAGTGACCATCGATGGTGTCGAGGGCTCCAGTGAGGATCCATGGAACCGTACGTGAAGCGATTCATACGATCGAGCCTCGTCTGGATGGGCGCTGGCGTACTCATCGGTATCGCGATGGCGCTCGTTCCGGTGCAGGCGCTCGTGTTCCGGCCTGCGCATGCGCATGCGAACATGCTCGGCTTCGTGAGCATGATGATTTTCGGCGTTGCGTATCACGTGCTGCCGCGCTTCAGCGGCCATCCGCTTCACGACGCTCGCCTGGCGAACGTGCATCTGATCGTGGCGAACGGCGGTCTCGCTCTGATGGTCGGTGGCTGGCTTTCGCGCGGGCTCCTTGGGGCGGGGGGCGTTCTTGTGCCTGTCGGCGCGGTGGTGAGCGCAGCGGGCGCGGCCCTGTTCATCTACAACATCTGGCGGACGCTGGACGGTGCGGTGTCGGCCGGTCCGGACATTGTGAAACTGGAAGCGATACGGGGTCGGGCGACATGACTGAAGCAATGATCACGGTGGAAACGACAGTCAACGAGGCAGTCCTGAGGGTGCCGGCATCGCTGGCCGTCTTCTCGGCCTGCGGCATCGACACGTGCTGTGGCGGCTCGCTGGCGATTGGCGAAGCGGCCAGGCCGCCACGGCCTGGATGCGAATGCGCTGCTTGAACGGCTCCGGGAGGGCAGCGCGGAGGAAGGCTAAGCCGGGCCGGGCGCCAGCCCGGCAGTGGCGTACCGCCAAGGGCGTGTCGGTCATTCGTCCGCCATGCTCGCCTGGCCGATCGCATCCCGGAGTCCAGTGAGCGCACTACGGGCCTCGTGATCAGGCCTCACGCTGTGCTCGCAGAGGCGATCGTCGTAGTGGTCGTCCGGGCGATGCCATGGTCGAAGTCGTTGCCGATTCCGCGGTCGTTGCATGTTGTGATCGCGCGTGCGGTATTGGGTGCGAATAGGACACCGAAACCCGCGGTCGTGAGCACGCGCCGCCCGCGTGTGCGGAACTCGGTGTCCCATGACCAGCGAATCCCGCAATCGGCGTCGCAGGTTGCCGCGTCTGCGATGTTCGCAACCTCGCGTCCACGCGACCCGTCGCTGGGATGTTCGCAACATCGCGTCCACGCGACCGCCTCGCTGCCATCGTCGCGACCTCGCGCCGATGACCCGCCGCGGCTCGCCTGGGCGCCTGGCCGATCGCATCCGTGAGTCCAAGTGAGCGCACTACGTGCCTCGTGATGTGCCCTCACGCTGTGCTCGCAAAGGCGATCGTCGTCGTGGCCGTCCCGGCGATGCTGATCCGTTCGTGCGTCGGATTCCGATACGTGGGAGGAAAGAGCCGTTGCCCGCGCGGTGAGGATTGCCCGCCCGCCGTGACGGCCCCGTCCGTACCTCTCGTGGCCAGGGACGTTCTGAAGACTGTCGGATTCAACGCGGTCGAGATCACGCGTGCACTGAAGGACGAGTTCCGGATCGCGGGTCTCGACATGTACGATGCGCTGAAGGGCGCAGCTACCCGTCCACTACGATCCGCGATGCTCTCGATCGCAACGGCATCCGCGTCGAAATGAACTGCATCGATCCGCAGAGATACCCGGTACCGTGCGGCAACTTCGGCGGGAACGCCGGGCAGCCGGTCATGGGCCAGCTCACGTGGACGCCGGCCGACCAAGGCACGGTGAACGGGGCGCTCACCATCTCGGGCAGCAACATTCCGCAGGTCGACGTTCGCATCGGCAACCACGTGCTCAACGTCGTGAGTTCATCATCGACAACGGTGGTGGCTGCGCTTCCGGGCAGTCCGGTGTCGGCCGCACTCACGCTTCGGCGAGTCAGTGACGGCGTTGATCGGCGAACTGGCTCCCTCGTATGCCGTGGTCCGGGGGCCGGAGGCGGAGACGACGTTGAACTCGGCCGAACTCGCGACCGCTGCCAGTGATGCCGCCATCGAGGAGGCGCGCATATGGCTGTCCGGTGCGCGCATTCTGTCCAGCCACTGCAAGGTCGTTGGCGTCAACGCAATAGGGTCGCCGGGTGTATTCGCCAGTACCCAGTCGTTCGGGATGCGGATCCGGTCGGCGCCCGTTTCGCCGTGTTCCTCGCCCAGGCGCAGGTCATGATGGATGGAAGCGGACCCGTGCCCTCGTACGACCCGCCGACCATCATGCTGGGGCCGGTGACGGGCGGCACGTGCCAAAGCGAGAACGTGTTGCCGAACTGGGCCACGTTCTGAGCCGCGGTGCGGCGCACGTCGACTTCTCAACGACCTGCGCAGCGACTCGAGAACCGGGGATGGGCCGCGCGGCGACGCCCACTCACCACCGTCAGCTCAGCTCGTTCGTTCCCGGCGGCCGGCGGCTGTCCGCTTCTCGGGGGCTGGATGGGTCGGGCCGGGTCGACGTCGCAGGGCTGGCCGCCAGTATTGACCCGGTTGAACGCAGGGGCAATCCTTAGCCGGTGGGCACCGCTCAGTGTGCAGGCCCACAACCTCGTTTGCATGCCAAACCGCTGCAGCCGCTTACTTTGCAACGTTTCGCGGCTGTAAGTGACGGACACGCAGTGCGCCTGGACATGCGAGAAGAGGCCAGGGCAGCATCCTTGATTCACGAAGCCCGAAAGGCACAATATGAAAGCCACGTTCACAATCTTCCTCGCGGCCTTTGCCATGGCGCAAGGATCCCTCGCGGCGCAGGAAGCTCGCCCGGGTGATGTAGCGTCGATTGATGGGATCATCCGCGCCTACTATGAGGTCGTCTCGGGTCCGGCAGGTACTGCGCCCGACGTTGCCCGTGACCGAAGTCTTCACCATCCCGAGGCATGGGTCGCGATCGCTGGCGCGGACTCCGCCGGCCAGCCCATGGTGCGAGTGATTACGTTGGAGCAGTATCACGGAGACAACCGGCCCCGGAGGGAAGGCTTCTGGGAGTCGGAAACCGATCGGGTTGTGAGCCGGTCTGGCAACATGGTCCATGTGTGGAGCAGCTACGCGTCCGCGCGGACGGAGGGCGGCGAGCCGTACAATCGTGGCGTCAACAGCATCACGCTGTTTCACGACGCTAGCCGCTGGTGGATCATGGGTTGGATGTTCGATTCGGCGGTCCGGTAGCACCTCAGCCCGTTGGCGGGGAGCAGAAACTGGATCGATCACGCATTCCCGGTACCAAAGGAAGGCGGGGCGCAATGAGCAACCAACCCCAAGACCGGTTCAATGAGGCGCAGCTAAAGGCCGTCATCGCTCGAGCCATCCAACTGGATGCGCGCGGCCTCACGACGTCGGCGGACGAAGTCCGGAGCATCGCTTCCGAGATCGGCATCTCTCCGGAGGCAGTCGACGCAGCGCTCCGGGAGCATGCAAGCACCCTGGAACCGAAGCTCTCGCGCGCGTCGGCCCGTCGGACAGACACCGTGGTCGCCGCGGGAATTCCTCTCGGCGTCGGAGCGGGTGTCCTCCTCGGTGCTGCCAGCCCGTTCACCGCTCTGAGCGCCCTGGGACTCGTGGCGGCCGGCCTCGTTGCGAGCGGGGCGCTCGTTGTCATCCAGGGCAAGGACGCCACACAGAGGTCCTTTCTGGTCCGAAACTTCCTGCTGTGGAGCGGACTGACCCTTGGCGGCGCTGTAACGGTGGGCCTGCTCGGTACAGGACCATTGGCGATTCCCGGGATCATCGTCGGATGGGGCCTGCGCAGTTGGATCGCGTCGAGTATTCTCGGATCCGCAGCCGTCATTGCGGTCCGCAGGGCCACGAAACCCACGGGAACCGGTGGTGCTTCGCCCACGCCTGCCGAGCAGGTTTCGTTACGCGAGCGGATGCGCCGCGCGATCAAGCGGCTGGTCGACTGGATGCCGCGTACGTTCCGACGCGAAAGGTCCCACAGACGACGGTTGGTCGAGACCACAACGTCGCTCGAAATCGACTCGTACTCGCGCGGAGCTTCTGCATAGCGGGGGTGTGAGGTCTGGATTGAGGAGGTGCCCGGCGCAAGTGACCGGTCTGTGAGCAGGTACGTCCTGAACCCTGGCACCGCGGCGATCGTCGGTCGAGTTCGTCTGCCGCGTTCGTGGAGATTGGTGGGAGGCGGCGAGGACGTCCTCTACGTGCTTCACCGTGACGAGATGGACGTCGAATACGTCGGTGCTCACACAGTGGTGCGCAGATGAGCCCGCAACGCCAGCATGACAGTAGCGGGCTGACCTGCCCACCCGGACTGTTCTACTGAGCGCGTGACGGACCAGGTGAAACCAGTCGGCACCACCGTTCGGCGCGATGATTGAGTCACTCGTGCAGGAGGGCGCCAGGCGGGAATGATATGACCGCCGCAGAACCGCTGGGCTTGAAGCACCGCGAAGTAGTCGTCGTGCCCTATGATGCCCGCTGGCCCGTACTCTTCGAGGCGGCGTCAGCCGAGCTCGTCGACGCGCTCGGCTCCTCCATTCTTGCCGTGCACCATGTTGGCAGCACATCGGTTCCTGACCTGTGCGCGAAGCCTGTTCTGGACCTGCTGGTCTCCGTGCCGGACTTCCATGCTGCCACGAACCTCGTCCCCGCCATCGAGTCGATCGGCTACGAGTTTCGTCCCGACGAGGACATCCCGGACCGCCACTTCCTCCGGCGATGGGTTGGCGCGGTGCGGACCCACCACCTTTCCCTGGCTGAGCCGACTTCGCGACACCACAGGGTAACCGTCGCCTTCCGCGACGCTCTACGCCGGGAGCCGAAGCTTGCGGCCTCGTACGCCGACCTGAAGCTCGCTCTGGCACAGCAGTTTCCACACGACCGCCCGGCGTACCTCGAGGGCAAGTCGAAGTTCATCGGCGATGTCCTCGCGTCCCTGAGACAGGTATAGCCCTGGGCGTGAGCGCCTCCTGACAAGGGTTGGACCTGACGCGGGGAAGCAGGTGGGTCGCGGGCCGTTCGCCTTGCAGTTCACGGCCCGCCGCGAGCATGTTGCACGCAGGTCAAACCCAAAGGCGATAGCCAGCACGGAACAATGTTCAGATGGGTTGCCATGGCGGTCTTCCTGGCGTCGCTCAGCATCTCGACGCAGCGGCGCTGGCGGGCACGCCGGACAGGGGGAGCGATTGCGCGGAGCCAGGAACATCCCGGCTTGATCGCCGGGCGAATCCTCGTGGCGCTTCCGCTGTTCGGCGGCGTGGTTGCTTATCTCGCAAACCCCAACTGGATGGCCTGGGCCTCGCTCAGCGTCCCGTCGTGGGCTCTGTGGGTCGGCGTGGCGCTTGGAACCCTGGTGGTACCATCACTCTACTGGGTACTGAGCACCCTGGGCGCGAACATCAGTGAAACAGTATTCACAAAGCAACAGCACCAACTCGTGACGACAGGTCCCTACCGTTGGGTGCGGCATCCCCTGTACACCGGGGGGATAGCGCTCTTCGCAAGCATTGGCCTGATGGCGGCCAACTGGTTCATTCTACTGTGGGCGGTGGTTGCCTTGATCGCCTTGCGGCTCGTGGTCATTCCTCGAGAGGAGGCCCAGTTGGTGGCGACGTTTGGAGACGCGTATCGGAGGTACAGCCGCGGAACAGGCTCGCTCCTCCCGTTGTTGCCGAACCTGCGTGTGCGACGCGGAGCTGGCTGACAGGCCGCTGCAGCCGGACTGACTTCGGCGTCCCTCGACCTCCCTGCACCGGAGGTCTCTCACGACTTCCCCTGACCGGAGCTGCACTCATGTTTCTGCGCCGCTGCTGGACCCTGGTCCTCACGCTGATTCCCCTGTCGCCGCTTGCCGCGCAGTCGGCCGACGCGCGGCTGCGCCAGATCTACACGGCCGAGTGGACCTGGCGGCAGG
>DATKCF010000096.1:0-12501 GCA_035513345.1 Longimicrobiales bacterium
CGGGCAACACACGCCCGACAGTACCGTCACATCCGTCCACACCCGGTCCGGATTTACCCGACAGCGTCGCGCCGTTTCCGCACAGCCAATACGGTTGTGCATGACTGCCGGCCGGCCTGCGCGATCCTACTTTCAGTCAGTTGGCCGTTCGGAAACGATAGATGAGGAGGTCCACGTGTACAACAGGATCCTCGTCCCCCTGGACCGGTCCGCGTTTGCCGAGAACGCACTGCCCCATGCTATCGCGATCGCCCAACAATCGGGTGGCACCATACATCTCGTGACTGTTCATTCGGTGTTCTGGCCGGAGGCCGGCAAACCCGCGACGATCGGGGTCGAGGCCGGTTTCGACTCGATCCTGGTCCGTGAGGAACAGGAATATCTGGAGGCTCTTGCCCGATCGATCGGCGCCGATCACGGTGTGGCCGCGACGGACGCGCTCCTCGATGGGCCCGTGGCCTCCGCGGTGGCAAGGCACAGCCGTGATGCCGACATCGACCTCGTCGTCATGAGCACGCACGGCCACGGTGGATTCCGCCGCACCTGGCTCGGCAGCACGGCTGACCGGCTTCTGCGCAAACTTCGCGTCCCGATTCTGCTCGTGCGACCGCTCGACAGCGTCACACCGGTCGGTCCACAACGCGCGTTCCATCACGCCCTCGTGGCACTCGACGGATCTGACCCGGCCGAACGCGCGCTCGAAGCCGCGGCCGCACTGCCGTTCGCGCCGAACGCGCGCTGTACGCTGCTCCGCATCGCTCCGATGCCGATCATGCCGGGATCCTCGTTCGTTCCGGACACGGCGCGCGCCAACCGTGACGAACTCGACAAGCGGACCCGCCAGGCTGGCGACTACCTGCAGTCGATGGCGGATGTCGCCGGCCGCCACTGGGATGTCGTCGACCAGCATGTCGTCGCTTCGTACCGGACGGCCGAATCGATCCTGACGGAGGCCGATGAGTCGGGCGCCGACCTCATTGTCGTCGGCACGCACGGCCGCACCCACGTAGGTCGCGCTGTCCTGGGCAGCGTTGCCGACAAGGTCATCAGGGGTGCGACTGTACCCGTCCTCGTGTTTCCGGCGCGCGCCGCTGGCCGCGGCTGACACACGGCCTGATGTACCACCCGTTCCCGGTCCGTCCAATGCGATCGGGAACGGATCCTGACCAACGACTCCCGCCGGCATGCGAAGCCGGCTGGCGTACTTTTGTCCGGCCCCCGGCAACTTCCTTCCCGTGCGCCAGCCGGGATGGCGAGCCGGAGCACGGCGGCCGTCCCGCCTGGCCATGTCACAACTTGACTTCCGGCAACCACTTGCCATATGCTGACGGCCGGTCAATCGACCACCCCGGGCGGCACCCGGCCCAGGCTCCGGGATTGCGTTACCTGCGCGTAGTGGCTGCACGCTCCGCCGGTCGGCGGGCAGCGTTGGCCACAAAGCCAGACGCAGGAACCACCGAATGCACGATCGACCCGAAGCACAGCGCACGATGCGCGCGACGCGGGCAGCAGCCGCTGCCACGATCCTGTTGTCGTCCCTTGCACTCGCGTGCCAGGACTCGGTTTCGCCGCCGGTAGCCACGACGGCCGAGGCTGTCGTAGGTCTCCTCCAGGTTGGCCTTGCTGGCGAGGCGGTGACAGCCGCGCCGGCCGTCCGTGTTCGCGATCAGTGGGACAAGCCGATGGCGGGCGTAGTCGTGACGTTCACGGTGATCGAGGGAGCCGGGACGCTGAACACGGGGACGGCGTCGACGGACGAGGACGGCATCGCGGCGGCTGGCGGGTGGACGCTCGGATCTGTCGCGGGTCTGAACCAGGTGAGCGCCCGGGCGGCCGGCCTGTCGCCAGTGACGTTCAGCGCGGAGGGTGGAGCGGGCGAGGCATCGAGGATCGAGGCGGTCTCGGGCAACGAGCAGACGGGCCTTGTGGCGACACGGCTGACGGAGCCGGTCACGGTTCGGGTCGTGGACGCGCACGGTAACGCCGTTGCCGGCGTCGCGGTTTCGTTCGTGCCGGAAGGCGGCAGCGACGCTGTCGTCTCGAGCGTTTCGAGTACTGATGCGAACGGCATGGCGACGGCCACGTGGACCGCGGGCACGCGGTCCGGTCTGCAACGGCTGGTGGCGCGTGCCGACGGAGCTGGCGAGGTCCTGTTCGAGGCATTGGTCGGCCCGGGCTCGGTGGCGGGCCCTGTCGTTGTCGATGGTGCAGGACAGTCCGCGCTGGTGACCCGTGCGGTGTCCGCCTCGCCTTCTGTGAGAGTGGTCGATGCATGGGGCAACGGCGTCCCCGGAATCGACGTGCGGTTCGACGTCGCCAGCGGCGGCGGAACGCTCATGGCAGGTGTCGACACCGGACCGATGGTTGTCGTGCGCAGCGACCTGAGCGGAACCGCGACACTGGACTCGTGGACGCTCGGTTCGCGCAGCGGCACGAACGCGGTGCGGGCGACAACGGCCGGCGAATCGGTGATGTTCAACGCGACCGCTCACGCGGGACCCGCAGCACGTGTCACGGTTCACGACGGCGATGCGCAATCCGCCGTGATCGGCACGACCGTTCCGGCTCCGCCCGCCGTGCTCGTCGAGGACGCTCACGGCAACCCGGCCGACGGCGTAGAAGTCACGTTCGCTGTCGGAACGGGCGGGGGCTCGGTCGCAGGGGCCGTCACCGCAACTGGCACGACGGGCATTGCGGCAGTCGGTGAATGGACGATGGGCGCGGCCGGCGCCAATACGCTCATCGCGTCAGTCGCAGGCGTCGCCTCCGTGACGTTCACTGCGAACGCGACGATCAGCGGCGGCGGGACCGGCGGTTCGGGCGGAACGGGCGGTGGCGGATCGGGTGGCGGTGGGTCTGGCGGCGGTTCGAACGACGGTAGCTACTACCTCGACATCGTCTTCACCGGCACGATCACACAGTCGCAACGCACGGCGTTCTACAATGCGGCCGGCCGCTGGGCCAGTGTGATAACCGGCGACCTGCCGGATGTCGTGCTGAACGTTCCCGCGAACGCCTGCGGGATGTCGCACCCGGCTGTGAATCAGACGGTGGACGATCTGCTGGTGCTGGTGACGATCGAGCCGATCGACGGCCCCGGCGGCATCCTCGGCTCGGCCGGGCCGTGCTACGTGCGGTCGGACGGCGGTCTGCCGGTCCTCGGCGCGGTCCGCATCGACGAAGCGGACCTCGCCTTTCTTGAATCGAACGGCAGGCTCGAGGATGTTCTGGCTCACGAGTTCGGCCACGTCATCGGCATCGGCACGCGCTGGGGCGGAGACCTGGTCGGCGCCGGTGGGGCGGACCCGATCTTCACGGGACCGACCGCGACCGCGCAGTTCCTGGGCTCCGGCGGCTCGGCCTACCCGGGTTCACCGGTGCCGGTCGAGAACACCGGCGGTCAGGGCACGCGTGACGGTCACTGGCGCGAAAGCGTCTTCAACAACGAGCTGATGACGGGCTGGCTGAACATGTCGGACAATCCGCTCAGCTCGGTCACGGTCGGAGCGCTCGAGGATATCGGCTACACGATCGACTACACCTACGCGGAAGGCTTCAGTATCACGGCCGGCGCGGCGTCGATCCAGGGCCTCGATCCGTCGCATCAGCGCATCGAAATCGGTGAGACGCCCCTGGCTATCCAGCCCGTCGCGGTCGACGCCATGGGCCGGCGAGCCCCACTGCGCCCGTTCCTGCGCTGAGAGGGCGATTCAGGCGTTTCCTTACAGGACATGGCGGGTTCGCCGACGGCGCGGCGGACCGGCGCGATTTATGCTACCGGTGAGGACGTACTGCCGATCCTGCCGGAGGCACGCATGTACGATCGAATCGCCGTTCCCGTCGATGGCACGCCGTTCGGTGACTACGCCCTGCGGTTCGCGTCCGCGATCGCGAATCGGACGGGCGCGTCGCTCCGACTGATCCACGTCCACGTACCGCGGCACGTCGAGCACGGGCTGTTCGGTGTCGCCACGTTCCGCCATCGCGTGATGGCGGGCGCGGATCCGGAAACGGACCGGCGTGTGTTCGAGGCCGAGCGTCTTTCGCTGCAGGAGAAGGCGCGCGAAGTTGCGCTGGAGACCGGGCTCGAGGTATCGAGCCACATCATCAGCGGCCGCGTCGGCGATGCGCTCGACCACGAGACGGAAGCGTGGGACGCCGACCTGATCGTGATGGCAACTCATGCGCGGACCGGGCTCGACCGGATCCGCTACGGCAGCATTGCCGACCAGGTCGTGCGGCACGCGAAGATGCCGGTCCTGCTGGTCCGACCACCTGACACGACTCTCAGCCGACCGGTCTCGACGTCATTCCGGCACATTCTGGTTACGCTCGATGGTTCGCACTTCTCCGAGCAGGCGCTTCCCGCGGCGGCCGCCATGGCGAGCCTGTTCGACGCAAAGCTGACGCTTGTGCGCGTCGAGTCGCCCCCCGGCGATCGCATGTTCGTGGGTGACCTGAGCGCGGAAACAGCAACGACGGAGCAGTACGGCAGCGCGTGCCGAACGTACCTCGAGGATGTCGTCGCGCGTGGTGGCGAAATTCTCGAGGGTGTGCACCTCGAGCCGATCGTGGGACGGTTTCCGACTGTCGCGCTGCTCGAAGCAGTCGTCCGTCTCGAAGCCGACCTCATCTGCATGGCCACGCACGGCCGTGGCGGCCTGTCCCGCGCCCTCGTTGGCAGCACGGCCAACGAGATCCTGAGCAACACGTGGCTGCCCGTACTGCTGCACCGGCCGATAACCGTTGCGGCGGCCGAAGAGTCGCTGGAATCCTTGACAGCGAACGGAATCGCCTGAACCGCCACTGAAATCGTCGAAGGCCTCCGGACTCATTTCGACTCCGGATCTGCAAGGCGATACACGGCCCGCGGCGTCACCGACGCCGCGCGCCGCCTTTCCTTCAGTTCTCCTCGCGCAGCGTACGCATGGGATCGATCCGCGCGGCCCTCAGCGCCGGCAGCAGTGCCGCCGCCGCGGCAACCGCGAGCAGGAACAACCCGCCTGCGCCGTACACGGCAGGATCGAGCGGGCTCAGGTCGTAGAGGAAGGAGCGGAGCAGGCCGGACAGGCCGCCGGCCATGACGAGGCCGACGATCACGCCAAGGCCGGTGAGGGCCAGCGTCCTGGCAAGCACCATGGCGAGCACTTGCGGCGGCCTGGCGCCGATGGCGAGTCGTACACCGATCTCCCGCGTGCGCAAGGCAACGGTCAGCGACATCACACCAAACACTCCGATCGCGGCCAGGCCGAGCGCGAGTGCGCCGAAGATCGCGAGCAACCCGCCCAGCGTCGTGTCGCCTGCCATGTCATCCGCCATGTACGCGTCGAGCGTCGACACGTCGAAGACCGGTACGTTGCGATCGATGTCCGCGACAATGGCCCGCAACCGAGGTGCGAAGGCGGCCGCGTCACCCGCCGCACGGATCGTGGCGTACAGACTGGTGCCCCACGTACGGAGCGTCTGGCCCAGAGGGACGTACACCTCGACGCGTGCCGGCTCGCGCATCGTGTAGTGCCGCACGTTCGGCACTACGCCGACCACAGTGCGGTATGTCGGAACCGTGTCGCCCGCTTCGTTGACCGACCACTCGAACGTGATTCGCCGGCCGACCGGATCCTCACCCGGCCAGAACAGATCCGCCATCGACTGATCGATGATCGCGACGGGTACTGCCTCGTTGTGGTCCCGCTCATCGAACGTACGTCCGCGCACCACCGGCACACGCATCGTCTCGAACCACCAAGGCGACACGATGTTGTACAGAACGGACTCCCCCTCGTGCACCGAGAACGGGTCACCTTCGCGGAGTACGAGCCGCTCCCACGAACGCGGCGCGAGCGGCACAAGCAGCGAGATGGCAGCGGAGCGCACCTCCGGCTGCGCCGCGATCGTCGCCTCGAGCGATTCGTAGAACGCCCGCCATGCCTCGCGGTCCGCATACTCCGACGACGGCAGGGCGATGCGTGCGGTCAGGACTTCGTCCGCTTCGTAGCCGATCTCGGCGTTCCGCAGGTGCGACAGACTCGTCATCATGAGGCCGGCACCGACAAGAAGGACGAGCGCCAGGGCCGTCTCGACGACAACGAGCGCAGAACGCATGCGCTGGCGCGACTGTGTGCCCGTGCCACGTGATCCTTCGCGCAACTCCGATGATCCGATGTCCGATGACAAACGCAATGCGGGGATCAGTCCGAATGCCATGCCCGCAACGACCACCAGCGCAACCGTGAACAGCACGACCATACCATCAATGCGCACCTGTTCTCGGACGAGCGGCGGCAGCGGCATCCAGCGGCGGATCAGTGCGACACCGCCGTACGCCACGCCGAGCCCGACGATCCCGCCCGCCGTCGCGATCGTCATGCTCTCGGCAATGACCTGGCGCACGATTGCCCCGCGACCAGCCCCGAGCGCCGCGCGCACCACCAGCTCGCGACGCCGTTCCTCGCCGCGAACAAGCAGCAGGTTCGCCACGTTCACAGCCGCAATCAACAGTACGAACGCGACTGCGCCCATGAGCAGCAGATACGACCTGCGCGCATCACCCACAATATGTTCGCTCAACGCAACCACCTGCGCCGTCACGCCCGGAGTGCCTTCCGCCGTCTCGATCTCGCGCGTGATCAGGTCCATGTCGGCCTGCGCCGATGCCTGTGTCGCACCCGGCGCCAGCCGCGCGACCGCCTGCGCGCCGAACGACGACTGACGGTTGTCCCACGGCAACGTCGCTATCGAACCCATCGGCGTGAACAGCTCCGTCTCCGTCGGCGGCCACGCGAAACCCGACGGCATGACCCCGATCACCGTGTGCTCGCGGCCGGCCAGGTTCAGCGTAGTCCCCACGACCGACGGATCACCCGCGAACTCGCGCTGCCAGTATCCGTACGTCAGAACGGCCAGCGGTTCGCCACCCCGCTCCGCTTCCGTCGCCGTATACGTCCGGCCGATCAGAGCCGGCACGCCCAGCGTCTCGAAGAACGCGCCCGTCGTGATCTGTGCATCAACGATCCGTGCACCATCCGGCCTGCGGTGTACCAGCGACCAGCCCGCGGCCGCTCCCATGCCGCTGAACTCGCGCGTCCGGTCCCGCCAGTCCCGATGGTTCGGCAGTGACAACGAAATGCCGTAGCCCTGCGCGCTCCACGCCTGCACGATCACCAGCTGGCCGGACTCCGGATACGGCAGCGGCCGCAGCAGCACTCCGTTGACCACACTGAAGATCGCACTGTTCGCACCCAACGCGAGAGCGAGAGTCAGTATCGCGATCGCCGCGAAGCCCGGCCGGCGCCGCAGCGATCTTGAAGCCATTTTCGCATCATCCAGCAATGTCGCCATCACGCTGTCTCCCCCGCGCCGGACTTCGCGTGATCGGCCGATCCGCAGCCCGATGCATTGAATGACCAGCACCACCGTGGGCAACGCCATCCCCCGACTTCCCCCTCGACTGCTCGCGTTCTCCAGACGCAGTGCCCTCGCCTCGTGCCACGCCGGCTCGAATACATCCTCATGAATCGCCGCACCGAGCACCACGCGCGGCCAGCGCGGCGGTGACGCCTCACGCATGCGCCAGACCCTCGTCTTCACCCGTCGCACCGAGTGCCCGCGCATAGAATCGCCTGCACTCCCGCCACGCCTTCGAACCCGCCGGCCTGATCCGGTAGCACCGCTCCTTGATGATCTGGCCGTCCACAACCTCCTGGGTGTACCACCCCTCCACCAGGCCCGCCTTCTCCAATCGCGCCATCATCTGGTAGAATGCCGGCCCCGATTGCCGCACCCGGTACCGCTTCAGTTCCGCTCGAATCGCGCGTCCTGTCCGCTCCTCGCCAACGAGCGTGCCGATCACGACGAACTGCAGGTGACTCAGTTCCGGTAGTTTCATTCGACTCTCACATAAGGTGTCGTTATGTCACTATACGTTATTGCATGCGCCAGCGCAAGTGGCACGTCACCGGAACACCCGTGGCCGACCGAGTGACTCCTCACCAGATCTGTTGGCATTCGATGCTCCACACACTCCGGTGACGACCAACCAGCACTGCCGATCCGGCGCTCGGGGTTTCACGCTGGGGACGCTGGGGAGTGGAGGACACGGGGACGGATTACTTGTTGATGAACTCACGGCGGAGCACGGGGCGACGCGCGAGCCTGGCATGGCAGGCGCTGGAACCGCTGGCGAAGATTGCGGACGCTGGCATACCGGTGTTCGTGGTGCCGGGCAACCACGAGCGATCGCAACTGCCGCACCGCCGCTTCGCCGAGCATGCGCGCGTTCACATCTTCGACAGACCCAGGACGTACGCCATCGAAGTACGCGGACAGCGCATGGCGCTGGCAGGATTCCCGTACGAGCGACGTGATATACGGACCCGTTTCGTGGATATCGTGGAGCGGACTGGCTGGCGCACCGAGCACGCGCCGATGCGGCTGCTCTGCATGCACCACAGTGTCGAAGGCGCCACCGTCGGACCGGGCAACTTCACGTTCACCACGGCATCCGACGTGATCCGCGCCGCGGACATTCCCCGCGGATTCGGCGCGGTGCTGTCCGGACACATTCACCGCCATCAGGCGTTGACGCGGGATCTGCGTGGCCGGCCGCTCGCCGCACCAGTGCTCTATCCCGGCTCGATACAGAAGACCTCCTTTGCTGAAACCGGTGAAGGAAAGGGGTTTCTGCTTCTCGACCTCTCGCCGGACGAGGTCCGGTGGAGTTTCATGGATCTGCCCTCACGACCGATGGTCACCCGGGATCTGAATGCCGGCGATGGCACCCGCTCGATCGCCTCGAAGCTAGGCCAGATGGTCGCGGAAGCTCCCGCCGACGCGATTCTTCGCATCCGCGTGGCCGGCACGCCGGACCCGTCCGCGTGGCGTGCACTCTCGGCGGCACGGATCCGTTCGATCGCGCCTTCGACCATGACTGTCGAGGTCCGTGCCGGCGACGGTTCCGTTTTCGGGCGGCGGCCGCTCGCGCGAGCGAATCGTCGCCACACGGGGCGCGCCGTGACGACGCCGCCACCGTCCGCGCAGCTCGGTCTCGGCGGCGACATCGGCGGCTGAGACCAGGACTCACCTCCATGCGGTGAGCACAGGTGCTCGCGTACCGGCCGCGCCGGCCGTGTTCGGTCCTACTGTTCTGACCTCATGATTGCCGCGGGATCGGTTCGGCCGGCGCGCGCGGCGGGAACCAGTGTGGCCACCATCGCACCACCTGCCACCAGGACGGCCCCGGCCACATACGTCCGGGCGTCGAGCGGAGTGACGCCGAACAGCAGCGCGGACTGAACCCGCGCGAACGCGATCGCGCCCGCCAGGCCGGCGACGAGACCACCGGCCACGATCGTGCCACTCTCGCGCAGCAGACCGCCCACCACGCCGCCCGGTGTCGCACCCATCGTCATGCGGATGCCGATCTCGCGGCGCCGCTGTCGGGTCCATTGCGTGACCGCGCCGCCCACGCCGATCGCCGTGAGTGCCAGTGCTACCGCGCCGAACGTGCCTAGCAACATCGTCACGAAGCGCGTTCGCGTGACTGATGCAGATGCCGCCACCCGGTCCGCCATCGTCCGTACATCGTGGGTCAGGATGTCGGGATCGATGTTTCTCGCCGCATTGTGGACGACCGCCGCGATACCTGCGGCAGGTGTGCCGGTGCGCGCGACAAGCCGGGCCGCGCCGTTCCAGTACCCGTCGGACAGCTGACGGTACGGCAGGTAGTACGCGCCCGTCGGTTCCGCGTCGAGCGATGCAAGATGAACGTCGGTCACCACACCGACGATCTCGAACGTGTCGGCCGGCTGCGCGAACAGGTACAGCCGCTGGCCGATCGGGTCCTCGCCCGGCCCGAAGAATCTGCGCACCAACGACTCGTTCACGACCGTGACGAGCGGACGGCCGGCACGGTCCTCCGACGTGATGCCACGGCCCTGCAGGATACGCATGCCCATCGCCTCGAAGTAACCCGGACTCACGAGGTGCCGGCCGTAGTCACGCTTCTCGCCGGCCCGTGGTTCCGGTTGGCCTGCGATCTGGATGCTCCACGTGCCTTCGCCATCCGTCATGGGCAGGTAGTTGGTGACGCCAGCCGCCGTCACGCCCGGTACCGCCTGCACGGAGTCGAGAAGTGCGTCGTAGACCGGTCCCTGTGTCGGCGCCGTCGCATAGCGCGAAGCGGGCAATTGCACGCGCACCGTCACGGTCTGTGCCGCGTCGAAGCCGGGATCGACAGCCATGAGACTCGACAGACTCCGCAGCATCAGTCCGGCCGACACGAGCAACGTCAGAGAAAGCGCGATCTGTGACCCGATGAACACCGCCTGCCACCGTCGCCTCGCCCGCGAAGTCGTGACGCTGCGGCCCGCCGCCCTCAGGTTGCCCGCCAGGCCGCCGATCGCCGTGCGATACGTGATCACCGTTCCACTCAGCACGGTCGCGACCGAAACGGCGATCGCGAACAGCAGTACGACCGGATCGACGCCGATCGCATCCGCCCGCGGCAATGAGTCGGGCGCCAGCGCAAGCAGTCCGCGAGTCGCCACAAGGGCAAGGCCGAGACCGGCCGCACAACCGGCCACGGCCAGCAGCATCCCTTCCATCACGCGCTCGCGCATCAGCCGTGCACCGGTCGCACCGATCGCGCGCCGGACATCCGTCTCATGCGATGCTTCCATCGCGCGCGTCACCGTTGCCGCCGCGATGTTCACCCCACCAAGGACTACCACGAACCCGACCGCCACGAAGAGCAACACCAGCGCCGGCTTCGCCGACCCCACGATGTCGTCCATCAGCGGTACAACGCTCACGCCCCACCCATCCAGAAACTCCGGATGCGCCGGCCGCAACTGATCCACCACCCGGTCCATGTCCGCCTGCGCGCGCTCGATGCTCACACCCGGACTCAGTCGCGCAAGCACCGCCAGGTAGTGCGACCGTCGATTCTGCCGCGCACTCTCCGTGAACGCCCACGGCAGCCACACATCATGGTCGCGCTCGAGAAAACGGAACCCGCGCGGCAGAACACCGACCACCGTGTACTGCCTGCCGCCCGACTCGACCACCTCCCCGATGATGCCCCGATTTCCGCCGAACCGCCGCTGCCAGTAGTCGTAGCCCATCATGACCGCGTTGCCATCCGCGCCATCGTACTCCGACGCCGTGAAGCCGCGGCCCAGAACCGGCTCCACACCGATCAGCTCGAGAAATTCCGCCGTCACCTGCGCTATCGGCACTCGCTCCGGTACACCCTCCACCGACAGCGTCCCGTCGAACGTCGTGAACGCGGCCATCGACTCCAGCGTCGTGTTCATCACCGCCCAGTCCACGTAGTTCGCGACCGCCACCGGATTGCGGTCCTCCACAGACGCCCCACGCTGGTCCACCTCGTACAACCGAACCAGCCGGTCCGGCTCCGGATGCGGCAGCGGCCTCAACAACACCCCGTTCAGCGCGCTGAACACAGCAGTCGCCGCACCGATCGTCACCGTCAGCGTCGCAAGGACCGAAAACGTGTACGGCGGATTCCGCCACAACCGCCGCACCGCGTGCCGCACGTCGTACAACGCCGCTCCCGCAAGGCCCTTCACGCCACCACCGCTTCCGTGAACCTCCTCTGGCGACACCGCAGACCGCCCCGATAACAGCGCTACCGGAAACCGCAACAGGTCCAGCCACCACCGCAGCCCGGCCACCGCTCTGCCCTCCGCAAGCCTGTGCGTACGCAACTCCTCCAGGTCCGATATCACCTGCCGGCGATCCCGGACCCCCAGGAACGGCCGCAGCACCGACTCCGCGATCCGGCGCCGCCGTGCCTCGCCCGCCTCGCCCCGCCCGCTCATGCTTCGTCCAGCACCGGAAGGCCATCCCACAAACGAGCGAAAACTCGCTTCGACTCCCGCAGCACCTCGATCGCCGCAGCCTCCAGCCGGAACACGCGCCGCTCCCTTCCTCCCTCCGCAGCAGGAGGAGGCTCGAACCGCGACGATACCAGCCCCCGCTTCTCCAGCCGTCGCAGCGTCACGTAAACCTGCGACGCTGCCACCGTCTTCCCGGTCCGCCGCTCCAGCTCGAGCACGATCGGCACGCTGTACGCCTCCTCGTCGAGCCGCAGAATCGCGAGCAGCACCTGATGCTCGAACCCGCCGAGCACATCGTTTCCCATTGTGTCTCCGTGGGTCCGGTCGTTACTAGCAGTGTTGATACCAACAGTGTTGGGACCGGCCGCCCTGTCAAGACCGGTTGCCTTCCGACCGCAGCTCGGGCGCGCTCGGGCGACCGAGGTGCGGGATACGCGAAGGGTGGGTGAGCCCTGGAGCACGGGTTGCCACGTTTGTGGCGTGTGGCCGGCGCTTTAGGGCGAACGCGGCGGCGGACAGGGGTCAGGCGTTGAGGCTGCGGACGTAGTCGCGAACGCTGATCGTGCTCGTTCCGATCGCCGGCATCGATGCTGACGCCGGGTCGCCTGCCGCGTACCGCAGCATCAGGCCGGCGAAGGACTGC
>DATKCF010000097.1:0-42107 GCA_035513345.1 Longimicrobiales bacterium
AGCCGCGGTGCTCGCGCTGGCGGCTGTGCTGGCGAGCATCGTACCGGCGATGCGCGCGGGCAGGACGGATCCGCTGTCGGCCTTGCGGGTGGAATGAGCGCATTGCTTCAGTGCGGCCGGTAGAGATCGTCGAGGGTCCAGCGCCACACTTCGTCGTCGGCAGCGGCCGGCGACTCTCGCCAAGCTCCCGGTCTTCGTCTCTTTACGAGACAAGAGACCGGCGTCCCCGAAGCTGACCGGCCCTGCGCCATGCCGTTCTACCTACAATGCTCTCACCGCGCCGCCGTCGACCAGCAGCGAGACGCCCGTGATGTAGCCGGCGAGATCGGACGCCAGGAACGCCGCGGCGGCCGCCTGCTCCTCCGGTCGCGCCAGACGGCCCATCGGGATGCTGCTCGCCGTGGCGGCCAGCTCGTCCTCGGCGCTGAGCCCCTTCTTCGCTGCCCGGGCACCGGCCAGCTCGATCGCTCGATCCGTCGACGTCACGCCCGGGCACAGGTTGTTGACCGTGATGCCGTACTCCGCGACTTCGGCCGCTAGTGTCTTCGCCATGCCGCCTACAGCAAGGCGGACCGAGTTCGAGATGATCAGGTTCGGGATCGGCTCCTTCAGCGAACGCGACGTGAAGTTGATGATGCGGCCCCAGCACTGCTCCTTCATGTCCGGCAGGACGGCGCGGATCAGACGGGCGGCACTCAGGAACGTGAGCTGAAACGCGAACAGCCACTTGTCATCGGTCGCGGCGTCGAACGGACC
This sequence comes from Longimicrobiales bacterium, assembly GCA_035513345.1. Taxonomy (GTDB): domain Bacteria; phylum Gemmatimonadota; class Gemmatimonadetes; order Longimicrobiales; family RSA9; genus DATKCF01. The sequence goes on from DATKCF010000097.1 coordinate 757, forward strand.
GGGAGGCGGACCGCCCGAGTTCGTGATGAGAATGTCGACCGGGCCCAGGTCGCGACGCACCGACAGCACCAGCTCCTCGATCGAGCCCGCGTCCGTCAGATCGGTCTCGTATGCGAATACGTCGGTACCTTCTCCGCCGGCCGCGCGAACACTCTGCACCGCAGCGTCGAGGACGTCGGCATCCTTGTCGCACAGCGCCACACGGCAACCTTCCATTGCCAGTCGTTCCGCCGTGGCGAGGCCGAGTCCGCGGCCCGATGCGCCGACGAGTGCCACACGTCCCCGAATACCCAGATCCATCGAATCCTCCATGTTGTCCGAACGTCAGACCGTTGCCGCGCGAATCGCGGAGCCGAACGGGTGCAACCGCACACATACTCGAACTGTCACAGCCTCATACGTCGTAGCCGCGCTGCCTCAGATGTTCGAGAATGCGCTCCAGGTCCTTCAGTGTACGTGCATCCGCTTCCGCGCCGGGATGCCGTACCGTCGCAGTCCGGAACACGCCTCGCTGAACCAGGATGTTCTTGCGCAGCGAAACGCCGAGTCCCGGCTGGAACTCGAACCGGATCAACGGCAGGATGTCGTAGAAGAGGCGGGCAGCCGTGTCGACATCCCCGCTCTGGTAGCTGCGGTAGATCGCGAGCAGGAGCTCCGGATATGCGAAGCCGGTCATGATTCCGACAGCGCCGCGCTCCAGCTCCTCGAGCACGTACATGCCGCCCAGCGCTCCGAAGATGCCGAGACCATCGCCCGCAAGCTCGAGGACACGACTGATTTTCGGGCCGGTCGGCGGATCCTCGAGCTTGATGTAGCGGACCGTTTCGATATCGCGATACAGCCTGACGAGCAACGGCACCGACATGAGAATGCCCGTCGAAGCAGGATAGTCGTGCACGACGATCGGCAGGTCGGTGGCGGCGCCGACCCGCTGATAGTAGGTGAAGATCGCCTCGTCCGACTGAACGGGCGGCGGCCCGACCAGAAGCGCGGTCGCACCCTGATCGGCTGCCTCGCTCGCCGCGGCGACCGCGGGATCCGTCCCCGCCGCGCGCACCCCGACCACGAGTTCCAACGTGTCCGGCAGCACCGAGCGGAACGCTTCCGTGACCTGCCGCTGTTCAGCGTCGTTCAGCTTCTGGCCCTCTCCCATCACGCCGAGAATGGCCACGCCCTGAACGTCCAGGCCGACCAGGAACTCGACCAAACGCTTGATACTTTCGACATCGACCCGGCCGCTCTCGTCGAACGGCGTCGGGACAATGGGATGAATGCCTGACAGTCCCATCCCTTCTCCTCTGTTTGTGTGATTGCCGGTCTTCATCCCGGGCCTTGTCCGTTCTACCAGTCGAGAGTGATCAGTGAAACCGCCTGACGCGGCAGCGCGAAGCTCACGCGTACCCGGCCATCCGTCACGTCGATGACACGCGGCTCGTCGAGCATCTCGAGCTGGCCCGCCTGCTCGAGCGTGGCATACTGCTCGGGCGTCGGCTCGGCCGGCGAGCCCATCCGTTTCCACACCTCGTACGAGTTGCTGTGCTCGCGGTCCACACGATGGTGAGTGAGCCTGGGCGTTCCGCCCGGTACTGCTTCGATCAGCAGCTCGACTGTCGCATCCTGCGCGGGCAGGTCGTCGTCGTGATAGTTCCATACCAGAACGGCGATCCGTCCCTCCGCGCGGGTCGCGATCGCGTTGATGTCCGGCTGCCCGCGCACGCTCTCCGCACGGACCGTCTCGAGCGGCAGCGCGCCCGTGCTCTCGACCCGGATCCGGTCGCCACGCATCATGCCGAGCATGCGGAAGGTGTTGAGGACCGGCTTGTCGATACCGTTCGTCGCCAGGGAACGGAACCCCGCGAAGTACGGCTGCTCCTCGAAGGTGAACGCCCAGCTCAAAGAGCCGAGCAGGTTGACGCCGTACAGTTCCGCCAGCTCCCACGTCCGCGCGAGCTGCGCCGCGGTATAGCTCGAGAACATCGTACCGTTGCGATACCCGTACTGCGGGTAGTGCGTCGTCGGACAGGCCGCGCAGCCCTCCGGGTCGGACTCGCCTATCACGATCGGTATGCCCGCTATCGCGGGAAACGATGCGACGATCTCGAAGCCTTTCGAGATCGCGTCAAGCTGCCCGCTCAGACCCATCCGCACGTGACCATCTTCCATTACGCGCGGCGCGCCTTTCGCATGGAACGCGACGAAGTCGAGTGGACTACCGGTCTCGCCCGTGGCGTAGTTCGTGCCCCGCAGGCAATGCTCGATGAAGTCCCGCAGGTACTGCTGCGTCCGCTCGCCGCGCGGACCCGTCACGTGCGGACCGCCGATCTTCGCCGTCGGCAACGCTCGCTTCAGACCTGCCGCCGCGTAGTCGTACAGCTTGAAGTACTCTTCCTTCGTTCCCTGCCAGTACCCGATGTCGGGTTCGTTCCAGACCTGCCAGTGCCAGCTCTCGACCTCCTCCCGGCCGTAGCGTTCGACCGAATGGCGAACCCACTCGTAGACCAGGTTGCTCCACCTCTCGTAGTCCTTCGGCGGGTACGCCCAGCCCGTATAGATGTCGCCGTAGTCATCGCCCGGTTGCCACGTGTGACGGTACGGTTGCGGCCCCGTCGTCAGCGCTTCCGGCATGAAGCCTATCTCGACGAGCGGCCGGATTCCGCGCTCCACGTACGTGTCCATGATCCGATCCATGATCGTCCAGTCGTAGACCGGGTTGCCCTCGGCATCCTCCGTGTAGGCGTTCGTCGATCCCCATTTCAGCGCCGCCGTACCGTCACCGCTGGTCAGCAGGTTGTGCGTACGGATGTGGACCGGAACCGGGCTCAGTTCGACCAGCTCGTCGAGCAGCTTGCGGCCGTTCTCCATGTACGTGTAATTCGGCTCGTCGTGACCGAACCACGTCCACATCGGAGTCGTCGGCCCGAGCCGCTCTTCCGCGTTCACACGGATCTCCACGACCTGTGCTTCCAGGCTTGCCTGCGCCCCCGCGAACAGACCAGACAGTGCCACTACCGCAGCGATTCTCATGATGGCAACCTCGAGGAATACGTTCGCCAGGCCGCGATGATCTCCGCTTCGCGGCCGGGCGTGAGAACGAATTCCGGATTCGCACGACGCCCGGGCGTCACCGCATCCGACGTCCACCAGTCGAGCGTGTCCTTTGCCGTCACGGCCAGCGGACGGAACGTCAGCCCGTTCGCGACCGCGCGGTCGTAGTTGATGCGGGTGTGGCCAAGACTATTGCCGCGCGGCATGATCCACGGAACCATCGCACGCAGCCGGACCTCCGTGAGGAAGTCATAGTCGTCGATCCAGACCCAGTCCACGCGTTCGGTCGTGACCGCGCGGATGCCATGGACCATCTCGGCGATCGTCGCCTGCCGAGCAAACGGGCCCGCCGCGTTGTAGACACCGGTCCGCTCCTCCTCGATCAGGTGGATCATCCACTCCGTCAGATCGCGAACGTCCATGAACTGGACCGGGTCGTCGTACCCGCCGGGTACGAGCACCTCGCCGCCGCGCGCGATGCGGACGGGCCAGTACGGGAATCGGTCGGTCGTGTCGCCCGGTCCGACGATGTAGTTCGGTCGAACAATGATCGACCGATTGCCGAACGCGCGCTGCACCTCGCGCTCTGACAACGCCTTCATGACGCCGTAGCTGGGCGGATCCTGCGGCGGGTCGTCGGCCAGCCGCGGCTGCACAGCCTCCGTGATGCCGGGCATCAGGTACGGATGGAACACACCGGTCGATGAAACGAACAGGTAGTTGCGGACCGACGGAGCGAGCAGCGCGGCGGACGCGCGCGCCCACTCGACGGCCCGACCCGAATTGTCGATCACGGCATCCCAGGTCCGTCCCCGCAGCGCCTCGAGATCGCCGCCCCGGTCGCCCTCGAGCTGCTCGACACGGTCGAACAGCTCCGGATGCAGCAGGGGCTGCGTCTGTCCGCGATTGAAGACCGTGACCGTGTGCCCGCGATCGAGTGCGTAGCGGATCTGGTGCGGACCGAGGAAGCTCGTCCCACCGAGGATCAGGATGCGGAGCGCGCGCGGGGCCTGCGGCCGGCGGATCCCGGTGGCCTGCGCTTTCGGTCCGATCGCGTGCGCGACCGCCACGCGGCCGGCCGCGGAACCGGGCCACATCGCGGCGCCCGCCGCCAGACCGGACAGTCCCGCGGAAACGCGCAGGAAGTCGCGTCGTGTCGGGCTACCGCTCATTGCGGCACCTGACCCTGTAGTCTCCGGCCACCCCCGGGCACCACGCCGCGGCGCTCAAACCGTGATCTCCGTCGGGTTCCCGTCGAATGTCACATCGCTGACGGCGGTCTCGCCCGCAACGCGCACCCTGAACGTGCGCGGCAATGGACCACGTCTGCCCGATCCGTCATCCAGCCGCAGTGCCAGCCGCCGCTCCGCGTCCGTCCACTGCATCACGATGCGCATCCATTCGCCGCGCTGGTAGCCGAACGTGTGGCCGTCGTCCTCGTACATGAACGACTCGCCATCGGCGCCCGGATGGACGACCAGCGTCACGGGCTCGTCGACCGGCTCGGCCGTGTACTGCTTCACCGGTCCCATCGGAATGACCGCGCCGGCGCGTACGTAGAGCGGCGTCGTTTCGAGGTCTACTTCGCGGGCGATCTCGCGGCCGCCGTGAACAGGCTCCTCCGTCCAGAAGTCGTACCACAGTCCGCGCGGGAGATACAGTCTTCTGCGCTGGACACCCGGCTCGACCACCGGCGCCACCAGGATATCGCGACCCCACAGGTATTCGTCGCCGCGTGCCGCAGCCAGCTCATCGTCCGGATAGTGCAGCCACAGTGACCGCATGATCGGCAGGCCCCTGTCATGCGTCTCACGCACGGCCGTGTAGAGGTACGGCATCAGACGGTACCGCAGCTCGAGGTACTTCCTGCACGCGGGCTCGACATCGGGATTGTTCAGCTCCGAGGGATCGGAATAGCCCGCGCCGCCCCGGTAGTTCGAGAGCTCGTCGTGTCCTAGCTGGCCCGTGTTCCAGCCCCATGGCAGACGCAGGTGCCAGGTCCGGCCGTGCGCGCGGAACAGCGGACAGAACGCGCCGAACTGGAACCAGCGAACATGCAGCTCGCCGGTGTACTCCGGAGTCGGTACGAAGCCGCCGATGTCCGTGCCCCAGTACGGAATGCCGCTCAGTCCCGTGTTGATCGCCACGGAGACGTGCGTGCGCAGCGTTTCCCACGTCGTATACACGTCGCCGGACCAGAGGAACGGTGCATACCGGGCCATCCCCGCCTGTCCGTTGCGGTGCAGCGCGAACATCCGCTCGTCCGGCCGCGCGGCGCGCATGCCGTCCCAGTACATGCGGATCCGGTTCATTCTCGACTCCGCGTCGAGGCCGTCACCCTGGTCCGGCCAGAATCCGTCGATGCCCTGTTCGATGATGTCGTCATGAATCGGCCAGTAGCACGAGACCTGCTGCTCCTCCGGCCAGGTCCGGCCCGAGCCCGTTTCACCCGGTGCCGGCGGGTTCGGGCACGGATCATCGACGGCGCCGGACAGACGGCGGCCCTCGAGCACCACATGCAGGACGACACGGTAGTTCAATGCGCGCAACTGTTCGAGCACCGCATCGGGATCCGGAAACGTGACCGGGTTCCAGCGGAACTCGCCGTTCTGCGTGTTCCATCCCGCCGGAGTGAAGCCGGTGCCGAGATAGATGAGCGTGTCGCACGGAAGGCGCTTTTCGCGGAACGCTTCCGCCACCTGCAGGACTTCCTCGGGTCCGGCCAGAGTCCGGTGCGACTGCTGATAGCCGAACGACCAGAGCGGCGGCATCTCGGGCTGGCCGGTCAGCCGTGCCCACTCGCCCATGATCTCGACGGGATCCGCGGAGTCGACAACGAACATGTCGAGCGGCAGCGGTGAGTCCTCCGGCGGATTGAACACACCGCGCTCACCGGTCAGGTCCAGCGTGCCGAGCGGCTGATGTATCCAGAGCGCCCAGCCGTCGGTGCTGACCAGCCACTGAATCGGCACGACGCCGCCGTGCGTGCGTAGCTGGTAGCCGCCCTGGCCCCACCGCATCGTGTAGCTCGCGCCGCGACGGTCAAACTGCGGACCACCCTGTCCCATGCCGAGCAGCGGACGCCGGCCCATCTCGAACGATGCGGAACCGGTCGCTTCGTCGACCTCGATCTCCTGAATGATCGTGCCGTCCGACCGCGAGATCACGAGTCGCACGGGATCGGCGTCGACGCGGACGCGGAACGTGCCGACTGTCGCGCTGTCACCCGCCGCGATCGATGCCTGCGGCGCCCAGTCGCTTGCGACCAGCGCACCACCGTCCAGTGGGATCGGCTGCGCCGGCCGGTCGCCCGCGGCTAGAACGCTGATGCGCATTGTCGCCGGGCTCACGGCCGCGGCCACCACGTCGACCGCACGATTTTGAACGCGCAGCGACAACGAATGCCATCGTACTGCCGGTCCGGCCAGCAGCATGCCGGCGCTCGCAGCGCCCATCTGCCGGATTGCGTCGCGGCGGGTGATCTCGGTGGACTCGGAACGACGGGCCATGGATCCCTCCTGCACGGTTCGAAGTCAGGTTGGCTGGACGAGCGGCCGGCGACGGTCCTCGACATCTGCATGGTCGAGACGTCCGGCGCGAACCGTCTCGATGATCATGGCCGGCGGACCGACCAGGAACAGCGCATAGAACGGAGCATAGACCACCTCGGCGAGACGAAGCACCATCTCCATGGCGGCCACGAGAATTACGACGATCGTGCGGCCGCGGCGGGATGACACTGTCGTCTTCGGATCGGTGATCATGAAGAGCGCGAACAGCTGGTACATCGGACCGGTCAGTGGCGCCATCTCCGCCGCGAACGTGTGACCCGTGATCGCGCTGCGCAGAAACGCGAACGCGGTGTAGGCCGCCAGATACGTGAGCGTCAGATGCACGCGCCCGACTCGCCACACCGCCGTGATTCCGATCGCCCAGATCACGAGCATCGCCCACATGTCGTTGCCCCAGTGCACACTGAGTGGCGCCACGGCGAACGGCGCGAGGAACAGCAGCACACAGACACCGAAATTCGATGGGTTCCAGATGTGCCGGCCGCGGAAGCGCAGCACGTACTTCGACAGAATCGAGATGATGCCGCCCGCGGCATACGGCCAGAGCAGCGGCGAGCGGACGAGGATGCCGATGCTGATTCCGGAGATGTACGCGCTCGACAGCGCTCGTTTCTGTCCGAGCAGGAGCCGTCCGATCAGCAGGTCCGCCGCGAGGCAGGAGCCGATGGCGAGCGCGATCGCGTCGTATCCGCGCAGCACACCCGCCGTCCAGTGCGCGCCCGCGAGGACCAGCGTGATCAGGAGAGGCGGAATCCACGCGCGACCCGGCTTCATTGCGACTCGACCACCCTGTGCATCGTGTCGATCGCCGGCTCGCGAATCGTCTGTATGGTGCCGGACGGCCACCGGATCCGCACACTGTCGACGTGCGCGTCCTCACCCAGACCGAAATGCACTCGCCGGTCCCGCTGTGCGGCGAAACCGCTGCCGCCATCCACCTGCTGCAGCTGCTGCCCGCCACCCCTGAACAGACGGACCTCGGCGCCGATCGCGCTCCTGTTGCTCGCCGTTCCGCGCAGGTCGAAGCCAATCCAGTGATGGCTGGCCGGAACCTGGCTTCGCAGCACACGCAACGGGCCTCGCTGATTGGCGATGATGACGTCCAGCGCACCGCGGTTCCACAGATCGGCCACGACGACCGCGCGGCCGTCGTATGCACTGTCACCCGGGACGGAAGCCGAGATGTCGATCAGGCCGCCGGCGCGATCGTTGATCCAGTAGCGGTCCGACTGATGGCCGGACAGGCTGCGCCCCTCGAGCGCGGGCCAGTTGTTCGCATTGGCGATGATCGAGCGGTGGCCGGTCGCTACTTTCGAGTAGTCGTACCAGTAACTTCGACGGTCTGGACCCGAAACGAAGCCGTTCGCAACCACCAGATCGAGCCAGCCGTCATTGTTCAGATCGGCAAACTGCGCGCCGTACGTCCACCCGCCGCGGTCCACACCGAGCGCAGTGGCCACGTTGCGGTACGATGGTACGCCGTCCGACTCGCCCGAGCGAAGCCAGAGATCGTTGCCGTGCATCAGAATGCCGGGCTCGGCGATGTTGCTGACGAAGAGCGCCCACTCGCCCCGGTTGAGCGGGTCGCCGAAGGTGGCGTTCATCCCGCTCTTCGGCGAAGCGCCGATATTCGTCTCACGCCCCGCTTCCCGGAACGACCTGCCGCCTTCGTTGATGTACAGCTCGCTGACGCCGAAGTCGTTCGCCACCAGCAGCTCCGGAAACCCGTCTCCCGTCAGATCGCCCGCGCCCGCCGCCAGCGTCCACCGCGTGCTCGTCAGACCGGAACGGACCGCGACTTCCTCGAATGTGCCATCACCCCTGTTGCGCAGCAGATAGTTGAGCCCGCCATTATGCGCGTACTCGAAACTCTCCGGCAGGAACTCCATTGTCTCGAGGTTCCACAGGTCGACATGATCCGGATAGAAGCAGCCGATGAACAGGTCGAGCCAGCCGTCCGCGTCATAGTCGAACCAGACCGCCGTATTGGCGTAGATCCGGTCGGGCAGCGTGAACGCGTCGGTCACCAGCGTGAAGCCGGACTCGCCATCGTTCCGATACAGCGCGGGCCTGCCCCACTTGTAGAGGAAAAGATCCTCGTCGCCGTCATTGTCGTAGTCGCCCCATACGGATCCCATCGACACGCCCGTTCCTTCGGCGTTCACGTCCGCGATTCCGACATCTGACGCGACATCATCGAAACCGCCATCGCCGCGGTTGCGATAGAGCGCGTTGTGACCGCCAGAGACGCTCGTCGTAGCGTACAGGTCCGGCCAGCCGTCACCGTCGTAATCGACCACGGACACCGCGGCGCCAAGCGATGCGATCAGCGGCATGATCGGTTCCAGACGGGCATCGAGTACGGGCGCTTCGTGAACGAACGTGATCCCCGCCTCGCGAGTGACATCCTCGAGGCGGAACCCTTCTCCGGCGACACCCGCAATTGCGGCGTCCGAACGTAATGCCGAAGGCCGCTGCAGCACTGCCGTCGCCACAATGGCGGCGACGAGGAGCGCACCCGCGAGCAGCTCGCGCCAGCGCCCGGCCGGCTTCGACTCAGTGGACAGCGAGCGCATGTCGGAACCGTCGAGACGTCACGTACCGCGTGTGGTATTCCTGCCAGTCGCCCGGGTGCAGGCGGTACGCGGGATCGGCGGTCAGCGGGCCGGGCGCCCGTGAATAGTCGTCGAGTCCGTGCCACGGCAGCGGCCGGACCGTGCTCGAGAAGCCGTTGTTGAAATCGCCATCCTTCACCCATGCATCCGACACGAATACATAGTCGCGGATGTAGCCATCGCGCGGCGAGGGCGGCGCACGAAACCGCAGCACCATCTCGTCGCCCGCGTTCATGATGACGTACCGGTCGTCGATTTCCTCGAGGAGCGGCAGCACATCGCCGAACCGCGTGTGGAACCCTTCGAGGTCCGCCCACTGGGGCGAGGTCGCGACGACCATGTCGTAGTCGGGAAGCTCGGGCGCCTTCCGGCCGTCCCTGCGGACGTGCGAGAAACCGCGGTATCGCAGATCCGCGGACTCCGGCAGCAGCCGCACGATGTCGACATCCGTCGCTGGGCGCGGCCGCGTCCACGCGATGTGGTCCCAGTAGATTTCCATGCTCGTGGACAGCCGGACCCGGCGAGGACTATCGCCTGCGAATGCGCCGGTCAGGTCGATGAGCACCGTCTTGGTCTTGCCGGCCGGCATCCCGAGATCGGCGTGGAGCACCTTCCACCCGCCTCGGCCGTCCGGCACTTCCGCACGCAGTCCGCGCGGCGGCTCGATCGAGCCCTGTCCGAGCGCGAAGTTGATCGACCCGTCCGTGGGCTGGACCCAACCGTGCGCCACGAGGATCAGCGGCGAATCCGCTGGCGAGTCGTCGCCCAGATCGATGTCGATCCAGTGCTCGCCGCGCGTCAGCCCCTGATACTCGCCCAGCTCGAACGTGTCGGCGTATCGCTCGTCGCGTACCGCGATCCGGTCCGTCACATCCTCGCCCCGGTGATCCGTCGCGCTCGCGACCGCCACCAGCTCTGCCGTGACCCGCGGCTCGACCGGCGGCGGGGGCATTGCGAACCGCTCGTCCACGAACACGTCCGTGCCCGCGGGATGGTCCACAACCATGAGCGACACGTGATCGAAGAAATGCGACTCCCACAGCTCGGCAGTGATGCGCAGCTCGTACATGCCATCGCGTTCGACCAGCTGGTCGCCACGGATGCGCACCCGGTCCTCGCTGTGGATCACGCTGCTCGACCCGTACGCGTTGATGCGCAGACCGAGCGCGGTGCGCCAGGCGACATCCGTGACGAACGCCATCCCCTCGCCATCGAACGCGAACAGCCACGGACACGATCCCTTCAGCCGCTGTTCCGCCACGATCGGCCGGCCCTGGCTCGCCAGCAGATCGAACTCCGCCTGCGCCGTCCCGTTCGGCCACACGATGCGGGCAACGGTCACGCCCGTGTTCGGCCCGATCCCGAAGTGGACGGTCGGGTCCTCGATCGGCCGCTTCACGTACAGCAGCCCCGCGCGAACCTCGGCTTCGCCGCCGATTCCAAAGGTGTTGATGCGACGATCGCCCGGCTGGTCCGTCGCACGTGGAACCATTGTCAGCCCGTAGTACTCCAGCGCGGAACGGCTCGTGACGCGTACGGCCTGCCCGTCAGGGTCCAGACCGATCAGTTCGAGACGGCCCTGCCCACCCACATCGGACGCGGATGCCACCGCCACGTCCAGTGTGGCGAACGGCACGAGAGAACCCGTCGTGTCCGCCAGCCACAGCCGCGTCGTTCGCCCGGCGGCGATCACGTCCAGCGCGCCGTTGTTGTCGATGTCCGCGACGATCAGTCGCGCCGATGCCACGTCCGCATCACTGTCTTCCCAACGCGCGACTTCGCCGCTCGACCAGCCACCGCCATCCGCCAGTGCGACGCTGATCGCGCCAGTGCGCTGCAGAACGATGAGGTCGAGCCGGCCATCGCCGTTCATGTCGCCGAGGTCGACAGCGAGTGCGCCTTCGAGACCCGCGGGTGAATCGAGCGCAACGAATACGGGCCGGTCCTGCCGCGGATTAGCGAACAGGTGCAACGCACCCGAATCGTCGACGAACACCGCGTCCGGCACGCCATCGTCGTTCAGATCGCCCCACGCGAAGTCGCGGACACCGGTCACGCCCTCGAACCGGCCGACCTCGTCGAACGTCCCATCGCCGCGGTTCCGCAGCACGATCGGCGGTCCGGACTCGAGGGCGAGCACCAGATCGACGTCACCGTCCAGATCCGTATCCGCTGGCCACACGCCCCGCACCACCCGCGTTCGCGTCGCCGGCGGCACGGCACCGCTCGCGACTGCAAATGCTCCGGCCGAATCCTGACGGAGCAGCGTGAGAACTCCCGCCGAGACAATCGCGAGATCGATGCGGAAATCATGGTCGTAGTCGAGTGTGGCGATCGCCACTGGTGCATTCGGCGCGACCGGACCACCCGGCAGTACGATCCTGTCGATCGCGCTCGTGTCGCCAGCGAGCCACAGACCGTCCGCCGCCACCAGCGCCACACGGCTCTCGCCCGATTCCGACCAGACCGGCCGGACAGCGCGCGATCCTGACGGCGAGCCGTCGATCGGCCGAACGTCGAGCTGCATGCCCGTGTCCGCGGGCGCGGGTCGCGAGGGTGGCGGCACCAGATGGACCAGCCGCGTCGATACCAGCGCCGGCTGCTCCTCGGAAACGACGAGCGCCTCCCGGTCACGCATCCAGGACGGCTCCGCCTCGAGCGACGCCGCGAGAAGCGTCAGCTCGATGCCCGCTTCCGCCGGACTGTCCCGCGTCCGAATCCGATCCAGAATCGTGCGGCTTTCCGCCGGCCACTCCGCCGATGCGGCTTCGAGTCGATCCAATTCACGCGAGAGCGCCCCCGTTTCCCCGTGTCGCGCCGCGTGGCGAGCCGAAGCCACGAGCAGGAACGACCCCACCGTGTCGCCTGCCGTCAGCCGGTCGAGAACCGCGCGGCCTTCGTCCGCATCGCCCGCAGCCCCGCGCTCCGCCAGCAGCTGCGCCAGCATGTAGCCGGCGCGTGCCTCTTCGCCCGGAACGGACGCCGCTCGACGGGCATGGTCGATCGCACCGCCGGCATCGCCGCGCGCCCGCGCGATCAGCGCCGCGAGCATCCGGATGCGTCCATCTCCGGGCCCGAGCCGCAGCGCACGATCGATCAGATCGGATGCGTCATCGAGACGACGCTGCTGATAGGCGAGAAGTGCAAGATTGGCCGGGCCCGATGGCTCACCCGGCGCCAGCTCGACGAACCGCTCGAGCGCCGACTGCCCGCGCTCATCGGCGCCAACCTGGATCGCCGTCGCGCCCGTGTAGAACGCCGCTACAGCCTCAGCGTACGCCGGCGTCCCCGGTTCCGGCGCGGACGCATCTCCACATCCGGCAAGGATCACCGCTGCCAGAAGAATGCCTCGAGCGGCAGTCAGCGGCCCGTCCCCCTTTCGACTCCTGCTAGCGGCGACCGCTCCGCGTCTTCGGCACCGAGTGCCCCGCGGCTCCGTTCCGCTGCACCCGCAGAAACTCCATCAGCCGCTGGCCCGCGCCGAGCACGTGCTCGTGCAATAGCGCCGCCGCACGATCCGCGTCGCCCGCCCGCGCCGCCGCAGCTATCGCCCGGTGCTCGCCGACCGCCGTGTCCTCGCCGTGCGTCAACGCCAGCTGCATCCGCATGTACCGGTCGCTCTGATTGTGCAGCGTCGTCAGCACGTTCATCGTCAGCGGCCGGTTCGCCACGCCCAGCAGCGACGAGTGGAACAGCCAGTTCAGCGAGCCCCACTCCGAAATGTCGTTTTCCTCGAACGCGGCCTCGTACGCCTCCAGAATACCGTCAGCGCGATCGAGATCTTCCGCCGTCAGATTCGGGATCGCCTGCCTGATCAGCTCCCCCTCGAGCAGAGCCCGCAACTGGCTCAGCTCCTCGATCTCCGCCAGGGACAGGCTCGACACCACCGCGCCATAGTGAGGATTGAACGTGACCAGTCCCTCCGACTCGAGCTGTCGAAGCGCCTCGCGAACCGGGATCCGGCTCACGCCGAGGCTCTCCGCCAGCGCGTCCTGCCGCAACTGCTCCCCCTCCGTGTATTCGCCCCGCAGAATCCGCTCGCGCAGCACCTCCAGCGCCATGCCCGTCATGGTCTTGCGCTCCACGCTCATCGGAACGGCTACCGACCGAGCGCTGCCTCGCGACGGACGCCGAGTGCCTGCTCCGTCCTTCATCAATACCTCCATGATCTGGACCCTGTATCGAACATACAGGCAGGGCCGACCGGCCGCGAAAACCGTCGACCCCCGTATCGCCACGACCGTCGCTCGACCGCCGGGCTGGTCGCCCGGTCGGCGCGCGCGATCCAGTGCTGGTCCGCCTCGGGCTACCGGTTTGCGCGGCGCGAACCGTTCGAGGCCTGTTGCGGTCCTGGTTCGTCGAGCGGCGTCCCCTTGTATATTATATACTCTGCCGCCCGTGAACGCACGGAATCGGGCGCAACCCGTCCACTCACACCCACGGGCCCGACCCGTTACAGCCATTCCTTCGCCGAGGTCTGCCATGCGACGAGCCTCTTTTCCCACCGCCGCCTTCGCCCTGGCTGCCCTCGCCGGCACCGGCGAGGGCCAGACGACAACCGGCGCCATCGACCCTCGCCTGCTCACCGAGCTGTCCTGGCGTTCGATCGGGCCCGCGATCTTCGGCGGCCGTGTCTCCGACGTCGCCGGCGTGCCGGGCAATCGCTCGATCCTGTACGTCGGGTCTTCATCATCGGGGCTGTTCCGGTCGACGAACGGCGGAATCACGTTCGAGTCCGTGTTCGATGACGGCAACACGCTGTCGATCGGCGCGATCGCGGTGCGGCCCGACGATCCCGATGTCGTCTATGTCGGAACAGGCGAGGGTGCGGTGCGGAACACCATCTCGTATGGCGATGGCATCTACCGGACGACGGATGGCGGACAGAGCTGGACGCATCTCGGTCTGGAGGACACGGAGCGGTTCTCGCGGATCGTGATCCATCCGGACGACCCGCGGATCGTGTACGCCGCGGCGATGGGACACGCGTGGGGTGCGAACACGCAGCGCGGTCTGTTCAGGAGCATGGATGGCGGTGAGACGTGGGAGCGGATTCTGTTCGTGAACGAGACGACGGGTGCGAGCGATGTGGCGATCGATCCGGAGGACCCGCGTATCGTGTACGCTGGCATGTACGACTATCTGCGCAGGCCGTGGCACTTCCGGAGCGGCGGGCCGGGCAGCGGGCTCTACCGGTCGTCGGACGGCGGTGAGACGTGGACTGAGTTGACGGATCCGGCGCTGGAGAACGGCCTGCCGGGCGAGGAGCTGATCGGCCGTGTCGGCGTCAGCGTGCATCAGAATGACCCGCACGTAGTCTACGCGTTGATCGAGTCGCAGGAGCCGGGGCAGCTCTGGAGATCGGATGATCGCGGCGCGACCTGGCGGATGGTTAACGAGGACCGCCGGCTGAACAACCGGCCGTTCTACTACACGCAGGTGCGTGCCGATCCCGTGGATCCGGACCGCGTCTACACGCTGGCGGGCAGCTTCAGTGTGTCGACGGATGGCGGGCGCACGTTCGGCGGCTCGGGCGGCCGCATGTTCGGTGACCATCACGCGCTCTGGATCGATCCGACGGACCCGGCGCGACTGCTGTGCGGCACGGACGGCGGCTTCTTCATCTCGAACGATTACGGCCGCAACTGGGATTTCGTGAACAACATGCCGATGGCGCAGGCGTATCATGTCGGCATCGACATGGCTGAGCCGTACAACGTGCTGGGCGGGTTCCAGGACCACGAGATCTGGCGGGGCCCGAACCGGAAGTACAACCGCACGGGCGTGCGCCACGGCGACTGGGTCCGACTGCGCTACATGGCGGACGGCATGTACGCGGTGCCGGACCCGCGTGACCCGGAGATCGTTTACTACAACGGCCATTTCGGCGACATCACGCGGATCGACATGCGCAACCAGGAAGAGCGCTACATCCAGCCGTACCCGCCGGGTCCGAACGGCGGCGGTGCGGAGCTCGAGGAGTATCGCTTCAACTGGAACTCTCCGGTCCACATGTCGCCCACGAACCCCGATGTCGTCTACTACGGCGGCAACGTAGTGTTCAGGACTACGGACGGCGGTTCCACGTGGACGGTCATCAGTCCGGACCTCACTACGGATGATCCGCAGAAGCAGAAGCTGAGTGGAGGCGACATCACGCCCGACAACACCCGCGCGGAATACCATTCGACGATTCTTACGATCGCGGAGAGTCCGCGCGATCCGCAGGTGATCTGGGCGGGCACGGATGATGGCAACCTCCAGGTCACGCGCGACGGCGGCGCCACGTGGACGAATGTCGCTCCGAACATCGATGGCGCGCCGGAGTTCTCGTGGTTCGCGTCGGTGCAGGCATCGCACGTGAATGGGGGTCGCGCATGGGTCGCGATCGACCAGCACAGGATGGACGACTTCTCGCCACACGCGTTCATGACCGACGATTACGGCCGCACATGGACGCGCGTGGGTGAAGGTCTGCGCGGCTACGTCCACATCATCATGGAGGATCCTCGGCAGCCGGATCTGATCTACGCGGGCACCGAGCTGGGTGTCTTCGCATCGTTCGACCGCGGCGCCAACTGGACCGACCTGAGGCTCGGACTGCCGCCGCTCGCCGTCCGCGACATGAAGGTGCACCCGCGCGAGAACGATCTCGTCATCGGCACTCACGCACGCGGCTTCTACATACTCGATGACGTCACGCCGCTACAGCAGCTCGCGGACGCGATGGACCGTCCCATGGCGCTGTTTCCGCCGGTCCCCACGGTGCGTTTCAACCCGGCGGCAGACGTCAGCGTGCTCGGCAACGACGAGTGGATCGCGCGCAATCCGCCGTACGGTGCGCAGCTGACGTACTGGCTCGGCGGCTCGTACGCCATGGACCAGCCGATGCGGATCGAGGTGGTCGACGCCTCCGGTCGTATCGTGCGGACGCTCAGCGGCACGAACCGGCCGGGCCTGAACCGCATCGTCTGGGATCTGACCGAGACATCCGTGTGTGCATCGGAAGAGGATCGGCTGGCGCGCCCAGGACCGGGCGGCCGGGGCGGGGGAGGCGGCACGTGGTTGCGAGCGCTGCCCGGGGAATACACCATCCGGCTCGTCGGCCCCGGACTGACAGTCGAGCAGCCGCTTCGCGTACGCCTCGATCCGCGCCTCGACGTGCCCGGGGAAGACCTGCTCGTCTGGTACCGCGAAGCGAAGAAGATCGAGCGGATGGAGTGCATGATCGACGAAGCCGCCAGCACTGTCCGGTCGATCGACGCCCGGCTCCGGGACATCGTCGAATCGGATGCCGATGCATCGCTGCGCGCGGAAGCGGACGCGCTGCGCGCACGGCTCCGACCCGTCGCGCTCGGACTATACGGTGATGTCCGCGATCCCGGTCACATCAACCTTTCGGGCCGCGTCAACTGGCTGACCATCCAGGTCGGCAACTACTCGGGCCGGCCCACCGATGCGCAGATGGAGTGGATCGCGCGCTGGGCGAGCATGACCGATGAGTATGTCGAACAGCTCGACGACATCGTGTCCTCGAGCCTCGCCTCGTTCAACACGCGGCTGCGCGCGGCCGGCATTCCCGCGATCGGTGGAGCGTGACCGAAATGGATGGTCTCTCCGCGCGCACATCCGGCTTGCCTCGCGCCGATGATGCAACCGGGATCGATGATCACATGATCAGCGATCACATGATCAGCGGCAGATTCGCCGGCCACGTCCGTACGCTTCTGCGTGCGGTGCTCGAAGGGGAAGGGCATACCGTGCCCGGGCTCCGGTCGGCAATCGAAGCCCGCGCAGCCACACATGCCCGCGGATCGCAACAGGTCCCGGACGCGATTCCCGTCGCGCTGCACCACTACGTCGACACTGTCGCGCGGCACGCATGGAAGGTGACGGATGCGGATGTCACCGCCCTGAAGCAGGCCGGCCTTTCCGAGGATGCGATCTTCGAGATCACGGTGTGTGCAGCGCTCGGCGCCGCTACCGGGCGCCTGCGGCAGGCCTACAACGCAATGAAAGGAGCCGGCTGATGCGACTTGCCGTCGTCGAACGCGGTCACACGCTGCGGACGAAGGCGGCGATGGTCGTCCGTCGCGTGCTGTCGCGCAGGCGAGTCCCCGATATCGTGCGAACGCTCTGGTACCGGCCTTCGTCTTTCGGAAAGCCGATCAGCACATGGACGCAGGCCGTCATGCGTGGCGACTCCGATTGGAGTGTCGGCGAGCGCGAGCTGTTCGCCGCGTTCACATCACATCTCAACAAGTGCAGGTTCTGAACCGCGTCACACGGCGCGGTCGCGTCGAAGGCACTCGGCAGTGAAGCGCTCGTCGAAGCGGTCCTCCACGACATCCGGACGGCGCCGGTCGATGAACGGTTGCGCGCCACCCTCCTCTTCCTCGAGAAGCTGACGCTCGAGCCGGAGCAGGTCGGTCCTGGCGACATCGAGACCCTGCGTACTGCCGGCGTGAGCGACGCCGCGATCGAGGACGCCGTCCACGTCTGCGCGCTCTTCAACATCTACGACCGCATGGCGGACAGCCTCTGCTTCGACGTGCCCGACGCTCGCGAATTCGAGATGGCGGCCGGCGCAATGCTCCGCTACGGCTACGACTGAAGCACGGGCCGCCGACCGTCCGCGGTCGCGCCGTTCCCCATCCTGCGCCAGATTGCGTACCATGAACCCGTTGAGAACACTTCGCGCACTCCTGCCGGTGACCGTGATTGTCGCCGGCGGGTGCGCCGACCGCGATTCCCGCGCCGGAGACTCGACGCGGCCCCTCTTCACGCTGCTCCGATCCGAGCAGACGGGCATCACGTTCGCGAACGACCTGCCCGAGAACGCGATGCGTAACGGGTTCACCTACGAGTACTACTACAACGGCGCGGGCGTCGCGGTCGGCGATCTGAACGGCGATGGCCTGCCCGATCTGTACTTCACGGCGAACATGGGCCCGAACCGACTGTACCTGAACCGGGGTGATCTCCGCTTCGAGGATGTCACGGATCGGGCGGGTGTGGCCGGTCGGGTCGGCGGCTGGGCCACTGGCGTTACGTTCGCCGATGTGAACGCCGACGGCCGTCTTGACATCTACGTCAGCCAGTCCGGTCCGTTCGCCGAAGACGATCTCCGTCGCAATCTCCTGTACATCAACGGCGGCAATCGAGATGGCGTTCCCGTGTTCACCGAGGAGGCGGCGAACTGGGGCCTCGATGATGCCGGACTGTCGACGCAGGCCGCCTTCTTCGACTACGACGGTGACGGGGACCTGGACGTGTACGTCATGAACCACGGCATCCCCGGATACCGGACCATCGAGCAGATGAGCGCGGGCCGCTCGCCGGCCGAGGTGGACCGTTTGTACCGCAACGATGGCGCGCGCTTCGTCGATGTATCGGACGCAGCCGGATTGATCGACACGAATCTCGGGTTCGGCCTCGGTCTGAGTGTGAGCGACCTGAACAATGACGGACACCCGGACATCTACGTCGCCAACGACTATTCCGGCCGCGACTATCTGTATATGGGCGGACCGGACGGCCGCTTCGAGGAAGCACTCGAGGCTTCCATGGGCCATATCCCGCTGGCGTCGATGGGCTCGGACATCGCCGACATCGATGGTGACGGCTGGCTCGACATCGTCGTGGTCGAGATGGCAATGACGTCGCACCACGCGCGCAGGATCGCGCAGCGTGGAACCGAAGGCGACCACTGGACGCAGATGCTGCGCGCGGGTCTGCACCGTCAGTACCAGGCGAACGCCCTGTTCTGGAATCGCGGCAACGCCCCCGGGCCAACGTTCGCCGGCCGTAGCCAGGGCGGCCATGGGCGTATCCCTTTCTTCTCGGACATCGCGTACCTCTCCGGTGTCGCACGCACGGACTGGAGCTGGGCCGCCCTTCTGGCTGACTTCTCGAACGACGGGCTGCCCGACCTGTTCGTCAGCAACGGCATGGCGGGCGGCACGATGAACGCCGACTTCGATGACTACAAGGCGCTCCGCTTCGCGCAGGTCGAGGAAGCGGAAGGCCGCGCGACGCACAGCCTGATCCTCGAGTTGCTCGAGGACCTGCCGAGACAGAAGGTCGCGAACGTCATATACCGCAACGAGGGTGACCTGAGGTTCACCAACCGCACCGTCGAATGGGGCCTCGCCGACGCATCGTACTCGCAGGGCGCTGTCTACGCGGACCTCGACAGGGACGGCGATCTGGACCTCGTCGTAAGCAACGTGATGGGCGAAGCCTTCGTGTACAGGAACAATGCTCGCGAGATCGGCGGCGCCGGATTCGTCCAGGTGCGGTTCGAAGGGCCGGCCGGAAACCCGTTCGGCATCGGCGCGCGGGTCACGCTGCGGACCGCGACGGGACGGCAGTTGCAGGAGCTCCAGCTCACGCGCGGTTACCAGTCGTCGGTCGAGCCCGTGCTTCACTTCGGGCTCGGCGGTGATGCGGTCATCGACACACTGCGTGTGCTCTGGCCCGATGGATCGGTGGAAGTCCGCACCGGTGTCGCATCGGATGCGCGCGTGGTGTTCCGTCACGCGGATGCCCTGCCACGCGCCGGCAAGCGTGAAGACGACACCGTCGCCCGAACGCTTTTCGTGGATGCCACGCCAGCGCTGGGCGCCGCAGCAACCCGCGCATCCGTACCGCCGCTCGACACTCCGCTCGAACCCTGGCCGACCGTGAAGCGCGAGCGTGCTCTCGCTGCTGGTGATCTCGATGGCGACGGTCTCGATGACTTCGTCTGGGGCGGAACGTCAGGCGACCCGGTGCGCGTCTTCCTTCAGCGGCCGGATGGCACGTTCGACGCCGTGATCCTGACGCCCGGCGCCACGGGTTCGGAGACGGTCGCGGCGGCGGTTTTCGATGCGGACGGCGATGGCGAGGCGGATGTGTGGCTCGTGACGGCGAACCGCACGGCCGGCGGCATCACGCAACACAGTCTGTTCGTGAACGACGGCGAGGGTCGGTTCCGGCGTACCGATCCGGGCATTGCGGCTCCGCAGTCGGGCGCGGACATCGTCCTCGCGCCCGGCGATTTCGATGGCGATGGACGTGTCGACCTGTTCATCGGACACCGTTCGCTGCCGGGTACGACCAGCACCGCGGGGAGCCGTCTGCTCCGTAACGAGACCGGCGGATTCCGCGATGTCACAGCCGATGTCGCGCCGGCGCTCGCGAAATTGCGCACCGTGACCGACGCGCTGTGGGCGGATGTGGATGGCAACGGCTCCCTGGATCTCGCCATCGTCGGCGAATGGATCGCGCCCACGCTTCTTCTCGGCGTTGACGGACAGCTTCGCGATGCGACCGATGCAGCCGGCCTCGCCGGGCTGACCGGCTGGTGGCAGAGCATCGCCGCGGGCGACTTCGATGGCGACGGCGATACCGATCTCGTCGCCGGTAACATCGGCCTCGGATTCCCGTACCACCCGACCGCCGCGGAGCCGTTCGAACTGTACGTCGCGGACTTCGACGGGGACGGTTCGATCGACGCGGTCCCGGCCTACCACGAGGACGGCCGGCTCCTGCCGTGGTACGGTCGCACGCGGATGGACGGTGTCGTCGGCGGGATCGCGGAACGTTATCGCACGTACGACGCCTTCGCCCGCGAAACGCTGGACGCCATCCTCGGGTCGGAGTCGATGCGGTCAGCGGATCGACTGACGGTCGCCACCATCGAGACAACGTATTTCGAGAACGCCGGGAACGGCCGCTTCATCGCCCGGCCGTTGCCGCGTGCCGCCCAGGTGTCCGCGGTCACCGGCATCGTTGCCGCCGACTACGACGGCGACGGCGCAACGGACATCGTGCTCGCGGGAAACCTCGACGGGCTCGATGAAAGCGTGCCGCGGCTCGATGGTGGAGCCGGCCTGTTCCTGCGCGGGGATGGCGCGGGCCGCTTCGTACCGCTCCAGCCGTACGCGAGCGGGCTCTGGCTGACCGGTGAAGTCCGGCGGCTGGTGCCCGTGCGGGTCGGCAACGGCCTGCCGGCCGTCGTTGCCGGTCTCGGGGACGGACGACTGCTGCACACGCGCCCGGCAGGCAATACCGCGAACGCGTCCGCCGTCAGCGGCGGGGGATAACCTCGATCACGCCTCGCGGATTGCCCATTCCGAAGCGTGCGCTGGCTTCGCCTGGTTCATAGAACCGGACTTCCTGCGCATCCCTCACGGCGTACTGGCGCAGGAACTCGATGTCGCCCATGCGACTGCCGTTGATGTACACGCTGGCGACCGCTTCCGAGGTCTCCCGGACGTTGCTCATGCCGGCGGGCCCGCGGCTCGACAGCCATGAGGGCCGCACCCGCTCGAGCGCCTGATAGACATAGCGTGCGTTGGTCTCGGCCAGCTCTTCCTGGCTCACCAGGTTCCGCGCCGCTGACGCGGTAGTCCCGCCGGTTCGCGAAGCGCATGCCGCCCCCGAGCCCGCGACCAGCGCGACAATTCCGCCAATGAACAAGCGTCTGTCGATTCTCACGTGACACCTCACCGGATCCATGGTATCGGGATTCGCACCTTGATGAGTGGCGGCGGAGGATCCGTGCCGTCGTCCTCCCGACGGTTCGGGTCTCCCAACTGCAATATCTGGTCGGCCAGAATCAGCGTGCCGACGAGCGCCGCGGCGGACATTGCGGCCGTCCTCCACGGTGACAGCTCCCGGAGTCGCAGCGAGGTCACGTGGCTGCGCGGGAACACGATCGTCTCGCGCACATCGGAAAACGACGTGCCCTGATAATCCTTGCCCAGCCAGATCGTCACCGCAACCGAGTCGGCCTCGGCGGGCGCTACCGTCGCGTTGACTTCGTTCGTCAGTCGCCCGATATGCCGGGCCAGCCGGACCGCTCCCTCATCAGTGACGCCCACGCGTACTTCCTGCGACGGCGGGAGCGCGGACAGCTCGACCGGCGTGTACCGGACGCAACCGCCCCACGCCACGCTAACGGCGAGCAGAAGAAGCCGTTTCGTTCTGATCATACTCTCCGACGTTCGTGATGAACGCCCCGGAACCGGACGGGGTCCCGGGGCGCCCTTTCTGCCATGCATCCTGCTACGAGCTACTGCCCGCGCGGATCAGTTGCCCCACCAGACATTCGGTCCCCTGTACAGCATTCCCTCTAGCCCCGCATCGATGCCCGTCGCCTGAACGTTCGCTCCGTTGTTCGACAGCTCGACTGATGGCGTCCGGATCCTGACCGGGATCCCGGAGATGAGCGCACCCGTGACCGGCTCGATGGCCGGGAATCCAGTGCGGCGCCAGTCGTGCCACACCTCGACCTTGAGGTAGTTCGCGATGTACTTCTCGCGGATGATCTCCTCGAGCGGGTTCGCAACCGAACCGAGAGGAGGCCGCGCGGCAAGGTACGCGTCGATGTCCGCGGCCGCGACTCCCCACTTCTCCATGTTCGCGCGGATCGCCGCACGGTACGGGGCATCCGCCGCACCCGCGCCGCCCACGATCAGCCTCGCCTCCGCCTCGATGAACTTCGCTTCGGAGAAGCTCGCGATGTTCGTCGAAGCATCCTCGGCCGCGAAGTACGCAGACACCTGCGAGATCATGGAGTCTGGCTCCGGGTCGGCGGCATTCGCGTGGCCCCGGAACGCGCCATCCGTAAGCGCGGGCTCGACCATGATCGGCAGTCGCGGATCGTTGCGTTCCTGAAGCATCGTCACCGTGAGCGCGCCGACCTTGAAGATGTCTCCGCGATCCTTGAACAGCCACAGCGGGTTGCGGCCATCCTCGCCGACATACTCGAAGTCCACGTCATCGGCGTTGCTGGTGATACCTTCCTGCAATGCGGTCAGCGCCGCCTGGGCCTGCTCCTGCGCGTTCGCCCACGGCGCGTTCGACAGACGAAGCCGGTGCCGGGCCTGTACGTGACGCGCGAGCTTCACCCACCGCGCCATGTCTCCCTCGAACAGCAGGTCGTTGGCTCCCGGCTTCTCGATCGCCGCGTCATTGGCCGACGCCTTCATCTGCGCGATCGCTTCGTCGAACCACCCGTCCACCGCGGCGTAGACGACTTGCTGATCGTCGTAGGCCGGGTTCGGGTTGCTCGGATCGAGTGCCTCCGCGAACGGAATCGGGCCCCACATGTCCGTTGTCGTGGCCCACGTCCACGCCGACAGGAACCGGGCGATGCCGTAGTACGCGGCATCCGCAGCCGGATCCAGTTCCTGCATCATCAGCTTGGTTTCGTTCAGGATGCCGGTGTAGTAGAAGCTCCACCAGCCGTCCGGCGAGGTGTCCTGAATTTCATACACGTGGATCTCGTCGTAGCTGCGCGTCTCCCGGTTGTACGAGGTCTGCTGCATCCACTCTACGCCCCAGAGCGGCGGATCGCCGTAGTAGACCGAGTGGACCACACCCGTGATGACGGCCGGCAGCCGGACGGCGACACGCGCGTTGACCGGTGCGTTCGGATCCTCGTTCACGTCCAGGAACGAGTCGCAGCCGCCCGTCAGAGTGGCGATCAGCGCGAGCGTGGCCAGCCGGGCCGCAGTCGATTTCATCGTATCCAGCACGATAGGTCTCCCGTCTTTCGTTGCCGTTGGCCCTGAACCGGGCACCGCACCGACGCGGCGCCCGGTCTGCTCAACCTCCGCTCAGAAACTCGCCCTGAACCCGATCGTCCAGCCCCGGGTCTGGGGCGCCGGGAACTGACGGAAAAACTGCGTTGCGCCGCTCGAGCCGCCGTACACGTCGGACTCGGGATCACCCATCGAGAAGTCCGACCATACGCCGAGGTTCCGCCCCGTCACGAACAGCGTTCCGTTGTTCACGCCGAACCGTCCGATCAGGTTCGGCGGTACGTCCAGCGAGAACGTCACCTGGCGCAGCTTCACGAAGCCGCCCGGCTCGATCTGGTTCTCGTGCCGGTCGTAGCCGTACATCAGCTCGAAGTACTGCGGATCCTTCACGAGCACGACGTCGTTCGGCTGACCCGTATTGACGTTGACCCCGTCGACGACAGTCTCCTCGTACCGGCTGTTCGTGAAGATGTGACGGCCGGTCCGGCCCGTCGTGTACTGGATCTCGAAGTTCAGGATCTGGCTGCCGTTCCTGATGTCCCACATGCTCGACAGCCCGAGCGCCTTGTAGCGCATATCCGTGGTGAAGTTGGCGAGCCAGTTCGGCAACGCCTCACCCAGCGGAAGCTGGCTCTGCGTCCGTATCGGCAGACCGTGGCAGGACCCGCCGCGGTCGCTTATGCAGTTCTCGTCGCCGATCAGCAACGCGCCGACCGGCTGGTTCGAGAAGCAGATGGCGCTTGTCGCCTCCACGCAGTTGCGCTGGAAGCCGTAACCCCAGATCACGCCGTAGGGCAGACCTTCCATGATGCGGATGCTGGGCCATGAGTATCCAGCCAGTCTGATGTTGTCGATTCCCGGCGCCAGCTCGAGGACCTCGTTGCGGTTGCGGGTCCAGTTCGCCAGCACGTCGAACGTGAAGTCCTCTGTCTCGATCGGCCGCCCCCGCACCGAGACCTCAAAGCCCGTGTTGCGAAGGTCGCCGGCGTTCCGGACAATGGTGTTGTAGCCGCTAGCGGACGACGACGGGACCCGGAAGATCTGGTCGAAACTCTTCTTGTTGTAGTACGACACGTCGAGCCGCGCCCGATTGTTCAGCAGCCGCATCTCGAGGCCGACTTCGTACTCGCGCGTCGATTCCGGCTTGATGTTCGGGTTGCCGAGTTGCGTCGACTGGATGAACCCGACCTGGTCGCGGAACGGGAAGCTGATCGTGGTCGGGTCGAACTGATAGTGCCCGAAGTGCGAGCCCGGTGCGAACCCGCTGTTGTACGTGGACGCCAGGCTGTACGCGGGTGCGTCGTTCCCGACCTGGGCGTACGACAGACGCAGCTTGCCGTAGTTCAGCAAGTTGCTCTGCATGTTGAGCGCGTCAGTGAAGATCAGGCCGAGCGAGGCGGACGGATAGAAGTAGCTGTTCGCGTGTGTCGGCAGCGTCGAGCTCCAGTCGTTCCGGCCCGTCAACGTCAGGTACGCCCAGTCCTGATAGTCCACCGTGGCCTGACCGTACAGGCCGAGCAACCGCCGCTGCTCCGGCAGGTCCGCGAAGACGTTCTGGTTCTCGAAGTTCTCGATGTTGTAGTAGTCCGGAATCACGATCCTGCTGCCCGTGCCGGTTACGCGGTCGCGCTCCGTCATCCAGAGGTTGCCGCCCACCATGCCGCTGACCGCAAAATTGCCGCCGAGCGGTGTATTCCCGAGGCTCAGCGTCAGGTCGTTGTTGATCTGGTACCGGTTGATCTTCTCCTGGCGCGTTGCGCCGGAGGTGAGACCTGCCGCCGTGCGCCACGGACGCTCGTTCCGGTACTGCCGCCGGTCATCCTGGTACGTGTCCAGGCCCCACCGGTTCGCCAGCGTCAGGTTCCCCGGCATGTCGATGGCGAACTGCTGCGACACGATCCAGCGGTCGACATTGCTCTCCATGTACTCGTTGTTCGCCACCCATTCCGGATGCGGAGAGTTGGATCCCCACATCACCGGACTCCCATCCTCCAGGTAGCCCTCCCTGATGTCGATGCTCGCCGGAATGTTCAGCAGCGTGTGATGGATCCCGTTCCACGAGTCCTCCGGCCACGGATTGTGCGTCGAGATCCGCTGGACGCTCGTGTTCGACCTCAAGTAGTCGCTGAAACGCAGATTGACGTTCGCGCTCAGGTTCAGCCGCTCCAGCCCGCCCGTCGGCGTAATGTCGCCCTGGTCCAAATACGCGATGCCGAAAGTGTACGCGCCGGCATTGCCCACCGACCCCGACGCGCGCAGCGCGTGCTCCATCGACTGCGCCGTCTGATAGTACTGCGAACGCGCGTCGTTGATGTTCACGTTGCCGACCGCGCTGATCACATGGGCGGGAATGCTGTCCCTGTGCGGGCCCCAGTTCGGATAGCCCGAACCGCCCAGCGTCGACGTCTCGAACCCGCTCGTCCGCGGATAACCCGGCTCGCAGTAGCCGCCCTGCGACTGCAACCGGCCGTCGCAGAAGAAGCGGTCCCGACCCGCCGTCCAGTCCGTGATGTAGCCATCGATGATCGGCGTCGCGAACGAGGCCGACGTCGAGTAGTCGAACCGCAGCGATGATCCGACCGTGCCCTGCTTCGTCGTGATCAGCACCGCGCCGTTCGACGCCCGCGAACCGTACAGCGCCGTCGCCGCCGCACCGCGCAGGACCGAGATCTCCGCCACGTTGTTCATGTCGAAGTCCATCGCGCGACTGCCCGCCGACCCCGTGCCGAGGGGGTTCATGCCCTCGTTGTCCAGGTCCGTGCTCACCGGCACACCGTCGATGATGAACAGCGGCTGGCCCGAGCCCGTGAACGTGCCCTGACCCCGGATGTCGATCCGCGACGTCGCGCCCGGCCGGCCGCTCGACTGCACCACCTGGACGCCCGCCGTCTGGCCCTGAAGCGCCTGCACCAGGTTGATCTCAGGCGTCCGCTCCAGCTCCGCCTTGCCCACACTCTGGACCGCGTAGCCCAGACCGCGCTCCTCGCGCGCAATCCCCAGCGCTGTCACCACCACCGGGTCCAGCTTGATCGCTTCCGTCCGCAGCTCGAAGTCCACCGTCGCGGTCCCGCCAGCCGTCACTGTCGCCTCACGGTCCGCCGATCCGTAGCCGAGGAACTGGACCCTGACCGTGTGGTTGCCCGCTGGAACGTCCTGGATCACGTACCGTCCCGCGCCGTCGCTCATCGCGCCACGAGTCGTGCCCACCAGCTGAACCTGCGCACCCTGCACCGGCTGGTCGCTGCCGGCCTGCGTGACGCGGCCCGTGATCGTTCCGACCTGCTGCGCCGCCGCCAGGCCCGTCGTCATCAACGCGAGCGCAAGCGATGTGGCACAGCGGAGCATCCATCGTGGCATGGAGCGCCTCCTTGAAGTACGCCGGGGAGCTCGGTTGCGGAACCAACCGACCGTCGCTTCCCGATCACCCGAGTTGTCTGACTCCCCTCAACATTGCGAACGCGTGGCCTCGCCTCGTTCGACGCCGAGGCCCGCGGGATCTTTCAGAGCAGAATGGTCCTGGTAGCAGATATGGACAGCAACAGGTCCGTGGCGTGCCGCTCCGCGCGAGTGTCGCGCACCGCTGGCAGCGCGGTCGACCTGTGGATCATCGGAATCGTGCACGACGCCCCGGGCAGGATCGCGAGGAGCGTTGGCGTCATCGCCCTGAGCCCACGGTCTGACGTACGAGAAGGTATCAAGTCGGTTTCGTATATCGGATTCTGGATATCGGATAAAATATACCACCGCCAAACGCACAATACACAACTCACCCGACCGCGTCAAGAACGGGCGACGGCGTTTCTTCGCCGTTTCCCGAAGAACGACCCAGCCACCGGGATCGTGACACGTTGACTCCTTCACCCCGCAGAACGTGACCTTTCCGACCCTCGCGCGCGTGAGACGCGTTGAGAATCGGCCCCGCGCGCACCACCCCTCCGTCCGACCTCGTCAGTTCCGGACGGAGCCGCTCTCGCTGGTGATCCCGCGCTGTGCCTTCTGCCGCTGGACCATCGCCGCGACATCCGCGAGCAGCGCCTTCGCATCGTAGACTACGCCGTCCTTGATCGTGTACAGGATCCCTCCCACGCGCTCGACCTCTCCGGTCCCGTCGTTCAGGCGGACGGCGCCGGTGCCGTACAGCACCTTGATGTTGGCGATCGGGTTTTCGCCGACGATGACGAGGTCGGCGAGCATCCCTTCGCGCACGACACCGAACTCGGGCTCGACTCCCTTCGGCTCGAACAGCGCCTGTGCCGCGTGCATGGTGGCGCCGCGGATGATCTCGAGCGGATGGAATCCGGCCTCCTGCAGCAGTTCCATCTCCTGGATGGTACCGAAGCCGAAAAGGTTGTAGATGTAGCCTGCATCGGAGCTGACGATGACGCGTCCGCCCATGTTCTTGTAATCGTTCAGGAGCTGCATCCAGACGCGGTAGAAGTTCTTCCAGGCGATCTCGTCCCACGGCGTCCAGTCGAAGTAGTAGGAGCCGTGGTTGTCGCGGCTCGGCTGGTAGAAGTCCCACAGGGAAGGCAGCGTGTAGGTCGCGTGCCAGTCGGCGTTCCGCATCCGCATCACGTCGCGGCTGGCGAGGTATGCGACCATTGTCGGGTCGAGGATGGTGCCCAGCTCCTTCAGCTCCTCGAGGAGTGCCTTCCACTCGGGGCTGCCGGGCGGGTGGATCATGTTCCACTGCCGCGCCACCTGTCCGAAGCGGTGCTGCTCATCGTTGTAGTTCATGTCGGCGGGCCACGGCTGCACGTCTGCCTCGCGGTAAAGCGCTTCGAAGAGACCGTAGAAGTGGGTGACGGTGCCGAGCCCGAGCCTCGCCGCATCGATTGCGTTCATCTGGGCGACACCGATCTGCGCGAGGTGCGCGGTGCTTCCGAGACCGACGTTCTTCGCCTCATCCAGGAGCGCTTCCATGATCGCCGGCGGATAGGCGACGAGCTTCATGCCATCCATTCCGTCCTCGGCGATCCACCGTACCCACGCGCGCGCCTGTTCGGGCGTCCGCACCGGGCCCTGATCCCAGCCCTGACCCGGGCGCGAATAGAGAAACATGCGCGGCGCCGCGATCTCGTTTCGAGCGCTCCGGTCGCGCTCGCTCTTCGCGAACGCGTACGGCCCGAACTCGACGCCTCGGCCGGCCGTGATTCCGTGCGCAAGCCAGAGCTTGTAGGTGTACTCCGCGTCCGGCGTCTTGTCCGGATCGCCCGTGTGCAGATGGTTGTCGACGAATCCGGGCATGACCCACATGCCCTCCGCCTGGATCTCGCGCGTCGCGTTGCCCGGCCTGCGATCCGGATCGATCGGGCGGCCCGGCACGCCGACGCCTGCGATGCTCGCGATGCGGTTGCCCTCCACGACGATGTCGACCGGCCCGCGCGGCGGGCCGCCCGTCCCGTCGATCAGAGTCGCGCCACGGATGATCAGCCGGTCGAACGGACCTTCGCCTTCGTCGCGTGTCGGCGCGGGCGTCACGGTGCGCCCACCCTGGGCGAATGCGGGCGCCGCGCCGGCCAGCAACACGGCAGCCGTGATGGTGATGGCGGCGATCTCGACGTTCAGCGTTCTCATGTCGGTCCTTCCGGCGTGGTAGATGAGGGTCGGGATTGCCGGTCGCGGGTGTTCTTGCATACAGTATACGACGGCCTCCGCCTCCGCCAGCACCCGGCTCACGCCGGTAGTGTGGCAGGCGCGGAGAACTCGAATTTTCCCGGAGGTGTTCGCATGCCCGCGTTTCGAAGCATCCTGGTGTCGTTCGCCTGCCTGGCCATCGCCGCACCGGCGTTGCGGGCGCAGTCGAGCTCGTTCGGCGCATCGGTTGTGATCGGCACGGACGAGATGATCATTGCGGAGCCGAACAACAACTTCCGGCCGGGCGTGGTCTACGTGTACCGGAAGGTCGGCGGCGAATGGCGAGAGGCGGACCGATTGATGGCGCCGGATGCGGAGCGGGCGGATGGGTTCGGTGCGGTGGTGGCGGCGTCGGGCGGCACGCTCTTCGTGGCGCAGCGGGGTGGCCGTATCCATCGCTTCGAGAAGCAGGCTGACGGAAGCTGGGGTTCCGCGGGGACGCTGCCGGCCACGGGGATCGAGGGTCTGGACCCGGGCTGCAACGCTTACGGTTACTGCGGCATCGAGTTCGGGATGGCTCTGGCGGCGGACGGTGACTGGCTGATGGTGGGCGACGCGGGAACGCCTCCGGCGGCCGGAGGCCGGGGCGGTCGTGGTGGCGGCGCCGATGAGCCTCCTCCGGCGGGTGGCGTTCACGTGTTCCAGCGTGCGGCGAACGGGGACTGGGTGTCGCGAGGCCGGCTGCAGCCCGCCGCGAGCGCGCCGGGCGATGCGTTCGGTCTGGCGATCGCGATGTCCGGTGACCGGGCGCTGATCGGTGCGCCGAACGCGACGTGGGATCCGGCGAGCCAGCCGCAGCCGGCCGCCGGCCGGGGCGGTCGCGGCGGGCGAGGCGGAGCGGAGGCGGAGGTGATGGGCACGCAGCCTCGGGCGGGAATGGTCGTCGAGTTTCGCCTGACGGATGGCGAATGGCGCGAAGTCGGTCCGCTGTCGATGCGTGCCGAAGCGAACGCCGGTTTCGGGGCGAGCGTCGCCTTCGATGGATCGGCCGCGGTGATCGGTTCGCCCGGCAGCGGCGGGGGGCTCGGTTCGGCGTGGCTGTACCATCTCGATGAGGCGAGCAACGCGTGGTCGGAGTCGTCGCGGCTGGCGGCGTTCAGCGGCATGCGAGGCGATCAGTTCGCGAGTGCGGTGGCGATCGATGGCGCCGACGTCTGGGCCGGCGCTCCCACGCCGCGCGGCATCGAGAACGGCATGGCGTACGTGTTCCGTGATGAGGCGGGCGAACCGCTCACGGGAACGGTGCAGCGCTTCCGGTATGAGGAGGAACGGACGGGGACGCAGGACGGACTCGGCGCCCGTGTGTTCGCGAACGACGGCGTTGCCGCCGTGATGGCATCCGGAGTGGACCACCAGGCGGGCGCGGTCTTCGTGTTCGAGCGCGATGCGTCCGGCGAGTGGCAGGAGCGATCCATGCTGGTCAGTCCGCCGGACGCACTGGATGCGATGACGGGCGAGGAACGGCGTTGCACGGACGGTCGTGTCGGGCCCTTCGATTGCGGCGAGATCGAGCTGCTGGCGTTCGTGCCGAACTCGATCCTCCGCGCACCGGAGGAATCGCGCGGCGTCCGCACGAACGACAACTGGGGCTGGACGGATCCGGAGACCGGCCGCGAGTACGCGCTGGTCGGCCGCAACGATGGCACCGCGTTCATCGACATCACGGATCCGGTCAATCCCGTTCTGGTCGGCGATCTGCCGAAGACGCCGGGCACGCCACGCTCCCAGTTGTGGCGCGACATCAAGACGTACCGGGAGCATGCGTTCATCGTTGCGGACGGCGCGGGTGAGCACGGCATGCAGGTGTTCGACCTGACGCGTCTGCGCGACGTGGCCGATCCGCCGGCGAAGTTCACTCCGGACGTGCTCTATCGCGGCGAAGGCGCCAACGAGCTGGCCAGCTCGCACAACATCGGCATCAACGAGGAGACCGGCTACGCGTACCTGATCGGCGGCGGCTGCGGCGGGCTGCACATGGTGGACATACGCGAGCCGCGTGATCCGAAGTTCGCCGGCTGTGCGGACCCGGGCGGGACGCACGACATCCAGTGCCTGAACTATCGCGGTCCGGACGAGCGCTTCCAGGGCCGCGAGATCTGCCTGCGATCGGCGGCGGACGACTTCATCATCTCGGACGTCACGGACAAGGCGAACCCTCGCCAGCTCGCGTCGACGACGCATCCGAACCCGGCCTACCTGCACCAGGGCTGGGTGACCGAGGATCACCGCTACTTCCTGATGGATGACGAGAGCGACGTGATCCGCGGTAACGTGCCGACGACGCGCACGCTGATCTGGGACATCAGTGACCTCGAGGATCCGCGGCTCGCCGAAGAGTTCATGGGCTCGATGCCGGCGAGCGCGCACAACCTGTACATCAAGGGCGATTTCGCCTACCAGGCGAACTACCGCTACGGTCTGCACATCATCGACGTCTCCGATCCGCTCAACCCGCGCGAGGTCGGAACCTTCGACACATCGCCGTACCAGACCGGACCCGGCTTCAGTGGCGCGTGGAGCACGTATCCGTTCTTCGAGAGCGGTGCCATCATCGTCACGAGCCTGCAGGAAGGGCTGTTCATCCTGAAGAAGCGCACACGGCCGGTCTCGTGAGGCCGGTGCTGGAGACCGCATGATGCGAAGTCGATTCACGATTGCGGGAATGACGCTGCTGTCTGCCGCATTGCTGGTCGTGCCACGGCCGGCCGCGGCGCAGGCGGAGCTGGTGTACGTCTGCGTGCAGGACGAAGCGCGTATCGCGGTGATCGATGCCGGCAAGCACGAACTGGTGCGAACCATCGATCTCACCGCACTGGGTTTCTCGTCCAGCGCGAAGCCGCACCACGTCGTGAGCGAGCCAGACGGGTCGTTCGTCTACGTATCGCTGATCGGCGACAATCGCGTTATCAGGCTGGATGCGAACGATCGCGTGACCGGTCAGGTGCCAATGGAGACGCCGGGCATGGTGTCGCTCGATTCCGGCCGCAACCGGCTTCTCGTCAGCCGGTCCATGAGCGCGGTCAATCCGCCTCGTCGGATCGCCGTGGTCGAGCTGCCCGCGTTCGAGATCGAGGAGATCGACGTCTTCATGCCGCGGCCGCATCCTATGTTCACCGCGGGCAACGGCTACGCGTACACAGGCAGCCTGGGTGAAAACCAGATCGCGTCGATCGAGCTCGAGTCCGGCATCGTCGAGCTGGTCGATGTCGAGGGCCCGCCCCATTCGTTCGTGCAGTTCGCCAGCTCGCCGGACGGCCGCGTGCTCGTTGCCTCGACCGAGGTCAGCGGGCTGCTGCTGGTCTTCGATCTGGCGACACCGTCGCAGCCGCGTTTCCTGCGCTCGATCGACCTGGGTCCGATCGCCTTCGATCCCGTGTTCTCGCCGGATGGCCGGACGGTGTGGGTCCCGATCAAGGGTGCGGACGAGATCGCGATCGTGAACGCTGAGGACTGGTCGGTCACGCACAGGATCGCTGATCCCGCATTCAGCCATCCGCACGCCATCGTCTTTTCGAGCGACGGCCGGTCCGCCTTCGTTTCGAACAATGGCGGGGCCGCGATGCACCACGCGGAGGGTGCGTCGCACAACGCCGCCGCCACGGCCGGCGCCACCGGCTCGGTCGCCATCATCGACGTGGGATCGCGCAACGTCGTCGCCTCTATCCCGCTAGGCGCCAACGTGACCGGCCTCGGAGTGCGTGCGCAGCGGTAGCGCGGCGGCGGCCGCGCTGGTCTTGTGCGCGCTGGTCCTGAGTGTGAGCTGCGCTCCCGCGGGCGCGCCGGGAACGCCGGCCGGCGGGCGAGTCGCGGCCGTGCTCGCCGGCGGGCCGCTGAACGCAGCAGACTTCCAGCGCGAGATTGTGCCGTTCCCGGTCCTCGATGCGGCCGGTCAGCCATACGCGTTCCCGTTCCTCGGCGGCCTGAATCAGCCGCGCCCGCAGTTCGTCGACATCGACGGCGATGGCGACAACGATCTGTTCATCCACGAGTTCGGCAGCAGCCTCCAGTTCTTCGAGAATACGGGGTCCGCGGGTGAGCCGCGCTTCAAGTGGCGCACGGACCGGTACCAGGATCTCGATGTGGGGGAGTGGGCGCGTTTCGCCGACATCGATGCGGATGGCGATCTCGATATCGTCGCGGAGCTGCCGTACGGCCGTGTGCGCCTCATCCGCAACACAGGCAGCGCGCGTGAAGCACGCTTCGTCGCGGAATCCGATTCGCTGCGGGACGCCGCCGGCGTTCCGCTCTACATCGACCGGCAGAACATTCCCGCGTTCGGCGACATCGACTGCAATGGGCGGCTCGACCTGATCATCGGGCGGGTCGAGGGCGTTGCCACGAGGTACGAGGCCGTGTCGCCACGCGACGAGCGGTTCGCGTTCGTCACCGACTATTTCGAGGGCATCGAGATCATCGGACAGACCCCGCCGGGCACGAGCCGGCACGGCGCGAATGCGCTACAGCTCGTGGATATCGATGGGGACGGTGACCTGGATCTCCTGTGGGGCGACTTCTTCGAGCCGGGCGTCCTGCTGATCGAGAACCGCGGTGCGTCATGCGCCGCGTTCTCCTTTTCGACGACGCCGGTGCCGCTGCCGACAGCCGATTCGCTCGAGACGAGCGGCTACAACGTGCCCGCCGCCGCCGATGTCGATGGCGATGGCGACCTGGACTTCGTAATGGGCGTGCTCGGTGGCGCCTACTCGCCCCTCCGCAACCTCACCGACAACCTC
The DNA here is from genome assembly GCA_035513345.1 of Longimicrobiales bacterium. Classification (GTDB taxonomy): domain Bacteria; phylum Gemmatimonadota; class Gemmatimonadetes; order Longimicrobiales; family RSA9; genus DATKCF01. The sequence continues at coordinate 34,893 of DATKCF010000097.1, forward strand.
TACTACTGGGAACGCACGGCCGATGGCAGGCTGGCGTTCCGGACCGGCCGGCTGCTCTACGGAATCGATGCGGGCGCCGAGAGCGCGCCCGCTTTCGGCGACCTCGATGGCGATGGCGATCTCGACCTGCTCGTCGGCTCGCGCATCGATCCGACGCGCCCGAATACTGCCCGCCTGCTGTATTTCCGCAATGATGGAACGCCCGGCTCGCCATCGTTCATCCTGGCGGACACGATCGACCTCGACCCCGCCTATCACTATGCTCCGGCACTGGGTGACCTGGACGGCGACGGCGACCTCGATCTGGTGCTCGGCACGTGGAACCGCGGTGTCCTCTTCTACCGCAACGTTGGAACCCGCACAGAGCCACGCTTCGAACGCGACACGACGGTGAGCCTGGACATCGAACGTGCGGGAAATGCCACGCCCGTGCTCGTCGATTTCGACGGTGATGGCGATCTCGACCTGATCGTGGGCGAGGCGACGGGCGAGCTGACACTCGTGCGGAACGAAGGGACGCCGCGCGAACCATGGTTCGTCCGCGTCACCGACCGGTTGGGCGACATCGATGTCGGCAGACGCAGCGCACCGGCCGTCGTCGATCTCGACGGCGATGGACTCCTCGATCTCGTCATCGGCCGCGAAACGGCCGGCATCGCGGCGTTCCGCAACGTCGGATCGGCCACCGAGCCGGTCTACGAGCCGTGGCCGTTCGAGATCCCGCTGCCAGCGAACGCCACACCCGTTTTCGTCGACCTCGATGGCGATGGCAGGCTCGACCTCATCGCCGGCGGCATCGGCGGGGGACTGGTCTTCTATCGGAACACCCGGTAGGGGCTGAGTGCTGGAAGTCGTTTCTGGGGCTGGTTTCTGGGGCGGGTTTCTGGGGTTCGAGCATTGCACCTGACCGGTGCGTCGCAGCCTGCCGGTGCATTGCGATGCGGTTCGCGAGGCGGATGTCAGATTTTCGTGGTGCCGATCGTCATCCAGTGGTTACTCGATGCTCAACCCGTCTCGGAGACGAACCGGTGGGGAGCGCCGAGCGTCCGGAGCGCATGCTTCCGACATGAGGTGGCGAAAATGGGAAACCGTACGAGCCGTCCACGCTGCCGGCCCGCACTGCTGGTGCTGGCGGTTGCCGCGGGTGCCGGGCCGCTGGCGGCCCAGAGCATCTCGCTCAAGACCGTGCCCATCGCGACGGGCGAGCAGTACCTGGTCTTTCCGTCCCGGAGCCTCGGGATGGGCGGGCTCTCTGTTGCGTACGACGACCCGCTTCAGGACGCTTTCGCGAACCCGGCCCGTGGGGCGCGGCTCAGCGGAACCTGGCTCATCGCCACACCCACGACGTATGGCGACGGCGACGCGCGCACCGTGAGCGGCCACACGCTCCCGCTGGCGATCACGTTCGGCGGCGACCGCTGGTTCGGCACGGCGACCGTCGCGCTTCAGGAGCTGGCCACGCCGGACCGCCAGCAGTTCTGGTGGATGCCGGTGCTCCAGGACGGCTCGCTGCTCCGGGACAACGCGGCCACCAACGCGTACGTGTCCGGCTCGCTGGGTCGGACGTTCGATCGCGGCCGCACCGCCATCGGCGTGAGCGCGTTCCACGCGGACCTCGACGCGATCGACGGCGTCGGGCAGCTCTATGCCAACAGCGTCGCTCTGTCGCAGTCGGGCACCGTCACCGATCTTCGCGTCGGAGTGCTGCGCGACCTCGGCGGTGAGCGTCGCATCGAGGGGATGATCGGCAAGAGCGACGTCGACATGACGCACGACGTCGTCTACCTCGACTGGCTGCCGTGGGACTCGATGCAGCCGAACTGGCCCAACGTCCGCGCCCGGACGGAGGAGAACCTCGACCGCACCACCACCTGGAGCGGGTCGCTCCGCTACACTGCGCCGGGCGGCGATCCCGGTCTCCGCTGGGGGCTCATGCTGATCGGGAACACGAAATCGCACCCGAAAATCCCCAACTACGACCTGGTCAACATCCCGCGCGATCCCGGCAACTCCGCGATCTTCGGGATCGGCGCCGGCATCACGAGCCGGCAGCGGGGCACGCTCATCGGCGCGGAGCTGATGATCCAGCCCGGGCACAGCCACACGTGGGCGTACGCCGACAGTGCGACCATGACGCCGGGCGGCATCCTCCAGAAGGGCGACAAGACCGTCGACAACGAGTTCCGCTTCGCCAACGCGACTGTGGCGCTCGGCTTCGAGCACGAGTGGGAGCCCGCCTCCGTCCAGCTCGGCCTCCGTGTGAACCGCTACGCCTACCACCTCGACCAGCAGAACTTCCTTCGCGACACCACCGTCGCCACCGACGAGAGCTGGATCGAGTGGTCCCCGAGCTGGGGCGGCGCGCTGAAGCTGGGCCGCGCCGAGGTCCGATACTCCGGCCGCTGGGTCGCCAAGGGGTTCGACTTTCCGGGTGGAGAAGTCTGGCTCGTCCGGGCCGAGGCCGACGTCGCCCTCCCCGGCGGCAACGACTTCATTGTCGCGCCCACCGATCCCGTCAACCTGCCCGACTTCCGCGTCGTCACGCACCGTCTCGCGGTGGTCGTGCCGCTGTCCGGACGAAGATAGACCTCGGCGGGCCGGGAGCCGTCAGTTGACGCGGTCGAGTCGGTACGCGTGAACGAACTCGACTTCCATCTCGTCGCGCCAAAACCCGACCACATGGTCCTCGCCGATCTCGGTGACGAGCAGATCGGCGGGCGTCGACGCGCGGGCGAGGACTTCCCCGGTCGCGTCGACGACGAGCCATTCCTGGACGGCGCCGGCCATCGATTCGATACGTCGTGCGATACGCGGCGCCGAGTCGAGTTCGAAGAGGGTGTCCAGCGCGGTGCCGCGTCGCTCGGCCGTGAAGAACGTGCGCCAGTCGTATGACACGCGGTCGGTCGACATGTCGGGCACGACTTCGCCGAGGATGACGTGGTCGCCGACGATGCCGATCGGATTGCCGGCTGCCGGCAGCGCCCACTCGTCGCACACGCGCTCACCATCGCAGATGATGGCGACCCTGCGGAGTCATTCATCATCGGTGTGTCACTTGAAGACGCACGTGTTTACCGGTTCGAGGTCGACTGATCGTCGCGTGCGGGTGTGTGCGCGCCGTCCGACTCTCCGGAAGAATGCACATACGACGAGTTCAGTTGCGCCAGTTGTGCGATCATCCGGACTGGTGCGGCACAAGTGCACACCGATGCCGGCCCGCTGTCCGTCCGTGGGCGATCCACCCGCCACGGTCCGGTATTTCTCACAACCTACCCTTCCGAGCTCAGCCGGCGTGCACTATTCGGTCGACGCCGCGTGGGCCGACCCGGCTCACCCGGCCGCACGTGGCTCTCCCGGTCGCACGCGGCCTTCGCATCGGACGCGGCCTCGGGCCCGGCGCGGCTCACCACCGGTTGGATGCGGCCTCGCCGGGTGCACGCGGCCTTCAGTCGGACGCGACACTCCGCTGATCGTCAGGCGTTTTCGAGCCGCGGCCACACCATTGCGCGGAACACATGGACGCTTCGACGGTTGAAAAGGACCATGCGAAGACCGCAACGGTGGATGCTGATCCCGGCGCTCGTCGTCCTGGCCTGCAGCGATGACTCGACCACCGGGCCAGGGCCGGACTCGATTGTCGGAATCAGCGTGCTCGCGCCCTCCGACGTGATCGTGGTTCGCCGGAGCATCCAGCTCGAGGTCCAGGCGCGCACGGCCAGCGGCGACCGTGCGGCCTTACCTGGCGCGGCATGGACGACCAGCGATCCCGAGGTGGCGGACGTCACTGCCGCCGGCGTCGTCACGGGCGTGGCCGAGGGGGCGGCGTTCATCAGGGCGACGGCCGGGGGCCACGAGGCTGTGCTTACCGTGCGTGTGGCACCCGACTCGCTCCCGATCTTCACCGCCGCGCCGTTCGAAGGCAGCTATTTCCTGTGGAACCCGTTCGATCACGACGTGCCAATCTGGTCCGGCGTCTCCGGCTCGATTCTGATCTGGCAGGGGTTCAACGTGTCAGGGCTCGAAGGGCACAACGGTTACGACTGGGCAATGCCGGAGGGAACGCCGATCTTCGCCGTCGGAGACGGCGTCGTGGCCGCCGCCGGAGGCGAGCCCCCCTGGTCGTGTCCACTCCTGAACGACCAGACCGTCAGTGCCCTGCGCGTCGTCATCATTCACACCGCCCCGAGCGGCGAGCGGTTCATGTCCATCTACATTCATCTCGCACGCCTCGACGTCGAACCCCTCGATTCTGTCGTGGCCGGCCAGCAGATCGGGCTCTCGGGCAATACGGGCTGCTCCACCGGACCGCACCTCCATTTCGAGGTGCGCCGCGAGTTCTATCACCGTGCACCTCCTCCCGCCATGGCCCTGGTCACCGACCCGAATGGCTGGGCCGGGACCCAGCAGGACCCCTGGCTCCTGCACGGGCGAGGCGGCGCCAGCACCTACCTCTGGGCGGCCGGCGCCTCGCCCTCGTTTCCGCTCACCTCCGCTCAGCCCGGACCGCCCGCCGTCGCCGGCCCGCCAGTCCCGTTCGTCCACCTCCACCGCTTCTCCATACCACCGTTGCCTCCGCGCCCGGACCCCGACGACGGCCGCTGAACCTCCGCCGACCCTGGCCGCTCTCACAGAAACATCGCTTCTCCGTGCCACCGTTGCCTCGCACGAACCCCGTCGACGGCAATTTCCGGACGCGTGGCAACATGCTTATGGCGTGTGACATGCCAGGGAAGTCAATCATTGACGTGGTTCGGGTTTGTGTACTACGCGGAGAAGGTAGTTGGCGATGCAGGACTCGATCGACCCGGGAACGAGCGACTACTGGTTCGCGTCTCGGAGGCCGCTGGCGCCTGAGGCGGAGGATCTCATGGTGGTGCCGGATCTGCCCGCATTTCCAACCGCGAGGACGAGTAACCGCAATGATCGTCGCGATAGAGGACTGTGCATACGACGGGTAGTGCCGTATCAGCACGTGAACCGGTTGACAGGAGGCGCCTGGTGAAGACTTGGGGCATCATCCTCTCACTCCTGACGATGGCGGGATGTGTGGGCGTCATGGTGCATGCTCTGCGCAGTTTTCGCCCGTCGTCTGCCCAGACGCTTGCTGGCGCAGTTGCGTCGTTTCAACTGGGAACGCTCGCGCTGCTGAGTCTGACTATTCCATCGTTCTGGGCATTGAGCGTCGTCCAGGTCGTTCTTATCGTGGGCACAATCGAGTTTTTTGGCTTGGAGATCTACCTCGGTCGAAAGCAACGCTACACGAATGCTCGGCGAAGCCCCGGAGGTGAGGCGATGACCGCCGTCCACGCACGCGGAGCCCGTCGCCGATCGACGTGGTAGCCGCCGGTCGCCCGCGCCCGCCGCAGGCCGTGGCAGCGCGGTTCCTCGTGATCCTTGCATCCCGAGCATGAGGTCGCCAGATTTTGGTGACCCTAAAGATCTGATTCGTCTCAACTGAACTTGCGACCCATGCCACCGCGACCCCGCCAGCCCGCCTGCGCGCTTGCCCTGCTCACGGTGCTGCTTGCGCTGCCCGCGCCGCTCGACGCGATTCCCTACTTCGCACGCCTGTACGGCGTGCGATGTGCGCAATGTCACGCATCGCCGCCGAAGCTGAACGCGTTCGGCGAAGCGTTCGTGGCGGCGGGCTACTGGGCGCCGGGGATGGAGGCGGGGCGGACGTGGCCGCTGGCGGTGTGGTTGAGCGGGCGCACGGAGTCGCTGCCGGCGGACGACCCGCTCGCGGGCCAGGTGGTGACCTATCTGAACCGGCTCGAGCTGATTTCGGGAGGCCGGCTGATCGTGCCATGGCTGTCGTACTTCGTGGAATGGCGCGCCGTGAGTCTGGAGGCGCGGGGCGATGGTTCGACGCGGGATCGGTCGGGGCGGTTCGAGGACCTGTTCGTGACGGCGCGGGGCGGCGAGCTGGACGTGACTGTGGGCCAGTTCCGGATGCTGCAGCAGGTGGACGTATCGCGCCGGATCGGGCTGAGCGAGCCGCTGGTGTTCTCGGCGTCGCTGGCCGGGTCGGGGAGCGGAACCGCGCGGGAGCGGTCGCTCCGATCGTTTTCGCCGGCGGGTCGCTCCCCGGCAGTGCGGGCAGGGTGGAACCGGGCGGTGGGGGAGGGCACGTGGACGACGGCGCTGACGGTGCCGTTTCCAGGCGAGTTCTCGATCCCGCTCACGGACGAGGCGAGGACGGAGGCGAGCAACGAGCTGGAGCTGGATGCGAAGGGCGTGTACGCGGAGTCGTTCTTCCGGCGCGGCCTGATGTCGATCGGAGTACACGGCTTCTACGATGACGGGCGCTATCTGGTGAGCGGGCTGGTGACGGGCGCCCGCGAAACAGTGCACTGGGCGGCGGCGCTGGGAGTGGACCGGGTGGCGGAGGTGTCGCGGGGCCGATGGTCGGCGGAAGCGGAATTCATCCCGCGCACGTCGTTCGCGGTGGGCGGACGGGTCGAGAACCGTGCCGCGGACGGCGCAGGCATCGCGTTCCTCCCGTACGTCAACATGCATTACCCGGGCAGCCGGTTCACCATCCGGCTCACGGTCGAGCAGCGGTTCCAGCGGGACCGCGGCGCGACGCTGGTGGAGCTGGGCACGATCTTCTGACGGTAGCCCGCGCGCGCGCCCGAGCCCCGACGACGGCCGCTGAACCTCCGCCGACCGTGGCGCCGCGGCCGTCGCCGTCCTGGCGAGTGGCCCGATCCGCCGCCAACCTAGACGCCGCGTGCCGCCAGCCGCGGGATCAAACGGACTACCGCACCCAATCCTGCGTGAAGGCGATTCACCCCACCCTGAGGTCGCTTCGTCCCAGCCACCTTGTCGCCATCGATCGGCGGCGCCAGTATTGAAAAAAATCTTTCGGAGGACCATGGGTCGGCCTTTGCGCAACCGGTTCAGCAGGCGAGAACGCCAGATCATGGACGCGATCTACGAGATCGGCGAAGCCACGACGGCGGATGTCGTAGCGCAGCTGGGTGAGCCGGATGCGTACGACTCGGTGCGGGTGACGCTCGCGATCCTGGAACGGAAGGGACACCTGCGGCACCGGCAGGAAGGCAACCGCAACGTGTACTTCCCGACGGTGTCGCGGGAGCGGGCGATGCGTTCGGAGATGCAGCATCTGGTCCGCACGTTTTTCGGCGGTTCAGCGACGGAGGCGGTGCTGGCGTTCCTGGACCAGTCGAAGCACCGGCTGACGGACGTTGA
>DATKCF010000098.1:0-2428 GCA_035513345.1 Longimicrobiales bacterium
TCCTCGGCGGCCACGGTCGTATAGCGGTCGATCGTCCGGATGTGGTCGGAAAGGGACCGGAAGGGGTCGTGCAGGATGTCGCCCGCAAGCCGTTCCACACGGCCGTTGACGCGGACGCGGTCGTGAGGGTTGCGGCCTTCGAACCGGCCGCTCGATCGGCGGAACAGTCGGAGTTTCCGGTCGGGGTACCAGCCGCCATGGCGGATCCATCGGCCCATGTAGCGGGTGAGCCGGGCGAACTCGAAGCCTGCGGTGTCGTCGTCGCGTTCGAGAGCGGCCTCGATGGAGCGGCGCAGTGCCGGTGACAGCCGTTCGTCGGCGTCCAGGCAAAGCACCCATTCGTGACTGGCCTGCTCGACGGCGAAGTTCTTCTGCTCGACCCAGCCGGCCCAGTCGCGCTCGATGACGCGCGCGCCGAACGCCGCCGCGATCTCCCGCGTGGCATCCGTGGAATGGCTGTCGACGACGATCCACTCATCGGCGAATTCGGCCGACCGCAGGCACTCGCCGATGCGGTCGGCTTCGTTCATGGCGACAACGCAGACGCTGAGCCTGCGGCGAGTCACGAGTCCGCGGCAGGACCGCCGTTCGGGCGTGCTTGTGCGGTGTCAGGCTCGACGGCCGGCGGCTGGGCCGGATCGACCGGTGCTGGCAAGCGCGACAGCGGCATCGGCGGATCTTCGATCGGCACGGTCCAGTCCCAGTTGATGCGCAGTCCGCGCGGCAGCCGATGACGCGGTGTGGCCCAACCCTGGAACGGGCGGCTGTACTTCCGGTCGAGGTAGAAGTTGATGGCTTCGGCCACGTATCCGGATGGGATGTAGCCGTGCACGGCGTACTCGAGGAACATGGTTACGGCGATCTCGGATTCACCACCCTTCGGACCACCCGCGCCGACGAACCACCCGTGATCCGGGCCCGCGGGATTCTCGGCCGTCCCGGTCTTGCCGATGAAGTCCCAGTCCCGCAGTCGACTGAGCCGGGCCGTGCCGCCGGGACCCATGACGCGCCGCATGCCGGCTTCGAGGTACCAGACCTCGCGGCGGTCCAGATCGAGATGGAACGTGTCGGCCGGCGCGCCGGGATCGGTGGCGAAACGAGGCGCGGGAACGCGTCCGTCGGGCGTGACCAGGGACGCATACACCTGCGCCAGTTTGAGCGCGGTCATCGTCATCGGACCCTGGCCGATCGACAGCGACAGCACCTCGCCCTCTTTCGGCTTGTAACCCCATAGGCGTTCCCAGTAGTCCGGATCGGGGAAGATCGGATCGTATTCCGACGGCAGGTCGACGCCGGTGCGATCTGACAGGCCCAGCCGCCGGCCCGTCTCGAGGAACCGTTCGAGCCCGATCCGCAGTCCGACCTGATAGAAGTAGACGTTGCACGAGTTCAGGATCGCGCCGACCAGATTCAGGCTGCCGTGGCCAGGCGTGAACCAGCACCGACGGTAGCGGCCGCCGTAGGAGAGCCCGCCACGGCATGGGAGCGGCATGAACTCCTCCGGCGACAGGATCCCCAGATCCAACGCCATTCCCGCGACAGCCAGCTTGAACGTCGAAGCGGCCGGCTGCCCCGCGTTGCCGACCCGGTCGAGCAGCGGAATGCGCGGATCCGTGTTCAACGAGTCCCAGAGCACCGCCGGAATGCCGCCAATGAATTCGTTCGGATCAAAGGTCGGATGGCTGTAATAGGCGAGGATGCCGCCCGTCTTCGGGTCGAGGGCGATGATCGCGCCGTTGTACTCCTTCGGGAAGATGTGCGCGATGTATTCCTGGAGGTCCAGATCCAGGTACAGGTGCAGGTCTTCGCCGGGAACGGAACGCTGGCCGAGATCGTCGGGCAGCCAGCGCTGGATCGCGCCGCGCGCGTCGATTTCGAGATACCGCACACCGGGTTCGCCACCGAGCCGCTTCTCGTACTGCTTTTCGAGGCCGCCCTTGCCGATCCAGCGGCCCGCCTTGTAGCCCTCGTACTCGGGCAGCGCGAGTTCCTCCTCGCTGATCTCCGACACGTAACCGACGATGTGTGCCACAGCCTCGCCCGCCGGGTAGTGACGCTTCGGGTATTCCTGCACGAGCACTTCCGGGAACTCGAAGCGCCGTTCCTCGAGGCGGGCCACGGCGTCGGGATCGGCGTCGCGCAGCACTTCCATAGGAAGGTGCGGCGCACGCCGGTACCGACGGAACGCGACGGCGGTGTCAGCGTCCGTCAGGCCGAGGATCGGCCGCAGGCGACCGATCTGTGCGCGCAACGTATCCGGATCGGCAGGCATGAGCTGCACGCCGTAACCGACAATGCTCTGGGCAACGATGCGGCCCTGGCGGTCGTAGATGGTGCCGCGCGGCGAACGGACGACGAGCGGGCGCATCCGGTTCTGGCGGGCCTCGAGTGAGAACTGCTCCGCGCCAGCGATCTGCAGGCGATAGAG
>DATKCF010000099.1:0-5414 GCA_035513345.1 Longimicrobiales bacterium
GTCCTCACAACGTTTGGCGCGCTGGCGATCGTCTCGGCGGCTGTGGGCTACGTCGGCGCGTCCGGGGGAGGGCAGAACGCCGCCGGCCGGCCGGCCGGCGGCGGAGAGCGCGCCCGACAGAGTACTGCCGCATCGCCCGGCGCCTCGCCGCGCGCGGTGGTCGATCGCTACTGCCTCAACTGCCACAACGACATCGACTTCGCCGGCGATCTGACGTTCGACGGAGTCGATGTCACCGACGTCGGCAAGCGCCCCGAGACGTGGGAAAAAGTCGTCCGCAAGCTGCGCGTTCGCGCGATGCCGCCACAGACCGGGGACACCCCACGGCCTGCTGAGGGCGAATACGACCGGCTAATTTCCTACCTCGAAACATCGCTCGACCGCGCGGCCGCCGCCAATCCGAATCCCGGCCGGACGGCAGGCATCCGGCGGCTGACCCGCACCGAATACCAGCACGCCATCCGCGATCTCCTCTCAGTCGCAGTCGATGTGGCAGCGCTCCTACCGGCCGACGAGCCCGGTTATGGTTTCGACAACGTGGCGGTCGGCGACCTGTCGCCGACGCGCCTGGACAGCTACGTCTCAGCCGCGGAAAAGATCAGCCGGGTGGCGGTCGGACTGCCCACGCGTTCGCCAGGCGGCGCGACCATCCGCATCCCGGCCGACCTCACGCAGGAGGAGCACGTCCAAGGGCTCCCCGTCGGCACCCGTGGCGGTGCGGTGGTACGGTATACCTTTCCGCTGGACGGCGAGTACGAGATCCAGGTCCGGCTGACGCGCGATCGCGACGAGCACGTTGAAGGGCTGAGCGTGCCGCACGATCTCGAGCTGTTGCTCGATGGCGAGCGCGTACAAGTGTTCACGGTGCGACCGCCGCAGCCAGGGGTCCTCGACGAGAGCCGGCAGTCGCACGACCGTGTCGATCAGCATCTCAAGGTGCGTGTTCCGGTGCGGGCCGGTCCGCGCGCGGTCGGCGTGGCATTCCCGAAGAAGCCCTCGGCGCTGCTGGAGACTGCGCGGCAGCCCTACCGCGCGCGCTTCAATTCGTACCGGCACCCACGCGTCCAGCCGGCAATCTACTCGCTCTCCATCATCGGTCCGTACGCCCCGACCGGTGCCGGGGATACGCCGAGCCGCCGCCGCATTTTCCTGTCGCGACCCTCGCACGCTGACCAGGAAGAAAGCTCCGCGAGGCAGATCCTGGCCGCGCTGATGCGGCGGGCTTATCGGCGTCCCGTGACGGATGAAGATCTCCGCGGTCCCATGGCGCTCTACCGCAGCGCGCGGGCAAACGGGGACTTCGATGCCGGAATCGAGATGGCGCTCGCGGGCGTGCTCGTGAGCCCTCACTTCCTTTTCCGCGTCGAGCAGGAGCCCACCGGCCTTCCTCCGGGCGCCGCCTACCGCATCAGCGACATCGAGCTGGCGTCCCGTCTGTCGTTCTTCCTGTGGAGCAGCATTCCGGATGACGAGCTGCTCGACCTCGCCGTAGCTGGAGCCCTCCACGAGCCCGCAACCATCGACCGACAGGTGCGCAGGATGCTGGCGGACCCCCGTTCGCAGGCGCTGGTAAACAATTTCGCCTCGCAGTGGCTGCACCTGCGCAGTCTCGAGTCGAGCACGCCAGACATGCGTCTCTTTCCGGACTTCGACCACAATCTGCGCGAGGCGTTCCGGCAGGAGACGGAGCTCTTTTTCGAGAGCATCCTGCGTGAAGATCGCAGCGCGCTTGACCTGCTGAGTGCCGATTACACGTTCGTGAACGAGCGGCTGGCCCGGCACTACGGCATCCCGCACGTATACGGCAGCCGGTTTCAGCGCGTCACCCGGGAGGATGACAGCGGGCGAGGCGGGCTGCTGCGTCACGCGAGCATTCTGACGGTGACGTCGTATGCCACGCGGACGTCGCCGGTCATCCGCGGCAAGTGGATTCTTGACAACTTCCTCGGGGTCGCTCCACCGCCTCCACTGCCGGACGTACCGGATCTGAAGGACGCGACGGTCGATGGCGCCCTGTCGGTTCGCCAGCGGCTGGCGGAGCACCGGGCGAACCGGACATGCGCGGCGTGCCACAACCTCATGGATCCGATCGGACTGTCTCTCGAGACGTTCGATGCGATCGGCCGGCTGCGAGCAGTGGAAGGCGGACTTCCCGTCGATGCTTCCGGCGGCCTTCCGGACGGCAGCGAGTTCAGCGCTGTCGCCGGACTCGAAGAGGCCCTGCTGAAGCGGCCGGAGATATTCATCGGCACGCTGACCGAGAAGCTGCTCATCTACGCGCTGGGGCGAGGCGTGGAGTCCTATGATGCCCCGGAGATCCGCAGGATCGTACGGGAGGCGGGCGCACGGGATTTCCGCCTCTCTTCGCTCATCCTGGGTGTCGTGAAAAGCCAACCGTTTCAGATGAGGACGTCGGAATGATCATCACCAAGAAGGCATTGCCGCGCCGGACGTTTCTGCGGGGAATGGGCGCGACGGTGGCGCTCCCGTTGCTCGACGCCATGATCCCGTCGATGACTGCGCTCGCCGGAACGGCGGCCGACCCGGTCCGTCGTCTCGGCTTCGTCTACATGCCGATGGGATGCGACATCGCCCGATGGACGCCTCCAGGCGAGGGCCGGCTGGTCGAGCTCTCTCCCGCCCTCGAGTCGCTGCGCCCGGTGATGGATCACCTCACGGTGATCACGAACCTGGAGCTGAAGAACGCCTACCCTGGGACGCACGCCACCTCCAACGCCGCCTTCCTCTCCGCGGCGAAGGCGAAGTGGACCGAGAGCAGCGACTACTATCTTGGGACAACGGTCGACCAAATCGCGGCGCAGCAGATCGGCCGCGACACGCTGCTGCCATCGCTCGAGCTATCGATGGATTTGCTCCAGACCGTCGGGCAGTGCGACAACGGCTACGCCTGCGTCTATCAGAACAACCTCTCGTGGTCGTCGCCGACGACGCCGCTTCCAGCCGAAGCCCATCCGCGCATCGTCTTCGAGCGCCTGTTCGGCGACGGCGGAAGCGCGGCCGAGCGGCGTGCCGCCCTGCGCCGGAAGGCCAGTCTCCTCGATTGGGTCCGCGACGATGTCATGCGGCTGCAGACGAAGCTCGGACCGGAGGATCGCACGCGGGTCGACCATTACCTCGACACGGTGCGCGAGGTCGAGCGCCGCGTGCAGAAGGCCGAGGGAGCGGCAGCGGATCAGCCCCTGGCGGACCTCGATCGCCCGCCCGGCGTACCGGCTGCTTATGCCGAGCACGCACGGTTGATGTTCGATCTGCAGGTATTGGCGCTGCAGGGCGATGTCACCAGGGTCATCACGTTTCAGCTCGCGCGCGAAACGAGCAACCGGACGTATCCCGAGATCGGGGTGCCCGATCCACACCACCCGCTCACGCACCACGGGAACGATCCGGACAAGGTTGCCAGAATGGCGAAGATCAACGCCTTTCACGTGTCGCTCTTCGCGTACTTCCTCGAGAAGCTGAGGGCGATCCCGGAAGGACACGGGTCCCTGCTGGACCACGTGCTCTACCTCTACGGCAGCGGAATGGGCGACCCCAACGTGCACGACCACGTGAACCTGCCGACCCTCGTCGCCGGCGGGGGCGCGGGCAGGCTCAAGGGGGCGCGTCACATCCGGTACGCGGAACCGACACCGCTGGCCAATCTTCACCTGACGCTGCTCGAGAAGGTGGGTGTCCGCATGGACGCCTTTGCTGACAGTACGGGCAAGATCGATGAGTTGCTCTCTCTCTGAGGCTGCGCCTGGATGCCAGGTTGGGGCGTGAAGCGCCTGTGGAGTGGACTAGGATGCGCTCTCGAAAGCCGTTCGGCATATACGCGATGGTTCTGCTGCTGTCGGCGGCCGGTCTGCACGGCGCCCAATCGACAGGCCGGGAGCCGGTCCATTCGGCGGGCCCGGGCCTGACCCATTCGGCGATTCCGGGGCGGGCCGGGTTGGGTGCGCCGCTGGCGGACGCGGTGGAAAGGCTGGAACGCGCGGCCGTTCGCGCACTCCTGAAGGAAGGCGTCGGTGTGGATGCCGCGCAGGTGGACGGGATGACCGCACTGCACTGGGCGACCTACCACGACGATCGCGAAATGGCGGAACTGCTACTGGGTGCCGGTGCCGACGCGGGGGCTGCGAACCGCTACGGCGTGACTCCACTCTCACTGGCCTGCACGAACGGCAACGGAGAGATTGTCGAGCTGCTGCTGAAGGCGGGGGCGGACCCGAACTGGCCGCTGCCTGGCGGGGAAACCCCGCTGATGACGGCGGCGCGGACCGGCAGGCTCAGTCCCGTGAAGGCGCTCCTGACGCGCGGCGCGGCGGTTGACACCGGCGATGACTACCGCGGACAGACGGCGCTCATGTGGGCGGCGGCGGAAGGCCACGCGGACGTCGTGCGAGAGCTCATCGGCGCCGGTGCGGACCTCCGGACGCGCCTGCCGTCCGGGTTCACGCCTCTCCTGTTCGCAGTGCGCGAGGGTCGCCTCAGCGTGGTTCAGGTTCTGCTGGAGGCCGGCGCCGACGCTAATGATACCGTTCCGGTCGCATCAGGCCGCGGGCGGGGCTATGGCGGGCGACTGCCTCCGGGGGGTGCGAGCGCCCTCCTGCTGGCGGTCATGAACGCGCATTTCGAGCTGGCGGCCCACCTGCTGGACGCCGGTGCGAACCCGAATGCAGATCTGACTGGATACACGATCCTCCACGCGATTACGGCCGCCCGCAAACCGGGCGTGGGCGATAACGATCCCGCTCCCGAAGGCTCGGGAGCGATGAGCAGCCTCGATCTCGTCAGGAAGCTCGTCGCGCGTGGGGCAAACGTCAACGCGCGAATGACCCGGCGAGCGAATCTGAACAATACGCGCCTGAACGAGCTCGGCGCGACCCCCTTCCTGTTGGCCGCTCTCACGTCCGACGCCGAACTGATGAAGACACTCGCCGCGCTCGGCGCCGATCCGTTGCTGCCGAACGCGGACAACAGCACGCCTCTGATGGTCGCAGCCGGACTCGCGACGCGCTCGCCGGGCGAGGACGCCGGAACGGAGACCGAAGTCCTGGAAGCCGTGCAGGTGGCGCTGGAGCTTGGCGCCGACATCAATGCTGTCGACGCCAACGGTGAAACCGCCGTGCACGGCGCAGCCTACAAGAACCTCCCGGAGGTCGTGAAGTTCCTCGCGTCGAAAGGAGCCAGGATCGAGCTGTGGAATCGGGATAACAGGTTCGGATGGACGCCGCTGGCCATCGCCATCGGCTACAGGTTCGGGAACTTCAAGCCTTCACCAGAGACAGAGGCCGCAGTTCGTGAGGTGATGATCGCCGCAGGCGTCACTCCACCGAAGACCGTCGTCGCCAGGACCCAGCAGATCTACTAGATCCGCCAGTCTTTCGACATGCGGCGCGGTCCGCCGAGGC
>DATKCF010000100.1:0-14015 GCA_035513345.1 Longimicrobiales bacterium
CGCCGCACGACACCGGACCCCAGCATGCACCCGGCGTCCACGCCGATCAGAGTGCGGATAAGAGGGTGGCACATCGGACAACAGATCCCCCTCGCTCCCCGGGCACCACGTTGCCCCCCTTGACATACCTTCTCATAAGAGCGTTTGGGGAGGGGGATCCGGGGGGTGGCGGGGGGGCGAGGGCGACGGATTGGCCTCAATGGCTATGGATGTGGCCGGTGGGCGGCAGCATTCCTGGCGCATGGATACCGGACGCTTCGTCCAGTTCGATCAGGTTCGACGGGCATCGCTGTCGATCTCGCTGAACACGGCGGAAGGCGCGGGTGAGTTCAAGCCGGCCGAGAAGGCGAGGTTCTACCGGATGGCGCGGCGGTCCGCGACGGAAGCCGCCGCTGTGCTCGACAACTTCGTGGACCGCGGCGTGCTGCTGGAATCCGACATCGAGACCGCGCGCACCACGCTGCACCGCATTGCCGGCGCCCTGACGCGCCTGATCCGCTCATGTGACCCGCTGAACGCCCACCGCGGGCGGGGCAACGTCGTGCCCGGGGAGCGCGGGGATCTGTTGTCCGAGGGCTGGATGAGGGTCGCCGTCAGGCCGTTGCACCGTATGGGGTGAAGGAGGAGCGCGTGGCCCCTACGCCCGCTCGTCCAGCTCCGCCCAGCGCGCGTACGCCGTCTCGATCTCGTGGGGCAGCGCGTGGGATCGCTCGGTGACCTCGCGAATCGCGTCGGCGTCGCCTCGATAGAAGCCGGGGGCACCCAAGCGCTCGTGGAGGGCGTTCAGCTCCGCCTCCATCGCCTCGATGCGGCCGGGAAGGCTATCCCACTCCTTCTTCTCCGCCCACGTGAGCTTCCCGGGCTTCGCGGACGCCGCGGTTGTGGACGCCTCGTTTGCCGACGTCGAGGGCCCCGGGGGTGCGCTCCGGGGATTCCGGGCCGCCGGCCGATTGGCCTCGGGCCGGGACGCCACCACCCGCTTCCAGTCCGAATAGCCACCAACGTACTCCTTCACCCGCCCGCCGCCCTCGAAGACCAGGGTGCTGGTGCACAAGTCGTCCAGGAACTGCCGGTCGTGGCTCACGACGAGCACCGTGCCGCCGAAGTCCATCAGGCGCGCTTCCAGGAGCTCCAGCGTCTCAGCGTCGAGGTCGTTGGTGGGCTCGTCCAGCACCAGCACGTTGGCGGGCTGGGTGAAGAGCCGGGCCAGGAGCAGGCGGTTCCGCTCTCCCCCCGACAGCGCGGACACCGGCTGACGGGCACGTTCCGGCGAGAACAGGAAGTCCTCCAGGTACGAAAAGATGTGCCTCCGCTCGCCGTCGATGACGACGAAGTCGCTTCCGTGGCCAACGCTGTCCTCCACGGTCCGCGCCTCGTCGAGCTGGACGCGATGCTGGTCGAAGTAGCTCACCTTGAGCGCCATGCCGTGGACCACGTCGCCGGCGTCGGGTCGGAGCTTGCCCAGGAGCAGGCTTAGCAGCGTGGTCTTGCCGCACCCGTTTGGGCCGATGATCCCCACCTTGTCGCCGCGAAGCAGGGAGGTGGAGAAGTCCTTGAGGATGACCTGGTCGCCCCAGGCGTAGTCCACGTGCCTGGCGGCGATGACCCTGGCGCCGGACCTCTCGGCTTGCTGGATGGTCATCTTCACCTGGCCCACGCGGTCCCGGCGTTGGGCCCGTCCGGCCCGCAGCGCCTTCAGGGCTCGCACGCGCCCCTCGTTCCGGGTCCTGCGGGCCTTGATGCCCCGGCGGATCCACGCCTCCTCGGCGGCCAGCTTCTTGTCCTGCTGGGCCCACTCCTTCTCTTCCGCGGACAGGAGGTCGTCCTTGCGGCGGAGATACGTGGGATAGTCGCAGGCCCAGGACGTGAGCCGGCCCCGGTCCAGTTCGACGATGCGCGTGGCCAGGCGCTCGAGGAACGCCCGGTCGTGGGTGACGAAGAGGAGGCTACCGGTCCTGCGGAGCAGGAAGCCCTCGAGCCACTCGATGCTCTCCAGGTCCAGGTGGTTGGTGGGCTCGTCGAGCAGCAGGAGGTCGGGCTCCGCCGCGAGGGCGCGCCCCAGGAGGGCGAGGCGCTTCTGCCCGCCGGAGAGGGCGGTGAAGGGGTGATCCGCGTCCACCTGAAGCAGCGAACAGAGCCGCTGCACCGTGTGGTGCGGGTCGTTGTGGCCGGCAACCCCCGCAGCCATGACGCCCTCCACGGTAAGCTTGGTGTCGCGAAGCTCCTCGGGGACCTCCTGGGTCAGCAGCGCGACCCGTACTGCGGAATCCCCCACGACCTCGCCGGCGTCGGCGTGCAGCGCGCCCGACAGGATCTTCAGGAGCGTGGACTTGCCCTCGCCGTTGCGGCCCACCAGGCCGATGCGTTCGCCCCCTTCGATCTGGAGGGACGCGTCGTCCATGAGGGGACGCCCGCCGAAGGCGATGCGTAGGTTCTGACAGGAAAGGAGGGCCATGGCCCCGGAAAGATGACCGATGTGACCGGCGGCGTCACGCCCCGCTCGGCATATGACTGCGCCGGGGGCGACCGGGGAACGGCCCAGCGGACACGAGCGTGGCCGGCGGCCCGTGCCGGCTCGGGTTGGAATGGATGGTTGGGGGGCGGCTCGGGGCCGGCGCCTTTCTCTGGGCTGCTCTGTGGGTGTGCGTTGCCGATCCCGTCAACGCGGCTCCGCCTCGGCCTTCTGCGTTCTCCGCTCAACCGGCCCCTGCCCCGCTTGCACTGCGGGAGAGGGGTGGGGGCGGGGAGACGGAGAGGGGTCGGACGATGGAGGCGGAGGGTTTGGGGAGGGGGATCGGGGAGGAACGGGCGGCGAGGGCGTCGGATTGGCCTGAATGGCTATGGATCTGCCCCGACGGCGGCAGCATTCATTGCGGATGGATACCGGACGCTTCGTCCAGTTCGATCAGGATCGACTGGACGCGTACAAGCTGGCCCGTGTGTTTGCGCGGGAAACGGAGATGCTCCTGAAGCGTGTGTCACGCGGGCATGCTGAGCATCGCGATCAGGTTCGACGCGCATCGCTGTCGATCTCGCTGAACACGGCGGAGGGCGCGGGTGAGTTCAAGCCGGCGGAGAAGGCAAGGTTCTACCGGATGGCGCGACGGTCCGCGACGGAAGCCGCCGCAGTGCTCGACAACTTCGTCGACCGTGGCGTTCTGCTGGAATCCGACATCGAGACCGCGCGCACCACGCTGCACCGAGTTGCCGGCGCCCTGACCCGCCTGATCCGCTCATGTGACCCTATGAACGCCCCCCGCAGGCCAACCCCGCCCCCCGCAGTGCAAGCGGGGCGGGGGCGCGTTGAGGGAGAGGGACAAGGGTCAGAGGCTGAGGCGGAGCGTTGACGGGAACGGATCGGGGGCAATATGACACCACCCGGGCCCGGAGACGGAGAGGGGTCGGACGATGGAGGCGGAGGGTTTGGGGAGAGGGATCGGGGAGTGTATTTCGGTCCCGATCCGTTCCCGTCGACAGCGCGTGGGCCGGTGAAATCCCCGGAT
This sequence comes from Longimicrobiales bacterium, assembly GCA_035513345.1. Taxonomy (GTDB): domain Bacteria; phylum Gemmatimonadota; class Gemmatimonadetes; order Longimicrobiales; family RSA9; genus DATKCF01. The sequence continues at coordinate 3,504 of DATKCF010000100.1, forward strand.
CAGGCTCCGCGCGGCGGCCGGTGGGGATTCGACAGCGCGTGGGCCGGTCAAATCCCCGGATCAGGCTCGGCGCGGCGGCCGGTGGGGATTCGACAGCGCCTGGGCCGGTCAAATCCCCGGATCGGGGTCCGCGCGGCGGGCGGTGGGGATTCGACCGCCTGCAGGCCGGTCTGATCTGTTACCGATCTACCCGGTCCGTACCCCCCGATCCCCCTCCCCAAACCCTAACTACTCCGCCTCCATCGTCCGACCCCTCTCCGTCTCCCCGCCCCCGCCCCTTTCCCACGACACGGCACGGAGGGTTCATGTAACGGGCACGGACGCGGACCGGGCAAGCAGCCAAGCAGCCAAGCAGCCAAGCAGCCAAGCGGCAGGTATGCCACCCCCGCCCCCCACACAAGTCCTCAGTGCAACCGTTCCTTCTGCCTCTTGCGTATCCTCCTCAAAGCCCAGACCTGCCCGATCTCACCACCAAGCACGAAAGCGACGGACACGTAGTAGATCCAGAGCAGGAAGATGAACAACGTCGCGAAGGTGCCGTATGTCGAGCTGTAGACGGCCAGGTTCCGCACATACCAGCCGAAGGCGTACTTCATGATCTCGAACAGCGCGGCTGCGAATGTCGCGGAGATCATTGCGATTCTCCACTGAATGCGGCGGGACGGGAGGTAGCGGTATACGAGGACGAACATGAACCAGATGGATCCGAGCGCGAGTGCACTGAGGAGGATGCGGTCGAACCCCTCGAACCGCTGGGGATCGAGGTCGAGCAGGGTGCGGCCGTAGCGGCTGACGAGCTGAATGATGATGGTACCGCCGACATTGATGGCAAGCAGGGTACCGGCGGCTATGACCATTCCCATGTCGAACAGCTTGCCGAGGATGATGCCGCGGTCCTCCTGGAGGTCGAAGATCTCGCGGAGCGCGGCCCGAAGCGTTCCGACGAGGCGAGTCGCGATCCAGATGAGGAACAGGGCACCGACGCCGACGAATCCGGAAGCGCCCTCAATGATGGCATTGAGGGCGTCACGTACGGTGATGATGATGGACTCACTGAGTGGCGGCAATGCCTGCATGACGAATCGCATGATCTGATCGGACGCGCTCGCGCCGAACCGGGATTGGAGCAGCAGGCCTGCAATGCCGACAGTGGCGAGGATGAGCGGCACGATCGCGACGATGATGTTGAACGCGATCGCGCCGGCCAGGAAGAAGATGTTGTCCTGTGCGGCCTTGTGGTAGAGCTGACCAGTCAGCGCACCGAGCTCGGAGGCGAAGGCGCGCAGGCCGGCGGCGCCCGGGTGCGGATTGTCCCGGGTCGCCGCTGGGTCAGGGCTCAAACGCCGAGTTCGCCGCCGTTCGAGGAGTCACCGTCAGCCGTTGCGGGCGGCTGTTTGGCGGCTTCGAGGCCGGCGCGAACGCGCTCACGCGTTTCCTTGACGCGGCGCTCCATGTCCTCGCGGGTGTCACGTGCGGTCTGACGGCCGGCCTCGAAGGCGTCACGCGCGGCGCCGATCCGGTCGTTCACATCGCCCTTGACGTGGTCGAGCGTCTGCGAGACGGCGTCCTGCACATTGCGGACGGTGTCCTCCGCGCGGTCACGCAACTTCTGCACGCCGTCGAGCAGTTCGGCACGGGTCTCCTCGCCAGTTCGCGGCGCGAGCAGCAACGCGACAGCAGCGCCGGCGAGGGCGCCGACAATGAATGCGCCGGTACCGCCGCCGCGGCGTTCGATCACGATATACGGGCCGGTTTCGTGGTTCATCGGGTCTCCTTCATGTTGCGCCGTGGCGATGCCACGGAAGTGAACGTTGCGTGTTCCGTCACGCACACATCAGACCACTGGCTCGGGCTGGCCGAGCCAGTGTTGCAGTCGCATCCGCAGCGTGCCCTCCTCGATGCCGAGAATCCGGGCCGTCTTGCCATGGTCGCCACCGGTGAACGCGAACGTCTTGAGCGCGACGAGTCGCTCCGAATCCTCGAGTGTGGTGCCGACGGGCACACGCACCTCGGCTTCATCGAGAGACAGGTGGCGGGGCCGCAGTTCGGCCGCGTCGATCTCGGGGCCCTTGGCCAGGATGACCGCGCGCTCGATCGCGTTCTTCAGCTCACGGACATTGCCGGGCCAGCGGTACGTTTCCATGTACTCGGTCGCCGAGTCGTTGAAGCGCTCGACCTTCTTGTCGAGATCCTCCGCGGCCGATCGCAGGAACGTCTCTGCCAGCAGGAGGATATCGCCCGCACGGTCGCGCAGCGGCGGAATCACGACGGGCACGACGGCAAGCCGGTGGTAGAGGTCTTCGCGGAGAACGCCGTCCTTGAGGGCCCTGGCGAGGTCACGGTTGGTTGCCGAGATCACGCGGATGTCGACCGAGACTTCCTTCTTCCCGCCGAGCCTGCGGAACGCGCGGCCTTCGAGCGCGCGCAGCAGCTTGACCTGGATGTCCGGCTCCATCTCGGCGACTTCGTCGAGAAACAGCGTACCGCCATCCGCCTGCTCGAATGCGCCCGGCTTTTCCGAGATGGCGCCGGTGAACGCGCCCTTCTCGTGGCCGAACAGTTCGTTCTCGAGGATCTCGCGCGGGAACGCGCCGCAGTTGAGCGGGACGAACGGACCTTTCCTTCGCGACGACTTCTGGTGAACGGCCCGCGCGACCAGTTCCTTGCCGGTGCCGCTCTCGCCGATGATCAGGACGGACGCGTTCGATGGCGCGACCGCCTCGATGATGTCCCAGACCTTCCGGATCTCGTCGGACTGCCCGACCATGTCACCGTAGCGGGTCAGGCTCTCGAGCCGCTTCTGCAGTCGTTTGTTCGCGGTCTTGACGTCGTACTTGTCGAGCGCTTTCGGGATCAGCGCCTTGAGGCGTTCGACTTCGAGCGGCTTGGTCATGTAGTCATACGCGCCGTTGCGCATGGCCTCGACAGCGGGCGCGGCGGTGTTGTCGCCGGTGATGACAATGATCTCGGTGTCGATGCTGGCGGCGCGCATGCGCGCGAACAGTTCGAGGCCATCCAGGCCGGGCATGCGCAGATCGGCGAGCACGAGGCCGAATTCACCCGTCTTGACGAGCTCCCACGCGGCATCGCCGTCGGTCGCTGTCTCGGTCTCGTAGCCTTCCTCCTCAAGGATCATCCGGAGCCCCTCGGAGATATTCTTCTCGTCGTCTGCGATGAGCAGTTTGGGAGGTGTCATTGGTTCTCGTAAGTGTCCGATATACCTGCACTTCGCAGTCCTCTCCCGCGTTCAAGGTAGGTTGGGGGAGAAGGCGGGGTCAAGTCGTGCGGGGCAGCGTCACCAGGACGCAAGGTAGGTTGGCGGCGAAGGCGGGGTCAAGTCGCGCGGGGCAGCGTCACCCGGACTCTCGCGCGACCGTCGCTGGACGCCGGATCGAGGGTGGCGGTACCACCAGCCAGCAGCAGCCAGGCGTTCGCGGCAGGCAGAGCGGCAGCCGCACTCTCGCTCACCATGGCGGTCACCGAATCGCCGTCAGCGTCGCCGGCCGGCCGCAGTTCGAAGGTCACCGTGAACGTATCGGGCCCGGTGTCGCCTGCAATGACGAGTGTGGCCCGTTCGCCGGCGTTCTCGCAGAGCGCGAAGACCAGACGCACAATGGCGAGTGCGGCCGGCTCGGGGCGGACGCGTACGAGAGTGTCGGGCGGCGGATCGCGGCGATCGATTGTGACGTGTCTGGCTTTCGCGATCACATGCACGAGCGGCGCGGCGACAGCGAGCATGGCTGCGGCGGACATGATGGTCGGCGCGTCCGCCGGCTCGTGCACGAGCCCGACGAACGCATCGGCCAGGCTGTGGAGTCGGCGAACCTCTTCCTCGACGATGGCGGCGCGGTTCTCGACATCGGCAAGCTCGCCCTTTGCCGCGCGGCGCCGGAGCACCTCGAGGTTGACGACGACGGACTGGACGGGTCCGCGCAGTTCGTGTGCGACATCGCGCGCCAGGTGCTTCAACAGGTCGGCGATCTCTCGATCGGCGTTCACGCGCGCCGCGTTCCCGGCCGGTTCGATCATCCGCAGACGAAGCGCGGATCGGGCAACAAGGCGGCCGGCGCGTCGTGACCCTTGCGGCCCATGAGGCCGTAGGTCAACTGCTTGCCGAGTTCGACGCCGGGCTGGTCGAGTGGATCGATGTCATACAGTTCGCCGGCATAGATGGTCGCGATCTGCAGCATCATGAATGCCTGGCCGACGGATTCTGCGGTGACCTCGCCGAACTCGAGGGTCATGTTCATGCGACCAGCGCGTGCGAGTGCGCTGGCAGTCGCGGTGCGTTCGGCCGCGAGCAGCTCGCCGAGCGTATGGCCGCCGAGATACGCGAGCGCATCGATGTCCGGGTAGCCCCGCGGAATCTCGACATCCGACGGAGCGGGACCGGGCGAGAGAAGTGTGATGGTCTTGTCGAACGGTCCTTCCATGTAGAGCTGAACCTGGGAATGCTGGTCGGTCGCGCCGAGCGCCTTGACGGGCGTCGGTCCGCGGAACACGTCGTTGCCGGAGCGGTCGTGCCGTTTGCCGAGGCTCTCGGCCCAGAGCTGGCGGAACCAGTCGGCGACGCCGTGGAGACGGTCGGAGTATGGCATCATGACATGGATCGGCGCATCCGATTCCGTGTCGGCCAGATACTGCAGCACGGCGAAGAGGCCGGCCGGATTGTCGGCGAGTACTGGCGTGCGGCAGCGTTCATCCATGGCGAGGGCGCCGTAGAGGACGGCATCGACATCGATGCCGGCGAGCGCGGCCGGCAGCAGGCCGACGGCGGACAGGACACTGAAGCGGCCGCCGACGTCGGACGGCACGGCCAGCGCCGCGATCCCTTCCTGTTCGGCCAGGCGCCGCAGCACGCCGCTTTCCGGATCGGTCGTGAAGATGAAATGCGTGCGGTAGCCGTCGTCGAGTTCCCTGATGAGCATGTCCCTCGCAATGAGGAACTGCGCCATCGTCTCCGCGGTCGTGCCGGACTTGCTGACGACGTTGAAGAGCACGCGCCGGACATCGATGCGGCCGAGCAGTGGCGCGACCGTTGATGGGTCGATGTTGTCGAGCACGTAGAGGCGGGGGAAATAGTCACGCTGCTCGTTGCTCAGCTCGTTCCAGAACGGCTTGAGCAGCGCCTGCTGCATGGCGATCGTGCCGAGCGCCGAGCCGCCGATGCCGAGTACGACGACACTGTCGAACGCCTGTCCGACGCCGTCGGCGAACTCGCGGATGCGATCCACGTACTCGCGCTGGCCCGGCAGCTCGAAGAACGCGGGTGCAGTTCCGTTGTGCCTGCGCTTCTCGATGGCTTCGTGGACGTCGCTGAAACGGCTGGCCATCTCGTCGAGACGCTCGGGGCGGATGCCCCGGCCACCGAGTTGCGGCGCGAGCATGTTGTTGTAATCGATGGTGAGGCGAGCGGTCATGGGATTCGCGGTTCTCAGGTGTCGTCGATGGCCACGACCAGCGAGTCGTGGGCCGGTTCGATGCCGTCGGGCAGCGACTTCGACAGCTCGGCGTGCCGGACGCGATGCGTGAGATGCGTGAGGTACGCGCGTTCGGGCGCGATGTCGCGTACGGCGGCCACCGCTTCCTCGACGTTGAAGTGGGTCGGGTGGGGGTTGCCGTGCCACAGTGCGTTGATGACGAGGACGCGGACACCTTCCAGGATCGCTCTCGCCTCGGGCGGGATGCGCTTGGCGTCGGTGACGTACCCGAGCGACCCCGTGCGGAACCCGAACGCGGTGATATCGCCATGTGGCAGGGCGAACGCAGTCAGTGTCGCGCCCGCGACCTCGAATGGCGTGCCCGGCTCGAACACGTGCAGATCGATCTCCGGCTTGGTGGTTCCGACCGGCGGTCGGTATGCGGTGTCGAAGATGTAGGGGAACGTGCGCCGGAGCCGGTCGGCGTTGGAGTCGTCGGCCCATGCGGGCAGCGGTCCGCGTCGACGCGCGGAGAACACGCGCAGATCGTCAATGCCGTGGGCATGGTCTGCGTGGGCATGCGTGAAGAACACGCCGTCGACTGCGCTCACGCCGGCGTCGACGAGCTGCAGCCGCAACTCGGGTGGCGAGTCGATCAGGAGGTTCCTGCCGCCGTCGAACTCGAGCAGCGCGCCATGGCGGGTTCGCCGGTCGCGCGGGTCCGTCGACGTGCACACGTCGCAGCCGCACCCTATCACGGGAATGCCGAACGACGTTCCCGTGCCCAGGAACCGGAGGTTCAAAGCTCCTCCACGCGCAGCATGTTGGTGGTACCGCTGACGTGGAACGGGACGCCGGCGGTGATGACGATGCGCTGGCCGCTCTTCGCGAGCCGGTTCCTGAGGATGTACTGTCTGCCGGCGTCGAGCATCGCGTCGTATCCGATGTCACCGTGGTAGAGGACGGGCTGAACGCCCCAGGAGAGGGCGAGCTGACGCCAGGTGCGCAGCATGTTGGAGACCCCGACAATCGGTACGGGCGGGCGGTAGCTGGAGACCAGGCGTGCTGTCGAGCCGGACCGCGTCAGTGTGATGATGGCGGGCGCACCGAGCCGGCGGGCGGCCTCGATCGTGGCCGCGGCGATTGCGTGCTGGGTCGCGGTCCCGCCAACGCGGATGTGACGGCTGTCCGGCACATCGTAGCGGGGCCCCTCATCCATGACGTGTGCGCGCTCGATCTCGCCAATGATGCGGGCCATCGCGTCGACGGCAAGGAACGGGTACCGGCCGGCGGCGGTCTCACCGGACAGCATGACGGCATCGGTGCCATCGAACACGGCGTTCGCGATGTCGCTGGCTTCCGCGCGCGTCGGCCGCGAGTGCTCCATCATCGACTCGAGCATCTGTGTTGCCGTGATGACGGGACGTCCGTGCAGGTTGGCAAGCCGCACGATGCGTTTCTGTGCAAGCGGCACGCGTTCGAACGGCAGTTCAACGCCGAGGTCACCGCGCGCGACCATGACCGCGTCCGATGCGGCGAGGATCGATTCGAGTTCGCCGAGCGCACTGTCCTTCTCGATCTTCGCGATGATGAGCGCGCGGTCGCCAACGCGCTTGCGGAGATCCTCGACATCGGAGGTCCGCTGCACGAACGACAGACCGACGTAGTCGACCTGATGGTCGAGCGCGAACTCGAGGTCCGCCACATCCTTTGCTGTCAGGGCCGGCGTGCTGACCACGATGCCGGGCAGATTGATGCCCTTGTTCGGTCGCAATGTGCCACCGCGGATTACGTCACATCTGACGCGGACGCCATCCGTGGCGCGGACGCGCAGTTCCATCAGCCCGTCATCGATGAGGATGCGGCTGCCGTGAACGACATCGCGACCCAGGTTCTCGTACGTCGTCGGGATCTCGTCGGGGCCGGCCAGCGTTTCGGGCGCCAGCACGACCCTCGACTTCTCGGAGAGCTGCAGCACAGCGGGCAGCGAGCCGATGCGTATCTTCGGACCGGCCAGATCGGCCAGGACGGCCATCGGCTTGTGCATCGATTCGGACGCATCGCGCGTCCACTCGATAATGGACTCGGCGCCTTCGTGCGTCGAATGTGCGAAGTTGATGCGTATGACGTCCACGCCCAGTTCGGCCAGCGCGTGAACGTGATCACGCTGTGCCGTGGCAGGTCCCACCGTAGCTACGATCTTCGTCTGCAAACGCTGCTCCCGTACGATCGGCGCGCTCGGACGGGCGCTCGGTCCGTCACGCGGAATGAACGATGTCGCCATCCACGATGGCGGCGACACAATCGAGGTCGAGGAGGCCGTTCGGCTCGACTGCGAGCGGGTCCGACCGCCATGCGGCGAAGTCTGCCGGCGCGCCCCTGCGGATCGAGCCGCCGCCCCAGCCCGCGGCGACCGCCGGATGACGCGTATACCCCGCCAGCGCTTCTTCGATAGTAAGCGCTTCGCTCGAGAACCAGCCGCCTGGCGGGTTGCCGTCCGCGTCGGTCCGTGTAACAGCGGCGTGCAGGCCGAGTCGCGGATCGGCGGACTCGACCGGCGCATCGGAGCCGAACACCAGACGGGCGCCAGCCATGAGCAGCGAACGAAACGCGTACGTCCGGCTGGCCCGGTCCGCGCCCCAGAACCGGTCCGCGATGCGCCAGTCCGTTCGCAGATGCGACGGCTGCATCGAACACGTGACGCCGAGCAGGCCGGCATCGGCGATGCGATGCGCGGGACAGCACTGCACGTGCTCGATCCGGTGCGCCATCGCAGGCACGCGCAGCGATGGATCGCCCAGAACGCGGAAGGCAAGGTCGACGGCTGCATCGCCTATGGCGTGGACGACCGACGCGATGCCGGCGCGGGCCGCGCGCTCGACGTTCTCGTGGAATGCCGCCGGCTCGAGGACGCGGATACCGGTCGAGTCCGTGCCCTCGTACGGCTCGCACATCCACGCCGTACGCGAGCCGAGCGCACCATCGAGGAACATCTTGACCGCGCCGACCCGCACAAGGTCGTGGCCCTGGCCGCTTTTCATGCCTTCGGCAATCGCGGCATCGAGCCGTTCGATGGGAATGTGCTGCAGCACGCGCAATGCGAGCTGCCGGTCACGCCTGAGCCGGTCCAGCAGACCGAACGGCTCGGGCTCCGCGATGTGGATGGCCGGCAGCGTGTGCACGCCGGTGATGCCCCACGCGTGCAGGATGGCCTGCGCCTCGAGGACGGCGGCCGCCGTTCCGGATTCCGTCGGTTGCGGCAGCACGGACGTGACGAGTTGCGCGGCGTAATCGAGCAGCACGCCGGTCGCGCGGCCGGCCGCGTCGCGCACGATGCGGCCGCCGGCCGGGTCGGGCGTTCCGTCATCGATACCGGCCAGCCGGAGCGCCTCCCCGTTGACCCAGAGCGCGTGCATGTCGTGGCTCTGGAGCGCGACCGGGCGGCTGCCGGTGTGCTGATCGAGCACGACGCGGTCCGGCAGATCGCCGCCCCAGTGGTGCGGGTTCCAGCCACGGCCGCGGACCCAGCCGTCGCGGACCGATACGAGGTGAGCGCCGACCGCGGCCGCGACCGCTTCCGGCCGGTCGGCAGCCGACAGATCGATGTCGCGCCGGGCCAGCGCCCATTCCGTCAGGTGGATGTGCGAGTCGGTCAGACCGGGCGTCAGGGTCGTACCGGAGAGGTCGAGGACCGCGACGCCCGGCGATCCGGCGCGGATCGCGGCGGGCGAGCCGATCGCCTCGACGTGGCCATCGCGCACGAGGATCGCGACCGGCGCAAGTGTCCCCACGGCCGCCGTCAACGTGTGTGCGCGGTCCGCAATGATGAGACGTGCCCGCTCCGCCGCCACGTCAGCCTTTACCTGCGAGCGGGTTGAATGAGCAGCGCACGAACCGATACCTTGACGGGAGAATCGCCCGGACCTGGATCCATGTGAGAGGCGAATCCTACGGACCCCCGAACGCGGACGCAAACCAGCCGCGAGACGGCGAGAATGCGATACATCGAGACTGACAAGGAACTCGCCGCGACGATCCGCGCGCTGGAATCGGAATCGTCACTGGCGGTCGACACGGAAGCGGCGGGCTACCATCGATACGCGGACACCATTTGCGTGGTCCAGCTCTCAACGCATGACCTGACCTTCGTCGTAGACGCACTCGCCGTCGATATCCATGCGCTTGCGCCGGTCTTCGATGACCCGGCACGCGAGATCCTGCTTCACGACGCGGACTACGATCTGCGGCTCCTCTCCCGCGACCATGGCATCGGCGTCAGCAAGCTGTTCGATACGAAGCTCGCGGCACAACTCCTGGGCGAGCCGTCGATCGGCCTGGCCAGCCTGGTCGAGAAGCACGTCGGCGTGAAGCTGGACAAGAAGTACCAGCGCGCGGACTGGGCGCAGCGGCCACTGCCCGCCGAACTCATCGAGTACGCGGCCGACGACACGCGATACCTGCCCTCGCTTCGCGACCGGCTGCACGACGCGCTGGCCGCCACCGGCCGCTTGCACTGGGCGCAGGAAGAGTTCGCGCTCCGGGCCGAAGCCGAGTTCGACATCCGGCCCGACGGTACGGGCTACCTGCGGCTGAAAAACACGCGCGACCTGAACCCCCGCCAGATGGCTACACTCCGCGAACTCTACGACTGGCGCGACCGCCTGGCCCAAGAGCGCGACACCGCTCCGTTCCGCGTCCTGTCCAACGAACAACTCGTGTCGATCGCCCGCCGCCAGCCTCGTTCGATCGAGGAACTGCGCGCAGGCGACACCAACGCCGCCACGCTCCGGCACGCCCGCGACCTCTTCGAAGCCGTTCAGCGCGCACGCGCCCTGCCCGACGCCGAATTGCCGTCCCGCAGCCGGGGTACAGGCCGCCCGCCGCCCGACCCCGAGTTCGAGGCCCGCGTCGAACTCCTGAAGACGGTCCGCGATACGGCCGCGACGGAACTCGGGATGGACCGCGGATTCCTGATGCCTCGACAGCAGCTCGAGGACATCGCCCGCGCCGAACCTCGATCCGTCGCGGAACTCGAGGCCGTGCCCGGTATTCGGCGCTGGCAGGTCGAGGCCCTCGGCGAGGCACTGCTCGC
>DATKCF010000101.1:0-3451 GCA_035513345.1 Longimicrobiales bacterium
CGCAGGTCGCCGTTCTGCGCTGCATCGGCGCGACCCGTCGCACCGCCTTTGTGGCCTACCTGCTCCAGAGCGCGCTGCTCGGGCTCGCCGGCGCCCTGACCGGCGCCATCATCGGTGTGGCCGCGCAGGCCGCACTGCCGCCGCTGATCGGCGGAGCCATTCCTGTCACCGTCCCGTTCCGCATCTACTGGCGAGAGATCGGCGCGGGCATCGGTATCGGCGTTTGGGTCGCGACGCTGTTCGCTCTGCTGCCACTGCTCGCGATCCGGTCGGTGCCGCCGCTCCAGGCGCTGCGTCATGATGTCGAACCCCTTCAGCGGCGCATCGACCCGTGGGCCGTCGCGACATGGCTCGCGATCGGCGCGTCCATCGTCGCACTCGGCCTCATGCAGGCGCCCGAGCCCGAAGCCGGCCTCGGATTCGCCGCCGGTCTGGCCGCCGCCGCCATTGCCCTGCGCGGTGTCGCCTGGATCCTCATGCACGGAGCCCGCCGACTCTTCCCCCGTCATGCCAGCTTCGCCGTGCGACAGGGCATCAGCGGACTGTTCCGCCCGTCCAATCAGACGACCGCCGTCACTGTCGCGCTGGGCTTCGGCGTGTTCCTCATCTCGACGATCTGGATCGTGCAGTCGAATCTGCTCGACCGCTTCGCGCTCGACAGGGCACAGGACGCGCCCGACCTCGTCGCGTTCGACATCCAGCCGCAGCAGCGCGACTCCGTCGTCGCCACGTTCGAACGCATTGCGGGCGTCACACCCGGCCTCGTTGCTCTCGTGCCGGCGCGCATTGCCTCCATCAATGACCAGTCCGCCAACGAGATCCTGGCGGGCCCGCGGGTCCGCGACATCGAGCCATGGGCCGTGCGCCGCGAGTACCGCCACACGTACCGCGACAGCCTCACCGCGTCGGAACGACTGATCGAAGGCGAGTGGTTCACCGCCGTGCGCGCGACGGACTCGCCCGTCCGCGTGTCCGTCGAGGAAAGCCTGATGGAAAGCCTCGACCTCTCGCTCGGCGATCGCATCACATGGAACTTCCAGGGCGTCGAGATCGAGAGCGTCATCACCAGTGTCCGCTCCGTCGACTGGGCTCGCTTCGATACCAACTTCTTCGTCGTGTTCGAGCCCGGCTCGATCGACGATGCGCCTCAGACTTTCGTCACCTTCGCGCGCGTTCCCGATCCATCATTGAAGGCGACGATTCAGCGCGACCTCGCCCGCGCCTGGCCCAATGTCTCCACACTCGATCTCTCACTCGTCCAACAGACCTTCGAGGACATCGTCGGCCGTGTCACTCTCGCCATCCGGTTCATGGCCATATTCGCCGTCGCCGCCGGCCTCATCGTCATGGCCGGCGCCATCTCCGCCGGTCGGTTCCAGCGCGCCCGCGAAGCGATTCTCCTCAGAACGCTCGGAGCACGGAAAGCGACCGTGCGGACCGTGCTGCTGACCGAGTACGCCGCGCTCGGGTCCCTCGCCGGTCTCTCCGGCGTGCTGCTCGCATGTGTCGCCGGCTGGGCACTCGTGCGGTTCCTCTTCGATCTCGAGTTCAGGTTGCCCGTGCTGCCTCTGCTCCTCGCCTGGGTCGGGATCGCGCTGCTCGCTGTCCTCATCGGGTCCGCCGGCAACCGGTCGCTCTTCCGGAGGCCGCCGCTGGCGGCCTTGAGAGAGGCGGAGTGACTTCAAGACGGTTCACCGCGGAGAGCGCGGTGAGCGCGGAGACCATCACGGGGATCCTGCGGGCAATGACGGTCGTTCGCAACGGCAAACTGGGAACTCGGGGGCGACGGGATCGGGGCGGAGATCTGCTGCATGGATTGGGGATTTTACGGCCTGGGCGCGGTCGATTCCCCGGGCTGCCCTCGGCGCTAGCCATGGTGGGGATTTCACCGCCCTGGGCGCGGTCGATTCCCCGGCCAGCCCTCGGCGCGAACCGTGGTGTGGAGTTCACCGCCTTGGGCGCGGTCGATTCCCCGGGCCGCCCCCCTCGCCAACCCCGTCTGACCATCCGCCTCCGCCAATGTTTGTCCCTTTGACCGCGTCAGGCGCGGCGAACTGGACAGGCATGTGATTCGGACGGCGGCGATTGTCCCTTCGACCGCGCCAGGCGCGGCCAACTGGACAAGTGTGTGAGGCCACGGCTGTGGCGAGCTCGACGGTTCGCAGTTTCGCCGGGCTTTGTCACTGTGGCCGCGGTCGCGCTTTGCGGCGGCCGCGCGGGCGGGTCGCGCGGGCGGGTCGCGCGGTTGCGGTTTGGGACCGCCACGCGCGTGCGTGGCGGACTCGCGCGCGGCGGACGCTTGGCCGTGACCCTGGCAGCGCCTTGCGCGGGTGGAGAGTGTGGCGCTCGTAGCGGGTTGCGGGCTCTGGCCGTCCGGGACGCGCCGACCCGACGATCCCGAAACATCTACCGTCAAGCGGTCGGCCTTGTGGGTTCTGTTCTGACGAAGTGCGGGTCGAGCGCGGCGCCGGTGTCAGACGGCCGGATCCGCACCTTCATCGGACGTCTTCCCGAAGTATCGCAAGGCGGCGAGGAGGAGCGCTGCTCCGACGGCCAGCGAGGCCCACCAGGGGAATCCGAAGCCGGTGGGCAGAGTTCCGACCAGAACCGCGACCGTTCCGACGCCGAGTGCGTACGGCAACTGTGTACGCACGTGCTCGAGGTGATCGCATCCGGACGCCATGGACGAGAGAATCGTGGTGTCGGAGATAGGCGAACAGTGGTCGCCCCAGACGGAGCCGGCCAGAACGCAGGCGACCGTCGAGTAGATGATGTGGTAATGCGACGGATCGGCCACGCCGTTGGCGAGCAGCACGGCCCAGCACAATGGTACGACGAGAGGCATCAGGATGCCCATAGTGCCCCAGCTCGAGCCGGTCGCGAACGCGGTGGCAGCCGACAGCACGAAGATGATCGCGGGCACGACGCCCGGCGGCAGCGTTTCGCCCAGCACGGACACGAGCCATGATGCGGTGTGCAGCTCGGACGTCACGTTCGCGAGCGCCCATGCCAGCACGAGGATGATCATGGCGAACAGCATCGACTTCAGGCCCGCGTACCACGCTTCCACTGTTTCTTCGAGCGTCAGGATACGCTGGCCGATCACGAGCGCGGCAGCCACCAGGACGCTGGCGAGTGAGCCCCACATCAGCGCGGAGTACGAATCGGCGTCGCCGATGATGTCGCGGATCGTGTCGCCTTCTCCCGTGATGAACAGACCCACGATCACGCCGCCGACCAGAACGATGATCGGCAGTATCGCGTTCACAGCCCGCTGTGGTTTCCCTTCTACAGGCGACAGCTCGCCGCCATCCGCGGCCGCCGCATCGACCTTCGCGCCCGGCCCGAGCACCTGGCCGGTCGTGGTTGCCCGGTGTTCGGCTCTGTGCATCGCGCCGAAATCGCGCTGCGTCCACGCGACGGCGGCCACGAAGAAGATCGCGAACCACGG
>DATKCF010000102.1:0-8769 GCA_035513345.1 Longimicrobiales bacterium
AGCAGTTTGATGGTTTCGGGGAACGGCTGCAACCGCTGGATCGGACCGTTGGCCATGTCGACCGTGGTCTGGCCAGCCCGCGTGATGGCCATGACGTCCGCGCCCTTCTCGACGAGATAGAGGATCATCTCGTTGTCGCCACGGAACGCCGCGTTGTGCAGCGGCGTGTTGCCGCGGTGGTCCGGAACGTTCACATCGAAGCCGAGTTCATCGACCAGGTACTTGACGGCGGGCAGCCAGCCGACGGGCGCGTTGCGGTGGTAGTTGCCGTCATAGCCGGAGCCCGTTGCCGCGTGCAGTGGCGACACCGCGGGTCCGCCGGGCGCAACCGGCGGCTCCGGATAGTCGACGCCGGAGCCCGCGCCGCCGCGCTGGCGGCCGGCCGGCACCTTCGTCCAGATGTCCGGCTCGGCGCCGTGCTCGACGAGCAGCCTCATGGCGTGGACATCGCTCGACTGCGCGGCGCGCCAGAATGCGGTAGCGCCGATCTCGTCCACACCCGACTGGTCGAAGTTGTAGCCGGTGTACCAGACCTTCATCGCGACGCGCGCATTCGGATCCGCGCCCGCGTCGAGCAATGCCTTCAGGAAGTCGATGTGCGTGGTGCGCTCGTGCCGGGTCGTCGGTTGCGGATAGAATGCGTGCGGCGCCCAGTGTACGTTGAGCGCGCCGTAGAGCGGAGTCACGTTCGCATGGCTGGCCACGTTCGGGTCCGCGCCGTGCTCGAGCAGGTACATGCCGATGTCGAAGCGGCCGTTGATCGACGCGATGAGCAGCGGGCTCGTGCCATCGCCCGCGCTGACCGTATTGACGTCCGCGCCCGCCTCGACGAGCGCATGCACGGATTCCGTGTGGCCCTGGCGCGCGGCGTGGAGCAGCGGCGTCAGACCGCCCATCGCGCTGACGAGATCCGTGTAGGAGTACTCCCTGACGTCTTCACCGGAAGATTCTGCTTCCCGACCCTGAAGCTCGGCGGCAGCGGAATCCGAGACCGTTCGCTGCTCGTCGGAGGACGAAGCACCGGCCGAATCCAGCCGCGTGACTGCGGTTCGCGCTTCCGCTCGTTCCCGGCCCTGAAGCTCCGCGGCGGATGACTCCGCGACTTGCGCCTGTCCTCTGCCGCCCGCCCGCGACTCGGCCTGCGCCGCGGCCGCCCGCTGCGGCTGCGTCGCCGGCTGCTGCGATTCACGTTCGAGCGCGAGCCTCTGGTTGCGTTGCCGGCGAAGATCGCCGTCCCGAGTCGACAGTTCGGGGACATCGACGACTGCCGATGCAGCGTCGATCGCGGCGCCGCGCTGAACGAGCAGACGGATCGCGGCCGCGCGGTTCTGCGCCGCCGCGAACATCAGCGGCGTCTGGCCCGCAGCCGATTCGCGCGCGTTCGCGTCCGCACCCGCGTCGAGAAGCACGCCGATCGCATCGACGTCACCCGATGCGGCCGCGAAATGCAGTGGTGTTGCGCCCGTGGTGGTCGCGCGCTCGGGATCCACGCCCGCTTTCAGCAGCTGCGCAATGACCGGAGCGTTGCCGAGTTGAGCGGCCATGATCAGCGGCGTGTATCCGCCCAGCCGCGTCGTCGCATGCACATTGGCGCCAGCATGGAGCAGCACGCCCGTCATTTCGGTGTCGCCGACACGGGCGGCCCAGTGCAACGCCGTCATGCCATCGCCCTGAGCCGCGTTCACGTCCTGCCCATCCCTGAGCAGCGAACGGACCGCTTCGAGGTCGCCATGCTGTGCCGCATCGGCCACGGGCGAATCCGGCATGGCCGGCGAAGCGGCTGTCAACAGTGCCAGGCACAGAGCGCCGAGCAGTGCGGGCCTCAGTCTCTTTCTCATCGCGCGGTTCCTCCCCGTCCGAACGGGAATCACTCGGTCGCTGCGGCCGTGTTCAGATCCATCGGCGCGGTGCTGTCACCCAGGCTGGCGACGTCGTCGACACCAAGGCTGTGCAGTACGCTCAGCATCGTGTTGGCCATGGGCGTGCCGTCCTCGGCCTTGATGTGCAGTCCGCCGGCCAGCTTGCCGTTGGCCTTGCCCGCGAGGAACAGCGGGCAGCGTTTGTGGTTGTGCAGATTCGAGTCGCCCATCGGCGAACCGTAGACGATGAGCGTCTTGTCGAGGAGGCTCGAATCGCCTTCCATCGTGTTCTTCAGCGTATCGAGGAAGTACGGCAGCATGCTGACGTGGTACTGGTTGATCTTCGCGAAGTCCTTGACATTGTTTTCGCGGCCGCCGTGGTGCGACGCCGGATGGAACGCCGAGTTCACGCCACTGTCCGGATAGACGCGGCCCGAGCCGTCGCGGCCGAGCTTGAAGGAGAACACACGCGTCATGTCGGACATGAAGGCGAGTGCCTGCAGGTCGAACATCAGCTTGACGTGCTCCTCGAAGCTGTCAGGCACGCCAGCGGGTGCTTCCGGCATGTCGCGCGGTTCACCGCTCGTGTTGTGCATTTCGATGCGCTGAATGCGGCGCTCGATCTCGCGGATGTTCTCGAGGTAGTGACTGAGCCGCTCGCGATCCGTCGGCCCCAGGTTGCGGTTCAGTGTCGAGACCTCGCCCGAGATCCAGTCCAGGATGCTGCGGTCGGTGCGGCGCCTTGCCGAGCGCTGCTCGGGGGAGCCGCCGGCACCGAACAACTGATCGAATGCGACGCGCGGGTCCCGGATCATCGGGAGCGGTTCCGTCTCCGATGCCCACGAAATCGTGTCCGTGTAGACGCAGGCATAGCCGTAGGCGCAGCCGCCGGCCTGGTCGACGTTCTCGATGCAGAGCTGGAGCGACGGGATCGGCGTGTCCTGGCCGTACCGCTGCGCGTAGATCTGGTCGATGGACGGCCCGACATGCACGTCCGAGCCTTCCGTCTGCCGCGGATGCGCCTGTGTCAGGAACGTCGCGCTCGACCGGAAATGGTCGCCGCCGACTTCCCTGGCTTCGAACGCTTCCGCGTTACGCACGTCCGTGTTGCTCACGATCGTCAGGTAGTCGCGGAACGGCTCGAGCGGACTCAGACTGCCTGGCGACAGGTCGAACTCTCGACCCGCCTGGCCCGGCGACCACAGATTCAGCTTCGAGCCCAGCTCGTTGCTGCCCGCCGCGCCATGCACCATCTCGATGCAGACGAGCCGGGTCCGGTCCGTCGGGATCGGCACTTCGCCGAGCGCCCAGAGGTTCCTTGCGGGCACCATCGCGTCGAGGAACGGAAGCGCGACGGTCGCGCCCAGCCCGCGCAGGAAAGTGCGGCGGTGAATGTGCCTGCCTGTGATCAGCTGTGGCATTCTGGCCTCTCGCGACGGTTGTCAGACCCACGTTCAGACGGTTCCGCTGCCGGTTCTGTCGAACCGGCGCCGCGGCTATTCGACGGTCTCAGCCCTGGCCATTCTGAAGGCCGGGCTCTGTACGACACCCACTACGAATTCCGACATCCTGTACCCGTTCTTCGCCGCATTCCTCTCGATCACGCGGATCGCGGCCTGGTCGTAGTAGTCCACGCGGCGGCCGACAGCGTACGCCATGAGGTTGCCGGTGAACGTGCGCACGATGGCTTCCGGTCGCTGCAGCAGTGCGGCGCGCAGATCTGCGGGCCCGGCCAACCCGGTACCGTCATACAGTTCGCCCGTGGCGTCGATCGGTACGCCGTTGTCCTTGACTCGCCATGCGCCGGTGACGTCGAAGTACTCGAGCGCCAGGCCGATCGGGTCCATCATCAGGTGGCACGAACGGCACGCGGGATTGCGACGATGCTCCTCCATGCGCTCGCGCACCGAGAGCAGCCGGCCGTCGGCAACGCCTTCGGTGGCCTCGAGGTCGGGCACGTCCGGCGGCGGCGGTGGCGGCGGGCTGTTCAGGAAAACCTCCATCACCCACTTGCCTCGCAGCACGGGCGACGTCCGGTCGGCATGCGACGTCATCGTCAGCACGCTGCCGTGCCCGAGCAGGCCTCGCCGGTTCGGATCCGTCAGCGTCACGCGGCGGAACCGTTCGCCCGTCACGTTCGGGATCCCGTAATGACGGGCAAGGCGGCCGTTCACGAACGTCCAGTCGGCGGTCAGGATCTCGAGCAGGCTGCGATCCTCGCGGAACAGCGCATCGAAGAACAGTTCGGTCTCGCGCTGCATCGATCTGGCCAGCGTCGCGTCATACTGCGGGTACAGGAGCGCGTCCGGATGGATCTTCTGGAGGTCCTGGAGTCGCAGCCACTGCGCGGCGAACCGCGTGGACAGTGCTTCCGCACGCGGATCGGCCAGCATGCGCCGGACCTGCTTCTCGAGCGTTGCCGGATCGTTGAGCCTGCCACGGCTGGCCAGATCGACCAGTTCCGCGTCGGGCGGCGAGGACCACAGGAAGAACGAAAGGCGAGAGGCCACGTCGATGTCGCCGAGTTCATAGTTGCGACCGGGCTTCGCATTGGCCGGTACTTCCTCGATCCTGAATACGAAGTGCGGGCTCGCGAGAATCGCCTGCAGCGCAGTCCGGATGCCCGCCTCGAAGTCACGCTCCTCGGCGCCCATCGCGTAGAACGACATGAGACCTTCCATGTCCCGGTCGTTGACCGGGCGGCGGTAGGCCTGCGTGGCCAGCGTGCGCACGATCTTGCTGGCGCACGGCAGTTCTTCGTCGGGCGATGTCGGCCGGCAGGTGAACACCGTGCGGCGGCTCGGCGTGTCGGAAACACCGGTCACGGCGAACGGGCCGCTCACGCCCAGATCGCGCAGATGCGGCAACGTCGTGATGCCGTATGCGCTGCCGATCTGCGTGTCCGCCAGCGTGTGCTCGATCGGCGCGATCACGTCCTGGACGGGACCTTCCGCTCGGTCGATGAATGCGGCCGTCACCCGATGCTGGCCCGCACGGACGTGGATTGGCGTCGTCTGCACGTTCATGCCGTTCGGATCCGACTCCGTCAGCCATCGGTCGACCTCGATCACCGCGACGCGTTCGCCGTCGATCGACACCTCCAGCAACTCGTCGCGTGACGTCATCCCGAACAGGAACCCCGTCGGGCCCGGATGAAACGCGATCCGGAAGACGTACGTCCCGTCCGCCGGGAACGTGTGCATGACTGATGTGCCGCCGCGCGTGCCGAACGGCGCGCCCTCGACCCGCTCGAGCTGCGATGCCGTGCGCGGCACCTTGTACCACGTCTCGCTCGTCGTCGCATCAGGATCGCCAATCGCGTCCCGCGCAATCTGGCCCGCGGCGCGCAGGTATCCATCCAGCAGGGTAGGCGACAGCATCTGCACATCCGCGATGTTGTCGAAGTTCTGGCTCATTGTCTCCGTGGGCAGGAACGCGGAGACATCGACTTCCAGACCAAGCATCTGACGGATCGAACGCGCGTACTCATCACGGTTCAACCGTTGGAACGTCCGGCGACCCGGATCCGGATTGTCTTCGTACAACTCGTCCATCTGCGACTCGAGCGTCGTCGCCAGCACGAGCAGCGTGTCACCACCCGGCCGTGGCCGGCCCGCAGGCGGCATCATCCCCGCCCGCAGCTTCCGGATCATCCGTTCCGACGTCTCCGGCGATGCCGTAGCGCGCTCGACCTCGAACGACGCCAGCGACAGGTTGCCCTGCATCGACCGGTCGTTATGGCATACCACACAGTACTGCTGTACCACCGGCGTCAGATCTTCCGGCCGGATCGATGGAGGCAGCGGCAGAGGTTCGGCGGAACCGGCAACGGGCGAGGTCGATGCCACTCGCGCGGCAGCGCTTTCGATCGCAAGCATGCGCACGTATTCCGAGACCGGCGTGAAATCCGCGGGCTCCGGCTGCGCACGCAGCGAATGTGTCGCCAGTCCGAGCGCCGGCAGGCCCGCGCCCAGAATCGCCAGGATGTATCTGTTCATGTCCGCCCTCGTCGATTCTGAGGTGAGCGGTCCTGGTCACAGCAGATGGAACGGCTAGCTCGATATCCGCAGGCAGCACGGTCCAGCGTATCCCTTGAGAATAGGGGCGAAGACCGTCGCGTGCCAGCCCTTTGTCGACAAATCCGTGTACAGGCTGGCCCGGCTCACCGCCGGCTCATTCGTAGCGGAGCGCGTTGGCCGGTCGGATCCGGGCGGCGCGAGCGGCCGGGATCCAGCACGCGACGAGGGCGACGACGGAGAAGGCCAGGGCGACGCTCAGGTACGTGACGGGATCCTGTGGCGAGACACCGTAGAGGAGTCCGGACAGGAAGCTGGAGAGGACGAGAGCGAGGATGACGCCGGTCGTGACGCCGGCAATGGCCATCAGCATGCCCTGCCGTACCACGAGACCGACGACCTGTCCGGTCCTGGCGCCCAGCGCCATGCGCACACCGATCTCGCGCGTTCGCTGGCTGACGCCGTACGCCAGGACGCCGTAGATGCCGACGATCGCGAGGGCGAGGGCGACGGCGGCGAACACGCCGAGGAGGACCATTGCGAAGCGGGGTTGGGCGACGGATGCTGAAAGCACTTCCTCGAGCGTCCTGACTTCGGAGATGGCCACGGACGGATTGGCCGTGCGAATCTCACCGCGGATGGCGTCGAGATAGCGGCGAGGCGGACCCTCGGTCGCGACGGTGAGCGTCATGCTGCGCATCGAGCCCATGAAGTTGTCGTTGACCTGCGCGTGCGGTACGTAGTAACGAGTCTTCGAGGCCGCCGTGATGCCGTCGTGGGCGACATTGCCGACGACACCGATCACGACGGCGGTGTCGGGCGCACCGCTGGCCAGGACCCTGTGCCCGAGCGGGCTTTCGTTGCCCCAGTACCTGCGCGCAACGACTTCGTTGATGAGGACGACGGCGGCACTTCCGCGTGCATCGCGCTCGTCGAATGCCCGCCCTTCAAGGACCGGAATGCCCATCGTTTCGAGGTAGCCGGGTGTGGCCCACTGCCAGTCGCCCTGTGTCGATTCGTTCGGGCCGGGCACGTAGTCGACGGGCCGGAAGAAGGAGTCGCCCATCGTGCTGGCGAGCGGCAGCAGCCGCACGGCGCCCGCGGTGCGGACGCCCGGGATCTCGCGGATCCGCCGGAGCAGCTCGGAATAGAAGCGGTCGATCGAGGCCGCATCGGGATAGCTGCCGCTCGGTGCGGTAATGCGGAGCGTGAGCGCGTTCCCGGCCTGAAAGCCCGGGTCGACCTGAAGCAGGCTGACGAAGGTGCGGATCAGGAGTCCCGATCCCGTCAGCAGGATGACGGCCATCGCCAACTGGGACGCAACCAGCAGTCCCTGAATCCGGCTCGAGCCCGTGGCGCTGCGACCGGCGCGGCCCGCCTGGCGCAGACTCGCGCTCAGACCCGCGCGGCTGATACGGAGCGCGGGCACGGCGCCGAAGAGAAGGACCGTGAACAGCGAGATCGCCAGCGTGAACAGCATGACGGGGACGTCAAGCGACACCGAGCCGGCACGCGGAACCGCGTTCGGATCGATGGCAAGGAGCAGCCGGACGCCGGCGAACGCGAAACCGTACCCGATCACGCCCGCCGCACCCGCCAGCACCAGGTTCTCCGTCAGGAGCTGACGGAGGATACGCGCCCGTCCCGCGCCCAGCGCCGTTCTCACCGCGACTTCGCCCCGACGCACCTCGGACCGCGACAGGAGCAGGTTCGCGACATTGCCGCACGCGATCAGCAGAACGAACCCGACAGCGCCCAGCAGGATCAGGATCGTGGCGCGGGCACTGCCCACGATGTCAGCCTTCGCGGCGAAAAGACGCGGCGCGAAGCGTCGCTCAGCACTGTACAGGCCGATGGGTTCGACGCCGGCCATGACCCGGTCCAGGTCCGCGCGCGCGTCCTCGAGCGTGACGCCATCGCGCAAACGGGCGACGCCGTAGAAGCCGTGACTGCCGCCGCTGCCGAGATCGGGCGCCGGTGACTCCAGGTCCACGTACTGCGGATAGAACACAGCGCTCGCCGATGGCGCCGAATAGTCCGCCGGCAACGCGAAACCTTCGGGCAGCACGCCAAGCACCGGAACCCGGCTGCCGTTCAGCTCGACCGTGCGATCCGTGATCCCGCGATCGCCCCCATGGCGGCGCTGCCAGACCTCCCACGAGAGCAACACGCCCGCGTCCGGCTGCTGCGCTTCCTCCCACGTGAACACCCGCCCGATGACAGGCGACACGCCGAGAACCTCGAACACGTTCGGCGTCACGAACGCCGCACCCACGCGCTCCGGACTGTCCACTGACGTGAACGTCGTGCTCGTCGTACCGTACAGCGCGACGTCCTCCAGCGTGCGGTTCTCCTGATGGAAAAGCTGATACTCCGGGATCGACACCCACGTCTTGTCAGGAAAGTTGTCCCAGCTCGTCCACAGAGTCACCACTTCCTCCGGCTCGGACCACGGCAGCGGACGCAGCAGAACACCGTTCGCAACGCTGAAGATCGCGGCCGTCGCACCAATGCCGAGCGCCAGCGTCAGTACCGCCGCCATCGCGAAGCCCGGACTCCTGCGAAGCGACCGGACCGCGAACCCGAGATCCTGCAGCAACGAACTCATCACGCCTCCTCTCGACCGTCCGCGAAGCCTGTTGACCGAGCGGACCGCGATCGTCCCGATCCCTGGCCGCGCCAGTTCCTCCAGCTCACGAATCGCGACCAAGACGATCCGCCGATTCTCGACATCCTCGACGCAGAACAGCACTCGCCCGCCGACGTGCACGGCGACCGTTTCCACACCATCGATCTCGCCTCGAACTCCCACGGGCAGGCCTTCCGCCGCCACCCTGTCGATGCGTGCCACTACAAGCGCCCGTTCCGGTCCCGACAGAGACCGGAGCGTGTCC
>DATKCF010000103.1:0-3135 GCA_035513345.1 Longimicrobiales bacterium
CATGCGCAATCCGTTCGATTCTTCGCCGGTCACACTGCCCAACCGAGTCCAAACAAATCAATTCCTTGCTGTTCGAGCATTCGCCGGTCACCGGTCCGAAGAGGGTCCGAAAAGCATTCCGATGTTGTCCCTTCTCCGCGCTCTCCGCGCTCTCCGCGGTAAAAATAGTCCGAGGCTTGCGAGGCGAGCTTCCAGCACCTCGATTTCGGCGGTACCGACGCCCTGCGTGATGCGGAGCCGGCTGCTTTCATCGGGTGTGACGGCCGGCAGTCGAGCGGCTGCGTCGTTGAGGACGATGCGTTTCGCCCCCGGAGTCGAGTATGAAGCGCAGTGTGTCGCTCGCGCAGGGATTCGTGGCGGGCGCGGCACGCATGGGCGCGGTCCTGGCGATGGTCCTGACGGCTGCCTGTCGGACCGGCCACAACTACGTCGACCCGACCGGGCCGCGTTACGCCGGCGGCGACGCGGCGGACCCGGTCACGGATGGCGGCGTATCCACGTTGCGTGTCGTGACGTTCAATATCGAGCACGGGCGCGAGATCGAGTCGGCAACCGCACTTCTGCGTGACGATCCCGATCTGCGACACGCCGATGTGATCCTGCTGCAGGAGATGGACGCGCCAGGCGTCCGCCGGATCGCGCGGGAACTGGCTCTCGAGTACGTGTACTATCCCGCGATCTACCATTTCAGGGAAGGCAACGACTTCGGCAACGCCATCCTGTCGCGTTGGCCGATTGTCGATGACGAAAAGATCGTGCTGCCGTACGTGGCCCTGGCTACCCGCATCCAGCGGATCGCGGCGGCCGCCACGTTGTGTGTGGCCGGTTCGGCGGTGCGCGTGTACTCGATCCACCTCGGCACGGTCGCGGAGATCCTGCCCGGCGAGCGGCGTTCCCAGTTGCGCGCTGTGCTGGCCGACGCCGCGGACCATGCGCGCGTGATCGTCGGCGGCGACCTCAATGACGCCGATGTCGGCCGTGTCGCCAGCGCCGGGGGTTTCGACTGGCCCACTCGACGGGGCCGCCGAACCGCGACTCTCGGCCGGTGGGACCATATCTTCTCGAGGGGCCTCGTGCCGGCAGCGGGCGAGTCGACCGGCACCGTGCTCGACAACCGCGGCTCCAGCGATCACCGGCCCGTCTGGACCGTGCTGAGCCTCGATCGGGATCGCGACACGGCGGCCGAGCGCTGCGACGCCCGGGCCGAACCCCGGCAGGCCTTCGCCGGCTCGCCCGCCGTACATTGGCGGCGAACGGAACGACGGGAAGGACCGATGCCGGACGACGGCCTCACGCAGTGGTTGATCCGCCTCCGTGATGGTGATGGCGAAGCCCTCGACCGGCTCCTCCCGATCGTGTATGACGAGTTGCGCTCGCTCGCTCGCGCCCAGCTTCGCAACGAGAATCCCGGTCACACGCGCGGCGCTACCGCACTCGTTCACGAAGCCTATATCCGTCTGACCCGCCGCAACGAGATCGATCCGAAGGACCGTTCCCACTTCTTCGCGATCGCGGCCCAGTCGATGCCGCGTCCTCATCGACCACGCCCGCATCCGCGGCGCACAGAAACGCGGATCCGGCCAGGTCGCTCTGTCGCTCGAGCACGCCGGCGCGCTGCTGACCGATGACGGATCCGGTGAACTCCTCATCATCGATGAAGCCTCGAGCGTCTCGCCACCGCCAATCCGCGCGCCGCACAGGTCGTCGAGCGCCGCTTCTTTGCCGGCCTGACCCTCGACGAGACGGCCGAATCGCTCGGCCTCTCGAAGAAGACCGTCCAGCGCGACTGGATCCTCGCCCGCGCATGGCTTCAGAAGGAGATCGAACGCCTCGGGAACCAGGATCGCGTGGCCGACGCCTGATCCTGAACCCACGTCGCGGCAGCCACCCGCCGCCCCCTCGATGTCCACTTTCGTCGCCCATCCTTCGCCGTGTGTCTTGACCGCTGCATTTCGTTGCGCGGAAACGGAGGGTGGCATGACTCGCATGCGACACTGCTCCTGGCCCACCATCGCAGCCGAAGGCGCGTCCTTCGCCGCGCTCCAGTTCTGGGCCTGTCCCGCCATCTGCATCGTGCTCCACGGACTCGTCTGCAGGTACGCCTTGCGGGCGCGCTTCGCGATGCCATCCCCGATTCCGATCCACACTCAGTCAATCGCTCTCGACTGTATTCTCGAGGCGCCAGACGACGACGTGCTCGACATCGAGATCGTCGCGTCGTGTGGCTACGACACGGCCGTGGCCGACAGCGCGCAGGCCGACGGCGGCCGGCACGGTGATCGAGCCACGCGCACGGCCGTCCGCGCCGAACACGGTCCACGTCGCCGGCAGACCGGGCTCAGACCGGTAACGCTCGGCCCACACGTCGCCTTCGGCACTGGCGATCAGACGCAGATACGCGGGAAACGCATCACGCATCGGCGTGTGGCCGTAGCGACGCCGGATCTCGGCAGCCTGGTCGGGATCATCGGCGCGCGAAACGCGCTCTTCGACGTACGCGTCGAACAGCTCGCGCGTGACGGGCTCGGGCTCGCGCAGAACGCGCACGATGCGCAGGAGTGTGCCGGCGGCGTCGTACTCGCGCAGCTCCGGAGTCCGGCCCGGCGTGATCCAGATGCGATCGTCGGCGGCCGCGCCGCTCGCGCTCACGTCGAACGGCACTGTCGTGAATCCGATCTGGCCGGCGCGGTTCCACAGGAACAGGTCGGGCCCGTCGAACACGCCGACCGTATCCTCCTGCGCCGCATCCAGTGCCATCAGCGACATGATGCGCTGATTCGGGATCATGCCTTCGGGACTGTTCGGGCCCGCCATGGCCGTGCTCCTTGCACTCAGCGCACGCCCGTTGCCGAGCAGCCCGACGACCTGGCCGATGTACGCGTTCGGCGTGATCGAGCGCACGAAGGCGCCGTCCGTATCGAGAACACTGAACCGGCGATGGCCGTTGTCATAGACGATCAGCGAGTCGGGCCACGGCGACCGCAGCACCTCCGGATACCGGTACTCGCCCGGCCCCTCGCCGCTGCCGCCCGTCGCATTGATGAACGTGCCCGCTTCGTCGAAGAAACGAAGCTCCTGCGTGCCCGCGTTCGCGACGACGATGCGGCCATCGGCGAGCGGCAGCGCCGACGACAC
>DATKCF010000104.1:0-6606 GCA_035513345.1 Longimicrobiales bacterium
GTGTGGTCCCGTTCCTGGGAGGCGGCCCGGTGACGAAATCTCCGTGGGTCTTGTTGGTGGTCGGCGGTCTGGTTCCCGGCGCCATAGTCGTCGCCGCACTCCGGCTGCTCACGCCCGGCTATGACAGCCTGCTGCCGTGGACCGCGGGCGGCGCGGCACTCGGTCTGCTGAGCGGGTTCGTGACGGGGGCGTCGGAAGAGCAGGGTTCAGGCGCCGAGTTCCTGCGATTTCTGAGCGGTGCGATCGTGCTGCCGCTGCTCGGTGCTCTGCCGACGCTGCTGGAAGGGCCGGAGCGCATGACGGAGCGATACGTGTACGCCGGTGACCAGCTCGCCGAGAAGGTGGTCGAGACGCGCCTGATCGAGGCTACGGGCTACGTGGCTCCGCTTCACATCATCGGCGCGTTTCTGGTCGCGTATGCCATCATGGCGATCAGCGGGATCGTGATCGGCGCCGATGCCCGCAAGGCGGATCACATCGTGATCCGGTACCGCCAGTGAGCCTCGAATCGGCAACTCCTTCGACAATTCCTGTGGTATCCGAAGGGGCCGACGACTATATTGCGCTGATTGCGGCCGCTCTGCGCGCCAAACGCAATGCCGGACCGTAGCAATGGCGCGCGCCCCCTCCAGTCTCCGGTCTCCGATGAGCGACGTCGCCGATCGCATTGCTGGAGCGCTTGCCGGCACCTGGGAGGTGCTCGGCATCGCCGGTGAAGGCGGAATGGCGGTCGTGTTTCGCGCCCGCGGCGTCAGTGGTGGAAGCGACGTCGCGATCAAGGTGTTCCGACCGGAGCTGTCCTCCCGTCTCGCCGAGGCAAGATTCCAGCGTGAAGTCGAGATCGCGCGGGATCTGTCGCACCCGGGCATCGTTCCGGTGATCGACTCCGGTGTCGCCGACGGTCTACTGTACTTCGTGATGCCTTTCATCGAAGGCGAAACGCTGGCGAAGCGGATCGATCGTGAAGGTTCTCTCCCGCTCGACGAAGCGCTGCGCATCGCCGGAGAGGCCGGTGACGCGCTCGCGTACGCCCACTCGGCCGGCATCATCCACCGTGACATCAAGCCGGGCAACATCATCCTCGGTCCGACCGGCGCGATGGTGGCCGACTTCGGTGTGGCCCGGGCGCTCGAATCGGCCGGCGGAGACCGGCTGACGATTTCCGGCTTCACGGTCGGCACGCCGCGCTACATGAGTCCGGAGCAGGGTGCCGGTGACCGTCGCATCGACCAGCGGACGGACCAGTACGCGCTCGCATGTGTCCTGTTCGAGATGCTCGTGGGCGAACCGCCATTCACGGGTCCGACGGCGAAGGCGGTGATCGCGCGACACATCTCCGAGACACCGCCCTCGATCGGTGTGGTTCGACCGATGACTCCGGCGGGCGTGGTCTGGGCGATCAATCGAGCTCTCGC
Organism: Longimicrobiales bacterium; assembly: GCA_035513345.1. Classification (GTDB taxonomy): domain Bacteria; phylum Gemmatimonadota; class Gemmatimonadetes; order Longimicrobiales; family RSA9; genus DATKCF01. Next base: position 1,416 of record DATKCF010000104.1, read on the forward strand.
CAAGAACGCGGCGGACCGGTTCGCGACGATCGGCCGGTTCATCGAGGCTCTGTCGAAGGAGCCGCCGCGCAGCGCGAGCCGCGGCAGGACGGTCTGGTGGCGGGCTGCTGGTGTCGCCGCGGTCGGCGTAGCGACAGCGGCGCTCGCGTTCGCCGCTCTGAGCTCACCGACCGAACTCGACTCGAGGCGCGTCCTGGTCTTCGCGCCGGAGGATGCCGCGGGAGACGGGCAGGTCAACGGCGCTGTCGCCACCTACATCGGGTACGTACTCGAAGGTACCGACCCGCTACGCTGGGAAGAGGCGCGTGACTGGCTCGCTGCCGGTCAGTCCGGCGCAGGTCTGAGCATCCGCGAACGCCGGAGCGTGGCCAGACGAGCAGGTGCCGCCTACTTCATTGACGGCGAAGTCATGCGGGAGACCGACTCGCTGCGCGTCATACTCCGACTGTACGACGCGGCGACGGGCGACCTTCTCGAACGGGCGGGCCGGGCGAGCGATCCATCCGCTTCCGAAGCGCGGCTCGGCGCGATTGCCGTCGGCGAGCTGCTCGCCGCGATCATCGATACGGATCGCATCGATCTGGGCGCACTGAGCGAGCGCAGTCCGGCTGCCATTGCACGGTTCTATCAGGGCGAGGTCGCCTACGACGCCACCCGCTTCGATGAAGCGCTCGACCACTACAGCGCGGCGGTGGACATCGACAGTGTATTCGCGATCGCCGCAGTCAAGGGCGCGCAGGCAGCTGGCTGGATCGAGGACGTGCGCGCGGCGTCGTACCTGGCGGACCTGGCGATCCGGAACGAGTCGCTGCTTCCGACGAAGTATCGCGAGTTCGTTCACGGCCTGCGGCACTACCACGCAGGCCGCGCGGATTCGGCTGTCGCACAACTGGAACGGACGACCGCGGAGTTCCCGGAATGGGCGGAGGGCTGGGCTGCGCTCGCGGAGATCTACTATCATCTCATGCCGCGGGGCACGGGCCTCGACTCGATCGCACGCGACAGGTTCCAGCGCGCGTTCGAGATGGACTCCGTATTGTCGCCGCCCCTCTATCACCTTGCCGAAATGGCGATCCGCGAAGGCGATCTCGATACGGCGCGCAGACTCGCTGCACGCCTCGAGGCGGCATCACCCTACCGCACCATCTCGACACAGCTCACCCTCATGATGCGCTGTGCCGAGGAAGGTCCGTCCGCGATCTCGTGGATGACCGTAGCCGACACGGCCGCCCACGGCGTCCTCTCCGCAGCGCAGGCCATGGCTCCCTCGCCGGCACTGCGGGACTGTGCGGTCGCGGCCGCCGATGCCGTCCTGCGGCCGAACGCGGAACGAGCGTGGGGCGCGCTGCTCGTGCTCCAGAGCGTGCTGCTCGCGGAGGGCCGGCTCGACGAGCTTCGGTCCCTGCTGCAATCCGAACGCGTCGAGGGACTGCCCGCCAGCATGCTCCTTGTCGTCGACGCGATCGCCGATCCCCGGCTGTCCACGGCCGCCGACTCCGTGTACGACGGACTCGGCACCGATTTCGCCGCCAGGCCGTCGAGCCATCTCTGGTTGATGCTCGAATGGGCGTCCGCGAGCGGCCGGACCGACGATGCGACCGCGATCGCCGAGCTGCTGATCGAACGTGGAACAGCCGGTGACAGGAACGCCGCACTCCTGTCGGGCATTGCGGCTGCACACGAGGCGGTTGCCACCGGCGATGACAATGCGGCGGCCCTGCTCGCGGCGCTGAGGCCGACCGCGAATTCGGGCGAACTCGTCTGGGGTCTGTGGGAACCCCTGATCATCGAGCGACTGGCCCGTGCCGATGTGCTGATCGCCCGCGATTCGACCGAGGCCGCCCGAACGATCCTCGTCGACGCACTGTCTCATCGCTCCGTCGCCGAGCTGCTGTTCTCACCGATGCGGGGCCGCCTGCTGGCGGAGCTCGCGAACACGGACAGAGGCTGAAAGCGGACCGCCCGGCTGCCGGGTCGGCCGTCCGGCCATCAGGCAGTCCTTCCCCAACCAGGAGAATCCCATGCAGGAAGCGAAGAAGCAGATCAAGAAGCCTCCGGTGACGAAGCAGGTCAAGAAGCCTCCGGTGAAGTCCGCCAAATGCCCGGACAATCCTGTCGATCTGTGCACGGAATTCATGAAGAAGTCCGTGTTCGGGTGGCAGGAATGGGTTCTCGATGCCAACACGGCCTACAAAGCGTGCTGCAAGAAAAAGCCGCCGAAGCCGCCGAAGCTGCCCAGGACCGACTGTACGGATCAGAATGAATGTGAGGACGTCTACGATCTGTTCAAGGATTGGGCGAAGGAGATCCACAGCTGGGCGGAGAAGCTCACCGACGCAGTCGACAAGTGCTTCGACAAGTGGCGACCGAAAGTCTCGTTGCCGGAAGTACCCGAGGCCAAGCGCGAGAAGTGCGGGCAGGTCTGCGCCACCATTCGGCGCTTCCACGAGAAGCTGGCCGACTGGGGACGGGACATCCGTTACCCGTTGAACAACATCTGCGAACGACCGGGTCCGGGGCTCGTTCCGGAGCCGCCGAAGCCTCCGTTCTGATGAGCCTGCCGACAGCGCCTGACGCGCGCGGCACGGTCCGCATCCCGCCGCCGGAAGCCGCTATGCGGGGGACCCTGCCGCGCCCGTCGGCGCCGGTGTGAACTGCCACGTGATCCGGCCGACCTCCATTCGTCGATGGAACTGCCGGAGCTCGAGCCGTGCGGGTTCCTCCAGTCCGCTGTCGGGCAGGAAGACGCCGAAGCTCATGGGGATTCTCGCATCGGCTTCGAGTCGGGCACCGTGGAGCCGCAGGGAGCTGCCCTCGTTCGACTCGACGACGATCCGATCGTCGCCCGCCTCGAATCGCTTCAACGATCTGATTGCGCGAAGCTCCTCGAACGCGCGGAACTCGCGCGCCGGCATTCGCCAGAATAGACGGGTGCCTCTCGGAAACCCGATCGGCAGTATGGCGAAGTCGAACTCCGCCGGTCGCCCGGGAGCGCCGCGCATCTCGAAGCCGGCGCCCTCCCACGCACCGGCGGGACTGGGCGGAGCCGGTGGGACAGGAGGTACCGGGATCACGTTGAAGTTGCGCCACGCCACATTGTTCGACCGGCCCACGAACGCCAGGAATTCGTTCCATGTGATCGTACCGGGTGCGACTATCGGTCTGGGATCATCCGGGTGGTCGAGCTGCACGATGAAGCAGCCGTGGCCGCCGTACGGCAGGTCCGCCGGACTCGGATGCCAGATGACAGGCCCGGCGAGCACGTGCCCGGCGGCCGGCACCGTGACGGTGGCGGGGAGCCCGCCGATCAGTCGCCAGTCCGAAGGCAGAATGAGTGAAGCGGGCGGTGACCAGAAGACCATCGCGTCACAGCCGTGTGCGGCCGCCGCGGCCGAAAGGTTCGAGATGCGGACATAGACGTAGTTGTCGGCATTCGGCACGACCTCGTGGTTCGGCACCTGCTTCGTCCAGTCGTTGGCGGGCGGGCCGGGATTGACCGGATCGAGCGGCGCGCTCAGCACGAACACATCGGGACTCATCGACACGACGGGTGAAGGCACAGCGCCGACATCGGACAGCGAATCGCGAACGTAAACATCAGGCAACGCGGACAGGCTGCCGCCGATCTTCGCGAGATCGGGCATCGACCGCACGGTCGACCCAATGTTCCCGATCGGCGTGCCGTTCGCGGGATCGCGCAGTAATTCGCGGATTCTGCCCGGCGATGCGGCAGTGGACAACGCAGCCTGGTGCATCTGCTGCACGATTGCCGCGACACCGGCGATGATCGCGCTTGCCGAGCTGGTCCCACTGTAGCGCCCGTACGTGGGCTCGGCCGGGACGCCATCGTCACAGGTTTCCTTCGTTTGACCGTCGTTGTAGTCGATGCCGTAGCAGCGCGTCGACAATACCGAGTCGCCCCAGGCATAGCAGTCGATTCGCTTGCCGAACCATGCGTGGTTCATTCGATCGTGCAGGTCATCGGCCACCGGGACCGGTTGACACGCACCGACCAGAATTGCGCCCGAATCAATGAACGTCGGGTCTGCCGGATCGAGGCTTCGCGAACCCGGTCCCGAGGGCGGCCACTTTGCGTTGTCGAGGTCGAACGACGATGACGACGGCGACGGGTTGCCAGCCGGTTCGACCACAGTGATTCCCTGCATCACGGCGAGACGGATGGCGTCGAGCCAGTGATCGACGATCTCGATCGGATAGCCAGAGGGCAGGGGCACGCCGTCGATTATGACTGTCGATGTGGTATGAACCTCGATCAGGAGTATGTCGCCCGCGCCCAGCGCGTCGATGGCGGCGGCGATCGCATCGACGATCTCCCATTTTGAAGAACTCGAGTACACGTACGAGGCCAGACCCGGAATCGTCACGCTCGGCGCAATGCCGACAATGCCCGCGCCCGCGCCGGCATGGTCGACGGCCGCGATCACGCCCAGCGTCATGGTCCCGTGGTCCCGTTCGGCCTCGACGTTGACCATGACGGAGTCCAGCAGTTGCAATGGATAGCCACCCGGGTGGGGCAGGTCCGGGTGCTCGACTTTCCAGCCCTCCTCCAGGACCACGAGTTTCACGCCCGACCCGTCGTACGCGCCCCAGACAGCCTCCGCGTTTATGCCGCTCTGGACGGAATCCTCCATGTGATCGCCGAACACGTAGCCCTGACCGTCATGGAACAAGCCCGGATGCGTGTGCTCGTCGGGTGTGACCGGGCTGGCCGGTTCGACGGCCGGCTCGACGAACGCGCTGTCGACGTCATCACGCTCGGCCCGGAAACGCAGAGCGATGGCCGTAAGCTCGGCCAGAGTCCGGCCTGGAAAGTCCACGGAGAAATACGAGTTCAGGCTGCGGAACGAAGGGTCATCGTTTTCACGGCCGCCAGCCTCCCGTCGGCGAGTCTGATCTATCGTCCAGCGATGGATCAACCGGGCCGTCGGCGGATCATCGAGGTCACGCAGCAGCCTCTCGAGACCCGACCGGTCGAAACTGCTGCTCACTTCACCCAGAGTGAGCGCCTTCCGTTCGGGGAAACGGCCCTCGATCCCGTCCACGAGGTGCCGTCGTAAGCGAACGACGATCCGCCCGGTGAATGTCTGTCGGAGTGGCCCGATACGACTCGGGGGAAAGACGGCCATGCGGGGTCGGAGCGCCATTCACTCCTCCATGGTCAGTCGAGGAT
>DATKCF010000105.1:0-30289 GCA_035513345.1 Longimicrobiales bacterium
GTGGTCGATGATCCGATCGATGGTGTGCGCGCATGGATCTACAGCGTGACCGTCAACGCTTCCATGTCGCTGCAAAATCTCATTCCTGGCAACTACTCGGTCGTCGTGCGAGGCTACACGGGCAGCTTCGGCGGCAACGTCGTCACGGGACCGATCGCATTCGCGATAGCGAACTGATGCCAATCAACGCGCGTGTCATCGTACCGGCTCTGTTCCTGCTGTCAGGATGCGCGACACGCACGCCCGCACCGGTGGACATCGCGACGCTCGAGGGGATGCTGCGCGCTGACTCGACGTCCGTGCCGGCCAGGCTGCAACTGGCGGCCGCGTACGCGCGCGCGGGTGAGTCCGGCCTCGCCGTCCCGCTGCTCGAGCCCGTGGTTCGCGCCGATCCGTCCGATGCCGCCGCGTCATTCTACCTCGGCATGGGCTACGAAGCGGACGAGCGGTACGCGGAAGCGCGCACGCTCTACGAGCGGTTCGTCGACTCGCGCGCACCAGCGCCGCTGAGGCGTCGTATCGAGGAACGCCTGGATCTGCTTGCGAGGCTCGAACTCCGCAGCGCCGTGCGCGCGTCGATCGCGCAGGAACGTGCGCTCGCCGAAGTGTCGCCTTCACCGCTGGTCGTGGGTGTCTTCCCGTTCCTCATGGCAGGCGACACCGCGCTGCGCCCGCTCGGCCGCGCCCTGGCCGAACTTCTCACCACGGATCTCGGCCAGACATCGCGGCTGCGCGTCGTCGAGCGAGCACGCGTGCAGATGCTGCTGGACGAGATGGAGCTGGGCGCGAGCCGGTACGCGGATCCGGCCACGGCCGCGCGCACCGGTCGCATTGTGGGCGCGGCAAACCTGGTGCAGGGCCGTATCGATGGCGGCGAATCCGACCTCGCCGTGCAGGCCGTCGTTGTCGCGACAACGCGGCCGGACAGCACGGTCGATCCGCTCCGTCAGCAGGGCGGCATCGGCCGGCTATTCGACATGCAGAAGCAGATTGCGCTCGCGGTCTACGACCGGCTCGGCATTCAGCTGACGGCCGCGGAGCGGCAGCGGGTCAACAGGCGGCCGACCGAGAACATCCAGGCGCTGCTGGCGTTCGGCTTCGGTCTCGAGGCCCGGGACGCGGGCCGGTACGCGGAAGCCGCGCAGCATTTCGCGCGCGCTCGCCAGCTTGATCCCGGCTTCGAACGCGCCGCGCAGCTGGGCGAGGAGACAATGCGTGAGGCCGCCGCCGCATCATTCACGACGCAGCAGATCGCGGGACTGGCGGCAGACGACTTCGACCTCGACCTGACCTCCTTCCAGCGCAACCAGCTAGGCCTCGAGTTCCTCGAGACCCTGATCCCGACACCGCTCCTGCGCGACCCATCCGTCGAGGTGCTCGGCACGGAGGGTATCGGACGCGGCACGGTGGTCGACATTGTCATCCGCCGGCCGGGCGGCTCGCCATGAGCGCGGCCCGCCTGGCTGTCGCACTGGCCGCGGGCGTATGCCTGACTGCGCCCGCCACACCCGCCTTCGCTCAGGGTGCAGGACCCGGCCTGACCGGGGTCAGCGCGGGCGCGACCTTCGAGACCTACCGTTTCGGCGACGCGGACGCCGTCGGCATCGAGTCGATCACTCTGGTTACCCTGCCCTTCGGTGCGGGCGCTCGCCTGGCCGACCGGCTCGGGTTGAGCGTGCGCGGCGCGTGGGCCCGCGGCGCGCTGACACTGGCGAGCGGCGATCAGTCGACGATCGCGGGACTCACGGATACGGAAGTCCGGGCGACGTTCTCGCCGCGCGGCGATTACGTTACAATCTCGGCCATTGCGCTGCTGCCGACCGGCCCGGACCTGCTCACGACCGAAGAGATTGCGGTCGCCGGTGTCGTGGCCGCCGATGTACTGCCTTTCCGCATCTCGAACTGGGGCGCCGGTGGCGGGTTCGGCGGCAGTGTCGCGTTCGCCGTGCCCGTCGGCGAGTTCGGCACGGGGCTCAGCGTGGGCTACGTCGTGGCGCGTGATTTCGAACCGGTCGAGACGACACCGTCATTCGCGTACCGGCCCGGCAGCCAGGTTCACGTCACGGCTGCGCTCGACCGATCCGTCGGCGCCACCGGCAAGTTCGGCCTGCGCGCGAGCCTGCTCACGTTCGAGTCGGATCGCGTCAACGACGCCAATCTGTACCGCGCCGGTAACCGGTTCGAGGCCACTGCATCGTACGCGTTCGCGGCCGGGCCTCGATCCAGCGGGATCGTGTGGGGTGGCATCCACCACCGCACTGCGGGCGAGCTGGACGATCCCGCAACCGGAACCACGGTGTCCCCTGCGAGTGACATTCTGTTCGCGGGCGGCGCGCTCCGGATCCCGTTCGCGCGCGGTGTCGTCCAGCCCGGTCTCGACGTGCGGGCGGTGTCGGGGAGCGACGGGGTCAGCGGCGGGTACATCCTTGCGGCCGGTGTTTCGGCCGAGCTGCCCGCGGGCGCTGTCACACTGGCGCCGTCAGTGCGGGCGCGGTTCGGCAGTGTCGATCCGGCCGAGGGCGCGAGCAGCGGAGTGACGGGTGCGGACATCGGCCTGATCGTCAGGTTCCGCGGCCGCTGATCGGGCCCGACAATTGAATGGACGGACCGCCGGAGTGGGCGGTGTCAACCGATATCGGAGGACGAGATGGTACGCAGACTGCTGACCGGCATGGCGCTGTTGCTGGCGATCGTGCCCGCTGGCGTGGCCGGCCAGGACGACACACGGCCGGGAATCGCGGTGTTCCCATTCACGAACGGCGGCTCGTACGGCGCTGACCGCGAGGACCTCGAGGCGCTGACGGTGGGGCTTCAGCAGATGCTGCTGACCGAACTCGGCCAGTACGGGTCGCTGCGCATCGTCGAGCGCAGCATGCTGCGCGACCTGATGGCCGAGCAGGACCTCGGTACGACCGGCCGTGTCGACGCGCAGACCGCCGCCCGGGTCGGCCGCATCGTCGGCGCGCGCTACGCGATCACCGGAGTCTTCGTCGACCTGAACGGCGACTTCAGGATGGATGGCCGCGTCATCGATGTCGAAACGACCGAGATCCTCCGCACCGAGCAGGTCCGGGACAACCGCGCCAATCTCTACTCGATGCTGGTCGACATCGCCGCGCAGATCACCGACGGCCTCGACCTGCCCCCGCTGCCGGCAGAGGTCCGTGAGGCGCGCGCGGAGCGCAGAATCCCGGACCGCGCTATCACGCTGTACTCCCGTGCCCAGACGTACGAGGACTACGGCAGGAAGGACCAGGCAATGGAGCTGTATCGTCAGATCGCGCAGGAGTTCCCGGAGATGACCGAAGCGGAGCAGCGCCTCGAACAGCTCAGGGCGGGCTGACCGATTACGGACTGAGCCCGATTCCGTCTACCTGACGCAAGAGGGCATCGAGCGCGGCGGCCGGAACGCCGATCAACTGGCGGTTCCGGTCGCTGCCCGTCCCGCCGATCAGCACCGCGATCACAGCGCCCCGATCATCCAGGATGGGACTTCCGCTCGCGCCCGCGGCGCCGTACGACTGCACGGTGATGCGCGCCGCTTCGACGCTTGTGATGACGCCAACGGCACCGAGCGGACGAGCGAAGCGGCCCGTGGCCGGATCCTGCGGCCACGTTTCGCCACCGAGCGGGAACCCGATCCACGCGATCGGCGTCCCAGTGGCCAGTGTGTCCGGCCGCAGGTTCAGCCCGGCTACGGTCGGCACACCGCCGACGATGTTTCCGACCCGGATGATCGCGATGTCATCGTCCTCGGCCATGCCCAGGACGATGGCCGGCCAGACCTGGCGCGAATCGGCGAACTGAACGGCCAGTCGACGCGGCGATCCGCCACCGGAACCGCCAGTCAGAACGTGCCGGCTCGTAGCCATGATTCCATCGGAGCGAATGGCGAACGCGGTGCCCGTCGTGACCGTGCCATCGGCACTCTCGACCCACACGACGGCGACCGCCCGACGGGTCACGTCCTCGATGGCCTGGAAATCGAGCGACGCCGCAAGCTGCTGCCGGTCGAGCGCGACCATGGCGGCCTGGAGCTGGCGGCGCAGTTCTGCGGTGTCCACTGTGTCTTCGCCGGTCGCTCGCTCGAGCTGGCCACGCACCCTGCGGACCTCGGCCTGCGCTTCCTGTAACGCGATGGCCAGACCTTCACGCTCGCCCGTCAGCGTTCTCGCCGCGTCATCACCGGCGGCCAGCACACTGTCGATGCGGCCGAGTAGCGTCTCCCGCTCGAGCTCCCAGTCCGACCGCTGCCGGGTACCCGACCAGGCCGCGTAGCCGACGGCGAACAGGAGCGCCGCGGCCAGTGTGCCGGCGATCAGGCGCAGTCGTTGGTTCGATTGCTCGAGCACGACAGCGGGCGCCATCGGGCCGGCACGCCGGCCCGCCGCGATGCCGTCCCTGTGGGGACGGAACTCGACCTCCGGACCGTCCGCGCCGAAACGGATGCGGTCGCGGTCGGCAAGGTCCGCTTCGCGGACTCGTCTGCCGTTCACGAATGTGCCGTTGCGGCTGCCGAGGTCACGCACGATCCAGCGGCCGCCGGTGAACACGATCGTGGCGTGCTGGGCGGACACATCGAGGTCGTGATCCGGATCGAACTGCAGGCCCAGGCCGGGCGCGCGGCCCGCCACGATCTCCGTTGTCACAGTGACTGTCGCGCCGGCTCGCGCTCCTGAAACGACGTGCAGGTCGGCGATCAAGGCAGGGGTCAGTCCGCCAGGAAAGCGCGGCGCTCGACGGCGTCACCGTCCATCGGCTCGCTCAGGCCATCGCCGTCGAGCCGGGCCGCGACGACGGTCACGTTGTCCGGTCCGCCACGCAGGTTGGCGAGGTCGACGAGCGCGTCGCACAGCTCGCCGGGGTCGCCGTCGCGCGATGCGAAATCGGCCAGCTCCTCGCGCGTCACGACCTTCGACAGCCCATCCGAACAGACCAGCACGATGTCACCGCGCCGGATCTCCTGGTAGGTCAGGTCGACATCGACGTATGGCGCTGTGCCGAGCGCCTGGAGGATCATGTTGCGGTGGTCCGATCGCTCGGCCTCTTCCTCCGTCATCGAGCCGACGTCGACCAGGTGCTGGATGTACGATTGGTCGCGCGTCAACTGGATCGCTTCGCCATGACGTACCAGGTACGCCCGCGAATCGCCTACCTGCGCCACGAACAGGAACGAATCCAGGATCCCGACCGCCGTCGCCGTCGTACCCATCCCGCGGTAGCGGGCGTCCGCCATGCTGGTCTCGTGGATTCGCGTGTTGCTCGCTTCGACCGCTTCCTTCAGCCGCGTCGCGAAATGTTGCGGCGTGCTCACGCGATCCTGCATCCACAGCCGCTGCAGCTCGTCATGGATGCATGCCACGGCGACATTGCTGGCGACACCGCCCGCGGCGGCACCGCCCATGCCGTCGGCAACAAGGCACAGCGCGCCCTTCGGTCCGAGCCGGATCTCGCCCGTGACCGGCGAGCCGGTCTCGACATCCGGTTCGAGCAGCAGCCCGCCACCATCGCGCTCGGTCAGGTCCGCTACCAGAAACGCATCCTGGTTCTCGCGCCGACGCTGGCCGACATCCGTGCGGCCCCCGACCACCACCCTGATCTCACGCCCGTCCAGTACGTACACGGTCTAGTCGTCCATCCTGTTGCAGTGCTGACGCAGTGACTCGGCCCCGCTACTACCCGCTTCATATGCGCGATCCAGCCATCGAATGCAGCCTTCGCGATCCCGCAACGCGATCGCGGCCATGCCGCGCACATAGGCGGCCAGGGCGCTGTCGCGTCGGGTGATTCCCGGGGTCGCCCACAGGGTCGCGGCCGTGTCGGCGGCCGCGCGGGCCACGACGGTATTGGTGGTAACGCCGAACGGCCCAGCCTCATCGGCCAGCTGGATCTCCTGATCGAAGAGCACATCGAGCGCCGCCTCGGCCGTCAGGCGAGGACTCGTGGGCGGCTGCGGCGGCGGGTCCACCGGATCCGTCTGACCGCCCGAGCCGCCACCAACCGGGTCGACCGAGCCGCCGCCACCCGAGTCGGTCGCGTCGCCGCCCAGCACGACCGGAGGGTCGCCTTCACCGCCTGCCGGATTCGTCAGTATCGATGGATCCACCGATCCATCGCTGCCTTCAAGGCCCTGTATCGTCACGTACGCTGTGATGCCGGCCGCGGCGACGACCAGTGCACCCACTGCAAACATCCACGCCGGCGCTCTCCGTGCGTGAGCCGGCGGCGCAATCGGCTTCGGCGAGGAATGACTGCCGGACGGCGCGACGCGCGTTTGCGGCACGTCACGCGGTCCACGCACGCCGACCGGCGATGACGCGATCATCTGCTGCAACGCGGTCAGCTCGCGCGCGAAGTCCGCCGCCCGCGGATAGCGCTCGCCGCGGTCGCGCGCCAGTGCGCGGTCCAGCACGTCCTGCATCTGCTCGGGGAACGCGAGATCCGGCCGCGACTCCGCAAGTGGTACGGGCCGTTCCGTAAGCCGCTCGATCATGATCTTCTGCACGTCGGTGCCGCGGAACGGCAGCAGGCCCGTCAGCATGCGGTACAGCGTGACGCCCAGCGAGTAGATGTCACTGCGGCCGTCGAGCTTTTCGCCCGTCAACTGCTCCGGACTCATGTACTCGGGCGTACCGACCACGTAGCCGAGCCGCGTGACCTCGTCGCCGCCTTCCGGCTCGGGTCCCTTCGCGATGTCGAAGTCGACGACCTTCACCACGTCGCCGCCGTCACGGCCGCGCTCGAGCATGATGTTCGCCGGCTTCAGGTCACGGTGCACGATGCCTGCGTGGTGCGCCGCGTCCAGCGCCTGCGCTGTCTGAAGCGCGATCGTGACCGCGCGGTACGCATCCAGCGACTTCTCGCGCGCCACCAGATCCGCCAGCGATTCGCCGTCGATCAGCTCGAGTGCAAGGAACGGCGAACCGTCCGCCGTCTCGCCATAGTCGTACAGCGTGCAGACGTTCGGATGCCGGATCGCCGACAGATTGCGTGCGCCCCGATTGAATCGTGCGATCGACTCCGCGTCCGACGTCAGCCCCTTGCGCAGGATCTTGATCGCGTCGTGTCGCCCGATGCGCGTGTGCTCGCCGAGATAGACCGCGCCCATCGCGCCTTTGCCGAGCAGCTTCAGCAGGCGGTACCGCCCGCCGATGACCGATCCGACCAGTTCCTCGCCCGCACCCTCCGGCGGCAGATCCCCGCCGGCCATGCCCGGCCCGTCCGGTTCGGTCACCGCACGCTCCGCTTGCCGTCGATGCGGACGCGGTCGGCCTTCACGGACTCAGGCGGCGTGTTCGCGTTCATCGTCTCCGGCAATTCCTCACACGGAACCTGCTGCCGCCGTTCCTCCCACCGGATCGGTCCATCGAACACGCGTGCGCGTACGACCTCGAGCGGGAACGCCTCGGTGCGGAACCGGCCGCAACCCTGCACGGTGCGCACGACGATGGCGAGTGTCTCGACGTGATCGCCGTCCGCGTTCAGCTCGCGCCGGACCAGCAGGCTGTCGACGTGGATCTCCTCCTCCGGCGTAGCGCGGCCGAGTACCACGAGGATCACCATCTCGCGGCCGAAATCGATCGCCGGTGAGGGCGGCGGCGAGGACTGCGGCGATGTCGCGCGCGACCAGTACTGCTCGAGCGTGGCCGCATCGCGGATCACGACACGCGTCGAATCGCGGATGCCGCCACCATTGTCGTAGTAGAGGGGGACGGGTGGCGGCATCGGCGTCGGCGGCGGCGGCAACTCGGGACCGCCACCGCCACCGCCACCGCCGCACGCCGCGAAGACGAGCGGTGCGAGAAGCGAACTGAGTATTCCGGAACGTTGTCGCATTCGATTCCTTCTCCGGAGACCGGACGTCACCGCGCTATGCGCGTCACGCACTGGCCGAGCGGGGTCAGCCAGCCGCGCTGGAAGATCGGGACGGCCGCGGCGTAGCTCAGCTCACCGGTGATCGTGGCATCACTGCCCGGCACTCGCCACGAGACGCCGTAGCGGCCGGCGCCGCGCGACGACATCTCGGCCTGATAGAAGAGACGGAATACCGACCACGGACCCGCCGCCACGTCGGCCACGGTGGCCACGGTGTTGCCCACACGCGCCTCGATGCGCGCGCCCGTTGATGTTCCGTTCCATGCGAGTGCCGGCCCCGCGGGCGAGGACCGCGTGTACGTGTGCGGCCGACCGGCAATCGTGACCGTGACTTCCGGTACCTCGAAACTCGTCTCGATGCGCAGCGTGAACAGGATCTCCGGCGCGCCGTTCGCATTGAACATCGCGGCCGATGCCTGCGCGGCCCGGCTGAAGAAGTCGACGAACTGCGGCGTCGGCTGCGGCGATGCGCCCGGCGATGCCGCCCACCGGCTGCCCTGCTGCACGATCAGCGTGCTGAGGTCACTCTGGTAGAACGACCACAGCGCACCCATCCCGGGACTCAGCACTGCCGCGACATCGTCGACAGTCGCATCCGTCGGCGATGATGGGTTGAACGGGAACTGGCGCGAGAACTGGCCGAACGGAGAGCAGAACGCGCCGCCCTTCGCGTTGACGGCGGCAGCAGGCGCATCGCCGATGACGCCGTCCGCCGCGACCGCCGGCATCTGAAGCAGCGCTGCCACCGCGACGCCCGTTTCGCGGGCTTCGCCTTCCGTGCTGAACGAACGCTGCATCTGGCCCACCTGCGTCTTCACCTGCTGCGAACTCGTGTTCGCCTCGCCCAGCGCCTGCGATTGAAGCGGGCCGGTCGCATTGGCCAGTGACTGGAACGCGTTCTTCATGGCGACCAGCGTGTTCAGATAGCCGCCCGCCGTTTCGGTCACGGTTGTCGCGTTCGCGGGCACAATGTCGAGTACCGGCCGGAACGCCGCGCCGACCACGGTCGTGTCGACGGCCGAGTCGACGTCCGTGTTGTCGGCGACAATGCCGAGCATCTGCAGCAGCGGCGAGTCGTTCGTTGCAAGCTGGTCGAGCTTGGTCGCCGCATCGCGCGAACTCGTGAACCTCGGCACACTGCCGGCCGACAGGAACCGCTGCCACTGGTCGATGAAGTCCGACTCGTAGCGTTGGCGCAGTTGCACCGCGAGCAGCTCGCGGTCGCCGACCGACACCGCACTTTCGCCCACGACCCAGTCCTCGCGGTCGAACAGGCGGGGCACATCGCTCAGCATCTCCTGCGCGCGCTCCCAGCCTTGCCGGGTGTACGCCGCGGGCACGACCACGTCATTGCTCACGAGCGGGCCTGTCCAGCGCACCGGCAACAGCGAGTCGGACACGGACGCGAGCAGGACCCGGTAGAGCTGGTCGCCGCCGGCGAAGCCGCGCAGGAACCCGCGAGTGCCTTCGACCAGCACCGAATCCGCCCCGCCGTCGAACGGGTGGCCCCAGGGCAACTCGTCGGCGAAGAAGTCGAACTGGTTGGTCGCCAGGTCGAGCCGTTCCGGGTCCGGCTCGATGCCGATAGTCCAGTAGCCCATCAGTGTGGGTGTCAGGAACGTGCTGGCCGCGCGATCCGGCCGCGATGATGTCGCGATGTACGCGCGCAACGCATCGTACGTGGCGTCGTACGCACTCGCGTCCGTCGCCGCGGCCGGCAGCAACCGCAGGTGCTGCACGAGACTCGCGCGCGTGCGCTGCCACTGAATGTCGCCGAATCGCTGGAAATACAGTTGCCGGACCGGCGGCTGAACGCGATTGCCGGCGTACAGCACCCAGCTCAGTCCGAGCGGCGCGCCAGCGCGTGAGTATTCGCCGAGCAGCGCCGCCTGCGCGCGCAGCGTGTCGAGCCGCTGGAACGTGTCGAGATCCGGCAACGCGGTCGTGGCCGACAGCTCGCGTGCGCCCTCGACCGCGCGCCGGGTGTCATCCAGCAGGCCGCGGTTCGAGAAGAACGACCATGTGAAGCCGATCGAGAACACGAGCGCGAGACTCGCCGCTCCGGCCAGCATCGCGCGACGCAGGAAGTTCACCCGTGTGCCACTGCCCGTGATGCCTCTGGCCGCACCATCACGCAACAGGATGTCGCGGAACACGCGCTCGAGGAACGTCCACTCCGGCACCTTGCGCGAGCCGGGCGAGGGCTTCGGCGCGGCCTGTTGCTGTTGCAGCATGCGCGGGTCGAACACGCCCGTCGCATCGATCGCGGGGCCGCGCGTCTCCGCCTGGCGGAACTCCGGCTCCTGCGCGCCGACATCGTGGATCCAGACCGGGCGCACGCCCGTGAAATAGAAGCCGCGCAGGAACGGGCTGACGCCGAGCTGGCTGGGCCGGCACAGGTCGAGCAGGAACTGCGTGGCCAGGTCCGTGACCTTGCGAAACTCGCGCGGGAACTCGTACACGCCCGCCTTGATTTCTTCCTTCGCCTCGCGCTGCAGCAGATCGAGGCGACGGCCTGCCAGTCCACGGAACAGCACGTTGAACGCCTCGGACAATCGCCTGGCCTCGCGCTCCGCGTATGCGCCTGGGGCCGCGCCGGGCGGCGGCACCGTGAGCGTGACACCGAGAACGTCCCTCGCCTCCTCACGCGTCAGACTGCGGACGTAGTCGTCGAAGTACGGCAGCCGGTCCGCTTTGGTGAACAGGACGTATACCGGCAGGCGGATACCGAGCTTCTGCGACATCTCGCCGAGCCGCGCGCGCAGCTTCTGCGCGGTCGCGGAGACGCTCTGGGCCGCGCCCGGCTTCAGCAGCTCGTCGCAGCCGAAGCAGACGACCACGACACGCGGCGCCTGCTTGCCCCTCGCCAGTGCGGCGGCCAGACGGTTCGGCTGGATCTGCTTCACGAGCCGGCGCCAGCGACCCGCATCCGACGCGACCGGCCCGCCCGCTTCGAGAACCAGGTTGTCCTGCGCGTACCACACGTTCACCGAGGACGTCGGCATCACCGAGTCGCCACGCAGAACCTCGCCGGCCAGCAGCTCCGGCTCCATGCCGGACCGCGACACGACCGTCGTCTTCGCGCTACCCACGGGCCCGACAACAACCATGAGCGGCAGGTTACCGAAGCGTGCGGCCGCCTTGCCGCGTGCCTCCGCCAAGCGAGTGCGCGCTGCGGCCATCGTGATGTCGATCTCGTCCGCGTCCGATGCTTCGCGCGGTGTCGCCTTCCATTTCGACGACGTCCAGATGAACATGAGGATCGTCGCGATGAGCCCGAGGAACCACAGGCCGCCGCGCAGCACCCACAGCTGAGTGCCCTCGAGGCCGATCAGGCGGGGCACGAAGATGCCGATGAAGCTGAAGCTGACGGCGATCAGCGCCGTGAAGAGCCAGACTTTGGGGTCCCGCCTCATCGCTTGCCTAGGCCGCGCCGACGAGACCGGCCGCGACTTCGCGCAGGCCGTTCGCGTCGAGCGTGAGCAATACCTTGAACAGCACGAACAGAAGCAGGGCCACACCGGCCGTAGCGACCGCGACCATGCCGAGCCGGCGCACCCACGGATCCGCGGTCGCGTGCACGACTTCGCTCGATGGCAGTACCCATGACGCAGGGAACCCGGGCCGTACGCCGCGGATACGCGCGATCTTCTGCTGTGCCGACTGGATCAGTCCCTGCAGGCTGGCCGGATCGCTGCTGTACCTGCCCTTGAATCCCAGCAGCAAGCAGAGCTGATAGACCTCGAGCAGGTCGCCCAGCTCCTCGGAGTCCTGGCGGCCCAGCAGGTCGCCTGCGTAGTGGAAGAAGTTCTCGCCGGCCATGTGCTCGCCGAAGACCTCCTCCTGAAGCGGCTGCCTGGCCCACTCCGAGAACATCGGCTGGGACGAGTTGAGCACGGTCTCGTCGAGGAACGCGATGTACGCGTAGATGGCCAGCTTCACGGTGTCCGGCGAGTAGCCGCGATTGCGCGCGTCGCGGTCGGCCGACGCTACCAGCGTCTTCGCATGCGCGCGGAACGACACGGCGTCCGCCGCCACCTGCCGGTTCGCCCGCAGACGGACCGCCACCGTGAACGCTTCCTGGAGCGCGAGCGCCAGCTCGCCCGGGCGTGAGCCCGAAGCCTGTATCCCGGCCGCCTGCGGCATTGCTGTCGTCATGATTCGAGAACGATCGTGAGTTCGAGCTCGGCGTCAGCTATCGCGGCCGGCGAGTACACGCCCGCGTTGTGCGTCTTCGCCATCAACGTCCAGCACGGCCCGTCCGTGCGGACCCGGAAGTAGTGCGAACCGATTCGCGGCGACAGCTCCGGCGGCGGCGATGGCTCATGGTCCAGCGTCAGCCCCGGCAGGCCTTCCTTCACGAGCCGCACGATGTGCTCCGCCGAGCACACCTTCACCAGTTTCGGCACCGAGACCGCAATCTCGCCACGGCCCGCGCTCGACCGAACGCCAAGGTACCATGCCGCACCACGACCGAATGCGCGCTCGTCGGGTACCGCCGCCGTGTGGAAGTTCTGCTGCGTCTCCGCCAACGGCACAACCATCGCATTCGATGGAATGATGATCTCGAGGTTGCGCCTGATGTGCCGGTCCAGCGCGTCGAAACACGTTGCCGGATCGTCGTGATCGTAGGTCGGCAGGTCGCGCGGATGCGCGTCCAGCGAGAACGTGCACAGCGCGCCCGCCAGCCTGGCCAGCTCGACGTACATCCGCTCCGGATGCGATGCCCGCGTGGCCAGCATGTGCTTCACCGGCGCAACCGCGGCATTCACTGCGTGCGTCAGCCAGAAGTTCGCGACTTCCCGGGCAGCCCACTCGGCCAGCGGCCGCTGAGATGCCTCCCGCTCCCGCCGCATCGCGTCCGACTTCGCGTCCAGCATCCCGACCAGACGCTCGCCAAGCCGCAGCAGCCGCTCGCTAGCGCCGATCTGGAGACACGGCGGGACATACTCCGGGTCGTACATGAAATGGCCTCGGCCATCACGACGCACCCGCGCGATCGGCATCGTCACGAGATCGCCACGCTCCTGATGGTCCAGCAGCAGCACGAAGTTCTTCCTCGCCAGCGCAACCTGCTTCTCGTCCGACCCCGTCAGCTCGTCCGGTACGCTCGTCAGCGTCGAGCCGAACCGCTTCGGCTCGCCGGCCGACTCACCGGTCGCCGCGCAGTTCGCGTGACCCGGCCGTAACGGCGCGATTCCCAGCAGCACCAGATGACTGTCGTGCACCGGCGAAAACAGATCCGCGATCTCGAGTGGCGCCGGCGAGTCGTCTTCCGGAAACTGGAACGCAAGGCCGTCCGGCATGATGCCGCGCGCGTGCGTCAGAGACACCGTCCCGTTCAGCAGCGCGTCCCCGTCCAGCTCGCCCCTGACCAGACCGTACGTCCGGAAGAACAGACTCTCCACCGAAAAGCGCGTCAGCTCCTCGAAATACCGGTTCTGTGCCTGGAAATGATGCTGGGCGAGGTGCATGCCCTCGCTCCACACCACGGGTGACAGGTACTTCATCGGCTCCCCCGGACGCACCGGCTTCGGTTACCGCGCGCGTCCCTGCGTGTGTCCGTCGTGACTCGCTTCGTTTGCAACAGCTCCGGTCGGCGGGTAGTATACTACCCTCCGGGCCGGCGACCGGAAACATGCGACCGCCCGCGCGGATGTCTCTCCTCGCGGGCGATCGCCGCCCGGCACCGTTTCGTACCCGGCGCCTCGCAATAATGACCAGCGCAGAATTCCACGAGCGTTACCAGATCCTCCAGCAGGTCGGACGCAGCAATGTGCGATCGTTCCACGCACTCGCCGCGACCGGCGCCGTCGTCATGGTCCACTACGCCGACGGACCCGCCGAGTCGCGTGACTGGGTCCGATCCGCCATCGACGGGCTCCGACCCACCGACCGCAAGCGCGTAATCGAGATCGCGAACGTAGACGACTCGCCCGTCATCGTCACCCGCTTCATCCTCGACTTCACGTCACTCGAGGCCTGGCTCCACGAGCACCGTGCCGACCCCAACGCCGTCGCGCCGCCCGCGACCGCACACCGGCCGGAGGGTCCCGGGGACGCACCGCCGCAAACACCACCCACGGGCGCGAGTCCGTCCGCTCCACCGCCGCGAGCCACACCATCGCAGGCGACACCGCAGCCGCCCGCTCCGCGCGACCCGAAACCCGCCGGCGAGCCGAGCGAGTTCACTCTGATGTTCGGCAAGCCGACGGGCACGCCACCAGAGTCGCCGCTCACCGACACGCCAACGTCAGGCCAGGGCCGGCCCGCCGACCCACCGGCCGTGGACGCACCGACGCCCGGGAAGGAGCCGGGCGAGTTCACGCGAATGTTCAGGGCACAGCATGGCGAGCCGCCTGCACCGCCTGACCAGCCGTCCGCGGAGAGACCGTCGCCGGCGCCGCCGCCACCGGCGCCGCTTCCACCACCGCCGCCGCCGACCCAGGCCGGCGAGTTCACGCAGCTGTTCCGGCCAATGCCCGGCGGTGAAGCGGGATCTGCGTCGAGTGATGCGTCGGGCGGGGCGCGGGGCGGCGAGGTGTCGGGACCGGTGGGGCCGCCCAGGCACGTGGCGGGATCGTCGGTTCCGGATGATTTCGCACGCATCTTCCGGCCCGGCCCGGCGCTCGACCCCCCGCCACTGCCGTCTTCGAAGCAGTCGTCGCCGGATCCGAAATCGTCGCCGCCGAAGCCGGAGCCGCCGCGGGCTGCGCCGCCGCCCCTGCCGGGCGGCTCGGCCCCGCCGGTGCGTCCGTCAACCGGCGGATCGGGCACGCCCGGCGATTTCACGTCGGTGTTCCGGTCACCGGCCAGCGAACCGCGGGACCCGGGGCCGGACGTACCGTCGGGGGCCGGACCGTCGTACGGGTCGCCGGGAGAGAGCTATCTGGACCGCCTGAACTCGCCTGTCGAGCCCGGCGGCCAGGGTGGTCGCGAGTCGGGGGACGCCGAAGCGACGAAGCCGTCGGAACCGGGCGAGTTCACGCGGATGCTGAAGAGCGCTGACTACCAGGTGGGCCCGATCGCTGGCGGTCAGGCAGGTGGCGCTGGTGGCGGTCACGGACCCGCGCCCGGTCCGTCAGGCGGGGGGCTGGCGGCTGGCCCCGGGGAGGGTCAATCGCCGCCAGGATCCGCGAACCTGCCGCCGACCGGCCCGGGAAGTCCGGCCATGCCGAGGCTGCCCGATCCGTCGCTCCACTCGCCGCGAGCGCCGCAGCTACCTCAACCGGGGCTGCCCCGCAGTCCGCAGTTGCCGCACGTGCCTCAGCCGCCCCGGCTCCAGGTGCCCGGCGTACCGCAGGCCGCGCCGCCTCACGTGCCGCAGGCCCCGCACCCGGGCTCGCCACCGGGCCAGAGCGAGTTCACGCGCGTGATCTCATCGGCGCAGATGCGGGGCGCCGAGTCGCAGCACGCCCCCGTGCCGCCAGCCGCTCAGCCCCCGGCCGTACCGCCGATAGCCGCCCAGCCCGGCGCGCCTGCCAGCCCTGACAAGGGCCACCAGAAGCTTCTGATCGCAGGCATCATCGTGGTCATCCTGATCGCGATCGCCCTGATCCTGTTCTTTGCGCTGGGTGGTCCGCCCGCCCCCGGCGTCGAGGAAGCCACCGGCTGAGGCGGCCTCAACGAGCCTCCGGCAGCAGTATGATCAATTCGAGGCGGGCGCCCGGCAGATCCGTCGGCACGTATACGGCCATGTTCCTGGCCACCTTGATGGCGTCCCATTCCTCCCCGCGCAGATCCAGCTCGAAGTACTCGTAGTCGAGCCGTACCGGCAGCGCGCTGGGCGGATTCCTGATGTGCTGGATGGGCAGACCTGAAAGCGCGCGCTTGATGAGGCCGTCGAGCCGGTCGGCGGAGCTGATCTTCATCAGCTGCGGCGCCTTTTTCGCGATGTCGTCGGCCTTCGTATCCGCGGTCACGGCCAGGTACATGCGAGCGGACTGAAGGTAGCGATCCTGATCGATCGCCGTCGCATGGAACCCCTTGTCCGTGAGCTGGAGCGGGAGCGAGACGTGGTTGGATGGTACGACGGTCTCGAGCAGTTCGCGGAGCGTTTCGTCGAGCTGCCCGAACCGCTGGGTCAGGTCGGTATGGTCGTACGCGGGCAGATCCCGCGGATGGATCGTCGTCGAGAATGTGGTGAGTGCGCCTGCCAGGCCGACCATCGCCGCGTAGAGCTGTTCCGGATGGCCGTGCCTCGTTTCGTACAGGTGCCGGAACTCGGGCAGCCACGTGTTGACGGTGTAGAGCAGCCAGAAGTTGGCGACATCGGCTACACCGAAGTCCGCGAGGCCCTTGCTCCGCTGGCGGCGAGCACCGGACAGGCTCGTACTCTTGGCGGACAGCACCTCGACGATGCGTCGCGCGATGGCCATGAGGTGTTCGCTGGCGCCGATGTCGATCAGGGGTGGCACGTACGACGTATCGAGCTGGAACGCACCGGCGGCGCCGCGCACGATCCTGGCCAGGGGCAGCGTGATGTGGCCCTCGACCGTTTCGCGCTCGAAAAGCAGCCGCAGGTTCTTGCGCGCGACCTGGATCGGCTTCTCCGCGAGGCCGGTGTTCTCATCGCGCCGCGTCACGACCTCGGCCACGTAGCGGGTGTGCCTGTCGATGGCGTTGGTCGACACGTTGTAGCCGCCGAACCGCAGCTCGGGCACAGCCAGCCAGACGTGCAGCGCGTCGGCATCGGGGATCCAGTGCTCCTCGATCGGGCGAGGCGGCGGCGAGGGCTCGGAGCCGGGCACGTCGAACGGCAACCCGTCCGGGAAGATCCCCGCGGCCTGCGACACGGCCACCTCGCCGCCGGCCAGCGCTTCGCGATCGATCTCCAGCGCGCTGAACCCCCAGGGGCTGAAGGTCATCGACGCGACGTGGAACCGGACCAGCTCCTCGAGAAACCGGTCCTGCGACTGGAGATGCTGCGGCGTCAGCAGCACTCCCTTCGTCCACAGGACCTTCTGCATCTGGCTCATTCGCCTCCGTACCGTGCCCGGTCACACACACCTGACCCCGCCCCAACTTCCCGTCCCGCCGCCACGGGAGCAAGGCCCGCCGGTTCGACGCGGTGTCGCCTGCCCCCGGATGCACGGGTCGTGCGGTCGGCCGATCCGGCCCCGGCCTCCGGTTGACCGCTTGACACGATGCCGCGCTTCACCGTATGCTGACCCGTTCTGGTGCATGAATGGTCGGCGGTGCCGACCGTCGTTCTCTCCACCAGCAACCACCAGCACAAGCCGCTGTCAAATCACAACCGGGACGACTGGAGCCTTTCGATGCCGGAAAGTGTTCATCGCAAACTGGAGCGCGTCCGTCCGCCTCGCGTTCACATCAGTTACGAAGTCGAGACGGGCGGCGCCATCGAGATGAAGGAGCTGCCCTTCGTGATGGGCGTGCTCGGCGATTTCAGTGGCCAGCCGACGGAGCCGCTGGCCAAGCTGAAGGACCGGAAATTCACAGAGGTCACGCCGGACAATTTCGACGAGGTCCTGAAGAGCATGAAGCCGCACCTCTCGTTCAAGGTCGACAATCTGCTGAGCGATGAGCCGGGTGCGGGCAAGCTCGGCGTCGACCTGAAGTTCGAGAGCCTCGATGACTTCTCGCCGGACGCGGTCGCCCAGCAGGTCGAGCC
This sequence comes from Longimicrobiales bacterium, assembly GCA_035513345.1. Lineage (GTDB taxonomy): Bacteria > Gemmatimonadota > Gemmatimonadetes > Longimicrobiales > RSA9 > DATKCF01. The sequence continues at coordinate 17,510 of DATKCF010000105.1, forward strand.
GTTGCGCAAGCTGCTCGACCTGAGGCAGCAGCTGGCCGACCTGCGCGGCAGTCTCCAGGGCAACGACAAGCTCGAGGAAATCCTGCAGAACACGATGGGTGACGCCGACTCGCTCGCGAAGTTGAAGGCGGAGCTCGAGTCCGAAGGAGGCGATGATGGCCAAGGGTGAGGCCAGGGCGGAAGCCCAGGCGCAGGAAACGACAACTGAGCCTGGCCTGCTCGATCAGATCGTCGAACAGGGCCGCTTCGGCACCGAGAGCGGCCAGCGCGATCGCGGGCGCGACCTGATCAAGCGCTTCGTTTCCGAAGTCCTCGAAGGCACGATCACGTACTCGGTCGACACCGAGTCGATGCTCAACGCACGGATCGCGCAGATCGACCGTCTCGTCTCGACACAGCTCAACGAGGTCATGCACCACGCCGAGTTCCAGAAGCTCGAAGGCAGCTGGCGAGGCCTCAAGTACCTGCTGGAGAACAGCGAAACCAGCGCCATGCTGAAGATCAAGGTCCTGAATGTCAGCAAGAAGGATCTGCTCCGCGATCTCCAGCGCGCGCCCGAGTTCGACCAGAGCGCGCTGTTCAAGAAGGTCTATGAAGAGGAGTTCGGCGTTTTCGGCGGCGCCCCGTTCGGCGCGCTCCTCGGCGACTACGACTTCGGCCGGTCGGGCCAGGACATCGAGCTGCTCGAGAAGCTCTCGCAGGTCGCGGCCGCCGCGCACGCACCGTTTCTCACCGCTGCGTCGCCGGACATGTTCAACCTCGAAGCGTTCACGCAGCTCGACGCGCCGCGCGACCTCGGCAAGATCTTCGACAGCACGGAGTACGCGAAGTGGAAGTCGTTCCGCGAGAGCGAGGATTCACGGTACGTCGCGCTCACGGCACCGCGCATGCTGCTGCGGCAGCCGTACGGGCGTGACACGGTCCCGATCGACGCGTTCGACTACAACGAGCAGGTCGACGGCACCGCGCACGACCACTACCTCTGGGGCAACGCGGCGTGGGCCCTTGCAGCGCGCGTGACGGGCGCATTCGCGTCCTACGGCTGGTGCGCCACGATCCGTGGCGTCGAAAGCGGCGGTCTGGTCGAAGGCCTGCCAGTCCATAATTTCCGGACCGACTCCGGCGATGTCGCCATGAAGACGCCGACCGAGACGTCGATCACGGATCGGCGCGAGAAGGAAATGGCCGACCTCGGCTTCGTGCCGCTCGTCCACCAGAAAGGTACGGACAAGGCCGCGTTCTTCAGCGTGCAATCCGCGCAGAAGCCGAAGGTCTACGACGCGCCGTCCGCGACGGCGAACGCCCGCATTTCGGCGCAGCTGCCGTACATCTTCGCCGTGTCGCGCTTCGCTCACTATCTGAAGGCGATGATGCGCGACAAGATCGGCGGCTACACTTCGCGCGCCGAAGTAGAGACATTCCTCAACCGCTGGATCACGAACTACGTCGTCGGCAACGAGGATGCATCGTTCGAGGTGAAGGCGAAGCGCCCGCTCAGTGAAGCCAGGGTCGACGTCGTCGATGTGCCGGGCAAGCCGGGCGTGTATCGCGCGGTCGCGTTCCTGCGGCCGCACTTCCAGCTCGACGAGCTGAACGTGTCCATGCGCCTCGTGGCCGATCTGCCACAGCCGGCGCAGTAGCAGGCGATTAGGCCGGCGCATCGTTGGCGGGGATCGGGCCGTGGGCGAGGGACCGCAGGTCCTCCGCCCGCGGCCCGATCCCCGCCGATGAGGGTGCCGCGCCGGATTCGTCGCATTGCCTGTTTGAAGGGTCGTGAGTCCCGAGGGCGGGGCGCCGGCAAACAACGAACGAAGTAACAGCCCAGGAGGGTACCGTGGCATTCGATGCATTTCTCACTTTCGGCGGAAAAGAGATCGTTGGCGAGTCGACACGTAAAGGCTTCGAGGACTCGATCGAGATCCTGAGCTTCAGCATGGGCGCGTCCAACCCGGTCACGATCGGATCGTCCGCCAAGGGCGGCGGTGCCGGCAAGGCCAGCCTCTCGCCGTTCAGCTTCATGAAGCACTGCGACGCGGCCAGCCCGCTCATGTTCCAGGCGAGCTGCAAGGGTCTGCACTTTCCGAAGGTCAAGGTCACGCTGCGCAAGGCAGGCGGCACGAGTCCCGTCGACTACCTGGTCTACGAGTTCGAGAAGTGCTACCTCGACTCGGTACAGTGGTCGGGCGCGAGCGGCGGCGATGACCGGCCGATCGAATCCTGCAGCATGACGTACGGTAAGGTGACCGTCACCTACACACCGCAGGACGAGAAGGGCAACCCGGTCGGCAAGCCCCAGATCGGGACCTGGGACGTTACGACGGTCGCATAGTGACAGTAGAGCCTGTCTCTTGAAGGCCCGTCAGCTGTACGAAGCAGGGAAGCTCGAGGAAGCAATCGGTGCGCTGAGCGACGAGCTGCGGAACGATCCGACGAACGTCCGCCAGCGCACCTTCCTCTTCGAGCTTCTCTGCTTCGCGGGCCACTACGACCGCGCCGGCAAGCAACTCGAAGTCATTGCCGGCTCCAGCAAGGAAGCCGAACTCGGCGCCTGGCTCTACCGCAGCGCGCTACACGCCGAACGGACCCGTCAGGAGCGGTTCGATCCTGACGGCCCGCTCATCATACCACCGGCCGCACCGGTCGTGACCGGCACGCTCAACGGCAAGCCGTTCACCTCACTCGTCGATGCCGACCCGCGTGTCGGCGCTCGCCTCGAGGTGTTCGCGGCGGGCCAGTACACGTGGATCCCGTTCCGTCACATTTCGAGCGTCGCGATGGAGCCGCCGCAGCGGTTGCGTGACCTGCTGTGGTCGCCCGCACGGGTGATGCCCGGCGAGAAGTTCGAGGAACTCGAGCTGGGCGAGGTGCTGCTGCCGGTGCTCGCGGCCGGCAGCTGGCGCAGCGATGATGACGAGGTCCGGCTCGGCCGTGTGACCGATTTCGTCGCGGTCGATGATGAGCACGCGGTACCGGTCGGCCAGAAGCTGCTGCTCGTCGATGACGAACCGGTCCCGTTCCTCGAAGTTCGCGAACTCGTGATCACACCCGCCGCGTCCGGCGAGTAGATTCTCCCGATGGACCCGACCGATCTTCTCCAGCCGATTGCCGGTGACAATCCGTCGGGCGCGAGCATCCGGTACGAACCGGTGTTCGACCAGATCAAGGTCGCGCGCATCGAGGAGGACGAGGCGCCGCAGGGCGACTGGAAACGCGAGCGCAAGACGGCCGACTGGCCGCTGGTCATCAAGCTCGCGACCGATGTACTGACCAGCCGCTCGAAGGACCTCCAGATCGCGGTCTGGCTGACCGAAGCGCTCACGAGCCGCGAAGGTTTCGCTGGGCTTCACGCCGGACTCGGTCTGCTGCACGGCCTGCTCGAGAACTTCTGGGACACGCTGCACCCGGAGCTGGAGGATGGCGATGCCGAGTTCCGCGCTGCGCCACTCGACTGGCTCGGCAGCGGGTACCTCGACGCCAGGATCCGGTTCGTCCCGCTCAATGCGGCCGGACACGACTACTTCGCGTACCGTCAGGCCCGGCTCCTCGGCTACGAGGAGGACGCGGGCGGCGATTCGTCGAAACTCGCGTCGCGTCAGCAGGCGCTCGACGATGGCGCCCTCTCGCCCGAGGAGTTCGACGAGAGCTTCAATATTACGCCGAAGCCGTTCTACAAGCAGATCGTCGCCGACATGGATGCCACGCTCGACACGCTCGACCGACTCGAACGGCTGAGCGACGAGAAATTCGGCAGCGCCGCACCCAGCTTCTCGAAAATGCGGGAGTCGCTGAAGGAGGTCCGCCTGGCGGCGGGTCAGCTCCTGGCGCGCAAGCTCGAACAGGATCCCGACCCGGTGTCCGCGGAGCCTGACCCCGCAACGGCCATGGGCGGGCAGGTGGGCGGCGCGACGGCTGCCGGCGCAACCGGCGGCGGCATTTCCGTGGTACCAACGAGTGCGCAGGACGCGGCGAATAGAGTCGCGGCCGCTGCGCGCTTCATGCGGTCGGCCGCGCCGTCGAGTCCCGCGCCGTACCTCATGCTGCGTGGGCTGCGGTGGGGCGAGTTGCGTGCCGCTGACACGATCGATCCGCTGATGCTCGAGGCGCCGCCGACCGATGTGCGGACGCGACTGAAGACGCTGCTTCTCAAGGCGGAGTGGTCGAAGCTCATCGAGGCGGGCGAGGACGTGATGGCCTCGGCGTACGGCAGGGGGTGGCTCGACCTCCAGAGATACGTATTGACGGCGCTCGCCGAGCTGGGCTCCGAGTACGAGCATGTGTCGACCTCGATCCGCGGCGCGCTCCGGTCACTGCTGCGTGACGTGCCGGACCTGATCGACCAGACGCTGATGGACGATTCGCCGACCGCGAACGTGGAAACGCGCGCGTGGCTGCGCGACAACGGTCTGCTCGATGCCGGCGATGAGCCCGATCTGCCGGAAACGCCCTCGGCGCGCGGGCGGCCGCGTTCGAGACGAGATCCCTATGAACAGGCGATGGAACGCGTGCGCGCAGGCGATACCGATCGCGCCGTCGATCTGCTGATGCGGGAAGCATCCCAGGAGAAGAGCGAACGCGCGCGGTTCCTGCGCCGCTCGCAGGCCGCGAGCATCATGGTCGATGCCGGACTCGAAGCTGTCGCCATTCCGATACTGCAGGAGATGCTCGAGCAGATCGACAAGCACGACCTCGAGGAATGGGAGTCGGGCGAGACCGTCGCGCAGGCGCTGGGCCTGCTATACCGCTGCATGAGCGGACTGGGCGAGGACGAGAGCACGCGCGAAGCGCTATACCTGCGCGTCTGCCGGCTCGACCCGATCCAGGCGATCCGCTTCAATACTCCGTCCTCAACGCAATCGGATGAACGGCCGTCAGAGTGAGTCCCGCGTCCGTCTGTCCGTTCTCGACCGGCTGGCGTCCGGGACGGATGGCGCGGCTTCGCTCTCGGAGTCCGTGAGCGCCATGCGCAACGCCGTGCGCCGTGACCTCGACCGCCTGCTGAACACTCGCCGGATCGCGGAACCCGCAACCGACGAGTTCCCCGAGGTCCAGAAGTCGCTCTACCACTACGGACTTCCCGACATCACATCGCTGTCGGGTGACTCGAACACGGCAAGGCGACGACTCGTCCGACAGGTCGAGGAAGCAATCGAACTGTTCGAGCCCCGGCTGACGAACGTGCGCGTGAGCGGCATGGACACGCCCGCGCGCGCCGATCGGCGGCAGATCCGGTTCCACATCGAGGCACTGCTCAGGCTCGATCCCGATCCGGAGCGTGTCGCGTTCGACACCGTGCTCGAGACCGCGAGCGGCAAGATCAGTGTGACGGGAGAAGGCGATGCGTGACGACCTGCTCTACTACTACGAGCGGGAACTCGCCTTCATCCGGCGCACGGGTGCGGAGTTCGCGAAGCGGTACCCGAAGGTCGCATCGCGGCTGGAACTCGAAGCGACGAAGTGCGACGACCCGCACGTCGAACGACTGCTCGAGGGTTTCTCGTTCCTTGCCGCGCGCGTCCAGCTCAGGATAGACGACGATTTCAGCGAGTTCGGCGAAGCACTGCTCGGAATGACGTACCCGCACTACACGCGGCCGACGCCATCCATGTCGATCGTCGAGTTCGGGCTCGACCCCGAACAGGGCAAGCTGTCGACCGGGCTCACGGTGCCGCGCGGGTCCACGCTCCTGGCCCGGCCATCCGGCGGAACGCGCTGCCAGTTCATGACCTGCTACGACACGACGCTCTGGCCTGTGACAGTAGCCGCCGCACGCTGGGTCGCGCCGCACGAACTTCAGCCGCCGGTCCGCGCGACCGATGCCGTCGCGGCGCTGCGTATCGAACTGAACTGCCTGCCCGACATCACGTTCGGCGAGATCCAACTCGACAGGTTCCGCTTCTACATCAATGCCGAGGCGAACCTCGCCTCGACACTTTACGAGCTGCTGCTCAACAACTGTACGCGCATCCTGCTGCGCGATCCCGCTGATCCGAAGCGTGAGCCGATCGTGCTGCCGGCATCCGCCATCGCGCCCGTCGGCTTCGATCTCGACCAGGGCATGCTGCCGACGCCGCGACGGTCGTTCCTCGGGTACCAGCTTCTCCAGGAGTACTTCACGTTCCCGGAGAAGTTCTTCTTCCTCGACCTGTCCGGCTTCGACCGCGCGCGCGCCGCGGGCTTCGGCAACAGGCTCGAAGCCGTGTTCCTGATCTCGTCCTTCGAGCGCTCGGACCGGCGCCCTGTCCTCGAGGCCGGCGTAACGAAGGATGTAATACGGCCCGGCTGCTCGCCGATCATCAATCTGTTCCCGAAGACATCCGAGCCGGTCCCGCTGACGCAGCGCCATCACGAGTACATGATTGTGCCGGACGCGCGACGACGCACGACCATGGGCATCTTCTCGATCGAGGAAGTCACCGGCGTGTCACCGGGTTCGCCCGAGCCGCTGCGCTACGAGCCGCTCTACTCGTTCCGCCATGGCGGCGAATCCGCGCAGAAGCTGTTCTGGCTGGCGAAGCGGCGGCCCACGCAGTGGAGACCAGACGAGGGAACGGATGTCTGGATCTCGTTCGTCGACAGGACGGGCCGTGTCGCATACCCGGATCTGGACGCGGTCACGACTCGCCTGCTCTGCTACAACGGCGCGCTGCCGGCCAGGCTGCCGTTCGGCGATCCGGCGGGCGACTTCGAGCTGCCCGGCGGCGGACCGATCACGCGCATTGCCACACTCGCGAAGCCGACACTGCCGCTCGATCCGCCGCTCGGCAAGGCGCAGCTTTGGCGCCTCATCTCGCAGTTGTCGCTCAACTACGTCTCGCTCGTCGAGGGCGGCGTCGACGCGCTGCGCGAGCTGCTTCAGCTCCACAATTTTCCGGACTCGCCGTCCGGCGACAAACAGGTGCGCGGCGTTGTCGGCCTGAAGCCCGGTCCCGCGTACACGCGCATCGAGAGCGAACACGGGCTGACGTTCGCGCGCGGACATCGCGTCGAGATCGAGTTCGACGAGGAACACTTCACCGGCGGTGGCGTCTACCTGATGGCCGCCGTGCTCGAAAGGTTCCTCGGACTGTACGTCTCGCTCAACAGCTTCACCATCCTCGCCGCGCGCACTCGCCAGCGGAAGGAACTGCTCAGGGAATGGCCACCGAGGTCGGGCGCGAAGGCGCTGCTCTGAACCTGGCCGCGCTCGAGAACGCGCTGGTCGACAACCCGACCGGTTTCGGCTTCTTCCAGGCCGTTCGGTTGCTGGAACGGCTGCGTCCGAACCGCTCGCCCGTCGGCGAATGGGGCGACCCGGCCGACGAAGTCGCGCGCTTCTTCGTCAATCCGACAATCGGGTTTCCCCCATCCGAGATCGCCCACATCGATGCGGACGACGACTCGCCTGTCGGCGTTTCCGTCAACTTCATGGGACTCACCGGCCCGATCGGCGTACTTCCGCACTTCTACACACTGATGATGGCCGAGTCGCGGCGATCGAGAGCGCCCGTACTCGCCGATTTCCTCGATCTGTTCCACCATCGCATCGTGTCGCTGTTCCACCGGGCGTGGGAGAAGCACCAGTTCACGGTGCGCTACGAGAAGACGGGCACCGATCCGCTGCGCGAGCATCTTCTCGACCTGGCCGGACTCGGGCTCGCGCGCTGGCGCGACCTGTTGCCGGTGCCCGATGACGCGATCGCGTTCTATGCCGGCCTCGTCCTGCTCCAGCAGCGCGGCGCCGTGGCGCTCGAACAGCTCGTGGGCGATTATTTCGGTGTGCCCGTCGAGGTCCAGCAGTTCGTCGGCTCGTGGCACCCGCTGCCCATGCGTGACCAGACGGCGATCGACGACGAGGCGGGCGACGCCTCCGGCCGGCTCGGCCTTGGTGCCGTTGCCGGCGATGAGATCTGGGACCAGCAGGCCCGCGTCCGCATTCGCATCGGACCGCTGCCGCGTGAACAGTTCGACCGGTTCCTGCCGACCGGCGCCGCGTGCAGGGAGCTGCGCGGCATGGTCCGCTTCTTCGGCCACGAGCAGTATGACGTCGAAGTGCAGCTCGTGTTGCAGGGCGATGACGTGCCGGGCTGTGTGCTCGGCGCTGATGAATCGATGAACCAGCCACTCGGCTGGTCCACATGGATCCGCTCGACCACGTTCAAACGCGACGCGGACGAGACCGTACTCGAGCTCTGAGAAGGATCACGACGATGAATGTCAATCTCCGTTCGCTAATCGGAAAGCTGAACGACCAGACACGCGGCGCCGTCGAGGCCGCCGCGGGACTCTGCCTCTCACGAACGCACTACGACGTCGAAATCGAGCACTACCTGTCGAAACTGCTCGACGGACCCGACAACGACCTCGCGTTCATCATCCGCAACTATGGCATCGACCGGTCCCGTCTCGCACGCGACCTGACTGTCAGCCTCGATGCGCTCAAGTCCGGCAACGCACGCACGCCATCGCTCAGCCCGACGCTCGTCAAGATGCTGACCGAGGGCTGGACCATCGGTTCGGTCGACTATGGCGCGGGCAGGATTCGCAGTGGCCACACGATCATCGCGATGCTGTCGAATGACGAGCTGGCCCGCATGATCGGCGGCGCCAGCAAGGAGTTCGACCGGATCAATGTGGACGACCTGCGCAAGGAGTTCGAGAACATTGTGGCTGAATCGGCCGAGGAGCGCGGCGCGCACGTCGGCGCGGCTGGCGGCCCGTCCGATGCCGCAGCCCGGCCCGGCGGCGGCAAGACGCCGAACCTCGACCAGTACACGGTCAACCTGACGGACAAGGCGAAGCAGGGCCTGCTCGATCCCGTTCTCGGCCGCGACTTCGAAGTCCGTCAGGTCGTCGACATCCTCACGCGGCGGCGTCAGAACAATCCGATCCTCGTCGGCGAGGCCGGTGTCGGCAAGACAGCCGTGGTCGAGGGCTTCGCCATGCGCATCGCGCAGGGCGACGTGCCGCCCGTGCTGCGCGATGTCACGCTCCGCTCGCTCGACCTCGCCCTGCTCCAGGCCGGCGCCGGCGTGAAAGGCGAGTTCGAGAACAGGCTCAAGGGCCTGATCCAGGAAGTAAAGTCCTCCGCTTCGCCGATCATCCTTTTCATCGACGAAGCGCACACCATGATCGGCGCGGGCGGCTCCGCCGGACAGGGCGATGCAGCCAACCTGCTGAAGCCCGCGCTCGCACGCGGCGAACTGCGAACCATCGCCGCCACCACGTGGTCCGAGTACAAGAAGTACTTCGAGAAGGACCCCGCCCTGGCGCGCCGATTCCAGATCGTGAAGGTCGAGGAGCCGAGCGAAGTCGTCTGCATGATCATGATGCGCGGCATCGTGCCATCGCTCGAACGCCACCACAACGTCCGTATCCTCGATGACGGCGTGAACGCCGCGGTCCGGCTGTCACACCGCTATCTCCCCGACCGCCAGCTCCCGGACAAGGCGGTCAGTGTTCTCGATACCGCGTGCGCTCGACTTTCGCTCAGCCAGAACGCCACGCCGTCCGCCATCGAGGACGCAATCCGCACGCTCGACGACCTTGCCGTCCAGACTCGCGTCCTGCTGCGAGAGAGCGCCGTCGGCGCGGATCACGCCGAGCGGCTCGGCACCATCGAGTCGCTGCGCGGTCAGACGCAGTCGCGGCTCGACGAGATGAACGACCGCTGGGGCCGCGAGAGCAAGCTCGTCGAGTCCGTCCGCACCCTGCGCGAGAAGATCGAGACCATCGCCGAGGACAACGGCGCTACAGGCAGCGCGACCGCGGCGCAAGACACCGGATCCGCCGATGCTCCCGCAACCGGGACCGGCGGTGCCGCCGACGGTGCGCCAGGCGCTACGCACGACATGGACGCGTTGCGCGCCGAACTCGCGAAGCTCAATGACGAACTCACCGACCTGCAGGGTGAACAACCGCTGATTCCCGTCACAGTCGATGGCGACATGATCAGCCAGGTCATCTCCGGCTGGACCGGTATTCCCGTCGGCAAGATGATGCGCGACGACCTGAACGCCGCGCTCGAGATGGAAATGCACCTACAGCGCCGCATCATCGGACAGGACCACGCACTCGAGGTCATCAGCCACCGTATCCGCACATCGAAAGCCGGCATCGAGGACCCGCAGAAGCCCGTCGGTGTCTTCCTTCTTGTCGGTCCCAGCGGCGTCGGCAAGACCGAGACGGCGCTCGCACTGTCCGATCTGCTCTATGGTGGTGAGCACAATGTGATCACAATCAACATGTCGGAGTTCCAGGAAGCACACACCGTCTCCACGCTCAAGGGCGCGCCGCCCGGATATGTCGGCTACGGCGAGGGCGGCGTGCTGACGGAAGCGGTACGGCGGCGGCCGTATTCGGTCGTGCTGCTCGACGAGATCGAGAAGGCGCACCCCGACGTGCTCGAGCTGTTCTTCCAGGTCTTCGACAAGGGTCGCATGGAGGATGGCGAAGGCCGCGAGATCGACTTCAAGAACAACATCATCATTCTTACGACGAATGCCGGTACCGAGACGCTGATGAAGCTGACGGCCGACCCGGAAACCATGCCCGGTCACGAGGGCCTGGTGAAGGCGCTCAAGCCGGAACTCGACGCGACGTTCAAGCCCGCGTTCCTCGGCCGTACGGTGATCATTCCCTACTTCCCGGTCCGCGATGAAGCGCTGACGCGCATCATCCACCTCAAGCTGGCCAAGGTCCAGCGCCGGCTCATGGAAACACATCGCGTCGAGCTGGTGGCCGATGACGCGGTGATCGCCGCGATTGCCGCCCGTTGCACCGAGGTCGAGAGCGGGGCCCGCAACATCGACAACATTCTGACCAACACGCTGCTGCCGGCCATCTCGCGGCTGCTGCTCCGGTCGCTTGTCGATGGCGAACGGCCGCGGACCATCACTGTCGCCATCGGTGAGAGCGGTGACTTCACGTACGCCGTGGCCTGACGGTCCCGGTTGCCGGGGACGCCGATCACGGAAGAGACAGTTGAGTGTGCGGTCGAGCCACGGCGTTTACCGCGGAGCACGCGGAGAGCGGTGAGTACAACGCCTGGCTTGTAGTGGGTCCCCGCATATTCAGGGGACCCACACTTCTTCCGATATCCGGCGCTCGGGGTTTCACGCTGGGGGCGCTGAGGGCGCGGAGGACACGGGGACGGATTTCTTGTTATTGAACTCACGTCGGAGCAGGGGTCAACGCGCACCCGCCCCCCGGCCACCGCCGGACGTTCCGCAGCCGTGTGGGTATGTCGACTGACCCCCGCCCGATCCCGAACGGACCAGCATCCGGGACCAGGCCCGGGCCAGAAGATCCCCCAAAATAGATGCCCGGCTGTCTGCTCGGAGTCGGCGCTACCAGGAAGCGGAAGAAAGCCGCGTCCTCTGCCCCCATTGCGTCCTCTGCGAGAAACAGTCGTTCGTCCACTCGCGCAGGACGGCTGTCCTCATTGAGGAGCCAACGTGCGCCCGATGACGACCGTGATGTTGTCTGTGCCGCCGCCGTCGAGCGCGTCGGCGACCAGTTGTTCCGCCACCTGGCGGGAGCCGGTCATGGCGGCGAGCCGGTCCCGGATGGCGTCGTCGGATACGTGCCGGGTCAGTCCGTCGCTGCAGAGCAGTACGACCGTTCCCCAGTCCCGAACGACCCGGGTCACTACGGGCGCGGCCTGTTCCCCGCCCATCGCACTGGACAGGACGTTTGCCCACTGGCTCCGCTCGGCCACTGTCCGGGTCATCACGCCGCTGTCCACCATGTCCTGTGCCATGGTCTGGTCCCGCGTCAGCTGGGTCAGCTCGCCATCACGGAAGATGTAGCAGCGCGAATCGCCCACCTGCAGCAGGTAGGCGTGCGGCCAGAGGCCGAGAAACAGTGTGAGCGTGGTCGCGAAGCGCCGGCCGCCTCCCTCGTCCCGCACGCGTTGCAACAGGAACTCGTGACAGGAGAGCGCGGCCTCATGGAGGAGCCGCGAGAAGGCGTCCGGATCGTCGGGCCCGGCCGCCACGCCCGCCTCGAAGAACCGCGTCACGGCCGAGAGCAGTTCCCGGACCGCTACCCGGGCCGCTTCTCCGCCATCGGACACGCCCCCGACACCGTCGGCGACGATGGCCAGCGACGCGAGGCGCTCCACACCATCGCCAAGCTGTTGCTCCTCGGTCGCGGTGACGGCAACCACCCGGTCGGTCCGCGCGATTGCGCCTACGAAGAAGTGATCCTGGTTGTCCTTCCGGACGTGCCCGGCGTGGCTCATGCCCCAGGCATCGATATTGGAGAACCGAGGGCGGGAGGCTCCGTCCTGGCCCGTTTCGTTCATGGCGCCTCCGCCGCGAGACCCGGGGTGATGTACCCGGTCACGCCCGTCACGCGGTAGTTCAGGTTCATCTGACACTGTACAAGGTGGCCACCATCATGCCGTGGCGCTACTCACAGAAGTCGAGGACGCGGTTGCGCTCATCGCTTGAACAGCTTGTTACCGCGGAGAACGCGGAGAGCGCTGAGGGGTTCACCACGGGATGGTCAGCTTTCCGTTGAGTCAGGTTGTGAAATCCAGGAATACGGACGCGTGATCCTTCGGGCGGCGGCGTGAGACGGGATCGGATGCGGCAAACTCCGACGTGAGTTCAACAACAAGTAAGCCGTCGCCGTGTCCTCCGCTCTCTCAGCGTCCGCAGCGTGAAACCCGGAGCGCCGGATCCGAGGCAGCCGTCCTGCCCCCGAGCGCCGCTACCCGCTCTAGCGGGGCAGAACCCGCTTCGGGATGTGCATGGCCACGAGCACGTGCGGGACGTCCACGACCGCGCCAATGCGCAG
>DATKCF010000106.1:0-20781 GCA_035513345.1 Longimicrobiales bacterium
CATACCGCCTCGCCCGAGCAGACGGGTGATGCGGTACGCGCCGACCTCGTCGCCAGCCACGAACTGATCGCGCGTCATGTCCACGGTCCGGGCAAGGACGTCGCGCGCAACCAGAAGCGGCGGAGCGTCAAACCGCGCGCCCGCCTTTTCGCTCGCCGTCAGCAGTCGCTCGACCTCGCGCCTGAGCGAAGGATCCGCCGAAACCAGGATCGACTCACGGTCCGGCTCGCCCGCGTCGAGCACCCGGTCCAGCAGGTCCTCGATCTCGCGCCAGCGCTCCAGACTCGTGTCGGCCATGGGTGGTTCCGGGATTCAGGAGAGGTCGGATAACGCCAGACACATCGATCGCACCCGCCGGTGCCGGGTGCCGCGAACGCAGGTTCCAGCGCCTCAGCCCGAGCCTGCGGCGTCAGACTCCGTTCGCTTCAGCTTGCGGCCCTTCCGCCTGCAACATCGTGTACAGCAAACCCTTCGCCTTCACCCAGTCGCGTCGCACCGTGCGCACCGAAATGCCCAGCGCCTCCGCCGTCTGCTCCTCCGACAAACCGCCGAAGTACCTGCACTCGACGATCCTCGCCAACCGCTCGTTCAACTCCGACAGCCGCTCGAGCGCTTCGTTGAGCGCCAGAATCTCATCCGACTGACCGTGTACCGCGACCATCGCCGGATCCAGAGTCACCTTGATGCGAGCACCGCCTCGCTTCTGGGCCAGACGACGCCGCGCATGATCCACCAGGATCCGGCGGCACACGTTCGACGCCACTCCGAAGAAATGCCCGCGGTCCTGCCAGTCGATGTCACGCTGATCCACCAGCTTCAGGTACGCCTCATGAACCAGCGCCGTCGCCGACAGCGTGTGGTCCGGGCGCTCCCCCAACAAATGCCGCTGCGCGATCTGGTGCAGCTCCGCATACGTCAGGTGCCACAGCCGGTCCTGCGACTCCCTGTCGCCTGACGCCGCACTCGCCAGCGCCCGCGTCACCGCATGCTGCTTTTCGGCCCGCACGCCGTCCGTGCCGCCCACGCCACCGGCTTCGGCGTCCTCCTGCCTGTCCTCGGCCGGCCCGTCGCCCGCCTCGTCCTTCGGTTCCATAGCCGGTTCCATAGCTCCTTCAGCCACTCCAGATCGCGCCGCGGCCGATCCCAACATGGCCGCCGGCCGACCAGCCGACGCCCGCCGGCCAGGCCCCGAACACAGCGCGGCCACACACTCCCGAACGGAGCGCGAGGCCGCAGACCCGAGCCGAACAACAAGTTACGCTTTGAAGGTCAATGTCGGGTGCGGGAGCCCGAGGCGCAACGCCGGGGTGAGGGCCATGCGGCGGGCGGGGGCCGAGTCGGATCGTGGCCGGGGCGGGCACGGATCTGGTCCGGAGGGCCGGCGGCCCGGCGTTCGCGGCGGGTGCATGGCGGTAGTGATCGACCTATCTTCCGTTCTGATTGAACGCCAACCAGTCCGACGGGAGTAAGCTCATGTTGCGTCGCCTGACCCCACTCGTCCTGTTGTTCCTGGCCGCGCCGGTTACGGCGCAGGATGCCGCGAGCCGGGCGGTCCGGCTGGAGTCGAGGCCGGCGACGGTAAGCGTCGAGGTGGGCGCATCGGCGGCGCTCGAGGTGGTGGCGCTGGACGCGTCGGGTCAGGTCCTGGACACGCCGGTCCGCGTGGTCGGGGCGCGGGACCGGCTGACGTACGAGGACGGCCGGGTGACGGGTGTTGCGGTGGGTTCGCACGAACTGATCGCAACGCTGGTTGTGGCGGAGGGGCAGGCGCCGCTGACGTTGCGTGTGCCGGTGACGGTCGAGTGGCCGGCGGTCGCGCGGATCGCGATCGAGGCTGAGGCGGGCGAGCTGTACGCGGGCACGACGCTGGGCCACTCCGCGGCTGCGTTGCACGCGGACGGTTCGGTCCGGCCGGATGCTGCGATCGCGTGGACATCGTCATCAGCGGCGGTGGCATCGGTCGATGCGTTCGGGAACGTGACGGCGCATTCGCCGGGCCGTGTCACGCTCACGGCATCATCGGGCGGGGCGACGGCGTCGATCGAGTACGATGTCGAAGGACTTCCGGCGACGCGGCTCGAGATACGGGGCGGTGCGGACGCGGTACGGACGGGCGATGTGCAGACGTTCGAGGCGGTCGCGCTGGATGCATCGGGCGACGCGGTCGCTGGTGTTCCGGTGACATGGGCGACGACGTTCGAGCGGGATGACTACGCGCAGGCGGGCGGCGCGGCGCCTTCGCAGATCCGGGACGGCCGGTTCGTGGCGGACCAGCCGGGCGTGCACACGGTGATAGCGACGGCGGGTCCACTGACGGCGAGGCGCACATTTCGAGTAAGCGCGCGCGAAGTCGTGCAGAAGCTGAGTGTGGTTGGTGTGGGCAGCACGAGCCGGATCCGCACGACGGACCTGTGGCCGTTCGAGGGAGTGGATGGGCGCGACTACGCGCTGACGGGCGCGAAGCTGTCGGACGGTTTTGCGTTCGTGTGGGACATCACGGATCCATCGAACATCATCAAGACGGACTCGATACAGGCGGACGCGCGCACGATCAACGACGTGAAGGTGTCACCGGACGGACGATACGGCGTGCTGACACGTGAGGGCGCATCGAACCGGCGCAACGGCCCCATCATTCTGGACCTGGCGGACCCGGCGCATCCGAAGGTTGCGACGACGTTCGAGGATGGCATTACGGGCGGCGTTCACAACGTGTATGCGACGGACGACTATCTGTACGCGCTGTCGAACGGCGACAAGTACGTGATCATCGACATGAGCGACATCTACGCGCCGAAGTACGTGGGTGAGTACGACCATCCGAACTCGAGTATCCATGACGTGTGGGTTCATGACGGCGTCGCGTATTCGGCGGAGTGGGGCACGGGCGTAGTCGTTGTCGATGTCGGCAATGGCCGCTGGGGCGGCAGCCCGGCGAACCCGGTGTTCGTGACCAGCTTCCCGTTGCCGACGGGTCGCACGCACGCCGTCTTCCCGTACAGGTCCGAGTCGTCGGACCGCTTCTATCTGTTCGTGGGTGACGAGATCATGTCGCGGCCCGGTCTGGCGATGGAAGGACCGCGCGGCAGCTGGCCGGACCGTGAGGGCGGTGCGAACTATGCCGAGAAGTACGATCCGGCGACCGGTCAGGGCGGCGTGCCGCTGGTCACGCAGGGCTACATCCAGATCGTCGACTTCACGGACCCGGCGAATCCCGAGATGGTCGCACGGTACGAGGTAAGCGAGTACGGCACGCACAACATGTGGGTCGAGAACGACATCCTCTATCAGGGCTACTACGAGGGCGGCGTACGGATCGTCGACGTATCCGGCGAGCTGATGGGAAACCTGTACACGCAGGGCCGCGAGATCGCGGTGTTCAAGCCGTTCGACCCGGCGGGTTTCGTGCCGAACAGCACGATGGTGTGGGGCGTGATCCCGTACAAAGGCAACATCTTCGTTGCGGACACGAACAGTGGACTGTGGGCGGTCCGGATCCAGCCGCCGCGGCCCGTGTCCTGAGCGTTGGCGATGCAGCCGGATGTCGAGTAGCAGCCCGTCGGACCTCGCCGGCACACACGTCGGGCTGCTGGGCCGTGGCGCCGGCGAGTGGAACGCGTGGCGCGCCGACAATCCACGGACGCGTCCGGTTCTTCGCGGCGCCAGGCTGGATGGCGCCGATCTGCGCGGCTTCGACCTCGCGTTCATCAACGGAATCGGCGGCGGCACGGATTTCCGTGATGCGTCACTGCGGCACGCGAAGCTCTGCGGCTGCGACTGTCGCTGTGCCGACTTCAGCGGCGCGGATCTGGGCGATGCCGATCTGTCCGATGCCGACCTGGGAGGGACCGATCTGTCCGGCAGCGTTCTGCGCAGCGCGAACCTCAGTCGCACATCGATCGGCGATTTCGTTGGCGCGGACCTGAAACGGGCCACGCTGGTGAGCACGCGCGCTGCATCCGTCGACGGCAGCTACTCGGATCTGACAGGTGCCGATCTGACGGGCGCCACGTTCTCCCACGTCGATCTCCAGCACGCGCGGTTCAACGACGCGACGATCGAGGGCGCTACGTTCTCTGATTGTCGCGTTTTCGGCACCGCGGCGTGGGGGCTGCGCGGGTCGCCGGCGAAGCAGGAACGCCTGTACGTGACACCGATCTCTGCGGACATCCGGCCGCCGACCGGACCGGACTTGCGGCAGAGGGAGGAGCAGTACGACGCCGCCCTGACGGTCGACATCTTCGAGCTTGCGCCGCTCGTGTTTGCGGTGCTGAACCGCGACCGGTTCAGCGAAGTGATCAACACGTTCACCTCGAAGGTCGTGCTGATCCTCGGCCGTTTCACCGAACCGAGGATGGCGGTGCTGCAGGCGCTCCGCCAACAACTCGCCGGGCTGCGCTACCTGCCCGTCGTGTTCGACTTCGCCTCGCCGTGGCGCCGCGATCTGACGGAAACCATCTCGACTCTCGCGCACCTGTCCCGCTTCGTCGTCGCCGACCTCACGGATGCGAAGAGCATCCCGCAGGAACTGGGCAGGATCGTGCCGTTCCTGCCGTCCGTGCCCGTCGTACCGTTGATCGGCGGACCGGACGAAGAGCCATACGCGATGTTCGAGCACTTCGCCCGATATCCGTGGGTCCAGGAGCTGGTCCGGTACACCGACGTCGATGATCTGATCGGCCGCATCGCGTCCGGTATCGTTCAACCGGCCGAGGTTTTCTGCGGCGAGGACCGCGCGTGAACGCGAACGGTTGAACGGCAGCGCGAGACCGTTGCCGATTCCGGCGTGTCGTCAGTTCCGGATCGCGTTGGAACAGCCGCAGGCCTGGCCGGTGCCCGGACAGTAGCCCATGTCAGTGGCGCCGCGGTCGCCGGCACCGACTATCGCGGGCGCGGACATGTGGAACGCGGCTTCGACCTTGCCGCACGACGGACACTCCTGCTCGTTCAGCCGCTCATCGGACCGGAGCCGCTTCTCGAAGCCGGCGCCGCATGCGCGGCACGTGTACTCGTAGATCGGCATTGTCGTCTCGCCTGAAGAATGTAGAGTTCGACACACTCGCCGCGGAAACGGACGGATCCGCGAGTAACCGTGTCGCCTGTCGGATGTTCCCGTCCTACGCCCAGGGCGAGTCGGGCATCGTCATGCGCAATTCCCTGCCCTGCACCCACGCATCGAGGTGCAGGAAGAACGAGCCGATGCCGGCCGCGCCCTGCATGCGTCCGGTCTGCGCGACGAGCAGTTCGGGCCGGACGCGATGCTCGGCCTGGATCCACTTCAGCCCACCGCCATCTTCGGTTGCCCGCTCGAGGATATCGTCTGCGGCGCTCCTCGCCACGTCGAGATATCCGCGATCGGGCCACTGCCTGTGGAGCGACAGGAAGAAATCGCCAACGCCCGCGTTGCCGCAGCACTGGCTGATGTTGTTCCAGTACCCCGCGGACCGACCGACGGGTGCACCCATTTGCGTTACGCCACGCGCATGACATGCGACACGGTCGGCCCACCGCACATCACCGTTCACCTGCCGGAGCCGTTCGAACAGCCGTGCGGTACCCGGCCCACCGTGGCACCAGCTGAGATAGAACAGCTCGCGGCCGTCCGGCTCGTGATGGAATACGCGGCAGCCACCGTCATGCGCCACACCGACAGCGTCGAGGTACGCTGCACCGGCGAGCGCCGCGTCGAGGAGCGCCTTCTCCGCCGTCACGCCGTAGAGAGTCGCAAGTGCGTAGGAAACGCCCGCCGTTCCGTGCGAGAAGTTGGGGTACAGGGCAGCCACGCGTGGCGACATGGCCCATTTCAGACCTCCGTCCGCGGGCGATCCGCGCTCGACGAGGCGGCGGCCCGCGCTGCCGGCCAGTGCGACCGCCTCTGCCGCGGATTCCTCGCCCAGTGTCCTGGCCGCGTACAGCAGGAACAGCAGGATGCCGGCACTGCCGCTGATGATGTCGGTCGTCTCGTTCCACTCGATGCCGGCGCCGGCCTGGCGCGCGTTCTGTCGGATCAATGTCACGCCGTGCGCGGCCGCATCGCGATACCGCGGAACGCCCGTCGCGCGCCACGCCTCTGCAAGCGTGAACGAACGGCCCGCCACACCGGAGTAGAGACCGCCATCGAAGTCACCCGGCGAGGCAGGATTGGCGGCAAGGTCATCGGCGCCGCGGACCGCTTCATCGAGGAACCGGTCATCGCCGGTGGCCGCGTGCAGTTCGAGCAGAAAGAGGATCACGCCCGGCGTTCCGTGATACAGGTCATGCGACACGGTGGCGGCCTGGTCCGGGTCCGCAGGCCATGCAACGCCGTCCGCCGTCCGGATGCGCGTTGTGCGGATCCAGCGCTCGATGCGCAGCGCAACCTCGATGTCGGCGCCGGGGCTCCGGTCCTGCCTGCCGCCTCTGCCGGACGCCCGGGCCGGCGGCGTCCATCCCGCCCTCAGGCTCGCCGGCACAGCCAGCACTCCTGCCGCGCCGATTGCGCCGCGCAGCAGATCGCGCCGGCTCAAGAAGCCGCCTTCACACATGGGTACTCTCCGTTCGTGAGTGGCGAGGGATCATGGTGAGGCGGTCAAAGCGTACCGGCTGCCGGCCCGCCCGGGAAGCCCGGCGTCGCGATCACGCGCTCGATCTGGCGCATGTGTCGCTGCGCGTGCACGACGACGATGACGAAGCCATCGCCGAGGTTGAGCCGGCGGACCAGCGGGCTGACGGGTGACGTCATGCGAGGCTTGCGCATGTCGATACCCTGCGCGTTCCAGAGCAGGTCGGCGACGTTGCGGAACGCGCCGAGCAAGCGGCCGACAACGTCTGTATCCGGCTCGGGGCCCGGTTCGAGTTTCCCGACGGTTGGCAGCCTGCGTTCGGCCGTCGGCACGAGCGAACGGATGAGCAGGCCGCCCATCAGTGACGGTTTCCACGGACGGACCGGGCCATCGGCGGGTGTAGCATCGTCAATCATCCCTCTGATCGGCGCGAGGTAGAGCGTGGTCGTGATGACGAGATGTTCGAGGATCTGCGCCACGCTCCAGCCGCCATCGGGAGGCCGCCACTTCATGGCCGTGGCGTCGAGGTCGGAGGCGGCGCGCTTCGCCTGCGCCTCGACGGCCTGGATGAGCGGGATCAGGCAATCCGTCGTCGGCTCCAGTCCCATGAACGGCATGCAATCCTCCGCGTGAGCGTTGTGGCGGGTCGGCGGCCGGCCCGCACGACTCGCCGGACGGCCGACTCTGAGCTCTACGCCCGCAACCTGTCGATGAACTGCTTGCGAAACTTCGCGACCTTGGGCGCGATAACGACCTGGCAGTACGGCTGATTGCCGTTCGCCGCGAAGTAGTTGTCGTGATAGTCCTCGGCTGGCCAGAAGCGATCGAGCGGTACGCACTGCGTGACAATCGGATCGTCCCACACGCCGGCGTTGCCCATCTCGCCGATGATGCGTTCGGCAGCCGCCCGCTGCTCCTCATCGCGATACAGGATGATCGACCGGTACTGCGGCCCGACATCCGCGCCCTGCCGATCCTGTGTCGTCGGATCGTGGATGGCGAAGAACACGCGCAGCAGATCGTCGAACGTGACTGCCGCAGGGTCGTACTCGATCTGAACGACCTCCGCGTGACCCGTGTCGCCTCCACACACTTCCTTGTAGGTCGGATTGTCGACGTGCCCGCCCGCATAGCCGGACTTGACGCCGTAGACACCCTTCAACTGCTGGTACACCGCTTCGAGACACCAGAAACAGCCGCCACCCAGCGTGGCCGTCGCGCGGTTCGCCTGCACTTCGCTCATCTGCGGTTGCCTCCCGCACCTTCGAGTTTCTTCCCTCTGTCCAGCCACGACTCGCCATCCGTGATCCATTCCGGCGCCGGTTCGCCCTTGAGCCAGTGGCCGAACCACTCGAGTATGCGGCGCTGGTAATCGACCTGATTCTTCTCCTGCCGCAGTCCGTGGTCCTCGCCCGGGTAGACGAGCAGTACGAAATCGGTCCTGCCCGCGCGCCGCGCGAAGTTGTAGAACTCGACGCCCTGGTGCCAGTCGACCGTGCCATCGGCATCGCCGAACATCATGAGCATCGGTGTCTCGAGCTGATCGATGAATGCTGCCGGCGAGTTGCGCACGTGCGCGTCGAAGTCGTCCCAGTACGGCACACCCATCCTGGCCTGGCCCGTCTCCCAGTGGCCGGTCTCGGGCAGACCGCCGGACCAGTGGATCGCGCCCATCATGCTGAGGAAGTTGGTCAGCGGCGCTCCGGCAACTGACGCAGCGAAGATGTTCGTCTGTGTCGGCACGTACGTGGCCTGGTACCCACCCCACGAGTGGCCGACAATGCCGACGCGCGCGGGATCGACGAGGCCGCGATCGATGACGGCCTGCACGGCGGGGACGATCGCCTCGACGGCCGAGCGACCCGGGTCACGGTCGCGATACACGATGTCGGGCAGCAGCACGAAATAGCCGTTCGCCGTGAACACAGCGTGGTTGTAGTAGCTTCGCTTCGACGGCACGACGTACCGGTGCACGCCGGGCGACACGATCTCGTACTGATACACGAGCATCGGATACCGCCGGCCGGGTTCGTAGCCCGCCGGATACAGCAGAGCACCCTGCAGCCTGCGCCCGGTCTCGTTCGTGAAGTCGACCAGCTCGCTGCGACCCCAGGCGAAGTCGGCCTGGAACGGATTCGTTGCCGTGACCTGCCGCGCACCGGCCAGGTCGGGCCCGGCCGTGAACCAGTCGGGCGAATCGTCGAAGCCCTCGAGCGTGTACGCGAAGGTCGCAGCCGAGTCCGCTCGCATGAAGCGGCCAAGGCTCGCATCCTCGAACACCAACCGCTCGGGCGCGCGGCCGGGGCGCACGCGCGCCAGACCGCTCCTCTTCGTCCACTCGCCCGCGATGCGGAAGTAGAGCGGCCGGTCCATCACGATGCCATCGGGCTCGGGCATCGTGCGGACGTAGCGGTACACGACCGAATCGGGCGCGCCGTCCGTCAGTCTGCGCGCATTGCTTCCGTCAGGCGAGACTCGCCACACGTCGTACCGGTCGTACAGCAGAATCGCTTCATCGTCCTCGGCCCAGCCCGCGACGCCGTATGGCGGGAACTGCTCGACCGGGTAGTCGTACTCGATGTTCGCGAAGCCGCCGCCGGCGGACGCCGTGATGTTCGTGCGCTCGCGGGTGCGTGTGTCGTACGTCCAGAAGTCGGAACCCTCGAACCAGACCAGGTACCGGCCGGTCGCGCTGCCGCCCATGAAGTAGCGGACTTTCTCGATGACCGTGCTGCGGTCGCCCGTGCGCAGATCGACGAGCGATATGTCATTGAACTGGCGGCCGAACATCGCGTCGAAGCGGTACGGCTCGACGTTCGTTTCCGTGGCCCACTGTCCGTCCGGTGTAGCGCTCGTGGTCTCCATCAGGTCCGTACCGGCCTGCACGAACGTGCCGTCATCCGGCCACCAGACCGCGAGCAGTGTGCGTTGCAGGTCGCGCGTCTCCTGCACCTTCTGCATGGGCATGATGCGGAAGTCGTTCGCATGCCACACCTGCACATCCGACACCTCCACGTCATCGTCGGCCGTCTTCGTCGAATCGCTCGCGGCGGTCGAGTCCGCTGCGACCGTCGAGTCGGCCGCTGCCGTGGAATCCGCGGCGGCACCCCGGCGTGGCCGCTCCGGTGCGCGCTCGCGCGGCCGCATGCCGAAATGAATCGAGCGGCCGTTCACGGTCCATTGCGGATCGCGATGCTCGGCGACCCGCATGTTCGAGGGGAACGTCGGCGCCGTTGCGGGATCGAACGACAGCGCGGTCGTGCGGCCACCCGCGTCCCGCCAGGCAAGGATCGTGTGCGACGTGTCGGCGAACACCGAATCAGTCTGCGACCGCAGCACGACGAGATCGCGCGCATCGTCGCGCCACGCCAGGCCGCGGTACAACGATGTCGACGAATCGAGAACCCGCATTGCACCCGTGGCCGGATCGAAAAGATGCACGCCGTTGCCGGTACCGGATTCGGTGCGGATCGTCATGGCGAGGAGCGCGCCATCATCTGCCCAGGCGTAGGCGGCGGCATTGCCGAAGCTGACCGTCGCCCCGCTGTCGAGGTTACGGACGATCAGGTCGGCGCCGCCGGTCGTGCGGGCTGCGGGCGGATACCCGCGCAGTGCGATCCACCGGCCATCCGGACTGATCGAGAAGGAGGCGACACCTGCGATTTCCGCGCGCTCGAGCGTCCGCATGTGCATCAGGCCGACCCGGTTACGGACGGGATTCTCGTCGTTCGCCGCCTCGCGTTCCTCCGGCGAGACGCCGATCGCGTACGCCAGCCAGCGCGTATCGCCGGTGAACTGCGCGCCACTCGCGAATCGGACGACGACGGTCGTGTCGCGGTCGAGCCCGCGCACGCGCAGCTCGGACGTCTCGTCGACACGATTGATGCCGTACGCAAGCCAGTTGCCGTCGGGCGACAGCGTTGCCGGGCCCAGCGTTTCCCACTGGCCGTAGTCGGCGGGCGAAACCGGTGCCTTCTGCGCGGTCGCCAGTGACGGGACGATCGTCAGGAGTGTCGCGGTCGTGGCGGAGCGGATCGAACGAGTCATGGCGGTTTCGCTCGGGTGGCGAGTCAGCCGCGTCGGGCCGGCTACGGCCTCGAAGCATATCGCCGGCTGGCCCGCCCGTCGAGACACCAGTGCGTGGCGCGAGCGTTGTCGCAAGGTGGAAACGGCCGCTCGCGGGCTCCCCCGCCGGCCCCTGCGGATTACCGCTGCCGCCAGATCACGATTGCGCCGCATGACCGCATGCTCCGGCGGAACTCGCCGGGCACGCTGGTGCCACGATACACCTCCATCGCGGCGATTTCCATGCCGGTAACGACCTGTTTGACGTCACCGTCGCTGCCGACCTGCCGAACTCCGTCCACATGGATGTCCGGCACACAGGGTCGTCCGGCCACCCTCATGGTCGCGCGCGTGGACAGACCGGCGCCGACCATACGGACAGTGACGAAAGGCACGGAGAGCAGCGCGTGATCGACGCGCCATGCGTCGATGTCCTCGCCCGCGAAGAAGTAGCCGAAGCCGCGCTTCTGGCGCTCGAGGAACCCGACGCGTTCGAGGTGGGACAGTCGCGGCCGCACGACCACTTCGATCGAGTCCAGCGCGATCGCGCTCGTGCTCAATCGCGCGGTGATCGAGACATCGTCGCCGGGAGGAACGTTGACCAGCTGCATCGTGATGCCGTACGCAACGTGCCGGATCTCGACCTCGTGAACACCGGCGGGCACGTCCGCGATGATGACCCGACCCTGCAGGTTCGAGATACGGGCCGGCAGGTCGAGGTCGACGATCCGGACCGCGACACCCTCGACCGCCTGTCCCGTGGCCGCGTCGAGGATCCGGGCCAGAACGCGGCCGGCTGGCGGTGGCGCTTCCTGCGCGAATGCGGCTTCAGGCAGGACCGTGAACGCCGCGAGAAGGAACAGAGGCCGGAAACGACCGGATATCACGCTTGCTTCACGCTCCCCCGCGGCGAACGGTTCCCACGCCTGCCAATCCGACACAGGTCGAGATGATGGGTTGCGGAATCGGGACCGTCAAGCCGACACCGCGAAGTGGTGTCAGCCGCGGCGGACAGCGGCAGCGGACGGCGACGATGGACACGAAAGCGTTCGTCGTTCAGCCGGCCAGCGTCATCGACGCGTCACGTCCAGCTCGATGCCGACGAGTACGTGCGTGCCGCCGCCCGAACCATTCTCCACGACACCAGCCGCGCAGTACGGACGCGATAGCGCGACGCGAGCATCGGCACGTTGCGCGCCGCATTGAACGCGCCGCTGAATGTGCCTCCCATCAGGGACACGCTGCGCGCACCGGTCGAGCCGTCCTGCGCCCGGCCCGGCACCGGCAGGAAGCACAGACCCAGAAGCGCCACTGTGATGAACCGGAACCGTTCCATTGTCGCTCGTGCTGCTGGACATCGTCAATGCAGGACGCGCTGGTACCTCGCCATCTCGGGCGATGTGTAAACGTGCGAGGCGTCAGGATCACAACGGCGAACGGCGGGCGACGAAGGGCGGGCGACGAAGGGCGGGCGACGAAGGGCGGGCGACGAAGGGCGGGCGACGAGGGGCGGGCGACGAAGGGCGGGCGACGAAGAGCGGGCAACAAACGGCGGGCGACGAAGGGCGGGCAACAAACGGCGGGCGACATGGGGCGGGCGACATGGGGCGGGCGACGAAGCGGCTGTTCGGGTGTTTCGCGCGGCCGCTGCGCAGCGTACACTCACTCGTAGTGTACACCGGGAGATCGTTGTTGGGGCTGGTCTCTGGGGCTGGTTTCTGGGGTTCGCGCGGGGCGAGGTTGCCGGCGGTCGGTGCGCAACAGCGTTCGCGGCTTCCGGTGACGCGGCGGCTCCCACGTCCCGATCACCGTCGGTCCGCGAACCCGAGAAACTAGCCCGAGCCCCAGAAACCAGCCCCGAGTTCCTCCCCATCATGCTGTCGAACCGCATCGAGGCAGGTTCATGGGCGACACGTTCGGTTCCAGCACCACGCGCCGCGACTTTCTGCGGGCTTCCGCAACATGCGGCGCGCATATCGCGCTGCTGGCGGCCGCGTCGCCGGCACACGCAATGCGCCTGTTCGCGATCGGGCGAGGTCGCGTGGTCGCACAGCAGCCATGGGGCCGCCTCGAGGAAGTCGCCGACGGCATCTGGGCACTCATCTCGACGCCACTCCAGGACCGCACGACCCTCTGCAACGGCGGCATCATTCGCGGATCGAGCGGCGTCCTGGTCGTCGAGGCCGTCGCGACGCCCGAAGGCGCCGCGTGGCTCGCCGGCCGCGCGCACGCGCTGACCGGCCGCTGGCCCGACCTCGCCGCGATCACGCACTATCACGGCGACCATACCGGCGGCATTGGCGGCTATGCGAGAGAGGATGGCGCGCCCACTGTCCGCCTGACCACGACAACGCGCGAACTAATCGCCGCGCAGGACGCACGCCGCGAGTCGGTGCCCGAGGCCAGACGGAGGGTGCTGGACGCCGCTGAGCCGATCGACGCGTCGTCGCCTTCGACCATCGACCTGGGCGGCCGGACCGTTCGCGTCGTGCCGCGCGAAGGCCACACGCGCAGTGACGTCACGATCGAGGTTGACGACCCATCCGTCGTTTTCTGCGGCGACCTGGTCTGGAACGCGATGTTCCCGAACTATGTCGACGCAATACCATCACGTCTCGGCCGCGACGTGCGTGCGCTCGTCCGCGACCGTACCACCGCGTACGTGCCCGGCCACGGCCCCATGGCCGCAGACAACGACATCGCACGCTTCATCGAGTTGCTCGACAGCGTCGAAATCGCCGCCCGCGAAGCCCACGCTCGCGGCGATACCGCCGCGGACGCCGCCGCCCGTTACACCATCCCGCCGGCGCTGGGCGAGTGGATGATGTTCAGCCCGCGCTATCCCGAGACGGCGATAGGCGCCTGGCTGCGCGAACTGGCTGGCTGAGGAACGGGCTCACCCGCTGCGCCGGGCGACAGCGCCCGCATTGTCGACGCGGAGCGAATCCCGCATCATGGTGTCGTGATGATGATCCCGGTCGACGAGCATCCACTGCTGCGCGTGGCAGCCTTCACGACAACGTTCCCGACGACGCTCGGCGAGCGGCCGACGCCGGCGAGCGTGATGACGCTCCTGTCGCACGACGCGGCGGCGCCGCTCCAGCGCGATGAGCAACTCCGCACCGCGGTTCGCAATATGCTCCGGGTCGGCGGCTACAAACCGACCGGTCGCGGCAAGCCGGCCTCGGAATACCTGGCGCTGGCCGCGCGCGAAGACCGGCTCGGTTCCATCAACAGCGCCGTCGACACGTGCAACGCCGTGTCACTTCACAGTGGCCTGCCGATCAGCGTCGTCGACCTCGATCTCGCTGGCGCACCGTTCCGCATCGGCATCGCCGCTGCCGGCGAACACTACGTCTTCAATGCGTCCGGACAGGAGATTGATGTCGGAGGACTGCTGTGCCTGTTCGACGCGGCGGGGCCGTGCGCCAACGCCGTCCGTGATTCGCAGCTGACGAAGACGCGGGCCGAGACTCGGCGTACGCTTTCCGTGGTCTGGGGCTGCGCTGGCCACGAGGACCGATTGGACCGCGCAACGCACTGGTACCGCCAGCTGCTCGAAGACGCCGGCGCAACGTGCGAAACAGTGAACTGCGCCTGGCGCGGCGACGCCGCAGCGGCATCGGGAGCGTGACCCCGGTCCGTGGCTCCCGCCCGGGCGGATCGGGTCACGAACCGGTCGGCTCCAGCGGTTCGGGTGGACCGGACTCACGGATGCGGAACCGGTCCCAGCTGTCGCCCCGCCGGACGAGGAGCAGCGCTTCGGCAGCGAACGGAACCGTGTTCACATCGACCAGCCGGCCGCCGTACGACTGCGTAATGGTCGGGTGCGGTGTGTGCCCGACCACGTGCGTGCGGGCCCCGAATCGGTCCAGAATCGAATCCAGCTGTGCTTCCAGCGTGTCGCTCCTGGCATAGCCGCGGTACCAGAACACGCTGCGCGAGCCCGACAGGAAGTCCCAGCGACGGGCGAACGTCGCGGAGTCCATCGGCGCGACGTACGTCGAATCCGTCCATCGGTTGAACAGCTCTTCGTGTGTGTACGCGAACAAGGTGTCGCCGAACGCGTCCAGCCCCCACTGCACATAGTCCGTCGAAACGCCGCCGTGCGCGAAGAGCAGGTCGCCGATCCTGAGGATGCCGGGCTTACCGACCAGCCAGCGACCGATCACGGACTCGGACGGGTGATACATGTGGTCGAAGGTCGTACCGTGCAACCGGGCCACGGTCGAGTCGACGGTCGAGAGGTAACGCAGGTCGCCGAGCATCACCATCAACTCATGATTGCCCAGGACCAGGTGCATGCGGCCGCCGGCAGTCTCCGCCTGCTGCTCGAGCGCGTACAGGAACCAGAGCGTGCGTACGGTCTGCGCACCGCGGTCGAACACGTCACCGACGATCACGAGCTGCTTCGAGCCACCCACCCACTGCATTTGCGAATCGAGAACGCCCGCGTTGCGCAGAACCGCCGCCATGCGGTCATACTCGCCGTGAATGTCACTTATCACGATCAGCGAATCAGGGGCAGGCCACTCCGTGCGCGGTTTCCGATCGCCAGGATCCGGCCGGATCACCGTCTCGAACGCAGTCGCCGCGTCGCTCCCACCATGAACCAGCCGGAGCACGTCACCCGCGTCGGCGCGGAACGTCGCCCGGTGCGCGGTGTCGGCCGGCGTCGTAGTGTTGAAGATGGAGCGGCCGTTCGTGAACACGGCGAGACGGCCGGGCACGGCCCCGTCCGTGAGCCAGCCGACCGTGACGGAATCGCCTGTCCGCCAGACGGCCAGGCCCGCCTCTCCAGCCAGGGAGCCCGTGTCCTGCACTGCGGACGTACGCCGCCACGGCACCCCGCCATTGACGGATGCTGCGGATACGATCGCGGCAACCGCTACTGCGGCGCTGGCCGTGATGAATGCCGTTGTGGTGCGCAACGTGCGCCGTTTCCCGTTCAGAATACCTCGATGTCGCCCTTGTCGATGTCTTCCAGCAGGTCGCGCAGCCGCGATTCGATGCCACGAATCTCGCGGTCGGTCAGCCCGAACTGGATGATGCCGTCCGCTCGTCTTACTCCACGGCCGGCGTTCAGGTTCGCGCCCGGCTCGACCGTCTCCAGAAAACCGCCCGTCGCCTGGAACTGGACCAGCACGCCGAGCCTTTCACGAAGCTGCTCCGGCGTAATCGCGCGCAAACGCTCCACCGTCGCGCGCGGCAGCCGCTCGACCCGCATGTTCCGCCACTCGTAGCCGCGGTCGCTGACCTGGCTGGTGAACGCCACACCGTTGTCGACCGAGAACACGCGCGGCTTGCCCGCATACTCCGAGATCAGGAAGTTGCCCACGTTCGAGTCGTTATGCCGGATCAGGTACGTCAGGATGTTGAAATTACCCAGGTGGCGCGCGTACAGCGTGTCCTGGCGCGCACGATCCCTGTCGTAGAAGTTGTCCGGCGTAACCTGGAGCAGCCAGTACTGCAGCACGATGACCGTGGACTCCGCGCTGTCGAACGTGCGCACGGCCCTGGGATCATGCTGGCGGACGAACTCCACTGGCGCGGCACGGACCACCGTCGGCGGTACCACGTAATCATCGGGGTCCAGGAACAGCCGCTGGATCTCGTACGCCGCCAGTTCGTAGCGCGGTTCGTTGTTGAACGTGCTGCCGTTGCGTGGCGCGACCGCCAATTGTGCCACCAGCGTGCTGCCGTCCTCGTACGAAAGCGCGATGCGCTGCGTCCGGTCGCCGGGCGCGCGTGCGCCCCGGGCATCGACGACGTTGAGCGGGCCAAACTTGAGCCGGTGCTCGAGCGTGTCGATCGGCAACAGGTAATTCGCGTCCTGTGCGGCCGCCGACAGTGGCAGCACGCAGCATACGACAATCGCCAGTATCGCTCTCATTGCGCATTCCCTCCGGTCTGCAGCGTGTATGGCAGATCCACCGTGAACGTCGACCCGCGACCCGGTTCGCTCGTGACACTGATGCGGCCGCCGTGACGGTCCACGACCTGGCGCGAGATCGGCAGCCCCATACCCATGCCGATCCGCCCGCCACGCGTCGTGAAGCCCGGCTCGAAGATGCGTCCGAGATGCTCGGCCGCGATGCCGCACCCCGTGTCCTCGACCTCGATGCGAACGCATTCGTCGGCATGTTTCACGCGGACCGTGATGCGGCCTTCAGCATCGATCGCCCTGATCGCATTGACGAGCAGGTTCATGAAGACCTGGCCGATCTCCTGTGCGTAACACTCGACGGGCGCGACATCGTCGTAATCGCGCTCGACCACGATCCCGCCCCGCAGCTCGTGCTTCACGATCACGAGTGCCGCATCGATCGATTCGCGGACATCGACGTGATCGATGTCGGCCAGGTCCGGCCGGCCGAAGCGACGCAGGCTGGCAACGAGCGTTACCATGCGCTCGACCGCGAGATCGTTCACGCGCATTACACCATCGACCGCCGACACGATGCGCCGGACTTCGTCCAGCTCGTGCGGCTCGACGACCTCGTCCGCCAGGATCCCCTGCAACCGCTCCAGTGCACGCTTCAGCACATCGTGATTGCTGTTCAGCGCACCGAGCGGTGTGTTCAGCTCGTGCGCCACGCCGGCGACCAGCGACCCGAGCGTCGCCATCTTCGCCGCGTTGACCAGCTCGGCGACCGAGTCCGGCGGCGCCGCTCCGCTCACAGGAACGCCTTGATCAGACGGCTCCGTATCTCGAGCAACTCGACGTTCGCGGATTCGAGAGCCGTGATGCGCGAGTCCAGTTCATTGACCAGGCTCGAGCGTTCCACGCCGTTGCGGACGACCAGTTTCAGCCGATCGTTGTCCCACGGCTTCTCGAGGTAGTGGTACAGCCCGGCTTCGTTGATCGCACGGATCGCGTTGCGCATGTCCGCATAGCCCGTGAGCAGGATCCGCGTCGCGTGCGGCCTGATGTCGCGGGCCTGCCTCAGGAACTCGATACCATCCATGGCCGGCATCATGAAATCCGCGACAATGACGTCCACCCGCTCGTCGCGAACCGTGTCCAGCGCATCGACCGGTGACAGGCTCGTGACAACGCGATAGGCCGTTTCCAGTTCGAGGAAACTGCGCAGCGCCATCAGCACCATTTCCTCGTCGTCGACGATCAGGATGGTCGGCGTCGTGCGATCGGGCATCGGCCTCTTCATCTCCGTTTTCAGGCGACGAGCGAGCGGATCCGGCGGGCGAGTCCCTGCAGCAGACCGATCGCCAGCTCGGGATGGTCGGTGACCAGATCGCGGAACTCCTCGCGCCGGATTCGCAGAACGAGCGTCGGCTCCGCCGTCACGGCCTCGACGGGACTCGGCGATTCATCGATCAGCGCCCACGTGCCGAACGCACCGCCATCGCCGATGGTGAGGCGATCGCCGACGCCGCGCAGATCGACCGCTCCCCGTACAACGACGTACAGCGCCTCGGTGGGCTCACCCTCGCGGATCAACTGCTCCCCCTGCTCGACAGTGACTTCCTCGGCAATGCCGGCAAGCAGCGCGAGGTGCGCCGAACGCGCGTCCTTCAGAAGGTCCACGCCCTGCAACAGGAACACCATCTCGATCAGATCCATGCCCGCCGTACCGCCATCGATATCGGGTCGGTCGTTTCCGAGCCGGGCCGACGAGGCCGCCACACAGACCGCAATCCAGGGATCCTCATCGTGGCGGAGCGCCGTCAGCGCGGGTATCGTGTCAGCCTGCGCGACCCCCTCGCCGACGTTCCGGCTCAGAATAGGATCGAGGTCCCGGAAAAGCGAATGGCCGACCGTCTGTTCGAGCCACTCGAGCCCGTTCGCCCGTTCGATCCGGGTTCCGCGGAGTGCGACCTGGCAGCGGAACACCTCGTCCGGTTCGTGGATGAGGCCCAGGCTGCGGAACGCGCCCTCCCGGCGCTCCGCCCACGCGTCGGCCAGAGCATCCCGAGTCAGCCGGATCACCTTGTCGCCGGCATCCTCGCGGTCGAGCGTGGCATGGGCGCGAGCATAGCGGCTGGCCACAACGGCTTCCCGTCGCGCGATCGCGATCGCGAGGCCCGGATCGAACCGCAATCCGGGATGGTTCGACCGCAGCTTGCTCAGCGCCTTGAGCGTACGGTAGTCGAGGACCTGCCCCGTCTCGGGCGCGATCACGGCATGCATCAGCGCCTCGACCGTGGCATTGGCGGGCACTCTCGCCATCACCGACGGCAGGACGCGACGTGTCGCCCGGTCCGTGCTCGGGTCCAGCAGGTACCGCGAGAGCGCATCGATAGCCGCCGGGCCGAGTGTCGTGAGCGCGATCCGTGCCGCCTCGCGTGTTTCGCGCGGACCGAGTGCAGCGATGAGCTTGTCGACACAGCCCTCGAGGCCGAGCGTCGCCGCAGCCAGCAGTGCCGTCGAGGCGACACGTGCGTCCTCATCGTCCATCATGCGTTCGACGAGGCGTTCGGCTTCGGGGTCACCGACCAGTGTGCCCGCAGCCAGCGCCAGCTCCGCGCGGCCTTCCGGCGAGGCGCCGACGGCGGACCACGTCGTCGTGTCGTAGCGGCGGCGTACGGCCAGCGCCCCATCGCCTTCGACTTCGCCACGCGCTATACACGTCAGCGCCGCGACGCGCACCTCGGTGGCGTCACTGGCCAGCAGCTCCTCGAGGGCATCCGGCCCACGGCACGCGCACCACGCCCGGACCGCCGCTTCACGCACGGATTCCGCCGGATCCGTGAGGCGCGCATGGATCGCATCGATCTCGGCCGCCTCGGGGAACCGCTCGAGCAGACGCAGCACGCGATTGCGGATCTCCTCGGCCGGATGATCCAGCAACGCACCCAGGTCGGGCGCCAGCTTGCGCACATCGCGGAGCGGCGACTCCTCCAGAAGTTCCAGCGCGAAAACCGTCTGCAACCGGTCATCTGAGGCGAGCGCGCGCCGGATCAGCGGCCACGTCGTCGCATCACCCAGCGATCCGAACAGACCGCGAACGCTCGCGTACCGCCCCTCGATCGATCGGGCCAGCGTATTCACGTACTGGCTGCGAACGCCCAGTCCGAGCACGATCCAGCCCGCCGACAGGACCGCGGCGACCACCGCGATGCCGCGCAGGTCGACGAACAGCAGAAGGACGAAGATCACGCCGGCCGCGACTACCTTGCCGATGCCCTCCTCGAGGGCCACGTCGATGTACGTCTTCGCTTTCAGCTTGAGATTGTCCGGTACGGGAACGTAGAGGATCTCGCGGCCGGTCCGCTCTGCCGAGTAACGCAATGTCGTCTCCGTCGCCTTCGCGAAGACCGCGGCCCACAGAGACCAGAACACCGCCAGCCCGAGATTCGCGAAGAGCATGAACGCGGGCAGCATCAGCACTGCCACACCGACGCCGCTGCGGCGAAGCAGTGGGCGCAGCGCGACCAGCACGACAAGCGGCAGCCATTGCGTGGCCAGGTTGAACTTGCCCTGGAACGCACTCACCGCGTCCATCGTCACGAACGCTTCCAGCGTGAGCGCGTTGAACTGGTAATCGACCAGCTGCTTGATGACGATGGTCGACAGCACCATCGCCGCGATCAGCCGTACGTGCGGGTCCGCGGCCACATCCCGCAGGTCCGCGAGCGCCACGCGTTCCCTGCCTCGCTTCGACACCGGCATCGGTGCACCGCCGCCGATCAGCGGCAGCGTGATCCCGAACACGAGGATGAGCGCGGCGGCAAGGAGCAGCAGATCGGCCGAACCCGTTCGCTGCGCCAGGAATCCGGTAACCGCACCGCCCGCCGCAGCGCCGATCGAACCGCCCGCGATCAGCATCGGGTACGCGCGCTTCGCGCTGCGTGCATCGACCAGCGTCTGCGCGGCCAGGAAGAACTGCGAGATCAGTGCAGCCGAGAAGAGGTCATACCAGCCGTAGAAGACCAGGCCGAACACCGTGCTGCCGGGCTGGTACAGCGCGCGCATCAGCACCAGGTTCGCCACGAAGAACAGCGCGATGCCGGGCACCAGCCGCCGCCACTCGACACGCTCGATCAGCCGGGCATACGCGGGCACGAACAGCGCCACCGCCGCGCTCACCAGATAGACCTTGTAGAAGTCCGGGCCGCCCAGCCCGTCCAGAGCCAGTGCGTTCTTGATCGGACGCAGTACGCCCACCGCACACTGCGCGATGAAGAACAGCGCCGCCATCGCGATCAGGCG
>DATKCF010000107.1:0-4059 GCA_035513345.1 Longimicrobiales bacterium
GGGGAGAGAACGCCGTGCCAGCACACCTCAAAGACCAGATCTACGAACAGTTCGCGCGCATCGGGAAAGCACTCGCGAGCCCGGCACGCCTGGAGATTCTCGACCTGCTGTCACAGGGCGAGAAGACGGTCGAGCAGCTGGCGGACCAGGCGCGGCTGGGCGTGAAGAACACAAGCGCGCACCTGCGCGTGCTGCGGGAGGCCCGGCTCGTCCAGACGCGGAAGGAGTCGCCGCACGTTGTCTACCGGCTGGCCGACGAGGCGGTCTACCGGGTGGTGAGGGAGCTTCAGTCGCTGGCCCGGACGCGGCTGGCCGAGGTCGAGCAGATCGCCCGTCTCTACTTCGAGACGCCCACGCAACTGGAGGCGATCGACGCCGGCGAGCTTCTGCGGCGTGTGGAAGCGGGCGACGTGACCGTGCTCGACGTGCGTCCACGAGACGAGTACCGGGCCGGGCACATTCCGGGCGCTGTTTCGATGCCCGTGGCAGAGCTGGAGCGCCGGCTTTCGGAGATACCGTCGGATCGGCCGGTGATCGCGTACTGCCGCGGTCCGTTCTGCGTGTTCGCGGTCGAGGCCGTCGAGATGCTGCGCAGTCACGGCTACTCCGCGGTCCGGATGGAGGACGGCCTGCCCGACTGGCGCCTGGCCGGCCACAGCGTCGTCACCGATGACGGCTGAGTACGTCATAACCGGCGGCTGAACCACAACGACAACCATCAGGAGTCTGACAATGATTCTGCGACAATACCTCGATACCGAGCCCGTCGTGACAGCATCGTACCTGTTCGGCTGCGGCGGCAAGGGGATCGGAGCCGTGGTGGATCCCACCGAGGACATCGCTCGCTATGTGCGGGACGCGGAGCTGCTCGGACTGTCGATCCGGTACGTGATCGACACACATGTACACGCGGACCACATCTCGGGCGGGCGGCGGTTGGCCGAGGCGACTGGTGCAGAGTATGTGCTGTTCGCCGATGCGGGGGCGCAGTACGACTTCCGCGGCGTGCATTACGGTGACGTGCTCCGGCTCGGCAACGTGTCGGTGCAGGTGCTGCACACACCCGGTCACACGCCCGAGCACATTTCGCTCGTCGTGACGGATGCGAAGCGTGGCCCGCATCCGTGGTTCGTCCTCACAGGGCACACGCTGATGGTGGGTGACATGGGCAGGACGGAGCTGGCTTCGACCGCGGAGGAGGGAGCGCGGGCCCTGTTCCGGAGTGCTGCGCGGCTGCGCGCTTTGCCCGACTACCTGGAGGTGCTGCCGGGCGCCTTCTCCGGCTCGGTTTGCGGGCGCGGCCTGAGTGGCAAGGCGACATCGACGATCGGCTTCGAGCGACGCTTCAACCGGGCGTTTTCGATCGAGGAGGAAGAGGCGTTCGTGTCGCTTATGCTCGAGGAGATTCCGCCGCGGCCGGATCGCGCGAACGAGATTCGCGCGGAGAACCTCGGACTCGCTGGGGTCATGGTTTCCTGACCGATGTCCGGGCCGTCCACACCGGTCGACGGATCCGCGCACACAGTGGAACTGGGACTGCGCGCGAACCGGGGACAGTTCTGGTTGCTGGTGCTGGTCAACGCGTTCGTTGGCGCGATGGTGGGCCTCGAGCGCACGGTGCTGCCGCTCATAGCCGAAGTGGAATTCGGCATTGCCAGCAAGACCGCGGCGCTTTCCTTCATTGCCACGTTCGGCGTGGTGAAGGCGCTCACGAACTTCGTCGCCGGCCGGCTTGGCGACCGGCACGGGCGGAAGCGCATGCTGCTGGCTGGCTGGCTGTTCGGCATTCCCGTTCCACTCCTCGTGATGTGGGCGCCGACGTGGTCGTGGATCGTGTTTGCGAACGTGCTGCTGGGAATCAACCAGGGGCTGGCGTGGTCGACGACCGTAATCATGAAAGTCGACCTCGTCGGCCCGCGGCAGCGCGGCCTGGCGATGGGCCTCAACGAATCTGCCGGCTACCTCGCCGTCGCACTCTCTGCGCTCGCGACGGGATACATCGCGGAGGCACACGGCCTGCGCCCCGAGCCGTTCTATCTCGGCATCGCATTCGCTGCGGTTGGACTCGCGCTGTCACACCTGTTCGTCCGCGAGACACGTCATCATGTCGCGCTGGAAGAAGGGAGCTTCCACGCGCATTCGACCGCGCGCGAGTACGGTGAGGAGCTATCGGCTCGCGCGGAGCTGTCGGGCCGGGAGATCTTCGCGCGAGCGAGCTGGAAGGATCCGGCGCTTTCGAGCGCCAGCCACGCGGGGATGGTCAACAACCTGAACGACGGTCTCGCATGGGGCCTGTTCCCGCTGTTCTTCGCTGCCGCCGGGCTGAACCTGGGGCAGATCGGCGTCCTGAGCTTCACCTATCCGGCGGTGTGGGGCGTGCTTCAGCTGGGGACCGGAGCGCTCTCCGATCGGTGGGGCCGCAAGGGACTCATTGCGGGAGGCATGCTCGTCCAGAGCGTCGCACTCGCGACAATCGCGATGGTCCGCGGATTCTGGCCGTGGGTCGGCGCAGCCGCAGTGCTCGGGGCCGGCACGGCAATGGTCTACCCGACCCTTCTCGCCGCGATCGGCGATGTGGCGCACCCGCGCTGGCGAGGGTCGGCGATCGGCATCTACAGGCTCTGGCGCGACAGCGGATACGCCGTGGGTGCGCTCCTTGCCGGCGCACTGGCCGACCTTTTCGGAATGGAGTGGGCGATCGGCGGTGTTGCCCTCCTCACGTTCGGTTCCGGCCTCACTGTTCTCTGGCGCATGCCGGAAACCATTCGTCCCGACCGACGCGATCGCTGAATCACGTATCCGGCTGATAGCTGCGCGGCCCACGACCGCCGGACGCAGACGGCCCGCCGCCGGTTGATCCCGACAGCGGGCCGGACTTCGACGGAGGTCGCGTTCAGTCGTTGCTGATGATGACCTTCATCGCCTTCTGCTTCGCCGCGTTGCCGAACACGTCGTACGCCTCGAGAACCTGGTCGAAGCCGAAGCGGTGGGTGATCAGGGCCTCGGGACGCAGCTTCTTCGACTGCACGTTCTTCAGCAGCATCGGCGTCGTGTTCGTGTTCACGAGGCCGGTCGTCAGAGTGATGTTCTGGATCCAGAGCTTCTGGATCTGCAGTTCCACGGGCTTGCCGTGCACGCCGACGTTCGCGACATGGCCGCCCGGCCGCACGATCGACTGACAGATGTCGAATGTCGCCGGGATGCCGACAGCCTCGATGGCGACGTCGACGCCGTCCTTCGTGGAGGCCATGATGCGCTCGACCGCATCGCCGTCAGCGCTGTTGATCGTCTCCGTCGCGCCGAACTTCTTCGCCAGCTCGAGCCGCGACTCATCCAGGTCGATCATGATGATACGGCTCGGCGAGTAGAACTGGGCGGTGAGCAGCGCAGCCATCCCGATCGGGCCCGCACCGACGATCGCAACCGTGTCGCCGGGCTTCACCTCGCCGTACAGCACGCCGATCTCGAAGCCGGTCGGCAGAATGTCGCTCAACATCACGAACGCTTCCTCGTCCGCACCGTCAGGGATTCGATAGAGGCTGTTGTCCGCATGCGGGATGCGCACGTACTCGGCCTGCGTGCCGTCGATCAGGTGACCGAGGATCCAGCCGCCATCCTCGCAGTGCGAGTACATCTGCTTCTTGCAGTACTCGCACTTTCCGCACGACGTGATGCACGAGATGATGACGCGGTCGCCTTTCGTGAAGTTGCTGACGGCGTCACCCGTGTCCACGACCACGCCGACACCCTCGTGCCCGAGGATGCGGCCCTTCTCGACGGCGGGCACGTCGCCCTTCAGGATGTGGAGATCCGTGCCGCATATGGTGGTCTTCACGATCTTCACGATCGCGTCAGTCGGCGCCTGCATCGTCGGCGTCGGAACGGATTGCCACGACTTCTGACCGGGGCCCTCGAAGACCAGCGCCTTCATCGTGGACGTCTCGGCGATCGGGCGCTCCGTTGCGGGCGCGGTGCTTGATACGGTCATGATACCTCCGGATGGGGCGGGTGGATGAACGGCATCTTGTCGCCGCAACGGCACGGCAGGGAGAAATGTCA
>DATKCF010000108.1:0-3033 GCA_035513345.1 Longimicrobiales bacterium
CGCCGGCCGGATGGCGTGAGCGCGCGTACGCGCGTCTCGCTCCGCCGGCTACCCGGCCCGGACGCCGATCCGTGGATCGTCATGGTGCTCGACCTCGCCGGGGCGGAGTCGCAGCCGGCCGCCGAGGCACGGCAGGTCCAGAAGATGGAAGCGGTCGGGCGGCTGGCGGGCGGCATCGCGCACGACTTCAACAACCTGCTTACCGCCATCCAGGGCCATGCCCAGCTGCTGCTCGACGACATGCCGCCGGGCGCGGCCGGGCGTGCGGACCTCGAGGAGATCCTGGCCGCGGGCGAGCGCGCCACCACCCTCACCCGCCAGCTCCTGACCTTCACGCGACGCCAGCAAGTGGACCCGCGCGAGATCGACGTCAACGCCGTCGTCCTCAACCTCCAGAACATGCTGCGACGGCTGATCCCGGAGCACATCGATCTCTCGTTCGACCTCGACCCCGCCGTGCCACAGGTGCTCGCCGATGTCGGCCAGCTCGAGCAGGTGCTGCTCAACCTCGTCATCAACGGACGCGACGCGATTGCCGGCGGCGGATTCCTGGCCATCCGCACCGCCGTCCTCGACCTCCGTCACGAGTACGCCGGCCGCGGCGGCAGCATTCCGGCCGGCCGCTACGTCCAGATCGCCGTCAGCGACTCCGGTGTCGGCATGACCCGGGACGTGCAGGAACGCATCTTCGAGCCGTTCTTCACCACCAAGCCCGTGGGCAAGGGCACCGGTCTCGGCCTGGCTACCGTCGCGGACGTCGTCCGCCAGTACGACGGCCACCTCAACGTCTATACGGAGCCGGGCCGCGGCACCATCTTCAAGGTCTTCCTGCCCGCCGCCGGCCCCGCCATTGCCGACGAGCCCGCTCCCACCGACCGCGGCTCGGAGTCCGTCCTGATCGTCGAGGACGATCCGGTCGTTCGCGCCCTCGCCAGTCGCACCCTGCGCGGCCGCGGCTACCACGTCCTCGACGCCGACCGCGGCGACGACGCACTCACCATGGCCGACGAGAGCGGCGGCGTCGACATCGTCGTCACCGACATCGTCGTCCCCGGCATGAGTGGCAGGAAGCTCGCCGAACGCGTGCGCCAGCGGTACCCGCGCACCCGCGTACTCTACACCTCCGGCTTCGCCGTCCAGGATGCGGTGCGGCAGGGGCTCGCCGACCGTGACGCCAACTACCTCGAAAAGCCCTTCAGTCCCGACCGCCTCGCGCGCACGGTCCGGGAAACGCTCGATCGATCGGAGTAGCGCGCGGATGCTGTAACAGCCTGCCTGCACATCCCTGGCGTCGCATCGGCGGGTCCCGGCCGTACCCGGGAGGTTGGAACGGGGTAAAGTCCAGTTCGGGTTCGAGATGGAAGACGGGCGCGAAGCAGCGTCGTCCAGCGGCTGGTCCTCCGGTGGCTCAATCGTTGGTTCCGGAGGGCGTGCGTCCGGCCGCCACGGACGGCTTCCCTCCGGAACTGGAACAGCTCTACGTCGAACAGCGCCCCCGCCTCCTCCGCTGGCTGGCATTCAGGCTCCGGGACCCGGCCGATGCCGAGGATGTGGTCCAGGACGCGATCATCCGGATGGCGAACCTATTGGCGAAGGATCCCGCTCGGGCCTATCAGATCTGCAAGCCCGCCTACTTCAGGTCGGTGGCTCTCAGCGTATGCACCGACAAGGGTCGCCGCGACGCGCGCGAACTCAGGATTCTCAGCGGTCCGAAGTGCTGGCCAACGGTGCAGCATGATTCGCCCAATGTCGAAGCCCGCTTGACGGTCCGAGCGGCGCTAGACAATCTGCCGGAGCGCTGCCGTGAAGCCACCATCCTAGTTCTCCGCCATCATGATTGTGACGAGGTCAGCTTCGGCTTATCTTTGTGGTCCATCTGTCACGCCACCCCGTCCCTGGAGGGCAGATGGCCAAGAAGTACATCGTCGATCTCACGGAGCCAGAGCGCGCCGATCTGAGGAAGCTGCTGAAAGGCGGCAAGGCCGGCGTGCGCCGGCTGTATCGCGCACGTGTGCTGCTTCTCGCGGATGAAGGCGCAACGGATGAAAGGATTGCCGGCGCACTGTACCTGGGCAAGTCGACGGTTGAGCGCACGCGGAGGCGATTTGTCGAAGGCGGTGTGGAGCGGGCGCTAACCGACCGGCCCCGTCCCGGCAAGGCACGCCTGCTCAACGGGAAGCAGGAAGCCTTCCTGGTGGCGCTGGCGTGCAGCGATCCGCCCCCGGGACGTGAACGCTGGACGATGCAGCTGCTCGCGGATCGGCTGGTGGAGTTGAAAGTGGTGGACTCGATCACGGATGAGACGGTGCGGCGCACGCTAAAAAAAACGACATCAAGCCGTGGCAGAAGAAGCACTGGTGCATTCCGAACGTGAGTTGGGATTTCGTCTGCCGCATGGAGGACGTGCTGGATCTCTACCAGGAGCCGTACGATCCGCTGCGACCGGTGGTCTGCTTCGATGAGGTCCCGTATCAGCTCATCGGCGAGACGCGGACCCCAGTCCCGGCGGCATCCGGTCGGCGCCAGCGCGTGGACTACGAGTATCGCCGCTGCGGCACGGCCAACCTCTTCATCGTGCTGGAGCCGAAGAAGGGGTGGCGCCGCGTGAACGTAACCGAGCGTCGAACCAATGCCGACTTCGCCCGTCAGATGAAGGATCTCGTCGACGTCCACTATCCGCACGCCGAGAAGGTTCGCGTGGTGCTCGACAACCTGAGTTCTCACAGCGGCGCCGCGTTGTATGAGACGTTCGAGCCTGAGGAAGCCCGTCGCATTTTCCGCAAGCTGGAGTTCCATTACACACCCAAGCACGGAAGTTGGCTCAACATGGCTGAGATCGAGATCTCCGTTCTGGGGCGGCAGTGCCTCAATCGCCGCATCGACAGCGCCGAGCGGCTGCGCGCCGAGATCCTCCCCTGGGAAACAGGCCGGAACGCGAACGAGGCGAACATCAACTGGCGATTCACCGTGTCGGACGCGCGAGGCAAGCTCGGCCGTCTCTACGCATCATGACCACGTTGGCGGAGAACTAGT
>DATKCF010000109.1:0-2786 GCA_035513345.1 Longimicrobiales bacterium
GGTCGCAACCACCCGCGACCGGTTCCACCGACCGGCCCAACATCGTCATCATCATGGCCGACGACATGGGCTACTCCGACATCGGCGCGTACGGCGCGGAGATCGGCACCCCCCATCTGGACAGGCTCGCAGAGACCGGGCTTCGCTTCCGCCAGTTCTACAACAACGCGAAGTGCTCCCCCACTCGCGCCTCCCTGCTCACAGGGCTCTATCCCCACCAGGCGGGCATGGGAGACCTGGCGAACGGGACCCCGGGTCAACCGGGCCCGTACCAGGGTTATCTCGCGGACAACAGCGTCACCATGGCGGAGGTGCTGCGCACGGCGGGATACCGGACTTACATGTCCGGCAAGTGGCACGTCGGCGATCTGCCGGAACACTGGCCGCACAGTCGCGGATTCGACCGCTATTTCGGCCTCATCAGCGGCGCCACGTCGTTCTTCGAGCTGCTGCCGGAGCCTGGCCGCAGCCGCCAGATGGTGCTGGAGGACCGCCTGTGGCAGCCGACGGGGGACGGCTTCTACGCGACGGATGCATACAACGACTACGCCGCGGATCGGATTCGCGAGCATCGCAGCGGGCAGCCTGACAGGCCCTTCTTTCTCTACGTCGCGCATACGGCGCCGCACTTTCCGCTCCACGCGCTCCCGGAGGACATCGCGCGATACGCGGATCGCTACAGGGCCGGGTGGGACCGCGTGCGGGAAGAACGGTACAGGCGCATGGGTCAGCTCGGCATCGTCGGCGACCGGCACGTCTTGTCGCCGCGGCCCTCCACCGTGCCCGCGTGGGAAGATGCCGAGAACAAGGACGAGTGGGCGCGGCTGATGGCCGTGTACGCGGCGATGATCGACCGCATGGACCAGGGCATCGGCCGTATCCTGCGTGCACTGGACGAGACAGGGGCCAGGGACAACACGCTCATCCTGTTCCTCTCCGACAACGGCGGCACGGCCGAGCAGGTCGCCGGCCGCGGACTGAACGATCCGAACGTGCCGATCGGTGCGCGCGGCTCGTATGTGGCCTACCTGGAGCCGTGGGCGAACGTCTCCAACACGCCATTCCGTCTGTACAAGAACTGGGTACATGAGGGGGGCATCATCACACCGCTCATCGCAAACTGGCCGCGCGGCATTTCCCGGCATGGTCAGCTGATCGATGAGGCGGGTCACGTCATCGACCTCATGCCGACGGTGCTCGAGCTCGCTAGGGTTCCGTATCCGGCCCTCGTGGAGGACCGCACGCTTCATCCGATCGAGGGACGCAGCCTGATGCCGGTGTTCCGCGGAGGAACGCTCGATCGCCAGGCTCCGCTCTACTGGGCGTACGGCGGAAACTGGGCGATTCGCGAGGGCGACTGGAAGCTGGCGCACGATCGGCGCCGGCCCGATCGGCTGGAGCTGTTCAACCTGCGGGAGGATCCCGCCGAGGCGCGCGACGTCGCGGCAGACTACCCGGCGCGGGTCGCCGAGCTGCAGGCCAGGTGGCAGGCATGGGCCGAACGCGTGCGTGCGCGAGAGGCGAAGCGGTAAGGCTCGCTCGCATGATCCTTGCTTCCTGCCGCCCTGCGAGGTGCCCACATGGCTCGCTCACGCTGTGGATCTGGGGCGGCGTGACGCGCCCGAGCAGCGCGCGGCTGCGGGAACACGATGCCCGGGTCCGGTGTTACACCGCGATCCCGGAGGGATCGAACTCCGCGACGAACTTCTTCGGGAATGCCCCGGCGTATTGAAGGCGGCCGGCCAGACCCCTGGCCCGCCGAATCCCGGGGAGCTTCAGCAGGCTCCCGATGATCTCCGTGAGATGCGCGTCGGCGAGATGCGTGCCCAAACACTGGTGAAGACCTGCACCGAAATGGAGATACTGATGCGGCGGCCGGTCGAGGCGGAACTGCCTGGGGCTGTCGACGGCCGTGCGGTCCATCATGGCGGAACCCATCCCCGCGAAGACCCGCGTGCCTGCCGGGATCGTCTTCTCGTGACCGGTACCTTTCGACAGCGTGTGCTCGTGCAGGCTCAATCGCGCGACGACAGGTGTGGGCGTGCGAAAGCGCAGGGCCTCCAGCGCGTGCTTCCGAACCAGCTCTCTGTCCGCCGCGACCGCGGCATCGACGGCGCCCTTCAGGATGTCGGTGTGGCTGAGAAAGAAGTACATCGCATTCGATACGGCGGTGTTGATGTTGTCGAGCATGCCGGCGACACACCAGAGCAGACTGTCGCGCACGCCCGCATCGGACAAGCCGGGCTCGGTCGATTCCTGCAGAGTGATCAAGCGGCCGATCACGTCGTCGCGCGCGGCCGCGCCCCGCTGCCGGCCGGCCTTGATCCGGTCGATCAGGCCGTCGAGGTAGGTGCGAAACTCCCCGCTGGCCTCCATGGCGCGTCGCGACAGCAACGGCTCCCGGAGGACGTTCACGAACGCGTCGGCGAAGATGGCACGCGCCCATTTCATCAGCGTCGCCGCGTCGGGACCGGGCACGCCGAAGTAATCGCCAACGAACAACGTGGGAATCATGCGACCGAAGCCGTCGGTCAGCTCGAGGCGTCCTTCCACGAGCGCGGGCCCGAGCAGCTCGGCTGTACGCGCCGAAATGAGCTCGCGGACGCGATCGGCGTCGTTGCGATGAACCGCGCGCCCCAGGATCGACAGCTGCTGCCGGTAC
Source organism: Longimicrobiales bacterium (assembly GCA_035513345.1). Lineage (GTDB taxonomy): Bacteria > Gemmatimonadota > Gemmatimonadetes > Longimicrobiales > RSA9 > DATKCF01. Next base: position 2,663 of record DATKCF010000109.1, read on the forward strand.
TCGGGGCCATCCTCCATGCCCAGGAGGAAGTTGGGCCCCCGGTTGATGCGTGTCATCGCCTCGGCGTAGGGCTGGACGCTGAAGACGTCGTTCCGCCCGAGCACCTCCAGGACGTCGCCGAACC
>DATKCF010000110.1:0-27758 GCA_035513345.1 Longimicrobiales bacterium
GATGCGAGAACGGCCGCGCCACCGAGCAGTGCGGACGCGGCGAGGAGAGTGAGCGGGTCGCCGCTGCCGACGCCGAACAGCAGGCTCGACATGAGTCGGCCGATGCCGACGGCGGCGGCCACACCGGCTACTCCGCCGATCGCGACTGGTACGAGCGCCTGCCGGACGATCAGCCCGAGGACCTGCGACCTGGCCGCGCCGAGCGCCATCCGTACGCCGATCTCACGGGTCCGCTGACTGACCGCGTACGCGACGACGCCATAGATGCCGACCGCGGCCAGAAGCAGTGCAAGAAGGGCGAGGACACCGAGCGAGTACAGTGACAGCCGCCGTGTCGCCTGCCGTTGAGACAAGGCCTCCTCGAGCGTCTGGATCAGGTAGACCGGCTGTTCGGGGTCGATCGATGCAACCGCTTCACGGACCGCCGGCAGTATCGTGCGCGGCGAGCCCTGCGTTCGGAGTACGAGGAACATCTGGTTGCTGAAGCCGCGGAGCTGAACCGTACTGGCGAACAGCTCCGGCTGTGGTTCGGTGTCGATTCCGGTGTTGTGCGTGGCCGCGGTGACCCCGACGATTTCCATCCACGGGGTATTGGCGTCGACGCGCACGCGCTGACCGATCGGGTCGCGGTCGGGAAAGAACCGGCGTGCCGTGGTTTCATCGATCACGGCAACCCATGGCGAGTTCTGGATATCCGCATCCGTGAAGCCTCGCCCGCGAACGATCGGGATGCGCATCGCGTCGAAGTACGCGGGACTGACGAGCGTGGTGAACGCGACGGGCGCCGCGGCGTCCGGTCCCGCCGATGCGCCCTCGATCTCGAACTGGTTCCGGCTGAACACGTTCGGCGGGAACTGCGATGTGGTTGCCACCTCCCTGACACCGGGTATGGCGCCGACCTGCTCGCGAAGCTCCTGGAAGAACGGCTCGATGTTCTCCCTGCCGTACCGCTGACCCGCGAGCGTCAGACGCATCGTCAGCACGTTGGAGGGTTCGAACCCCGGATCGACACGGCCCATGCCCAGGAAGCTGCTGACGAGCAGGCCAGCGCCGGCGAGCAGGGAAAGAGCGAGCGCGACCTCGACGCCGACGAATATGCGCTGGAGCCGGAGCGCCGCTCGGCCGCCCGCCACCGCGTTGCTCTCCGCCTGCAACGTTCGCTGGATCTCGGTTCGCGAAACGTGCATCGCCGGGACAGCGCCAAAGGCCAGGCCCGCGGCGATCGAAACGAATGCCGTGAAGGCCAGGACCCGCGCGTTCATCCCGATCTGGCCCGGGATGGGCAGGGCCAGTGAGCCAATCACGTCCGAGATGACCGACGTGCCCGCCCAACCGATCGCCGCGCCGACGAGGCCGCCAGCCAGCGCGAGCATGACGCTCTCCGTCAGTAGTTGGCCCAGCAGCCGCCTGCGGCCCGCACCCAGCGCAGCGCGCACCGCGATCTCGCGATGCCGTGATGCGCCGCGCGCCAGCAGCAGGCTGGCAATGTTCGCGCACACCAGCAGCAGCACGAACACGACCGCAGCCAGCAGCACGAGCGCAGCCGGTTTCAGCGTGCGGATATTGATCTCGTTCCACGTGACCGCTCGCATCTGCCAGCCGGCGTACTCCTCGAACTCGCCACCGAACTCGGTCGCGACCCGGCCCGCGATCGCGTCCAGCTCCGTGTTCACGCTCGTCAGGGTCTGGCCTTCGGCGATCCGCGCAAGCACCTGGAACTGCCGCCGGTTCCGCGCGATCTCCGACGGACTGATCCCCATCGGAATCCACAGGTCCATCCCGTAGATCAGCGTCCGCTCCGGCATGATGCCGATGACAGTGAATGGATCGCCGTTCATCAGAATCGTTCCTCCGACCAGCGCCGGATCGCCACCGAACCGGCCCTGCCACACACGGTGGCTCAACACCGCCACCCGGTCGCCACGATCCAGCTCCTGCCGAGTGAAACCGCGACCGGCAACCGGCTGCACGCCCAGTGTCGGAAACGCATCATCCCACCAGAATCCGCTGAACAGGTTCTCCGTCGTTTCGCCGAACGTCACCTGACGGTTGCCCATGTCCCAGGCGACGACGCCCTCCAGCGTGCGACTGTTGTCCGCGATGTCCCGATACTCGGCGGGCGACAGGTTCTCCCAGAAACCCAGCTCCGAACCCAGTCTCGGATACGCCGTGCCCACTCCCACGAGCCGGTCCGGCTCCGGGAACGGAAACGGATTCAGAACCACACCATCGACAGCGCTGAACACGATCGTGTTCGCCGCGATGCCGAGCGCAAGAGTGCCCGCCACCACCAGGGAGAACACAGGGTTTCGCCGGATCGAACGAAGACCGTACCGGACATCCCGCAGGAGTTGCCTCATCGCGCCGTCCTTTCCTTTCGTGCGTCGCCCGTCTCGCCTCGACCGCCATCGGTGAACCGCGCCCCGCACTGCGCACCCGATCGCGGCTCTCCAGTACCACCCATTCGCGCGACCACCCGCCGCCACCCGCTCGGACCATGCCTCCGCCAGGTCGCCCAGCACTCCTTCCCTGTCAGGCAACGGGACCGCCCGCGACACCAGCCATTCCGCCAGACGCGGCGGACACGGCGGACGATCAGGCCCGCCGCCGCTCATGCCCGGCCCGGCCGCGTGCCCAGGTCCACGCCGTCCCACATCCGGTCCAGCATCGCGCGCGTCGACTCCAGCGCCTCCGCGCCCGCCGGCTCCAGCCGGTAATGCCGCTTCGATCTGCCGCCCCGCTTCGCCGTCGACTCACCGTACCACGACGTCACGAAGCCCTTCTCCTCCAGCCTCGCCAGCGTCGCGTACACTGCGCCAACCGACACGCCGCGCGCCGTCCGCCGCTCGATCTCCCGGCGGATCGTCGTGCCGTACCCATCTTCGCCGAGCTGCGCGACAGCCAGCAGCACGACCTGCTCGAACTCACCGAGGAACCGGTCAATGGCCATGGACGATATGTTATACAAAACAGGAGAAATCCGAAAGGTCAGTGTGTCGGATCGCTTGAAACGCGGGGTCGGGGCGAGGCGGACGGGGCCGGGGCCTTTCCCCGCGGCTCTGGCGGCGCGACCGTTCCGCGGTCGCCGTGCAGACATGAACGTGTAGCTCGAGGTACCCGCGGGTACACCCACGCGGGTCAGGGCCGGGTTCCTCCCGCGCGAGAGGCGGAGCCGTTGAAGATCTGGATAGATGCCGATGCCGCTCCACGCGACGTGAAGGAGATCGTGTTCCGCGCGGCCAGGCGCCTCGAGGTGCGAGTCGTGATGGTCGCCAATCAGGGCCTGGCTGTGCCTCCCGGCAATGACTACGTGGAAGCCGTGTGGGTCCGCGGTGGCCCCGACGTCGCCGACCAGCATATCGCGGACAACGCGGCCGCGGGCGATGTGGCGGTGACTGCGGATATTCCGCTTGCCGCGATCCTGGTGGAGAAGGGTCTGCACGTGATCGATCCGCGCGGCGACCAGTACACCGGCGAGAACGTCCGGGAGCGCCTGTCGGTGCGTGATTTCATGGACTCGTTGCGGGGCGCTGGTGTGGAGACCGGCGGTGCGAAGCCGTACGGGCCGAAGGACAGGCAGTCATTCGCGGCAGCGCTGGATCGAATCCTGACCCGGCTTCGGCGCTGACGCGGGCAGTGACCGTGCGACCGCAACGCCGATCTCGGTCAGGCCCGGTCCGGGAACTCGGCGAAGCCGACAATATGGCCGCCGGGCTCGCGCGCGAAAACCTCGTCCGCGCCATAGAACGTGCTCCGTCGAGGCACGACGATGTCCGCTCCCGCCATTGCCTTCTCGATGGCGGCGATGTCATCGACCTCGATGAACAGGATTGACCCGCCGCGCGGCAGCGATGCGAGCGCCGGCAGGTCCGCTGCCACACTGTCAATGGTCTGGTACATCACCTCGATGCCGTCCCGCTCGAGGATGACGAATCCGAGGCGGTCCTCATGCGGGACCTCGGTCGTCTTCGTGAAGCCGAGCCGGTCGAGCCAGAACGGCAGACACGGCTCGATCGCATCGACTGTCAGGATTGGCGTGAGCTTCTTCACGTTCATGCGCGGATCTCCTGTTCACATGGATTTCATTGAAGGCGACACGTCCGGACTGAGACGCCAGCGTCACCACGGCCGATCGTGGCGGCCTCAGGGTACGGTCGAGCAAAGCTAAACGTCCGATGCGGTGTCGTCTTGTATGAATCCGTCACGGGCCTCGCGGGCGTAACCGGCGGGCGTGACGCGGGCGAGATCCATGAAGTCGCGATTGAGGTGGGGCTGGTCGTGGAATCCGGTGCGGACGGCGATGCGGGCGAGCGAGGCGGCCGGATCGCGTCGTATCTCCGACGCCGCGGCCTGAAGCCGCGCGACGCGGCAGGCCGTCTTGGGCGCGATGCCGACCGCGGCCGCGAAACGACGGGTCAGCGTGCGCGCGGAAACACGGAGCACGCGCTCGATATCGGCAACCGCGACCGTGCCGTGCGACGACTCGATGCGCCGCACGGCTTCCGCGACGAGCGGGTCCGGGTCTCCGCGATGACCGGCCTCGAGCATCTGGTCGAGAAGCGTTGCACGGTTGCGCAGCCGCTGGCGAGCAACTGTCGCGGCGGCGGCCGGCCAGCCAGCGGACGGATCCGTAGAAGCCACCGTGTCGCCTGCCTCGTACATCCGGTCGACATCGCCTGCCTCGTACATCCGTTTGGTGGGGGTGTCTCCTGCCTCGTACATCCGCTCGGCCAGCGTGCGTCCCTCGCGCCGGATCTCGCTGAGTCCGACGGAACGAGCGGTCAGTTCCGTGGCCGGAACACCGAGGTACGCGCCGGCCGCGCCCGGCTGGAAGCGAACGCCGATCACGTCGACGCGACCGCGCAGACCGACGACGAACGCCTCGAGCATCGCGCCGACCACGTAGCCGGGTTCCGGGAGGGTACCGATGCCACCGCTCGGTTCATCGGCAAGGTTGAAGATCACGTCCATGCAGCCGTCCGGCAGAACGCGGTTGGCCACCGTCACGCCTGACGGCAGGACGCCCTCGATCGACCAGTAGCATCGTACCACGCCGGCCAGGGACGCAGCCGGCAGAGCCTCCGTGTAGACGACCGCGCTCACCCGCGTATGCCGTACAGCCGGTTCAGCTCGCGTTCATAATCGTCCACGCTCATGTCGCCACGCGCGAACTCACGCTGGAGCTTCTCGACCGGCGTCTCCGCTCGCGCCGGCGGCAGCGGCGCCATCCGATCGTCCGGCTGACCGGATACCCGCGCGTGCCGCCGCCGACGCAGGTGCGATCGCTCAGTGACGCCTATGGCCGCGCCAGCCATCCGACCCACGACCAGCGCGACCACGATGAACATTATCAGGGTGAACATGCTCCGGCCCTCCGAAGGTTCAGGCTGGCTCTTCGTTCTTCGCACCGCGTCGACTCGCCATCGTATCCTCCATCTCGCGCGTCGCACGGTCCAGAATGTCCTTCAACTCGTCCAGCGCGCCCGTGTCACCCGCCTTGCGCACCGCCTCCTCGAAACTCACCTGCGCGAACCGGATGAACGACCGCGTCAGGTCTCGCATCTCCGAGCCCCGGAACTTCGACGTGTAGTCCGACACCCGGTCGAACACGTCCTCCACGCGCTCGCTGTTCTCCGTCAGGAACGCGCGACCCGACTCCGTGATCGCGTACACCCGCTTCCCATCGCGTTCCTCCGACGTCACATGGCCCTGGTCCTGCAGCAATTGAAGCACCGGATAGACCGAGCCCGCGCTCGGCGTGTACATGCCCGCTGCCTCGCGCGACAACGCCTGCATCACTTCGTATCCGTGCATCGGCTGCTCGGCCAGCAGCGTCAGAATCATGTAGCGCAGGTCACCGCGATCGAACATGCGGCCGCCCTTGCTGCTGCGGCCGCGGAACCCAGCGCCGGGTCCGCAGAAGTCGGCCCATGCGCCGAACCCGAAATCCTTGTGCTGATGTCGCATATGAGTGCTCCGTGTTGCGATGTGTCGTGACGTATCGGGAAATATCGCGATATATCGATAAGAAGGCAAGGGTGGCGAAGCCTGCGGGACATGGTAAAGGGCCTGTCAGCCGGGCGGTGCTGTCGCGCTTGGCGCGGCAAATCGCACAACCGTGTGGCCCCGAGCGGGGTTTGGACGGTTCACCGCGCCTGGCGCGGCAAATCGGACAACCGTGCGGCCCGGAGCGGGGCGTTTGGCCCTTTGGCCGTGCCTGGCGCGGCTAAACGGACAACCGTGGGAGGGCGGACGGGCGTTGGGGCACGATTGCGGCACACGGCCCGTGCCTGAGGCCGCGGAGCGGCGATTTCGTGCGCGCAACGCGGCCCGACAGCTGGCGCGGGCGGGCCTGCATGGCGCGCGGGATTGGCGCGCGGGCTCCGCGGCCCGATATTCACGGCGCTGTCGTCCGAACCGCGCATCGAGGAGTCGTGACATGAGACAGTGGACCGCACTCTTGCTGGTGTTCGCCACGGCGGGCTGTGCGAGTGGCACGAGCATGCCCGTGATGACGTCGGATCCCTCGCCGCCCGAGCGGGCGTCGCTACCGCCGGCGATCCACTGGTCGCGCAACGCGGCCGAACACTCGGCGGTGTTCCGGCAGACATTCCGGCTGGCGGCCGAGCGGCTGCGCGGGATGGCGGCGGGCCGTGCGGCCGGGTCGTGGGGCGTGATCATGGACGCGGACGAGACGGTGCTCGACAACTCGACGTACCAGAAGGAGCGAGCCGCGCTGGGCGAAGGGTTCACGTCGGAAAGCTGGGACGCGTGGGTGCGCCGCATCGAGGCTACGGCGCTGCCGGGCGCTAGCGACTTCATTGCCGGCGTTCGCGCGCTGGGCGGGCGTGTCGCGATCGTGACGAACCGGACGGAAGCCGTCTGTCCCGAGACGCGCGAGAACTTCGTGCGCGCCGGTATTGTCGTGGATGTCGTCCTGTGCCGGCCGCCCGAGTCCGGCGACAAGAACCCGCGGTTCCTCGCCGTTCAGGACGGCAGCACGGGCTCGGGCCTCGAGCCGCTCGAGGTCCTCATGTACGTCGGCGACAACATCCAGGACTTCCCCGGCCTGCGGCAGGAGCTGCGCATGATGGCGGCGCCGTCATACGCGGCCTTCGGCGACCGCTACATCATTTTGCCGAATCCGATGTATGGTTCGTGGGAAACGAATCCGGCGCGCTGAAGACGGAACGCGAAACGACAGCGGCGTCGCGCGACGCAGGCTCCGCACACGTTTCTGGGGCGGGTTTCTTGGGCTGGTTTCTGGGGAACGGATCGGGCCAAGCGCCGTTTGTTCCCTGGAAACCAGCCCTGGAAACGAGCCCCAGAAACGAATACTCTTCAGATTGCGGGTGCGCTGCGCCCGCGAATCACTTCGAGCTGCTGCGTCATCACACGGTCGCCGATCCTCAGCGCAACAGTGTACTGACCGGGATCGGCCCAGGGCGTCGGCGGTCTGTCGCCGGTCGGGAACAGGCTTGCTCCACCACCGCCGCCGCGGCCGCCGCGGCCACGGCCGCCACCGCCACCCGGCGGCTGCACGAGCTGTGCGATCTGGACGGCGAGCTGCTGCGGTGTGCCGGTATCGCCGGCGCCGCCAGCACGGCCTCCCGCGGGCCCGCCCGGGCCACCGCGGCCGCCACCGCCGCGGGCCGGACCTTCAGCGGGCCGTTCGACGAAACCGGTCGCCGCCTGGCCGCCGCCACCGCGCCCACCACCAGTGAGAGCGGCGGTTCCGCCGCGGACTATGCGGACCGCCTCGTCGAGACGGTCTCGCGGCGTGCCGGCACGGGCCAGCGAGTCCGTGACGTTTGCGAGTCTGCGTTCGACCATGACGCTGTCACGACGCTGCGATGCCGTCAGCGGCGAGGCCGGCGGCTGAACGCCGCGGAAGTTCCAGTGGACGCGGTGCAGACCCCGCTCGGCGGGTCCTGTCATGGTTCCGAGCGTGTCGCCTCGCGCATTGGTGATGACGACGCTCGCCTGCTCATTGGCGACCGGCTGACCGACCCAGTACGCGATCTCGGCGCCGTATGGCGGGCTGTCCGCTTCGAAGTAAAGCTGGGCGGTGAACTCGCCGCCGGTCGGCTGCTGGCCGAACTGGACGCCGGGCTTCGGCTCGAAGAGGTGCGCCGCGGATGCGACGACCTGCGGGTTGAGTTGCTGGAGCGGCGCAATGTCGACGATCCAGATCGAGCGGCCGTGCGTCGCCGCGATCAGCTCGCGATCGCGAGGGTGGATCTTCAGGTCGTTGACCGGCACGGTCGGCAGCCCGTTCATGAACTTCTGCCACGAGCCGCCGCGGTCGAACGAGACGTACGCGCCGACGTCCGTTCCGACGAACAGAAGGTCCGGATTGACCGGGTCTTCGCGAATGACGTGCACGAAGTCCGGCTTGCCGGTCGGCAGGTTGCTCGAAATCGAACGGAATGTCTGGCCGCCGTCCTGCGAGATGTAGACGTACGGCGTAAAGTCGCCGCGGCGGTGGTTGTCGAACGTGATATAGAAACGGTTCACGTCATGCGACGACGGCTCGATCCGGCTGACGTACGTGCCGTCCGGCACGCCGGTGACGCGCGACGTGATGTCGTTCCACGTGCCGCCATCATCGGGTGACAGCCAGACGTTGCCGTCATCAGTGCCGGCGTAGAGCAGGCCCCGGCGGATCGGAGATTCGGCGATCGTGGTGATCGTGGCGAATGTCTCCGCGCCAGTCACGTCGGGCGTGATGCCGCCCGTGCTCTGTGTGCTGATCCGGATCTTCATCGTGTCGCCGCGGCTGAGGTCCGGCGATATCGGCACGAGGCCATCGCCTCGCCGTGTCGACTTGAGCACACGACTCGCGCCGGCGTAGAACACGTCCGGATCGTGCGGCGAAAGGAAGAACGGCGTGTTCCAGTTGTAGCGCAGGTCGTACGCGGTTGAATCCTCGGATGCTCGCCGGCGGAACTCCTGGACGCGCGTGCGGACAGCGGATGACGGCTGCTGCGTCGTGTCGGGCCAGATCCGCGCGATCGAGTCCTGCCACGGACGGTACACATCACGCCAGTTCGGCTTCTGTAGATTCACGCTCTGCCCGCTGCGCAGATCCATACGCCGCATGTTTCCGCCCTGCGACTCGGAATAGACGATGTCGGGGTCGCGCGGGTCCTGTGCCGTGTAGAAGCCGTCGCCGCCACCGAGCCGGAACCAGTCATGGTTGGTGATCGAACCGCTAGACTTGCGGCTCGGCCCGCACCACGAATAGTTGTCCTGAAGCCCGCCGCACACGCGATAGGGCGTGCCCATGTCGTAGCTCGCCGCATAGAACTGGCCGAGCGGAATCGCGTTCGGGAAGATGTAGTTGCCGCCGCGGTCGAACGTGATCGCGATGCCGCCATCATTGCCAGTGATGAAGCGGTTCGGATCGTTCGGGTCGATCCATTGCGCGTGGTTGTCGACGTGCACCTCGAGCGCCGCCGGCCGAACCGTGCGGCCGCCATCCTCGGAAAAGAAGAACGATGAGAAATAGACGCGGTCCGGGTCCACGGGGTCGACCACGACTTCCGAGTAATAGAACGGCCGGACATTGGTCGTGTTCATCTGCTCCCACGACTCGCCGCCATCATCGGAACGCCAGAGTCCGCTCAGGCGCTCGCCGTCCGGACTGTTCTCGGCCTCGACCATCGTGTAGATGACGCGAGGATCGCTGCGCGCGAACGCGATGCCGATGCGACCCTTGTTCGTCGACGGGAACCCGCCGCCCGTCACTTCGGTCCACGTCTCACCGCCGTCCGTGCTGCGCCACAACGCGCTGCCCGGCCCGCCGCTCTGGAGGAACCAGGGCCCGCGGATGCGCTCCCAGCTCGACGCCAGCAGCACGTTCGGATTGGCGGGCGAGATCGCGACGTCGATGAAGCCGGCGCGATTGCTGATGAACTTGACCAGCCGCCACGTGCGGCCACCGTCCGTCGTCTTGTACAACCCGCGCTCGGGGTTCTCGCGCCAGAGCGCGCCAGTCGCAGCGACCCAGACGATGTCGGGATTCGTCGGGTGGACGACGATGCGTCCGATGTGCTCCGTCGCCTCGAGCCCCATCAGCTCCCACGTCAGACCGCCATCCGTCGACTTGTAGATGCCGCCGCCCGGTGAGATCGAGTTGCGCGCGTCCTCCTCGCCCGTGCCGGCCCAGACCTGCATCGTGTCGCTCGGCGCGATCGCCATGTCACCCATCGAGACGACACGGTGGTCGTCGAACACCGGACGAAACGTCGTGCCGTTGTTCGTCGTCTTCCAGATCCCGCCCGACGCCGTCGCCATGAAGAACGTTTTCGATGGGCCCGGGATGCCTTCGACATCCGTGACGCGACCGGCCATGTTCGCCGGGCCGATCGAGCGCCAGCGGAACCCCGCGAGCAGTGTGGAGTCGAGCGTGAGCGGCGCCTGCGCCGCTGCCGGCTGTGCCGCGACCAGCAGCGCCAGCGTCGCGAGCAGGAAGCGTGGGACAAGCCTCATGGCGTTCCCTCTCCGGATGGGTGGGAGGTGTCTCGGGTTTGACGAAAACCTGACGAGCGCGACGCGGAAAACGTTGGCGCCACGGACACCGTCGCGTCCCGCGGCCGCGTGAGCCGTGATTCTCGTGTGCGCCACCCGGTTCCGCAACGTCCGCGTGTCCGATCCGCGTGGCGAAAAAACACCCCCTGGTTCCACGCTGGGGACGCGGTGGGGCGGAGGACGCTGCTGTTCTTCCCGCCTTCCAATGGCGCCGACTCCGGGCAGGCAGCCGGGGATTTTATTGGGGGGTCTTCTGGTCCCGGGCCTGGTCCCGGGTGCTGGCCAGTTCAGGACCGCGCGGGGGCAGTCGACACCACACCGCTTCGGAACGTCTGGCGGCGATCCCGGGGCGCGGGTACGCGTCGACCCGTGCTCCGTCGTGAGTTCAACAATTAATCCGTCCCCGTGTCCTCGGCTCCCCCAGCGTCCCCAGCGTGAAACCCGAGCGCCGGATCGGAGGCCGACGTCCTGCGCGACCGGAGAACGGCTGTCTACCCAAACTACTCAGCCTCACCCTGGACCCGCCCCAGGTTCGTCGCGCAGCCGCAATGTCAGCTCGAACACTTCCGCGATCCGAGTGCCATCCCAGCGATACAGCAGATGCTCCGCCTGCCGTGCACGCTTCACCAGGCGAGGCTTGAACACCGCTACGCATTCGCCACCCTCGTGGCGAACACTCGCGTACGCCACGCCATTCGAACCCTCGGCCCGAAGCCGGCGGGCCCAGCTCTGCGACAGGCTGTAGTCGTCCGGCGAGTACAGTCCGGGAAGCTCGTCGCGCGGCGCCCGGATGTCGTGGAATCGACCATCGATGTCAGCCTCGATCACCCGCATCTCGAGATCGATCGGCGGCTCGGCCGTCGCGGCCAGGAACCGCTCCCGATGATAGACCGTCTCCCGGATCGCGGTCTCATGACGGCGCGCGGCGTAGTACGCACCCGCTCCCGCATCGGAGAACCGGCCGCCTGCAGTTGAAACGTGAGTGAACGGCGCCATCACATAGCTCGCGCCAGGTCCCGACACGCGGTCGGCCTCCGCTACACGGCGAAGCTCACCAGACTCGTCACGCAACCGCTCGTTCGTCAGCGATTCGACCGCGATCACGGCGTCCCGGTCCGCCGCGTCCACCACGCGCTCGAACAGGTCAACCGGCGGAAACCGGCTCGGAACCACCCGCGCCGTACCTCGCCACCGGATCCGTCGGACCGGTACCCCACCCATCACACGATCCCCTACACCACCCGATCCCGCGTCCGTCAGGGCCAGCCTCCTCGCTCCGCGTCGACGTACCGCCTCACCTCGTACAGGTCCGACACGTTGCCTGACAGCATCCGTTCCAGCGCCGAACGCCCGCCGAACGGCAACGCCGCGTTCGGCCGCCTCACCCACGCATCCGCCGACTCCGGATCCGGCAGAAGGATCTGTAGTGCCTTCCAGATGCCGAAAATATAGGAAAGCCGTTCGAGCACATCGCGCGCGAGCCGGTCCGCTCCCCGTTTCTTCCACGCGAACAGCGTCGACCGCGACGGACCGCCCAGAAGCGTCAACTGCTCCTCGACGCTGAGATCCCAGGCAGCCGCTATGCGGAAGAACGTCCGCAGCGCGGCGCCCGATACGTCCGTCAGGTGTTCGGACCCCGTTTCGTGCAGGTGCATGTCGCGCGTCTCGCGGTTTGGCCGGCGTCCGTTCCAGCCCGGACCAGCGCCTCCGGGCCGAGTTCGATCTCGGACTATGTGTTGAGTATAATGTAATTCTGCACTGAATCAAGACCCCGGGCCCGCTGCATGGCCGGACTGGCAAAATGCGACGATGACTGGCCAGGCGCGAGAAAAATGAGGGCCATCGGGACCATCGTTCGCGGTCGTGACGGCGTGGAACGGCGGAAAAGGCAGGGAGCGGGCGGGAGTCGGGCGCGGGCACGCGAACTGTACTGCCGTGAGGGTTCAGACACGAGGGAGGTGACCCCATGGCTTCAGGCCAATGGGAGAGCGCGCCGCGGAAGTCATGTTGGCGGCGATCGGACACGTGCGGCCGAGACGGCGGTGCGCGGAGCGTTCTGCATCCGGCACCGCGGGCGGGTTTCACGATGGTGGAGCTGCTGATCGTAATGGTGCCTGGCGCGATCATGGTAACGATCGCGATGCCACGACTGGATCTGCGGCGGTTCCGGATCGACGCGGCGGTTCGTGACGCGAATCTGATGCTGCTGGGAGCGCAGCGGCTGGACGAGGGCATTCTGCTGCAGGCTCGAGGAGGGTCACGCTGATGGAAGTCATCGTGGCGTTGTTCATCCTGGCGATCTCGATGCTTGGCGCGCGGGCGATGGCGTCAACGATGATCCGGACAGTAACGACATCGAACGCGCAGATGGCGGCGGCGCAGCTGGTGGAGGACCGGATCGACCTGATCAGAACGGATCCGGCGTACGACTCGCTGCAGACGCGCTACGCGGGAACGGAGAGTCCGGTGACGGGCTGGCCGACGTACAGCCGGCAGACGCACCTGTCACGGACGCGGGATTCAACGGCTGCGGGGATCACGGACTACATCGTGGTGACAGTTGAAGTATCGGGCACTGGTCTGCGGCAGCCGGTTCGCCGTACCACGGTCATTGATTCGCCATAATGGAGGCGCGAGTCAAGGCATGCTTCGGTTCATGGCGGTACGTTCTGGCGCGCGTCTCAGCATCCGGCGGGCGGGCGCAACGAGACCAGCAGCCTGCAGCGTTCCGCGAGCCGGTGTTATCCGGGCGGCGTCGGTTCGCTGTTCAATGGATTCGTCCGCGTCTCGCTGCGTCTGGATCACGACTGAGGGATCAGTCAGCCGCCGGGCGGTTCGCAGTTGTCGGTGCGACGCGTGTCCGCGATGCTGACGATCTTCCAGCCATCGTCCATTCGCAGCATCTGGAACGAATCGTATCCGCAGTGGCTGAAGCGGTCGCCGACATGGAGCGTGTAGAAGGTCCAGACGTGGGCCATGCCGGCATCGATCTCGACGCGCGGCGAGTAGATGCGCTCGTTGGCCGGCTCGCCTGCGCGCTGAGTGACGCCGGTGATGAACTGCTCGATGGGCGTAGCGCGGACGGTCGTGGCACCGTCGCGTGTGGCCACACCCACCAGAACGGCGTTGGGCGCTACCGTCGAGCGCAGCATGTCGGCATCACGCTCGAGCATGCCCTGGAAGAAGCGCTCGATCACGGCCACGACCTCGCGCTCCTGAGCGGTCAGCGTCGTGCTGCCCTGAGCGGCCAGCGACGCCGGCGCGACCGTGGCCGCGAACAGGATCATTGTGACCGCGCTCGCCATATCGAGTATCGGCCGCTGGAGCGGTTCGGGCAGATTCATGATCGTGATCCGGGTGTGCGTGTGGATGCTGAGCAGCCGACGCGCGAGCGTTCGCTCGTGGCCGGCGCTATTCAATCGTGGGCCGAAGCGGTATCGGCCGGCAAGGTCGTCTCGGGCAGTATCTCGACGAGTCGGACGTCGAACACGAGCGTCGCGTTCGGCGGTATGACGCCGGCGAGTCCGCGCTCACCGTACGCCAGGGCCGGCGGAATCACGAGAACGCGGCGACCGCCGACCTGCATGCCGGCAATGCCGTGATCCCAGCCGGGGATGACGTCGCCCGCACCGATCGTGAAGACGATCGGACTGCCGTCGCTGGCGTCGAACTGCACGCCATTGGGCAACCAGCCGGTGTAGTCGACGCTGACGCGGTCGCCGTCGGCGGCGGTATCGGCCGCGCCCGGCTCGAGGTCGCGGACGTAGACGCCGCCCGGCAGCAGGGCCATGCTGGGGAGGTCGATACCGAGGTCAGGCGAATAGACAGTTGCGACCTGATCACCGGGCCCGATCGACGTCGCGGTGTCGGCCGCTGCGTCCGCGGGTACAGCGCTGTCGGCGCCGCCGCCGCACGCGGACCCGGCCGCCGCAATGAACGCGGCGAGGGTCGCGAGCCCGAGGCGGTGTGTCGCCTGAAATGTCATGATCCGCTCCTGACCATCGAGTGTGCGAGTCGACCGATCCGGGCCGCTCCCGCGAAGTCACATCTTCGGCGGGGCCTCGCCGGATCCGCGTTCACCGGCCCCACGATCGGCGGTTCGCGCCCGCCAATGCCCCGTGATGAGCCGGACGCCACGCTGGTTCGTGAAGTACGCCCACGCCCACTGCGTCATCACAATGATGCGGTTGCGGAAGCCAATGAGGTAGAGGATGTGGACGAAGACCCAGAGCAGCCAGGCAATGAACCCCGACAGCCTGAGTCTTCCCATGTCGGCGACAGCGCGGGCGCGGCCGATCGTCGCGAGATTGCCCTTGTCGACGTAGTGGAACGCTGAACGCGGCCGCCCGGCGAGGTCCGCGGCGATCATCTTCGCGACGTGGCGGCCCATCTGCATTGCTCCCTGTGCGACACCGGGCACCGGCCGGCCGTGGTCGGTGGCGTGTGCGAGGTCGCCGATGACGAAGACCTCGCGGCGGTCGGGCACGGAGCCATCCGCCTCGACGATCACTCGCCCGGCCCTGTCGAGCGGCGCACCCACTTTCGCACCGAGCGGCGATGCCTCGACGCCGGCGGCCCAGAACACGTTCCGCGCGGGAATCGTCTCGCCTCCTGCAGTGATCGAATCGGGGCCGATATCGGTGACGAAGGTACCGAGTCGGACTTCGACGCCCAGCGCTTCGAGCTGTTCCTTCGACTTCGCGGACAGCGAGTCCGGATAGCCGGGCAGAACGCGGTCCTGTCCTTCGATCAGCAGTACACGCGTGTTGCGCGTGTCGATGCGGCGGAACTCCTTCGGCAGGTTCTTGCGCGCGATTTCGGCCATCGCGCCGGCCAGCTCGACACCGGTCGGGCCCGCGCCGACGATGACGAACGTGCCGAGTTCGCGGCGCACGGCCGGATCGTCTTCGCGTTCGGCCGCCTCGAACGCGAGCAGGAACCGACGCCGGATCTCGAACGCGTCCTCGACGGTCTTCAGTCCCGGCGCACGCCGCTCCCATTCCGGGTGTCCGAAGTAGGCGTGAGTCGCGCCCGTCGCGAGCACGAGGTAGTCGTAGCCGACCCGGTCGCCATCATCGAGGATCACGCACCGGTCGGCCACGTCGATGTCCGCAACGTCGCCCAGCCACACCTCGATATTGCGCTGGCCACGCAGCACGTTGCGCAGCGGACTCGCAATGTCGCCGGGCGACAGCGAAGCCGTCGCGACCTGGTACAGCAGTGGCTGGAACAGATGGAAGTTGCGCCGATCGATCAGCGTGATGTCGACCGGCTGCCGGCGCAGCCCTCGCACGCAGTACAATCCACCGAATCCGCCGCCGATCACGATCACGCGGGGCCGAGGCATTTGGGTCAGACGGAGACTGAGGCCGGAGCTGGGGCTGAGGGTTTCACGAGACCACCGCGTTCAGCGAGCGGGCACGGTCAACGTCTGGCCGGCCCTGATCCGTGACGATGCCAGGCCGTTCAGCGACTGGATCTCGGAGACAGTCGTGCCATGGGCCCGGGCAATGGACCAGAGCGTGTCACCACGCGATACGCGGTACGACGCGGTCGACGGCTCTGCCGCATCCGAAACGGTGGCCTCCGAACCGCTATCGCCAGGTCCGGATTCCGATAGTTCGCTCCCGGCCAGATCGCTCGCATCCGACTCGACCGTGGCTGCATAGGTGGCAGCGACAGCGCTCTCGGCCGCGACCGTGCGCGTGGCGGCGGCGTTGCTGGACGGAGCGGTCGAAGCGAGCCGTGTCGCGCCGCGGGAGGAGAGCCGGTCGACATATGCCACGTACTGCCTGGGGAAGATGGCGACGTGGTAGTGGGCCGGGTTGCGCTCGCGCGTGGCATCGAGGACACCTGACTTCTCGAGCGAGAGCAGCGTGCTCTCGAGCCACCGCCGGCACGATGCCTTGTTGCTGATGCGCAGATCGACGGCCATGCCAGCCGGATGTACGGAGACATCGGACGCGTTGCGCGGCTGTCTCGTGGCCGGCCGTGTCAGGCTGGTGACAACGAGCTTCTCGCCGCACGCCGAACGATACTGTGCCGACAGGCGCTCGACGAACGTGCGGACGGCGGGTCTGGCGTATGGAAACGAGACCGCGTGAATGTCGTAGTTCGCGTTGCCCTTGACGGGAACGAGCAGTCCGAGGTCGACGAATCGGTTCACGTCCCCCGCCGCGTTCAGGAACGTGTAGTCGTGATCGACCGCGATACGGTACTGCCTGTTCATCGCGTCTGCCGACCCACGCAGTGTCTGCGCGTGAATCTGCGTAGTGGATGTCGCGAGGATCGCGAAGCACACGGTAGCGGCTGTTCGAAGCATCGCTCAGCGTTTGTCTGACGTGATCACTGGTGAGCCGGTCCCGCTTCGCGCGGGCGGCCCGTCGGACTGCTGAGGCAGGGGGCACCACCTCCGACTCCGGCTGCCGGGAGGCCCGCGGCGGACTCCGCTGCTCCCTCGCGACCAGACTCGTCCGCTCAGGATATAATCAATCGGCCCGCGTGTCCAGTGTCCGCTTGCCGCGACATCGGTCGGCGCGGCCCGGCGCTGCCTGCTCTCGATTGTAGTTTCGGCGGGTCCGTCTGGTTCCTTTGTCAGGGTAAGGCTGATGCTGAAGCCGTGCCGGCCGCCGGTGCGGGCCCACGGGTCGCCGTACGACGACGTGACGTGCGACCATCCTTCCGGCCCATTATCATCCCCCGATGATTCCGGCTCGACAGACGGCTGACGCAGACGGAGCTCCGGCCCGGCACTCGACGCCGATCGTCGTACTCAGCAAGTGCCTGGAGCAGGAAGCCTGCCGGTACAACGGCCAGGTGATCCGGGACGATTTCGTCCGGGATCTGGAGCCGTTCGTGCGCTACCTCAAAATTTGTCCCGAGGTCGAAGTCGGGCTGGGCGTGCCGCGGGATCCGATCCGGCTGGTCCGGATCGGCGGCACGACGAGGCTGATCCAGCCTTCGACGGACCGCGACCTGACGCAGGTCATGCGTACCTTCGCGGATTCGTACCTCGGGTCACTGGGTGGCGTGGACGGGTTCATCCTGAAGAACCGCTCGCCATCGTGCGGCCTGAAAGATGTGAAGGTGCACGCGGACAGCGGCGGGGGTCTGGCGACGGGCAGGGGTGCGGGTCTGTTCGGGGAGCAGGTCATCGACCGGTTCGGCCATCTCGCGGTCGAGGATGAGGGTCGGCTGAAGAACCCGCACATCCGGCATCATTTCCTGACGCGGCTGTTCGCGTTCGCGTCGTTCCGGTCGATCGAGACGAAGCCGGCGATACGCGATATCGTTGCGTACCATTCGACGAACAAGCTGCTGTTCATGGCACACAACCAGACGGGAACGGCCCGGCTGGGCGAGGTAGTCGCGAATCACGATAGACGGGGGGTGCGGGACCTCGCAGCCGCGTACCGTGATGAGCTTGCCCGCGTGCTTGCAAGGCCGGCGAGGCCGAACGCATGGGTCAACGTGGCGCAGCATGCGTTCGGCTACGTATCCGACGCGTTGTCGAAGCGGGAGAGGGTGTTCTTCGACACGCTGCTCGACGATTACCGCGCTGGCCACCAGCCGCTGCAGTCGGTCTCGAGCGTTCTGGCCGGCTGGCTGGCAAGGCTGGATGTGCGATACCTCGAAGCGCAAACGCTCTTCGAGCCCTACCCCTCTCGACTGTTCCGGCTGGAGCATCGTTGACGGAACCGGCCGGCCGGGACTCGGGACCGGAGCCGGAACCGGGCGGTGCGCAGCCGGCCGTGGCGTTCGGCAGCGCAGCGCAGCAGCATATCCGGCGGGCGCTGCTCGCGTTGTTCGGCCGGGCGCTGCGCCACCGCAACTTCCGCCTGTTCACGTTCGGCCAGTCGGTCTCGCTGATCGGGACGTGGATGCAGCAGGTCGCGATCGGCTGGCTGGTGTATCGGCTGACGGGCTCCGCGTTCCTGCTCGGGCTGCTCGGCTTCGTTAGCCAGGTCCCGAACTTCCTGCTCGCCCCGATCGCGGGCGTCCTCGCGGACCGATTCGACAAGCGCCGGATCGTGATCCTGACGCAGGTCGTGATGATGGTGCAGGCCTTTGTGCTGGCCGCGCTCGTCCTCACGGACCGGGTAACGGTCGGCTGGGTGCTGGTGCTGATGGGCATGCTGGGCGCGGCATCGGGCTTCGACATTCCCGCTCGCCAGTCGTTCCTCGTCGACATGGTGGGTGACCGTGACGACCTGCCCAACGCGATCGCGCTCAACTCGTCGATCTTCAATGCGGCCCGGCTGATCGGCCCGGCCGTGGCCGGCATCGTCATTGCCGCCGTCGGCGAAGGCATCTGCATCCTGATCAACGCCGTCAGCTACGTGGCCGTGCTGGCGGCACTGCTGGCGATCCGGGTACCTTCCCGTCCACCGCGCGGTAGCCACACCGCAATGATCGAAGGACTGACGGAAGGGTTCCGCTACGCGTACGAGTTCCGTCCGATGCGCTCGATCCTGCTGCTTGTGGCGTTCGTGAGTCTCGCGGCCGTGCCGTTCTCGGTGCTGCTGCCTGTCGTGGCGACGACGGTCCTCGGCGGTGGAGCGGAGACGCTCGGGTTCCTGATGGCGGCAACGGGATTCGGCGCGCTTGCGGGCGCGCTCTACCTTGCCACGCGAAGCACGGTGCGCGGTCTCGGCCGGATCATGGTAATCGCCGCTCTTGCATTCGGCGCAGCGCTCATTGGCGTGAGCGTGTCGCGCGTGCTCTGGCTGTCGCTGGCGTGCCTTGCCCTTGCCGGCTTCGGGATGATGGTGCAGATGGCGTCGAGCAACACGGTCCTTCAGACGCTGGTCGATGATGACAAGCGTGGTCGCATCATGAGCCTCTACAGCATGGCCTTCACCGGTGTGAGCCCGCTCGGCAGTCTGCTGCTCGGCAGTCTGGCCGCCGCTTTCGGTGTGCCCTTCGCTTTCGCGTTCGCCGGCACAGCCGCGATCCTGGCCGCTGCCGTATTCGGCACGCGAGTCCCTGCGTTGCGCGCAACGATCCAGCCGATCTACGTCCGGCTCGGCATCATCCCCGAAGTGGCGAGGGGCGTTCAGGCCGCGACTCACAACGTTACACCGATCCCCGATGACTGATGTGCGCGAGCAGCGGCGCCCGTCCAGGAGGTTCCGGCCGACTGACCGCCGGTCCGGACACGGCACGAACGGCGCCGCTCCGCGGATTCCGGGCACCATAACGGCATTGCGTCGAGGCTTCGCGGCCGATCGACAGGCGACTTGTGCATGGCAAGCCCGTCGCATATGCTACGCGTCTGGCCGGATTCCCGGGCGGAACTCCGGAGTACGGCCGCGGTTAAACACTCTGCCAACCGCGTGATGTGGAGCGGCGGCACGAATGAACCAGTCAGGTTGTTGACGGAGGCACACCAATGAACTGTTATCGCGGGCTTTCCCTGATCCTGGCAGCAGTCGCTGTCGTCGCGGTCGTGCCGGCGGATGCGTCCGCCCAGAAGTACGAGGATGACCGCTACACGAGGGAAGCGGACAAATTCCTGGCGCTCGCGATGACGCGCTCGGATGATGCACAGCGCAAAATTATGTACCAGCAGGCGCTCGACGCGCTCCAGGAGGGATTCACGAACGCGGCGGACAACGGAAAGCTCTGGTACACGGCAGGCATCGCGTATGTCGGCCTGAGCCGTTTTGCCGACGCCGACGCCGCTTTCGACAAGGCGGTCGAGATTCATCCGGAGGCCGCCGTCGAGATCGAAGCCGAGCGTGAAGCTGGTTGGATCAAGGCGTTCACGGAAGGCGTCGCGTTGATGGATCAGGGTGCGCAGGGGTATGCGCAGGCGCTCGAGATCCTGGAGGCGGGCGAGGCGCTGTACCCCAAGCGCCCCGAGGGTCTGCTCAACATGGGCAGCATGTACGCCGAGCTGGGCCAGAACGAAAAGGCGGAAGACGCGTTCGTGAAGGCCGCCGCCGCCGCGCAGGGCGAACTGTACGAGCTGGTCGACTCCGCGACCCGGGTGTCGTGGGATGGATATGTCGACATGGCCTCGCTCAACATCGCGCAGATCCGCGGCATGATCGGTGTCGACGCCTTCTCGGCCGGCGACTTCGAGGAGGCCGCGGCAGCGTTCCACCGCGCGATGGAAGCCAATCCGTACTCGCGCGACTATCTGCTGAACTTCGTGCAGGCGAAGTACGCGAAGGCGACAGATCTCGAGGACGAGATCCAGGCCGACTCGACGAAGGAGGACGAGTATCGGCCGCAGTTGATCGAGTTGTACTCGTCGCTGCAGCAGGAAATTCCCAGGGTCCGCGAGTTCGACCCGACGAATCAGAACGTCCTGATGATCAACGTCCGGGCCGTCCGTCGCGAGAACGAGCTGAAGGGCGATTCGACGGCCGCGCAGCAGGGCGCACTCGCCATACTCGAGGCGGCCGACGCCATTCCGATCGAGGTCGTCGAAGTGTCGATCCAGCCGGGTGACGGTGTCGCGGTGATCACCGGCAAGGTCCTGAACCGCAAGCTCGAGGCAGACGCGCCCGTGACTGTGAAGCTCAAGTTGCTCGGGCTCGAGGGCAACGAGATCGGCTCGATCGATGTCACGGTCAACGTCGGCGAGGTCGAGGGCTCCGTCCCGTTCGAAGCGACGACGAACATCACGGCGCAGGTCGCCGGGTGGAAGTACGAGATTGCAGTCTGATCCAGCGAGCGCGCAACCTGTGAGATCGCCGGAGCGCGGACGGTCCACGGTCCTTGCAGTCGCAGGCGCGATGCTCACCGCCAGCGCCGGTTGCTCGACGGGCGAGTCGCCGTCCGTCGAGCGCGCTCTCTCGCTCGCGCCACCAGTCGCACTGGCCTCGCCCGCCGCGGTGAACAGCGGCGAGCCGTTCGTCCATGCCGCATCCGACGGCACCGTACTGATCAGCTGGCTCGAGCCGGCAGACTCGGCACACGCCCTGAGGTTCGCTCGCCTGACCGGCACGCAGTGGAGCGAACCCCGCACGATCGCTTCGTCATCGACCTTCTTCGTCAACTGGGCGGACTTTCCGTCGATCGTCGAACTGGCTGATGGCCGGCTCGCCGCCCATTGGCTCGGGCGCAGTGGTCCCGGTACGTACGCGTACGATGTCTGGATCGCGTTCTCCGACGATGATGGCGTCACATGGTCCGAGCCCGTGCGGCCGCATGATGACGGAACGCAGACCGAGCACGGCTTCGTGTCGCTGTTCGAGACCGGTGGCGCACCGGCCGCGGTATGGCTCGATGGCCGCAATTACGCCGACCACGACGGCACGCCTGCCTCCAACGAGATGACCCTCCGATTCACAACGTTCGACGCGGATGGCAACCCCGTGAACGGCTCGCGCATCGACGCCCGCGTCTGCGACTGCTGCCAGACCGCGGTCGCCATCGCCGCGAGCGGACCGGTCCTCGTCTATCGGGACCGGTCAGCCGACGAGATCCGTGACATCTCGATCAGCCGCCTCGTCGGCGGCGCCTGGACGGATCCCGTCACCGTGCACGACGACCAGTGGCAGATCAACGCCTGCCCCGTCAACGGACCCGGCATCGATGCCGACGGAAACACTGTCGCCGTCGCATGGTTCACAGCCGCGCAGGACACGGCCCGCGTCCGTGTCGCCTTCTCCGATGATTCCGGCGCCACGTTCGGCGACGCTATCCGCATCGACCTCGGAAACCCCGTTGGACGCGTCGACGTGATCATGCTCGACGGTTCCCTCGCCCTGGTCACCTGGCTCGAACGGACCGGCGGTTCTGCAGAGGTTCTCGCGCGCACCGTCAGCACCGATGGCACGCTCGGCGACCCCATCTCCATCGGCGGGTCCAGCGCCGAGCGCGCGAGCGGCTTTCCTCGAATGGCCCGCACCGGTTCGCGGATCGTCTTCGCATGGACGGTTCCCGGCACGGAAGCGGCCATCCGTGTGTCGGCTATCCGATTGCTCTCCGACGAGTGACGCGGCTGCGATTCGGACACGACTCCGCGCGGAATCCGCAGTCTCCAGAGTGAAAAGAGGGCCCTTCGCGCGTGCGGTTTCCGCATGTTGCGGAAATGCTTCAACTTCATACATGACAACAACTAACACTATGTGCGGTCCGGGCGTCTGTAGAGTGTCGGGTCGGCACAACCGTGCGTCCGGCGAGTGAACTTGGGTCGAGGAGGATGGACCATGTTGAAGCGAATTCTGATCGCGGTGATGCTGATCGCGATTCCGACAATGGCGTATGCGCAGGGCGGTGGACAGCGCGGGCAGCGAGGGCAGCGCGGCCCTATGGCGGGACCCATGGCGGGACCGCTGGCGATCGTTCTGGAGAAGAAGGCCGAGCTGGAGCTGAGCGCGGATCAGGTGGTGACGATCGAGGCGATGGTGACGGCGCTGGCCGGGAAGAACGAGCCGCATATGGCGAAGATGCGGGAGATGCGTCAGGCAGGCCAGCCGGATCGTGAGGCGATGATGAAGATCCAGGAAGCGATCCGTGAGAACAACGTCGCGTCGCACGAGGCACTGAAGGATGTACTGAGCGAGGGGCAGTTGGAGATGGCGAACCGGCTGATCGCGGAAGCGAGGCCGCGCGGCCGTCGAGGTGGTGGCGGCTTCTGAGTAGCCGCGGTGTCGCCCGTCAGCCGGCCCGGTCCGGTTGGCGGGCGCCCACCGCCGACTGGCGGCGCGCTCGCGCCCGACGCATCCTCTCCCGTACATGACTTCGCTCACGACCTGCCCTGGCGGCCCGGCCGCTGACTGCCCGTGCTACCTCGCGTCGGAGCGCCGTGCGGCTCGACCGCCACGGTGGCGATGAAGCCGGGACTCGATCGTACTCTGTCCTTTCGTGACCTTGCGTTGCTGGTCGTTGGCAACGTCATCGGGTCCGGCATCTTCATCGTACCAGCCACGGTCCTGGCCCATGTCGATGGTGATGTCGGGACCGCGCAGCTCGTCTGGCTGATCGGCGGCGTACTGTCGCTTCTGGGTGCGCTGACCTACGGCGAGCTGGCCGCCATGAAGCCGGAAGCCGGCGGCCTGTACGTTTTTGCGCGCGACGCGTACGGCCCCTTCGTCGCCTTCCTTTTCGGGTGGACCCTCTTCTTCGCGATCGGCGCGGGCTCGCTGGCCACGCTGGGCGCTGCGTTCGCCGGATACCTCGAGCAGTTCGTGCCGGTTTCGACGGCCGCGGGCCGTGTCGTCGCTGTCCTGATGGTGCTGAGCGTTGCCGCGATCAACATCCGCGGCACCCGTCAGTCGACAAACGTCAACAACTGGACGACCGCGTTCAAGTTCGGCGCACTCGTCGTGATCGGCGGTGCACTGCTCATTGCGGGCGACGGCGTCGGCGATCAGGGTGGCTCGTATCTGCCGCGCAATCTCGGTGTCGGCAACCTGTCGGCGGTCGGGCTCGCGCTGATCGGTGTGCTGTGGGCTTTCGAAGGCTGGCAGTGGGTCACGTTCACGGCCGGCGAGACGATCGATCCGGGCCGCACGTTTCCGAAAGGCATTGCAGTCGGCACGATCGCGATCATCGCCGTGTACTCGCTGGCGAACATCGGATACATCGCGGCGCTCGGTCCGGATCGGGCGATGGCAACGTCGAGCATTGCGTCGACCGCCGTCCAGACCGTGTTCGGCGATACGGCCGGTCACCTCGTCGCCGCAGCGATACTCGTGGCCATCTTCAGTGCCGGCAACGCGACCGTGCTGACCGCGTCACGCGTCGTGTTCGCGATGTCGCGCGATGGCCTCTTCTTCCGCCGTCTCGCCGAAGTGCATCCGACGCTGCGGACGCCCGCGTTCTCGATCGCCGCGCTCGCCGGTTGGGCGATGGTCCTCGCGGTCGCCGGCAACTTCCAGCAGCTGCTCACCTACGTCGTCTTCGCCGGCTGGCTCTTCTACGGGCTCGGCGCCGCCGCGATCTTCGTGTTTCGCCGCCGTGAGCCCGATGCCGAGCGCCCGTTCAGGGTGCCCGGTTATCCGCTGACACCGCTGCTGTTCGTGCTGGCCGCCGCCGCGATCGTCGCGAACACACTGTTCGAACAACCTCGTGAGGCCGGTATAGGGCTGTTGGTCGTTCTGGCCGGCGCTCCAGCCTACCTGATCTGGCGGAAGCGCGGACCGGTGCAGGGCTAGTTCGGAGAACGCTAGCCGGTAAAAGAGTCGGCGCAGGACTCGCGTCCCGGCAACGAGTTCGAGACCGCTACTCGTACCTCAAAGCGACAATCGGATCCAGGCTTGCCGCTCGTCTTGCCGGCCAGATGCCGAAGAACAGGCCCACCCCCGCGGAGAATACGAGCGCGAGGACCACGGATTCGACGGATACGGCGGTGTTCCAGCCAGCGGATTGCCGGAGTATGCTGGCGGTGCCTACCCCGCTACCGACGCCGATCATGCCACCGGCGATGCAGAGGACCAGCGCCTCAATGAGGAACTGGAACATGATGTCGCGGCGGCGCGCACCGAGCGCCTTGCGGACGCCTATCTCGCGGGTCCGCTCGGTGACCGACACGAGCATGATGTTCATGATTCCGATGCCGCCCACGATCAGCGAAATCGCGGCGATACCGGCGAGCAGCATGGTGAACGTGGACGTGGTCTCCTGGAAAATACTCATCAGCGAGGCCTGGTCACGCACACTGAAATCGCTGGGCTGGCCCGGCTGCAGGCGGTGCACGCGACGGAGCGCGCGGTCGATGTCGGCGATTGTCGCTTCCATCGTGGTCGGGCTGGCCGCCTGGACGTAGATCGAGTTGACGCGATCGTTGCCGAACACGCGGTACTGCGCTGTTTCGAGCGGGATGTAGATGGTCTGGTCCGGATTGTTGAAGCCGCTGGACTGGCCCTTCTCGGCGAACATGCCGATCACTTCGAAGGGCGTACCGCGTATCTTGATCGTGGTCCCGACCAGGCTGTAGGTGGGCACGTTCAGACGTTCGCCGACGGCAGCACCGACAATGGCGACGCGGCGGCGCCCGCGATCCTCGCCGGGTGTGAACATGCGGCCGGCCGCCAGATCCAGCCGCTGGATCTCGAAGTAGGATGGCCATGCGCCGACGATCTGGATATTGCCGTTGGCGGTGCCTGTGGTGACCTGGTGGCGGCGCGACATCTCGGGTGACACCGCCTTGATGTAGCGACCCTGATCGCGTATCGCCTCGGCGCCTTCGGCCGTGAGGCGGGCATCACCGCGATCAACGCCACCCATGAACTGCTGGCCAGGGCTGATCGTCAGCACGTTCGGTCCGAGCCGGTCGAGTTGCGCTGCGACCTGACGCTGTGCGCCTTCGCCCAGCGCCATCATCGCGATCACGGCGCCGATACCGATGATGATGCCGAGCATCGTCAGGAATGACCGCAGCTTGTTCGCCCGGATCGCGGACAGCGCGACGAGAATTGTTTCCTTGAAGAGCACGATTACCTCCCGCCTCGCCCGCCGCCACGCGGCGGACTGCCGCCCGGAATCGGGCCGTTGCCGCCGGCGCGTTCGCGCATCCGGTCGAGAAACTCCTGCTGCGACTGCTGGAGTCGGGCGACGGAGATGATGACGACGCTGTCGCCTTCCTCGATGCCGCGAATGACTTCGGTAAACTCCCAGTCGTTGACGCCGAGCGTGAGGAACCTCGGCTCGTAGCCGCCGGCCGAAGTGACGAACACGATGCCCGTGCGCTGCTGACCCGGCTGCGAGCCGCCACCGCGCGGTCCGCCGAGGCCCTGCCTGCCGCCGCGGCCCTGACGGCCACCAGCCGTCTGGCCTGGTGCGCCACCCCGCTCGCCGCCCTGTGCGATCTGCTGGCCGCCGCCACACTCGCGGAGCTTCGTCCGCTCCTCTTCCGACAGCCCCTGGATACCGCCCTCGCGCATCTTCTCGAGTAGCTGCGTGCACTCCGCGGACACGCCTTCGCCGCCGGTCTCGCCGGCGCCAGCCATGCCCTGCGCAGGCCGCTGCATCGCCGCGCGAATTTCCTCCTCCGAAATGCCCAGCACCATGCCTGCCGCCGCAGCGTCGCGAGCGGCCACGACAGCCGAGTTCGGTACGACCACGACGTTGTCACGGGTCGCGATCTGGACCTCGATGTCCGCGTTCATGCCGACCTTCAGCAGGCCACTCGTGTTGTCGAGCTGCACGAGCACCGGGAACATCGTGACGTTCTGGTCGATCACGGCCTGCGGCTCGATCTTCAGCACGTTGCCGTTGAACGTTCGCTCCGGGTACGCCTCCACGCGGACCACGACTTCCAGGCCCTGCCGGACGCGGCCAAGATCCGTTTCGTCGATCAGCGCACGGACCTGCATGATCGCGAGGTCCGCCATCTTCATGAGGATGGTGCCACCCGACACGTTCTGACTGGCGGACGCGATGATGGTGCCGATCTCGACAGGCCGCTCGATGACGACGCCTGTGATCGGCGCGCGGATGGTAACGTCGTTGAGACGTTCCTGTGCGAGCTGCAGGCCCGATTCGGCACGGATCAGCGAAGCCCGTGAATTGGCCTCGTCGAGCTGCGCGGTTTCGAGTTCCTGCTCGGTCGCAACATTCGCCGCACGCAGTTCCCTGACTCGCCGCAACTGGTTCTCCGAATTCTCGAGCCTCGCCTTCGCGACATCACGGTCCGCAAGCGCCTGGTCGTAGCTGTTCTGCACGTCGCGCGGATCGACTTCCGCCAGCAGCGCACCGCGCTGGACCAGGTCACCCGTCTCGACCGGCAGCGTCAGGATCTCGCCGGATGCCTTCGACTTCACTTCGACGACGCGGATCGGCTCGATCTGCCCGGCCGCTTCCGCGACTATGTTGAGGCTGCGGCGGCCGACAACCTCGACGTCGTTCGCCGGGATCGTGTCTTCGGCCTGACCTATGTTGCAGCCCGTGACAACAGTCACGGCCATCACCACGGCAATCGCAATGCGTGTATTATCGAACATCCAGTTCCTCAAGATCCACCTCCGGGGTGTCCCCGCTATTGTGGTGCACGGGGCACCGACGTCGCTAATTTTCCGTTGCATCAGAGTTCCCTTCCCACCAGCGCTTCGAGTCGGGCACGGGCAATGAGATAGTCGTACCGCGCGTCGATCAGATTGAGCTCGGCGTTCGCGAGCGATGCCTGCGACGTGATCCGGTCGAGGATGGTCGAAGAGCCCAGTTCGTAGCGCGTCTGCTGGACCCGCAGGTCCTCGGGTGCGACTGCCGCCGGTTCCCGCGAGATCGTGATCTGCTGTTCCACGAACCACAGACCGTCGATCGCAGTT
>DATKCF010000111.1:0-5387 GCA_035513345.1 Longimicrobiales bacterium
ACGTGGACGACACGCTGCGCGGATGGTGATTTCATGCGCCCCTCCGTTGCCTTCGCCTCATACGAGCAAAATGGGCGCGCGGGAGATTCAACGACAGGGTGAACCTTCAAGACACCCGCCGCGGCTGACGCCATGCTGTCAGTCGAACCAGACCTGAGGGATTAGACAATCGGATCGGTGCTGCGGTTCCAACTCCCCGCCTGCGTCGGCGGTGCCGTCGCGCTCACGGCAACCGGCACCAAAGGCTAAGCTACCTCCGGCGCTCGCTGCTGGATTTCCGCTGGGACAGGGCGATTCGGCACGCGTCGGGCGGCGCGCTGGACGTGGCGGATGCCGTGCGGCGGTGCTCGACCGCCCCGCGGCAACGGGCGGGCGCCTCGAGCGCCCCGACCTGGAGAGGGTGGGAGACGCCAGCTCGAGCGGAGCCGGCTCGTGGCGCGTTCACGACGCGGCGGGCACGCCACTTTCGCCGGCAGCGCGCTGCTGGACGGCGCGAAACGCTTCCGCCACCCACTCCGCCTCCCGGGGCTCCGGCGGGACCTCGACGCCATCCTCGAGCGCCCAGCGCTGGATCCACGAAAGCCCGCGCGGGCCGACATAGGTGTCGCGGCGCGCGTACGCCGGATCGTCCAGCGCCTCCGGCATGCCGATGAACGAGTAGCCGCGGCCGGCCAGCATGTCGACGACGCGGCCGAGCTGCTCCGCGTTCAACAGATTCGCGTGTAGCAGCAGCACCTGCGGAATCTCGCGGCCGAAGACATCCATCGACAGCCGCTCGTAGAACGCGACCGATTCCTCGATGTGCTCGACGTACGCGTCGGCGACGCGGCGGGCGAGGCTGTCGGCTCCGCGGTTGCGCGCATCGGCATACACCGCGGCGTACACCCACTCCTGGTTGTCGATCGTGACCGCTGCCACGCGGTAGCGATTGGCCGCGAGGTAGGCCTCCAGTGCCTGCTTCTTCCGCGGCTCGTCACCCGTGTGCAGATACGGCGCGCGAAACCAGCGGCCTTCCGTGCGCACCGCATCGTCGATGAGGCGCTGCGCGCGATCGATGTTCGCGAGGTACGCGTCGATCGACGTCGCATTCAGGTCCGGATGCGTCGCCGTGTGGTTGCCGAGGGTCGCGCCGATCTCGCTCCAGCGGCCGAGCGTCTCACGAAGCAGCTCGGGGGTGCTGCACTCGCCCGCGGGCGTCACCAGCCCGGCCGCCGGCACGGCGCGCTCTTCCAGGATGCGCGTGAGCGCGGCCGTCACGTGGCGGACCTGCTCGACGTCGCAGCGTCCGCTCGTCACGGGCAAATCGTCGAACGTGAGAGCGACCCGGCGAATCGCACCGCCGTCCGACTGAGCGCCGAGTGGTGTGGCGAGCGGCGCGAAAGACAGCAACAAACCCAGGGTCAGTGCCGGAACACGTCGACTCGATAGGCCGAGATTGCGCACGCTCATTCGTCTGCTCACTCGTTGAATTCAGGAGGTCCAGATCCGCCTACGGTGCGGCGCGATTGGCCCGCGACGACTCCAGCATCGTATCGAGCTCCGCGCGGGTTCGCCTGAAGCGCGTACGCGATCGACTCTCCCATGTCTGCCCACCGTCAAAGGAACGCTCCATGATGCGAATCAGTTCTTCCTCTCCTCGCGGTACCCAGGCCTGCCGAGACAAGAACTGCTGCCCATCGATTTCAAACTCTCGCACGATGTACCAATCGTCTCCGAATTTCTTCCCTTCCCATACCTGAAACAATCCGTTGTCACTCACCCATGCGAACATCCACCGCTCGTTGACCTGGTCCCACGCTCTCAAGGCGATCGAATGGTGCGCCGCTCCCTCGTAAACGAGCTTCCACTGCTCTTCGAATGCGGCGGGATGCACGCTTTCCCGAACCGTAAAAGTCGTCGCTGACGGATCCGGTTGGCCATCCACGACCTCGATCCAAGTGCCTGGCCAGAAGTCGAAGTAGTGGGCCTCGTGCGATTCACGCATCGGATCGTCGGTCTGCCCCACCACTGTTGACGGTACTACGAGTTCAACCATCACCACGCATAGCAAAACGGCAGCCTGTTTCTCGAATACGTGCGATCCCTTTGGGCCCTTCATCATTCCTCATCAGGTCCAGATAGACAGATACGCACGTGCATCGGAGCCGCCGAGCGGCTCAGCGGCAGGTGTAGCCAGTGGGTGGAAGGCATGGGCTTCCGGCCGATTCATGGGCGTCGCTCAACGCGCACGACCAGCTCGTAGAGTCCGCCTGCTCCTCGAGTCAGCTCCGTCGTGTCGTGCCATTCCGCCCGGTCGGCATCGCCGTGGCGCCACGTCGCGCTCCAGCCGTCCTGCGTTCGGTGCTCGTCCGCGATGCGCCAGCCGTCATCCTCCGTCAGTGCCTGGCGAAAGTGTGTGCTGAGGGAGTCGACGGAGGATTCCGACGCGAAACGCCAATGCATGGTCCAGTCCTCCCGATCGCCGTCGTAGAGGAGCAGCTCCGCGTCGCGCCAGGGAAAGTGCGCATACAATCCGTTGGGGAGCTCCAGGTCGGCGAGCTCGACGCGGGGCATGCGCAGGGATGCCGGCATGGGCTCGTACTCCATGTTCAGCCGCACCAAGTTCGCCCAGGCATCGCCGTGCAGCAGCGCCAGCACATACAGCGCCGCCTCCAGCCCCGTGCCGTTGGAGGTCACCACCTTGCCGTCGTGCACGACGAGCTCCGAAGGCAGCACCTGGATGCCCGGCGCGGCGCGCGCCAGCTCTGCCACGCGCGCGTACCAGGTGGTCGCGCGTCGCCCGTCCAGCAGTCCGGCGTCGGCGAGAAAGAAGGAGCCGACGCATGTGGAGAGCACGTACTCCGCTACGACGCCGTTGCGGCGAATCCAGTCGCGGATCACCGGATCCTCCCGGGCCCGTCGGGCGTCACCTCCCGGAATGACGAGCACATCCGGTGTCGGATGGTCCGCGAACGTGTAGTTCGGCAGGATGCGCATCCCCATGTAGGTGGTGAGCGCCGTCGAGTCTTTCGCGACGGTGAACACGTTGTTGAGGCTGTATTGACCGAAGACTTCGAATGGGATCGCGTGATCGATGACCTGCACACCGTCGTACACGAGGATGGCGACGTTCGGCGGATCGTGCCGTGGAACGGCCGGCGCGGCCGTCGCGGTTTCAGCCGGTAGGGGCAGCATCGTCTCGGTGCCATCGTCCAGGGACAGGACCTGCAGCCGCCACGCTGCCTCCGGCTCCGCCGCCATGAACACGACCCGGCGACCGTCTGGCGCGAAGCTCGGCGCGAAGTCGTTGCGATCGTTCCTCGTGACGACGCGGAGGTCGCCACCATCGGGTCGGGCGACGCACAGCTCAGTGTCTCGCTCGCCCTCGAGCACACAGGCGAAGCCGAGGAGGCGGCCATCCGGAGACCACGCCGGCGCCACGGCCTGCCCCTCCATGGGCGTCATCAGTCGCGGCGAGGAATGCAGACCCTGCGTATCGATCGCATAGATCGCGTAGGCACCGCCTCGGTTCGACTGAAACGCGATCACCGAACCATCGGGTGACCAGGCTGGTGCGACGTCCCGCGACGGCGACCGCGTCAAACGCGTCTCGAGGCCACTCTCGAGGTCGAGCTCGTAGATGTCCGCATTGCCGTCCCGCTCGCTCTCGTAGGCGAGACGACGCCCGTCGGGCGACCAGGTCGGATTCCATTCGGACGACCCGTTGTCCGTGACCGTGCGCAGCCGGCCGCTCTCCATCTCCAGAACCTGGATCTCCGCATCCTCGCCTTCCGGACGGTGGGCGAGTGCGAGATGGCGGCTGTCCGGCGACCAGCGAGGCGTATGCTTTGCGCCGGGGGTGTCGCTCAACCGGGTGAGAGCGCTTCCGTCCGGCCTCACCCGATACAGATCCCGATTCCCCGCACAGTTCGACGCGAACACGATCCACGTCCCATCGGGAGACCAGGCGGGATCGACGGCCTCGCAGCCCTGCTCGCCCTGGTGTGCGGAAGCGGATTCCGGACCGAGAACGAGGCCGGCGACAAGGGATGTCACGACCACCAACGACCGCAGCGTCGATGCGCGCATTTGCGATGAACCGGTTTGAGTGTCGGTAGTCAGCGTCATCGCTGGATGGCCCGGATGCGCTGACCCTGAACCGGTTCCGCGCGCTCGACCTCCTGCCCATCGACTACCAGTTGCGTGAATTGTGCGGGAAGACCCTTGCCGCGATTCGGCTCGGCGCGATCCTGGAGATTGTAGTGGAGGTGCGGGCCATTGCTGTTGCCGCTGTTGCCCGCCAGTCCGACGACATCGCCAGCGCGGACAGTGTCGCCTGCCGCGACGCGAACGCTGCCGCTTTGGAGGTGACCCAGCAGGGAGAACTCTCCGTTGCCGTGATCGATCGACACGAAGTTGCCCATTCGTACGGCTCCATCAGTGTCGACCTCGCCGGGCAGATTGTCCGGTACGTCGCTGCGCGTCGCGGCGACCACCCCCGCTGCCGGCGCCCGGATCGGCTGGCCCCAGGTCGGAAAATCCTCGTTCCGGGGCCGCGGCCACGGCCAGTCGAACTCCGCCGCGCTCACCAGGTCGTAGGCGAAGCGGGTCGAGTAATCCGCAGAATGCTGATTCTCCTCGATCGTGCGACCGCCGGCGGTCACGTACCACTCCCCCTCGAAGGGCAGGCGCAGCTCCGTCTTCGTTCGATAGACGACCGCCGCGGCGGGCTCCGCGGGTCGAATGAAGAAATCGGCGATCGCACTGTCCCGCTCGAAGCCCCACTGGACCACCATCGGACCGGTCGCCTCATCGAAGTCGGAGATGCGGCTGTAGTAGGCGATGTCCCCTTCAATGAAGACGTCCTCGTCGACGACGCGGGTCTCCTGCCCGGCGAGCTCGTCGACTTTCGCGCGGAAGCCGCGGAACTCCTCGACCGAGCCACCCGCCGCCTCACGCATTTCCGCGGTCATGCGACTCCAGAGCGGTTCGAGGTCGCCGGCGTAGAATTGCCGCGTGGCCTCCCGGCCCTGCGCCATCGGCCACGCATCCGGCGGCTCCTGCGTAGAGGGCGGCTCCGAATCGCCTGCGCAAGCGACCAGCACTGTTACCGCCGCGCATGCGAAAACCCGGCGAGTCACAGGAGCCCTCGCGCGCGGCGCTCGTCACGGTATCGCTGATTCGGCCGGAGCGGCATTGGAAAGTCGATTCCTGGTCGTCGGGTCGACTGCCAGGAGCTACCACGACGGATAGGTGTCCCCTTACGCTCGTTGCATCGGCCGGCGCCACGGGTCCACCCTGGTGGGACGAAGCGACTGGAGGCGTGGTGAAGGGTCACGCCGCATAGCTGCGGGGAAAAGGCTCCAACAACCTTTTTACGTCGACGGGCCAGTCCCGTTGAACCCGCC
>DATKCF010000112.1:0-2112 GCA_035513345.1 Longimicrobiales bacterium
GGAGCGTTGGCCACGAAAGTGGCCGACAGGCTCACGGGACGCGCGCGGCGACGCAAGCGGGCGAAGGTAGCGGCTGCGGTGGCCGGTGCTGTGGTCGTTGCAACCGCGGGTCTGAGTGCGATCCGCCGCCGCAAACGCTGAACGGGTGATCGGTCAGGGCCTGGCGTCGCAACGCAACGAAACTCTCCTCCCGTCTCACAGAACGGCCGCGAAGAGTGAAGCGAGTCCGAGAAAGCTGAGAAAGCCCACGATGTCCGTCACCGTGGTCAGGACGATCGAGGACGCCTGCGCCGATCCTGACCCGAGACGGTCAGTCCGATCGGAATGAGCGCCCGCGAGTCCGGCTGCCAGCATCGAAATCACCATCGCGACGCCGATGATCATCGCAGTCCCGGCGACTGGCTCCAGAGCCACACACCTGCCGATGTCGTCATGGCCACCGCGATGCCGTTGATGAACGCGACGCGGCTCTCCTTGAACGCCATCCGCACCCAGTGTCTCGGACGCACGTCGCGCACCGCCAGCCCACGCATGGTGACCGCCAGGGCGCGTGCGACCGCCTCCGGAGGCATTCGCCTCGATCAACGCGACGTGACGATTTTGACCGTCACGCTCGGCGTCGTGCTCGGCCCCACGTTCGGCGGCGTCGCGCTGCTGGCCGTGATGACGCCGGCCGTCGCCGCCGACTTCCTGGCGCAGTCCGCGCGCTCGTCCGCCTCACCGCTCGCGGGGATACGTGGCATTCTGGGCGATGTGCCCTGGAAGGAGTCGTGATGCGAAAACGCGTGATGGTGATGAATGAGGAGCCCGCCGAGGATCAGCCAGGTCTCGACCTCGAACAGGTGGCCAGTGTCGAAATTACGTCGGAAGATCCGGCGCATCCGATCGAGTCTGCGCTGCGGGGCGACAGCGGCGGCGCGCCTCGACGCCCGGCGAGCAGGCGATCCGGCTCATCTTCGACCAACCGACGCGGCTGCGGCGCATCGATCTGCGCTTCGAGGAGCCCGGAACGTCCCGCACCCAGGAGTTCGTACTGCGCTGGTCGCCGGATGGCGGACGCTCGTATCGCGAGATCGTACGCCAGCAGTACACCTTCAGCCCGCCCGGCACGACCTGCGAGACGGAGCGGTACGCCGTCGACCTCGCCGGCGTGACCGTGCTGGAGTTCCGGCTGATTCCGGACATCCCCGGAGGCGCGGCGCTCGCCTCGCTCGGCCGGCTGCAGGTGGCGTGACACGGAAATGCAGGAAGGAGAATTGATCATGGTGTGACCGTCCGAGACCGGTTGACGCATGCGGATCACGGACATCTCGAGCGCATGTGCAGCCCGGCGCTCGAGCGCGTGGCGTGCGGCGTCGAGTCGCGATCGGAGCTCGGCGATTCGTCGCTCGTATTCATCCCGAACGTCGCCCGTGGTCTGATTGATTCTGGCCTTCAGCGCATCGATTGTTGCCGCGCACGCTTCGAGCTCGAGAAGCCGTCTCCTGAAGTCGCGACGACTTTGCTGGCTTCAGGCGCCGTGTGGAATACGATGGTGGTTGTCACGGGGCCGCGCATCTCCTGGGCTTGTATCGCCGGCACTTTCCGGAGCTCGCGGCGATCTTCGATCGAGCGTCAGGTGTGTCGTCCCGTGCGCGCCCGGCGTTCCTGCAGGATGCGTATCGCGACATGCCCGACGCCGACTTCTGTCGTGGTCTGCTGATGGCCGCCGACGATCTCTGGGTTCACGTCTGGCCGAGCGTTCTGGGCTGGTCCGACCTCGGAACGCCGGAACGCCTGCGCACGTGGCTGGCGAGGGCGACCCGGACGGCGCCGGTTCGACACGCACGAATGCCCGGGCCGAGAGCCCGCGTGAACATCCAGGCCGAGTCGGCATGACCGCCGGGAGAGAACGGAAGTCGCTCCGTCGAGACTTCCTCACCCTCCTCCTACTGGTTGAACACGCACGAGGACACCGATGAACGCAGCCGACTTTCGCGTGTGGCCGGGCCGCCCCCATCCGCTGGGAGCCAGCTGGGATGGGTCGGGCACGAACTTCGCGCTGTTCTCGGCGCACGCCGAGAAGGTTGAGCTGTGCCTGTTCGATGACGATGGCGCGACCGAGATCGCGCG
>DATKCF010000113.1:0-5621 GCA_035513345.1 Longimicrobiales bacterium
CCGATCCCGTGCTCGAGTACATGGATCTCGAGGTGCCTCTTCCCACCTACAAGCGGCCGCCCGCGGAATGGAACGTCGAGGACGAACCGGTTACACGGGCACAGGCCGCGTTGCCGACCGAACTGTCGACACAACTGATGACGCTCCAACCCGGCTTCAGTGTCGAGCCGTTCGCATTCGAACCGATGATCGGCAACGTCATCGATTTCACATGGGACGCACGCGGCCGGCTGTGGCTCGTCGAGACGCAGGACTACCCGAACGTGGTGCTGGAGGACGGTACGCCCGGCAACGACCGGATCCTGATTCTCGAAGACACCGACGATGATGGCCGCGCGGATCGGACGACCGTGTTCGCCGATGGCCTGAACCTCGCGACGAGCCTGACGTTCGCCAACGGCGGCGTGGTCGTGGCTCAGGCCCCGCACATGCTGTTCTTCCGTGATACGGACGGCGACGATCGTGCTGACGAACGGACAATCCTGTTCTCCGGCTGGCCGCGTTCGGATACGCACGGCACGCCCAGCAACCTGCGCTACGGATTCGACAATCGGGTGTGGGGCTCAGTCGGGTACAACGGATTCCGGGGCACCGTCGGAAGCGACACGTACGATCGCGGCGATTTCGGCGCCGGGTACTTCCGCTTCGAGGCCGACGGATCGAGCCTCGACTACATCGCACGAACGAGCAACAACACCTGGGGCATGGGCTTCAGCGAGGACGCGTACGTCCTCGGCTCCACCGCGAATCGTCGTGTAAGCCAGCACGTTCACATTCCGGGCCGATACTACCGCGCGCTCGGTGTCCGCGAACCCACTCTTCCGGCGATCGAGGACCGCTCCGACATCTACCCGGTCCGCGATGTGCTGCAGGTCGACGCGTTCGGCCTGTACACGGCGGGCTCGGCCCACGAGCTGTACACGGCTCGTGCGTTCCCGCGCGAGTACTGGAACCGGATCGCGTTCGTGGCGGAGCCGACCGGTCACGTGATCGGCATGTTCGAACTGAGCCATGTCGGCTCGACGTTCGCCGCGAAGAATCGCTGGAGCCTGATGGCCAGCCGCGACGAGTGGGCCGCGCCGGTACAGGTCAAGGTCGGGCCCGATGGCGCGCTCTGGGTATCGGACTTCTACACGCTCGTCGCGCAGCACAACCCGACACCCGCCTTCGCGGAGCGCGGCCCCGGCAACGCCTACGAGACGCCCAACCGCGACAAGCTGCACGGCCGGATCTACCGCATCGTGTACGACGACGCATCGGCACAGGCGACACTGCGCCTCGATAACGCGACACCCGCTCAACTCGTCGCCGCGCTGCGCAACGACAACATGTTCTGGCGATTGACTGCGCAGCGGCTCATCGTCGAGCGCGGCCAGACCGATGTCGTGCCCGCACTGATCGATCTGCTCGAGGACCATACCGTCGACGAACTCGGCCTTAATCCGGGTGCATTGCACGCGATCTGGACGCTTGACGGCCTCGGTGCAATCGAGACGGTCCCTGCGGCAAGGCAGGCGGCACGCGATGCGCTTCACCATCCGGCATCGTCGTTGCGACGCGCGGCGCTTCAGGTGCTCCCGCGCGATGATGATTTGAGTGATGATCTCTTCGCGGCCGGGCTGCTCCCGGAGCGCGCCTCGCCGACCGCCGTCGACTACACCGTGCCCAGTGCGGTTCTGCAGGACGCCGATCCGAAGGTCGCAGTGCAGGCGTTGCTCGTGTTATCCGAACTACCGGCCTCCGCTCGTGCCGCAGCGGCGGTCTCGGACATGTTCCTCGTGCCGCAGAACCTGCGCGATCCGTGGATCCCCGATGCACTCGCGATGGCCGGCGCGAACCAGGGCGCCGACTTCCTGCGCGAGCTTGTGCAGCGGCGTCTGCCCGACGACTCGGCCGCGCTGGCCGGCGTACAGCGAGCGGTGCAACTCATGGCACAGCACCACGCTGCCGGCCAGGATCCCGAGACCGTCGTCTCGCTCATCGAGGCGGTCGGCGCGACGAGTTCGACACTCGGCGCTGCCCTGCTGGACGGAATCGCCAACGGCTGGCCCGAGGAGCAGCCGCCAACGCTCACCGCCGGGCAACGGGCGAGGCTCCAGGCCGTGGCACAGGCAGCGCCGGCAGACCTCGCCCCCGGCTTCGCGAGTATCGCGGAACGTTGGGGAATGCCGGATGTATTCCGGACTGGTTAACCGTGACCCGCCAGACGGGAGATGATGTGACCAGGATAGCGAAACCCGGGCAGTGCGGCGGTTCCCGCCGTCTGCCGTGCCTGATGCTGGCCGCGCTGATCGGTGCCGGACTGGCCGCAAGCGACACGCGGTCCGTCCGTGCCACGGATCTGGCCAGCGTTCGAGCGGAGCTTGCGGCCGACACCGTGATCACCCTGCGAACACTCGGCAGCACGCTCGAGTTCACGCCGGCGAGGATCTCGGCGAAACACGGAACCCGGGTCACGATCCGGTACGTCAACGAGGGCACGATACCGCACAACTGGGTTCTGCTCTACGACGAAGATGATCTGGATCTGGTGGGTCCGGCAGCGTACGACGCGGCCGCTACCGGCTACATTCCGATGGCCGAGAAGGACAAGCTCGTTGCATGGACAGATCTGGCCTCGCCCGGCCAGACCGTCGAGGTGACCTTCACCGTTCCGCCGCCCGGCGAGTATACCTTCGCCTGTCTGTTCCCGGGCCACTACAACATGATGCTGGGCACTCTGCGTTCCCTGAACTGACCTGAACTGAAAGGCTGGTGGTTCGTCACCGACGTGACGAACCACTAACCGGGCGCGGGCAGGCCTGACACGAGACGCATCGTGTCACGCGCTATGAGCAACTCTTCGTTCGTCGGGACGACCCATGCTTCCACCGTGCTGTCCTCGGCGCTGATGCGTGCGGCCGTGCCAGCCTGGACGCCGCGATTCGCGCTGTCATCGAGACGCACGCCGGCCCATTCCATATCCGACAGAATCAGGTTGCGGACGAAGTGCGAGTTCTCGCCGATACCGCCGGTGAACAGGATGGCGTCGGCTCCACCCAGCGCGGCCAGGTAGGCGCCGACGTACTTGCGGGCGCGGTACGCAAAGATCTCGATGGCCAGCCATGCGCGGCGATCGTCGTTCTCTTCCGCTTCGGCCACCAGTTCGCGCATGTCGTGCGTGATACCGCTGATGCCGAGCAGGCCGGACTGCTTGTTGAGAAGCGTGAGGATCGCCGCGTCGGTCATGCCTTCCTTCTGTGCGACGAAGTCGAGAATGGCGGGATCGAGGTCGCCGGAACGGGTTCCCATGACCAGACCTTCGAGCGGCGTGAAGCCCATCGACGTGTCGATCGAATGGCCCGCCCGGATGGCGCACGCACTCGCGCCGTTGCCGAGGTGCAGCGAGATGACGTTCGTGCCTTCCTTGTCGCGACCCGTCAGCATACGGTAGCGGTAGGCCACGTAGCGATGACTCGTCCCGTGGAACCCGTATCGTCGGATCCTGTACCGTCGGTAGAGCGCATACGGCAGCGCGTAGAGGAACGCCTTGTCCGGCAGCGAGTGATGGAACGCCGTGTCGAAGACCGCCGCCTGGGGAACATCGCCAAGCAGCGCACGCACCGCCTCGATCGCCCGTACGTTCGCGGGGTTGTGCAGCGGCGCGAGTTCGATCATGTCCTCGATTTCCTCGAGCACCTCCGCCGTCACGAGCACCGATGCGCGGAACCGTTCACCGCCGTGGACGACACGGTGACCCACCGCGTCGATGTCGCGCGCGGCATTGACGACCGTCACTTCCGACGAGATCAGCCACTGCACGACCCAGTCGACCGCGGCCTTCATGTCGCGCAGCTGCGCAGCCGTCTTGCGCCGGGGTCCGCTCCCGGCCACGCGCGTCGTGATCACCGCCTCGCCGCCGATCCGCTCGATCACGCCGTCCGCGAGGTGCTCGTCCGTATCGGTCCTGACGAGATCGGGATCCGTGCGGATCAACTGGAACTTGAGGGTCGAGCTTCCTGCGTTCAGGACCAGTATGTTCATTCGGAGCAGCCCCCGCCGACGGAGTCGAAGAGGCCCCGGGCGGATTCGAACCGCCGATGGAGGTTTTGCAGACCTCTGCCTTACCACTTGGCTACGGGGCCAGAATAACGACTTAGCTGTTCTGCGTGGAACGTTTCGTGGAACGTAACGCGGGGCGCACGATTCGGGCACCTATGGGGCACCTGTCGAAACGTCCACGCTTGGAGCATGGCCAGTTAGGTGCAAGCTGCCGGGCGCGGGCGTCACTTCCCTGTCGCCGGACCTCGCGGCGGCAACTGCGCGACCGTCTTCCGGCACGCCACCCGCCCGCTCGTCCTGGGTCGACTCGTCCACGCGCATCTCGCTGTCCACGAGCGGGGCGAGCAGCCCGACGACGGTCAGCAGGGCAAGGAGCGTCGCTCGAACACGATGAATCATGGCGACAAGTCTAGCGCTTCGGTTGCCATGATGTCACCCCTCTTGTGGATCGAGAGTGTCCGCCAATTTCACCAGCGCCGATGCACGTTCGCGGCAAAGCTTCGCCAAGCACGTTTGCCAGCCCTCTGGCGGCCGGCGGGCGTGCGGGCCGTCCGGGTCCATGCGCGCCTTGTCGATCAGGTTGCGCGATACGCCGCAGGCTTCCGCCACGTCGCTCAACGTGATGCTGGCTCCGGTTGCCCGGTCCGTCGCGATAACGAAGTGCATAGCTCTCATGTGCTAAGAATACTTGACAACCCCTCCCGCGTCAAGTAGAATCTTGACACGCAGGGCCGAACGAAAACGGGCGCCGGTTCCCGGCCAGGGATGTGCCGACGCCCGCCACAACTCAGCCCGAAGGCCGCTGTAATCTGGCCCTGCGACAGCGGCCCGGGCAACCTTGGAGGTTCCATGCCAGAACAGACCGATCGCCTAGTCAACTACGCGGACCATCCCCGGCCGGTGAAGGAACGGGCGCCAGCCGCCGAGCTGGCGGTAGTGTCACCGCGGGCCGTGATCGAGGAGTGCGAGCACGCCCTCCAACTTCTTGAGGCCCTGGTCGACAGGCTCGGCGACGACTGGCCCGCCGACTTCGTGGCCCACATCGCAGACGTTGCGCGACGCCATGCCGAGAGTGCCACGAGCACGTTCAACCGGGTATGGGCCGCGCACGGCGGGCTCGGCAAGGCGACGTCAGGCGAGTTGGGCGAGGATCTGACCACCATCGCCGAGAAGTACGGCCGGGCCGTGGCGCTCTTGCTGGCCGATCCTGCCGACGCAGCATCGGAGGCGGTGTACGCGATCATGGAGGTCTGGCGCAGGGACTTCGACGCACGGTGCACGAAGCTGGCCGGAAAGGACGGTGCCGCATGAAGGCCGCACCCCGCCGAGTACCCGCCGAGTACCCGTCGAAACCCTCATCAGGCGTCGCATTGGCAGGGTGCTCCGTCTGTTCGATGTCGCGATGTCGCTCGAAGGGGAGGACGGCGTGACGCAGCGCACCGCTTGGGTCGAGCTGTCGCGCGCAGCGGGCAAGGCGTATGAGGCCATCACGGGCGACGCGATCCCGTTCCATTTCGACGAGTGGAACCTGCTCGCGACCATCCATGTCATGGCGGCCAGCCACGCCAACGGATGGATAT
>DATKCF010000114.1:0-61831 GCA_035513345.1 Longimicrobiales bacterium
AGGTGTGCCCCGACAGGGAGGTCGGGTTCGCCGTTGTGGTGGGGCCGGCCGCGCAGCATGGTTCGCGGTCCGTTCCCGCGAGGTGATCCCTCTCTTTCCCCGGAGGACCCGCCATGCAGAGATTTCGCAGTGCAGTACCCATCCTGTTGCTTCTGGCTGCCCCGCTGAGCGCGCAGCAGCCGGATCCCTTCAAGCCCTACGATGGACCCCGCCGGCTCGAGATGAGCGTGACGGCCGGATACTTCTGGTCGTCGGACTGGAGCAATCTGGTGCTGTTCGAGTCGATCGGCGTCGTAGGTGACGAGGCCAGGCGTGTTCTGATGCCGAGCCTTGCGTCCGCGCCGGGCGCAGGTGGACAGGCCGCGATCACGTACTGGAAAGGCCGTCTCGGGTTCCGTCTGACGGCGGCCTACACGGAATCGTGCCTGACATCCGAACCCCGGTGTGGTGATGGACGGTCTGCGCCGACCGCCGGTGGCTCACCGGCGCTGGACCCGGTCGAGGTCTCGCTCAAGACGTACTCGTACGGCGTCCAGGGCATCGTCGGCATGTCGGAGTACTCCGAACGGCAGTGGTTCCGGCCGTACTTCCTTGTCGGGTTCGGCGGTGTGACCTACGACCCGGCCGAATCTGTACCGGCGTTCCTGGCCGGACAGGTCGTCCGGCCCGCGGCCGGACTGGAGACAGTGATAACCGGATCGCCCGGTCAGTACGCGTTCGCGGTGGATCAGGCCGGTCTCGAGACGCGGTTCTCGGTTGCACTCGGTCTGGGCACGGACCTGCGGATCCCGGTCGGATCGGGCGGCGTGAGCCTGCGCCTCGAGGTGGCGGACTACATCTCGCAGTCGCCGCTGGGCGTCCGGCTGAGCCGCCTGACGTCGGGCTCGTTTCTCGACTCCGGCAACCCGATCGAGCAGATCGATCTGGGTGTCGGCGCCGTTCACAATGTGCGCGGCCAGATCGGCCTCGCCATCGAGTTCGGCGTGAAGCGGCCCGAACCCGTCGATGACGGTTTCATGCCGTTCCCCATTCCGCGGCCCGGTGACGCTGGCTCGACGAACGGAAACAGGTAGAACAACCGCCGCCGGACACTTGTGGTTCGTCACCGAAGTGTGTTTGAGCATCGAGAGCGCCGGGGCGGCCGCAAGGCAAGGCGCGACGACGAAGGAATAGCACCGCTATTTCGAGGAGGCGCAACGCGGCCATGCGGGATGCCACGGCGCTCGAATGCCACCACACTTCAGTGACGAGCCACCAGGTCGGCTGGTGATTGCGACGAGGGGCCGCATGCTTCGTCGCATGCGGCCCCTCTGTCCTTCACCGGCGGCGCTCGGCGCGAAGCCGCCGTCCGGCCCGTCCTTTCAAATCCGGCTCAGCCGCCGCCCATGCCCGGCATCTTCGTGTAGCCCGCCGGCACGACAAAGAGATCGTCGGCAAGCGACTTCTGCTCGATCGACGTGGCCACCAGCGTCACGCTCTGGCCGTTCTGCGTCGCCGTCATCTTCAGCGGGAAGAACCCGTCCTCGAACACCTCGCGGATCTTCGCTTCGAGTTCCGGATTCATGCCCGGAGGGCCGCCCATGCGACCACCGCCACCGCCGCCGCCCATGAAGTAGAATCCGAGATCCGTCGCGGCACACATCGTCATTGTCGTGCCTTCCGCCGTGATATTGACGTTCTCGCACTGGTGCCCGGCGACCGTCTCCATCTGACCGGTCCGCTCGATCGTCGGGTTCTCGGTATGCTGCACCCCGACCATCGCCGCGACCTGCGACACATCCATCGTCATGTATGCGTTCTGTGACGGCATGATCATGTGCAGCTCCATCTCGCCCATGTCCATGAGCACGACCATCTCGGGCATGCCAGGCATTCCCGACACTTCCTGGCGCGTCCTGTCACCCTTCACGTGATGAACGATGTTCAGGCTCGTCGCGTTCATCTGCACGCTGTAGGCGACGGTTCCCTCGAACACCTGCTGCGCGTTCAGGCTTGCCGGCGCGAGCAATGACGCTGCCGCGAATGCGGACACCGTGCGGATCATTCTCATCTGGTCTCTCCCTGCTTCAGGCCGGCGCAACGGCCGCTGCGAACGCGGTGGCGCCGGCGATTCCGGCGTATCCGCTACTGCCTCGAGATTGCGCTGGCGACGTGAGCCTTTTACGTCGTCGCCGCGCTCATACCCGGGTGCCGGCTGGATGTGCGGCAACCGCCGGGAATGGGGACACCGGTCCGAGATAGTCCCGGCGGAACTGGTCATGGCCCCGGGCATCGGCGGGCGAGCCGAGGGCGTGGGTCGTGCCGGCCGTCATCCAGACGACCGTGTCGCCTGTATCCAGCAGTGTCTCGGTCTCGTGACCGGTGATCAGCAACGCGGCACCGCGACTCGCCAGCTCGCGTAGTGCGGCCGCGACGGTTTCCGCGTCCTTCGGCGCCACGCCCTGGAACGGCTCGTCCGCAATCAGGCAGACCGGTTCGCGGGCCAGCGCAAGCGCAAGCTCGGCCCTGCGAATCTCCCCGCCGGACAACCGTTCACGCGTGCGCTCGAGCAGGTCGCCGATGTCCATCCTGTCGATCGCTTCGCGCACGCGGTTGCGGCCGAATCGGCGAGCGAGCAGCTCGAAATGGTCGGCAACGGCGCGACCGCGCGTCAGCAGGTAGCGGTCCGGCATGAAGAACAGGCCCTCCGCCGCCATATCGTGAAGCCGCGGCTTCGGCCTGCGCCGACCGAGGAACATGACATGACCCGCGTCTGCTGATACGTAACCGGTCACGATCCGTATCAGTGTCGTCTTTCCGCAGCCGTTGCGTCCGAACAGGATCGTGATGCGCCCAGCTTCCACCGACAGTGAAGCGGCCGACAGGACGGAAGTTCGGCCGAACCGCTTCGCCACCGAATCGACCGAGAGGATGGTCACGACTGAATTGTCCCCTTCGCTTGCGTCAGGTCGCCGAA
Source organism: Longimicrobiales bacterium (assembly GCA_035513345.1). Taxonomy (GTDB): domain Bacteria; phylum Gemmatimonadota; class Gemmatimonadetes; order Longimicrobiales; family RSA9; genus DATKCF01. The sequence continues at coordinate 2,957 of DATKCF010000114.1, forward strand.
TGCTGGCGAGTGGATCGCATGGCCGGGATTCCGGCTTCATTGCGCCATCACCGCGGCAACCACCGCTTCGAATGCGACAGCGATCCCGAACGAGACACAGGCGACGGCGCCCAGTCCGACACCGAGATTCGCCAGGAACGTCCGTTCGCGGATCGCGCGCACATCGGACAGCACGAGCAACGTGACCACGACGGCCAGCGCCAGCGCAGTCGGTGGCGGGACGGCCAGCGCATCGGCGATCCCGGATCGTTGCGACTCCAACCCCGGCACGACGTTGGCGGCGGCCCTGCTGAATGCTGTGAAGACAGCGCGCACGAGCATCCAGAGAACCGTCGTACGCAATACGAGGCTCGGCAGGATCGGTCGGATCGACGTCAATCTATCGTGGATTCGGGCCTCCGGTCGCGGCGGACGGCGGAACCGGCGTGAGCATAAACCGCGGGCTGCGCGCGCGTTCCCGTCCGGCAGTCTTGCCGGCCTGCCGGTCCTGACGTTAGCCTGTGCGCCCGTTCCTCTGACCTTCTGCCGGAGTGCGAGGTTGTCCGAGCCCGACGGCGCCCTGACCCTGGTCTGCATCGGCACGAGTCATCGTGTCGCGGCTGTCCCGTTCATCGAGCGTGCGCTGCACGGTGCCGAACGGTACAGGCAGGCGTGGATCGAGACGGCCGGCACCGTATCATCGTCTGCCGTTCAGGAGATGGTCCTCCTGGCGACGTGCAATCGCGTCGAGGTATGGCTCGCCTCGCCCCCGGCCAGCGTCGATCACACCATACGCGATCTGCGTGCGGTACTCGCGGACGGCCAGGACGCGGCGGCCCGCGTCTACGCGCTGCACGGGCCCGACGCGCTGCGCCATCTGTGCCGGGTCGCGGTCGGTCTCGACTCGATGGTTGTCGGCGAGCCGCAGATCGCCGGTCAGGTCGCACGTGCTTTCAGCGCGGTGCTGCACGCGAACGGCGGCTCACCCGTTCTCGGCACGGCCGTGCGGACTGCCCGTCTGGCAAGTCGCCGCGCCCGCAATGAAACCGCGATCAGCCGTGGAACCGCGAGTATCAGCACAGTGGCTGTGCACGTCGCGTCGGAGCGGATGGGCGGACTCACCGGCGCTCGTGTGCTGGTGGTCGGCGCCGGCAAGATCGGTGGGCTGGCCTGCCGCGCACTGCGCGATTCCGGCGCTACGCTGACCATCATCAATCGCACGCCGGCCCGCGCGGAACACCTTGCCGCGCGCGTTGGCGCACGGGTCCGTCCGCTGGATTCGCTGGCGGCGGCCATCGCCGAAGCGGATGTCGTCATCGCATCGACCGCGTCGCCACATCCCATCATCGACATGGCGATGCTGCGTCCCGCGCTCGCCTCACGGCCGGCGGGCCGGTCGCTTCTGCTGATCGACATCGCAGTGCCGCGCAACATTGCCGCGGACACCGGAGAACTCGCGGATGTCACGGTACTCGGAATCGACGATCTGCGCCGCCGCGTTCGCGCGCACCTCGAGGAACGGTGTGCCGAGATCCCGCGCGCCGAATCGATCATTGACGAGGTTCTCCACGAGCACGGCCGTGCTGACGCGCACACGCTGACCGTGATCGGCGATATGCGACGACGCGCCGAACGCATCCGGCGCAACGCAGTACGGCGGACGCTCGACGGGCTCGCCGGATCCGATGCCGCAACACGCGAGCGTATCGAGCATCTTTCGCGGACGCTGGTCAACCGGCTGCTCCACGATCCGACGATTCGCCTGCGATCCGCGGCCGATCGCGGGCTGGGTGACGATTACATTCGTGTCGCCGCGGACCTTTTCGCGCTCGAGCAGGATCCGCACAATCGTCGCACATTGCCCTGACTCCACGTGCAGCAGATTCCATGACCACGAGGCCTGACAGCCGCGTGCTGCGACTCGGTACGCGCGGCTCTGCGCTCGCGTTGTGGCAGGCCGGCCGGATCGCGGACCGGATCCGTGAACTGGCGCCCGGCTGGACCGTCGAGGAAGTCGTGTTCACCACGCGCGGCGATCGCGAACTGGATACGCCGTTGCCGTCGATCGGCGGGAAGGGCGTGTTCACCGAAGAGCTGGAAACCGCGTTGCGGTCGGGCGGAATCGACCTGGCCGTTCATTCGCTGAAGGATCTGCCGACACGATCGGCGGACGGCATCGCGGTGGGTGCGGTCTGCTGCCGCGAGGATGTGCGCGACGCGCTCGTATCACGGACCGGCAAGCAGCTCTCCCGGCTGCCCGCTGGCGCTGTCATCGGCACCTCCAGCACGCGGCGAGCCGCGCAACTTCGCGCCGTCCGGTCGGACCTCGACAGCCGGCCGATCCGTGGCAACGTCGAAACGCGGCTGCGGAAGGTTGCCGATGGCGACTACGATGCAACGATCCTCGCCGTTGCCGGTCTCCTGCGCCTCGGATTGGCGGACCGGATCACGGAATACCTGCCACTCGAGTTGTTCCTGCCTGCGCCCGGACAGGCGGCTCTGGCAGTGCAGTTTCGTGAAGGCGACACCGTGGTCGGCGAAGTCCTCGCTCGAATCGACGAGCCGGTGGTCCGCGCGTGCACGGGAGCGGAACGAACACTCCTCGCCGCGCTCGGCGGCGGTTGTTCCGTTCCGGTCGCCGCACTCGCGGAGGTTGTCGACGGATCGCTGGCGTTGCGCGCGTCGGTGGGCGACCCGGCGACTGGCCGCGTCCTGCGCGCCAACGCCCACGGCGACGTCTCGGACCCGTCGTCGCTCGGCAGGCAGGTTGCCGCGCGGCTCCTGGCCGATGGCGCGGCCGCGCTTCTCTCATGAGCGTTCTGCGCGGGCAGCGGGTAGTTGTGACGCGGAGCGTTGCACGGGCCGCATCGCTGGCTGATGGACTGGCGGCGCATGGCGCGGTCCCGATCCTTTTCCCCGCGTTCGAGACGAAGCCGCCCATGTCGGTCGCGGCGCTCGACAACGCATTGGAACGCGCCGGAGAGTATGATTGGATCGTGTTCACGAGCCCCGCGGGTGTGGACTTCACGTTCGAGCGCGTTGCCGCCATTGGAGTGGCGGCTTCGTGGCTCGCCGAGACGCGCGTGGCCGCGGTCGGACCCGCAACAGCCGCCGCACTTGATGGCCATGGCGTCGGCGGCGCGGTTGTTCCGGACGAATACATGGGCGACCGGATCCCGGCCGCGCTCGGCGAGATCACAGGCCGGCGATTCCTGCTGCTTCGCTCCGATCGCGCGGCCGACGCACTGCCGGAACGGCTTCGAGCGCTCGGCGGCATGGTGGCTGACGTCACCGCGTACAGGACGGTGCCGGTGAGCAGTCGCGTTGCCGGCCCCGTCGCGGACGACGTGCGGGCGGGCGTCGATGCGGTCACGTTCACGAGCCCGTCCACGGTCGAGGGCTTCGTGAACGGCATCGGCGATGACTGGCGAGGCATCGTCGAGCGCGCGATCGTGGCAGCGATCGGACCGGTCACGGGCGAAGCAGCGCGCGCTGCCGGCATGCGCGTGGACGCCGAAGCGGATCCGCACACGATTGGCGGCCTCATCGATGCGCTGGTCCGGGCATTCAGTGAACGAGCAGCGGAGCACACGACATGAGAATCGGAGAGTCGATCGAGAAGGGGCTGGCGCGCGGGCTGCCGCCGTTCCCGCAACCCGCCGGGGGACGCGCGGGTGTTCGCCGGCCCATGCGACTGCGGCGGACGGACGCGTTGCGCTCGCTCGTGCGCGAGACACGGCTCGACGTGGACGACCTCATACTCCCAATCTTTGTCACGCACGAAGCCGATGCCGCGCGCGAAGTTCCGTCCATGCCCGGCGTACACCAGTGGTCCGTCGAACGGGCGGCGGACTTCGCGGAGCGTGCCGCGAGTGCCGGCCTGCGCGCCGTCATTGTGTTCGGCATCCCATCAGTGAAGGACGCCCTCGGTAGCGACGCGTTCAATGATGCCGGTATCGCGCAGCGCGCGATCCGCGCGATCCGCGAACGCGTGCCCGGCATCGTGATCGTGGCGGACACGTGCCTGTGCGAGTACACGGACCACGGCCACTGTGGTCTGATGAACGAGCAGCTCGACATCGATGTCGAATCGACGCTCGGTATCATCCAGCGCGTCGCCGTATCTCAGGCCGCCGCCGGCGCAGACATCATCGCGCCGTCCGCAATGCTCGATGGCATGGTGGCCGCGATCCGCGAAGCGCTCGACGCGGCCGGCTTCGCCGATACCGCTATCCTGTCCTATTCGACCAAGTACGCTTCGGCGTTCTACGGCCCGTTCCGCGACGCCGCTCAGGGCGCGCCCGCGTTCGGCGACCGGCGCTCGCACCAGATGGACCCGGCCAACGTTCGCGAAGCCATGCGCGAGAACGCGCTCGACGTCGACGAGGGCGCCGACATGCTCATGGTCAAGCCGGCGCTCGCCTACCTCGACGTCGTACAACGCACGCGCGAACGGTTCCCCGACATGCCGCTGGTCGCGTACAACGTGAGCGGCGAGTACGCCATGGTGAAGGCCGCCGCCCTCGCCGGCTGGCTCGACGAGCGCAGTATCGTGCTCGAAACGCTGACCGGCATGAAGCGGGCCGGCGCCGACCTCATCATCACCTACCATGCGCTCGACGTTGCGCACTGGCTGAATGCATCGTGACCGATACGCCGCACGCCGAAGCCGGCGGAAGCACTGCAACGCGCTCGCTGAATCACTTTTCGATGTGGGTGCCGACGGCGGATTACCGCGCGCTCGATGCAACGAAAGCGCTCAAGGTGCGCAAACGCTGGACGCGTGCGCTCGACGGCGTCGCGCGCGCCGTGCACCACTACTCGACGTTTCCCGCGCGCACGGCCGACGAGGTTCTGGTCTGGTGCGCGGAACCCGTATCCGACGACCTGGCCCCCGCCCGCTTCTTCGATGCGTTCGCTTCGGCCGTTCGGCCGTTCCGCCGCTGGATCACTCCCGTCGACGTGCTGTGGGGGTTCACGCGTGCTTCGGAATACAGCAGGGCCAGGTCGAAGCAGGAGATCGATCCGTACGCGCCGAAATCGCGGCCGTACCTCGTCGTCTATCCCTTCACCAAGACGGCGGCATGGTATCAGCTCGACGCGGAGGCACGGCAGGCAATGATGAACGAGCATATCCGTATCGGGAAATCGCACGCCGATGTTTCGCAGCTGCTCGTCTATTCCGTGGGCCTCCAGGACCAGGAGTTCGTGGTCGTGTACGAGACCGCCGACCTGCCGGGCTTCTCCGCGCTCGTCGCGGAGCTGCGCAGGACTGCCGCACGGCCATACACGCTTTCCGATACGCCGGTCCGGACCGCGATCCACCGCTCAGCCGATGATCCCGGCAACCTGTGGCCGTGATCGAGCGGGCGAGTCGAAGTCCGGGGCGTTTTCGAACGTATACATTGATGGACCGTGCTCCTCCGAATGAGAACCGACCATGACCTTCTTCTTTCTGTTACCGATGCTGTTCTGGGTCGCCATCCTGGGCGGCGGTTTCTACCTTGCCATCCGTCTCGTTCGCGCGTTGGAGGGCCGCAACCAGCGCGCACCCGAACTGGACGACGTGCGCAAGCGCATGGCGCAGATCGAAGACACGCTCGAGTCGATGAACAAGCGTGTCGACCGGATCGGCGAATCGCAAGAGTTCACGACACGGCTGCTCACGGAGCGATCGGAGTCCGGTCCCCGGAGCGACGAGGGGCCGTGACTCCGTCTTCTGACGGCGAGCGTCGCTTCACGAATCGCGAGTTCGCGCTCATCATGCGCAAGGCGTTCGAGCTGGAGGAGCAGGTGCCGAAGACGGTAGCCGCCAGGGACGGCCTCACGCTCGCGGAGATGCGGTCGATCGCGGCGGAAGTGGGTCTCGATCCCGAGGCGATCGCCGGCGCGGTCGCGCTGGTTCCGGTGGAACGTGCAGGTGCCGCCGCCCGGCTGCTTGGCGAGGCGGAAGCGTGGACCTGGGAGCTGTGGCTCGACAGTGACGTTGAAGCGTCGGGCGACATATTCCTTCAGACGATCCGGCGAGTCCTCCGTCAGCGCGGCGAAGTGCGGCGGACGCGTGGCGTCGTCGAATGGAAAACGGTCGGCCGTTCGGATCACGTGTGGGTCAGACTGGCTGCGCACGGTGGACGGACCGTGGTCGACATCACGGGCGACCGCCGCCCTTCCCTGCTGTTCGCGGTTCTGACACCGCTCCTGGTGTGGGGCGCTATTGGTGCCGCGATCGGACTGACGACGTCATTCGCGGGCGCCGCTCTGCTGCTGCCGGTGGCAGCTGTGGCCGCGTCATACACCACGGCCCGTCTGGCCTGGCGAAGTTCGAGTCGCAGGCTGCGCTCACGTCTCGAGCGTCTGGCGCTGGCGCTGCGCACGGACGCCGCGAGGCTGGCGGTCGGACGCGGCGATGGAGCGGAGCCCTGAGGTCGCCCGACCGGTTCGGTCCGGCGGCCGGGTCGTACGCGACGTTTCGACCCCGGTACCCGCGCGCCCTCTACGATGGCCTCGCATCACTGATCCACCGGCGAGGCGTTGCGTGGGACTGCGGTACGGGCAGCGGGCAGGCGGCTGTCGCGCTGGCGGAACTCGTCGACTTCGTGATCGCCACGGACGCGAGCGCGGGCCAGCTCGCGGCTGCACGGCGTCACGAGCAGGTACGCTACGTTCGCGCGCCGGCCGAGAACGCACCGATCGCGACGGCCACCGCGGATCTCGTCACGGCCGCACAGGCGCTCCACTGGTTCGACACACGCGCGTTCTTCGAAGAGGCCCGGAGAGTGCTCGTACCCGGCGGAGTCATTGCCGTCTGGTGTTACGACCTCCCATCGATCGGGCCCGCCGTCGACGAAACACTGCACCACTACTACGCGCATGTCGTTGGACCGTACTGGGCACCGGAACGACGTCTTGTCGAGGATGCGTACCGGGCCATCGAGTTCCCGTTCGATGAGGTCGCGGTGGCTCCGCTCGAGATTGCCGCCGGTGTGACGCTGGACGAGTTCCTCGGCTACGTGGGCACCTGGTCGGCCACACTCGCGCGCGCCGCCGATCGGATGGAACGGCCGGTCGATAGGCTGCGCGAAGCGCTGGCCGCGGACTGGCCGGATCCCGACGAACGCCGGGTCGCGCGCTGGCCGCTGTGGGTTCGTGCCGGCCGTGTATGAGCGCAGTCGGCCGAGGGTCGCGCAAGGCATCCGGCACCGGATGGGGGCTGATCCGGCGGTGATCGTCTCACGGCCCGAGCTGGACGGATCGACTGGCGTCCCGATCGGTATCGCGCCCAGCCGCGTTGACGGAACCAGCCGCTTTGGCGACCTTTTCCCGCACCGCATGACAGTGAGTCCAGGGGCGGGAGACAGAGTGGCCGAAAAGAGAGACAGGACGCCAGCCGACGCGTTGGCCGCGTCTGCGCACTGGAAAGAAGTTGTTGCCCCGTTCCGGGGCGCGGAAAGAAAACGCAGCGTCATTCAGCTCTCGGTCACGGTCCTGTGCTTCTTCGGGCTGTGGGCGGCCATGTACCTGAGCCTGCGCGTGCACTACGGGCTGACGCTGCTGCTCGCGTTCCCCACGGGCGGATTCCTGATGCGCCTGTTCATGATCCAGCACGACTGCGGACACGGATCGTACTTCGAGTCGCGTCGCGCGCGTGATCTTGTCGGCTTCTTCATTGGCGTGCTCACACTCACGCCGTACCAGTACTGGCGGCGGACGCACGCGTATCATCACGCTCATTCCGGCAACCTCGATCTTCGCGGATTCGGTGACATCGACACGTTGACCGTAAACGAGTACCTCAGCCGCTCCAGCCTCGGGCGGCTGGCCTACCGCGTATACCGGAACCCGATCGTGCTGCTCGGCATCGGCCCCTCGTTCCACTTCCTGGTCAAGCACCGGTTCCCGTGGGACGTGCCGCGCTCGTGGAAACAGGCATGGTCCAGCGTGTGGTGGACGAATCTCTGCCTTGCCGCGATCTGGATCGCCATGGCGTTCACTATCGGGCTGCGCGATTTCCTGCTGGTCCAGACACCGATCACTCTGCTGACATGCGCGCTCGGCGTCTGGCTGTTCTATGTGCAGCACCAGTTCGAGGATACGTACTGGCACCGTCACGAGGACTGGAACTACGTCGATGCGGCACTGCACGGCAGCACGCACCTCGTGCTGCCCAGGCCGCTCCAGTGGATCACCGCCAGCATCGGCCTGCACCACGTCCACCACCTGAATCCCCAGATTCCCAACTACCGGCTCCAGGACTGTCTCGACTCGTCACCCGACCTGCAGCAGGCCACCCGCATCACGCTGCTCGACGGCTGGCGATTGCTCGGCCTTTCCCTCTGGGACGAAAACGCGAACCGGCTGATCGGTTTCCGCGAACTGCGCCGCACCGCCCGCGCTTGAACGACGGCAGCTTGGCAGACGAACTCGTCGGGACTGGCGCGGAGCATACCGAAATCTGCACGACCGAGGCGCTCGGGAGCGCGATTGTGCAATTGGCCGGAACGGTTCCGCAAGACTGCACACACACACGGCGACAGGTCGGACCGTTTGTGCAATGAAACCGCCGAGGTCCGGAAATTCGCACGACGACCGCTCCGAACGGCAGCAGGCGTGCGTTATTCCGGCCGATACGAACCGCCTGGCCGGCCCAGCTACAGCGTGGACCATGATCGGCGGCGCTTTCACGTTCTTCCGAGGGCATTGACGTGAATCCGAACTCGCTCACCTTCTGGCCGTCGTCGACACCTGTTGCTGGCTCCAGCGATGGGTTGCTCACCCGGTTCGTGAGAAGCAGAATCCGCTTGGCGGCTGCCGCAATGCTCGTACTGCCAATTGCGCCATCGTTGGTCTGGGCGCAACAGCCTGTCCGCCTGGACAGAGCCGTGCAATGCGCTTCCTGCGCCCCGAAGTTGGACCTGATACAAACCCTTGGGGATGATGACGGTGGTGGCGCCCTCAGCGGTGAGCCCCGATTTCTCCTGCGCATGAGCGACGGACGCTATGTGACCGCTGAGTACCCGGTGGCGACGCGCATAGTACTGTTTAGGCCAGACGGCAGGCTGGACCGCGTGGTCGGGCGACGCGGCGAGGGGCCTGGTGAGTTCCAGTTCATTACGGCTGCATACATCGATCACGACAACCGTCTCCGAATTGTCGACGTGGGGTTGCGAAGAGAAACGGTGTTCGACGACACGCTTGGTATCGTTGATATCGTCCGGATCCCGGAATTGATGGTGCATTCTGTTGCATCGGGTCCGGATGGCAGTGTCTACTACAATGCCGACCGTCGGACTTCGGAAGCGGTCGGTCTCCCGATTCACACGATAGCGGGAGGTTCGGTCACCAACTCGTTCGGAGATGAGACTGCGATACAGCGACCGGACGCGCCGTGGCTTGGGCAGCGGGCGATGGCCCCGGTGGACGGTGGCGTATGGATCGCCAGACGCACGCACTATCGGCTGGAGCATTGGACCGTGGATGGGCAACGCCTGGCCGCCATGGACCGCAACGCATCCTGGTTTGAACCATACTTGATGAGGGCGCCGATCACACCAGGTGCTCCACCCCAGCCGTGGGTCACGGCTTTGCAGATGACTCGCGACGGTGTTCTGCTTGTTGTCGTGACCGTCCCGGCGAGTGATTTTCCGCAACGGTTGGACGTGCTGGAGAGACGCCCCGACAACGTGGTGTACGATCTCGGAGACTGTAGTGCGTTCAGCGACACGCTGATAGAAGCTATCGATCCGCTTCGTCACAAAGTGTTGTGGTCCTGGCGGTACAAGGGCTGCCTTGACGGTTTGCTTGGCGACATGGCATATGGCTACCGAATCGATGACCGTGGTGTACCTCGCATTGATGTGTTCCGCTTGACGTTGCCGCTTGTTGAGCCAATCGACAAACCATAGAGGAGGCGTATCGTAATGGACCAACGGGGATCGGCGAAGGGTGGTTGCCTGGCGTCTGGACGCATGAGTTGGACACGGAGCATACGCCTCTTCGAACTGATCCGTTCGTAGGCCAGTCGGTACGCATCCAGCTTCTCGTGGTCGGACGCTCTGAGCCTGCCCCGGTTTCGTGGACAGTGAGTAATTGGTCGGGACCTTCTTGTGGCGAGGCCGTCCTTTCCGTTGTTGTTGTGTGATGATGAATCCGTTGACGCTGGGGTCCGAGCGAATGCGAGGAGACGCGCGGAGCGCGGTCGCCGTGGACTTGTAGTGCGAGCGAGCCGCCAGAATCGCGTATAACGTGAGTTGTCGGGCTCGGCCATATCGCAGCACTCCCGGTTTTTGCGGTTCCACGCCGTACAGACACTCGTCATGCGGCCGCCTCCAACCGCTTCTCGAATTCGACCGGCGAAAGGTAGCTGAGTGCTGAGTGACGGCGGTGTGGATTATACCAGCCCTCGATGAACTCGAACACGGCGCTCTTCGCTTCGGCGTGCGTGTGGAACCGACGGCCAGCGAGCAGTTCGCACTCGAGGGTCGCGAAGAAGCTCTCGCACATCGCATTGTCGAAACAGTCGCCCACGCTGCCCATGGACGGCCGAACGCCAGCTTCGCCGCAGCGCTGCCCGAAGGCGATCGATGTGTACTGGCACCCTTGATCCGAGTGGTGAATCACCGCTGCCGGCTGGCGCCGCCACAGCGCCATCTCCAACGCGGCAAGCACCAGTTCCGTGCGCAGGTGATTGGCCATCGCCCACCCGACGATGCGGCGGCTCCAGACATCAAGCACCACCGCCAGGTAGAGGAAACCGGCCTGCGTCGGGATGTACGTGATGTCGGCCACCCAGAGCTGATCTGGACCCGTCGCCTCGAACTTCCGGTCGACCAGGTCCGGTGCTGGACGCCCATCCCCGTCTCGCTGGGTCGTAATGACCTTCGCGCGCCGGCTCACCCCCTGACGCTCCGCTTCCCGCATGAGACGCGCAACGCGCTTCCGGCTGACGCGCTCACCCTGCGCCTGCAGCTCGGCGTGTACGCGTGGTACGCCATACGTCTTACGCGAGTCATCATGAATCCGAACGATCTGCTCGCTCAGCTCGGCATCGCGCTGGGCGCGTGCCGACGGCGTACGCTTCAGCCACGCGTAGTACCCGCTGGTGGAGACCTCCAGCACGCGGCACATCGTGGCGATCGGGTACTCGGCCTGGTGCACTCTCACGAATCCGTAGACTTGGGCGGTACGGCGTCGGTCTCCCGGGCGAACCAGGCCGCGGCTTTTGAAAGGATCTCCCGCTCCAGCCGCAACTGCTTGTTCTCGCGCCGGAGCCGTTTCAACTCGGCCTGCTCATTGCTCGTCAGGCCGTCCTGGCGCTGCCGGTCATCACCCCCGGCCTGCGCTACCCAGTTGCGGATCGTCTGTCGTGCAACCTTGAACTCACGCGCCAGATCCTCCACACTGCGTCCGGCCCTTGCCAGCTCAACCAGCTGCGCTCGAAACTCCGGTGGATATGGCCTTCGTCTTGACATCGTGGACTCCTTTCTCTCCCCAAGAGAGTAAGTGTCCACGAAACCGGGTCAACTCCAGCTCGCCCACCATCCATCGCCTGGCCGTGCTGCAATGGCCCCTCACCGGCCTCGTCTGGCGTGCCGTCGGACGTGAAGCTGACACCAGTGGCTTTGCTCGCGCGTTGCGGGGAGCGCTGGCGGCGCCATCCGGTGCAAAGTCGACACCGGTACCGTTTTCGGCGGCGTCGGGGTCGGGTTGACGTCGCTTCGGACCCGTCCGCATGCACGAACTCCCTCTGAACCGGACATCCCTGACCCCGTGTGCCCGCTGCACGCGCTGGAGCAGGACCCGGTCCTGATCCTGCCGATCCGTTGCATTCCCGGCCTCGGGGCTCGGCTCGGGCCCGGGAGGTGGCCGCGGGGCCGAGCCCGGGAGGTCGGCCGGGGGGCCCGGGCCCGGGAGGTGGCCGCGGGGCCGAGCCCGGGAGGTGGGCCGGGGGGGCCGGGCCCGGGAGGTGGCCGCGGGGCCGACCCCGGCCCTATCTTGAGAGCCGCCGCCCGCGGGCGGACACAACGGGAAGAACCACCTGCCGGGAAGACAGCCGTGAAGCGCAATTTCCTTGTCCTGCTCTTTCTTGGTCTGGCCGCGTGCTCCTCGGCCGCCACCCCGACCGCGGCGCCACCACCGCCACCGCCGCCACCGCCGCGGGAAGCAGAGGTCACGCCACCACCGACGCCGGAGCCGACCCCGGCCGCGCCGGCGTTCCGCACCGCGGCGCGCGACTGGCACCTGCTGGACGTGGCGGAAGGCTACCCTGGCATTGGCGTGGCGAGGGCGTATAGCGAGCTGCTGGCGGACCGGCAGCCGCAACGGACGGTGGTCGTCGCGGTCATCGATGGCGGCGTCGACACGGCGCACGTCGACCTGAACGCGAACCTCTGGCGCAACGAGGACGAGGTTGCCGGCAACGGCCGGGATGATGACGGCAACGGCTACATGGACGACACCCGCGGCTGGAACTTCATTGGCGGTGCCGATGGTGAGAGCGTTCAGTGGGACACGTTCGAGGTGACACGGCTGCACGCGCAGTGTCTGAGTGGCGCACTGTCGGATGGCGCGCGCTGCGAGCAGATCGCGGCCGATTACGAGGAGCGGCGCAACGAAGCGTCGTCGACGCTCCAGCAGATCCAGCTGATCGGTAACGCGCTGACGCAGATCCTGCCGCTGCTCCAGGCGGCAGTCGCGCCGGACACGCTGTCGGCCGAGAGGGTGAACGCGCTCCCGGCATCCTCGCCCCAGCTCGGGCAGGCGAAGCAGCTATACCTTCAACTCGCGGCGAACGGCATCACGCCGGCCGTCCTCGAGGAAGCACGCGAACAGTACGAGAGCCAGCTCGAGTACGGCCTGAACACGGACTTCGAGCCGCGCCCGATCGTAGGCGACGACTACTCCGACAAGGACGAGCGGATCTACGGCAATCCGGATCCGGCGGGTCCGGACCCGAAGCATGGCACACACGTGGCCGGCATCATAGGCGCGGTGCGCGGGAACGACGAGGGCATTGATGGCGTTGCATCAAGCGTGGTCATCATGTCGGTCCGGACAGTGCCGGACGGTGATGAGCGGGACAAGGATGTCGCGAACGCGATCCGCTACGCGGTCGACAATGGCGCGCACGTCATCAACATGAGCTTCGGCAAGGACTATTCGCCGTTCAAGCCGGTTGTCGACGCGGCGATCCGGTACGCGGACGAGCATGGCGTCCTCATGGTCCACGCGGCCGGCAACGACGGCAAGAACACGGACGAGGAACCGAACTTTCCGAGTCCGGTCTACGATGATGGAGGGCGCGCGCAACTGTGGATCGAGGTGGGCGCATCGTCATGGCGGGGCGCCGACACGCTGGCCGCATCGTTCTCGAACTACGGCCAGCAGCGCGTCGATGTGTTCGCGCCGGGAGAAGCGATCACGTCCACCGTACCCGGCGGCGGTTATGAGCCGCAGGACGGTACGAGCATGGCCGCGCCGGTCGTGTCGGGACTGGCCGCGCTCATCATGGCGTACTACCCGTCGCTCAGCGCGGCCGACGTCAGGCAGGTCATCCTCGACTCGGCAACGCGGCACACCGAGGTGTCCGCGCTCCGACCCGGCGATGGCACGCACGTCCAGTTCGGCACGCTCTCGGCGACCGGCGCAATTGTCAACGCGTACGAAGCGCTGAAGCTGGCGGCGGAGCGAGCGGCACGGATGAACTGAGAGGATGGAGTCGCGGATGAACGACGAACCGGTTGACACGACTGACGTGACGGACGCGGACTCGCGCTCCCGTCTGGACCGCCGTGAGTTCGTGCGCGTCGCGGTTGCGGCGGCGGCGAGCGGTACGCTGGGCACGACAGCGGTGGTGGCGCAGGGGCGGGGTGGAGCGGCTGGCGCACCGGGTGGCCAGCAGGAGGCCCCGCCGCTTCGGCCGCTCGGCAATGGCGAACCGCCGGCGCTCGTGTTTCAGGCGTATCCGGGCGGCACGGGCGCGTACATGGAACGACTGGCACTCGAGCGTGGCCGCGAGGCGTTCGAGCGGACACCCATCGAGGTTCCGTCGTGGAACGGACCGCTGCCGACAGCCGATGCTGAGATCGCGTTCCTGCCGGTGCACCGTCTTGCAGCGCTGATCCGCGCGCGTGCGATCTCGCCGGTCGAGCTGACGGAGATCTACCTGGACCGGTTGAAGCGCTACGATCCCGTGCTGCTGTGCGCGGTCGAGATTCTCGAGGACCGTGCACGCGCGGAGGCGAGGGAATCGGAAGCGGAACTGAGCGCGGGCGTATACCGCGGTCCTCTGCACGGCATCCCGTACGGGCTGAAGGACCTCTTCGCGATACGAGGCGCGCGCACCACCTGGGGTTCGGGCGACTTCGAGAATCGTGTCATCGATTACGATTCGGAAGTCGCGGTCAGGCTGCGTGAAGCGGGCGCGATCCTGGTCGCGAAGCTGGCGACCGGGTTGTTCGCGCAGGGCGACAACTGGTACCGCGGCCAGACGAAGAATCCGTGGAACCTCGCGCAGGGATCGAGCGGGTCGTCGGCCGGACCGGCGTCCGCGACGGCTGCGGGCTGCGTTGCGTTCGGCATCGGGACGGAAACGCAGGGATCGATCGTGTCGCCTACCATCCGTTGCGGGCTGAGCGCGTTGCGTCCGACGTTCGGCCGCGTCAGCCGGCACGGCGGCATGGTGCTGGCCTGGAGCATGGACAAGGTCGGTCCGATCTGCCGCACGATCGAGGACTGCGCGCTTGTGTTCAACGCGATACACGGCGCCGATCCGAAGGACCCGGCCACACTGACGTCGCCGTTCCAGTGGCAACGTGACGCTGCACTGTCACGGTTCCGAATCGGATACGACGAGCGCGCACCGGAAACGTTCGTGGAAACGCTGCGTGAGCTGGGCGCTGCTCCGGTTCCAATGCCGGACCGTCCGGACTCGCGCGGCATCAGCCAGCTCGGTGTCGAGAGCGCGGCGGCGTTCGAGGAGTACGTGAACTCGCTGCCGCCGGAGCCCGACCCGGAGCCGGCCGACACGGCGGGTGGACGCGGTGGCAGAGGCGGCGGCGGCGGATCGCGTGGCCGGTTCACGCGCGGTCGCGAGACGAGTGCGCTCGAGTTCCTCCAGTCGCACAGGCGGCGGCATCTGCTGATGCTCGAAATGGCGGAGCTGATGGAGGACTTCGACATGTACGTCGCGGGCGGCGGCGATGTCGGCCTGACGAACCAGACGGGACACCCGGCCGCGGTGCTGCCGTACACGTTCGGTGGCGATGAGCCGCATCAGCCGCGCTGCACGACGATCATCGGCAACCTGTTCGCCGACGACCACATCCTCACGGTCGCGCACGCGTACCAGCGCGTGACCGACTGGCACACGAGACAGCCGACGCTGCCGTGACCGAACGGTCCACAGCCGAATCCGCACGGCTGTTCGCCAGAGCGCTCGAGCTGTTCCCCGGCGGTGTCAACTCACCGGTCCGCGCGTTCCGGTCGGTGGGCGGCGAACCGCTGTTCATCCGGTACGGTGAAGGCGCCTACGTCGTCGACGTGGACGGTAACCGCTACATCGACCACGTGCTGTCCTGGGGTCCGCTCGTTCTGGGTCACGCGCATCCGGCGGTGGTGCGCGCGCTGACGGACGCGGCGAGTCGAGGCACGAGCTTCGGCGCGCCGACAGTCGCCGAGATCGAGCTGGCGGACGAGATCCGCTCGCACGTGCCCGGCCTCGAGCGGATCCGCATGGTCAACTCGGGTACCGAAGCGGTGATGAGCGCCATCCGCCTGGCGCGCGCGTTCACGAAGCGTGCGGGGATCGTCAAGTTCGCGGGCTGCTACCACGGTCACGCCGATCTGATGCTCGTGCAGGCGGGGTCCGGCGTTGCCACGCTGTCACTGCCGGATTCGCCGGGCGTTCCGCCACAGACCGTGTCGCACACGCATGTCGCGCGCTACAACGATGCCGACTCCGTGGAGTCGCTGTTCCGCGCGCACCCGGACGACATCGCGGCGGTCATTGTCGAGCCGGTCGCGGGCAACATGGGTCTGGTGCTGCCGGGCGACACGTTCCTTCAGGATCTCCGGCGCATCACGTCGCAGCATGGCGCACTGCTCATCTTCGACGAAGTGATGACGGGATTCCGCGTCGCGCTCGGCGGCGCTCAGGCGGCGTACGGCGTGATACCGGATCTCACCACGCTGGGCAAGGTGATCGGTGGCGGGCTGCCCGTCGGCGCGTTCGGCGGACGTCAGGACATCATGGACATGATCGCGCCCGCCGGGC
The DNA here is from genome assembly GCA_035513345.1 of Longimicrobiales bacterium. Classification (GTDB taxonomy): domain Bacteria; phylum Gemmatimonadota; class Gemmatimonadetes; order Longimicrobiales; family RSA9; genus DATKCF01. The sequence goes on from DATKCF010000114.1 coordinate 19,206, forward strand.
CGGTCTATCAGGCCGGTACACTGAGCGGCAATCCGGTCGCGATGCACGCCGGTCTGGCGACACTGCGCGAGCTGGCCCGGCCCGGTGTCCAGGATTCGCTCGAACGAAATGCGGCCGCGCTGGCCGAGGCTCTGCGCGCGGCCGCCGGCCGACACGGCGTTCCGCTGCGCGCGGCGTCAGTCGGTTCGATGTTCGGCTTCTTCTTCGTGGACTCGCCCGTGACGGACTGGGACGGCGCATCGGCCAGCGACCGCGACCGGTTCGCCGCGTTTTTCCACGGCATGCTCGATCGTGGCGTCTACCTGGCCCCGTCGCCGTTCGAGGCCGGCTTCGTCTCGACCGCGCACGGTGAAGCGGAGATTGCCGCGTTCGCGGCGGCCGCCGAAGACACGATCGCGTCGCTGGCAGGCTGATTCTCGAGGCCGCCACGCGCGGCCGCTTGTGGCAGGACGCCGGGCACGGTACGATCCCTGCCCGACCGGCGAGGCCGGTCCGTTCGACAACCGCTCAGACGAGGAGGACACCGTGGTCGAGTGGCTCGCTCCGATCTCCCTTTTCTGGACCTGCGCAGCGCTCTATCTGGGCGGCTTCAGGATCGAGATCCGCGGTGGCGGCGGCGTCCGCCAGCTCATTGGCCTGCTCGCCACGTTCGTTCTCTTCATGGCCGTCTGGTTCGTGGTTCGGCTGGCGCTCCGCGGACCGGTCGGACCGATTGGCGCAGTCGTCGCGGGCTGCCTCATCGCGATCGTGCTGCTGCCCGTTCTTTCGAAGATCGGATTCATGGTCATGGGCGTTCGCATCACGAAGGCCGCCGCCTGACGGGCTGCCGTGGATTCCTCCGTCGTCATCGTCGCGGTCCTGCTCGGCCTCGTCGCATTGCGGATCCTGCTCATCGGCCTGGGCGCCGCGCTGATCCTGCGGCCCGTCGTCGAGTGCCCGGCATGCTTCGGCCCCTCGTTCGCGCTGTACCGTCGATGGCTGCAGCGTATCGTGCCGTGGATCGAATGGCGCTGGTGTCCGCGCTGCGGCTGGCAGGGACCCGCGCGACGACTGCCGGATCCGGTACGCCGTCGCATGGAACGCGAAACGGAACCGCAGCCGCACCCGCTGGACGGGACCGGCAGTCCCTGGTCCTGACCGGACCTCGGTGAGCAGGTGTCAGACATCGAGGAACGCAGGATCGGCGGCGTCACGGTCCGCATCGATCGCACGCTGTGCGTCGCCTTCGAGGACTGCATCGATCTCGCGCCAACCGTGTTCGTTTTCGACGATGAGGGTATCGTTACGTTCACGCGTACGGAAACCGACGTTGCCCGGGAACACCTGATCGAAGCGTGCCTCGCCTGTCCTGTCGACGCGCTGATCGTGATCGACGAAACGGGCACCGAGATCGTACCGTAGCCCGGTCGCGATTGCCGTGACCGTACCGTTTCCGCGAACGGAGTTCATGCGCAAGATCCGCACGTACGGCCAGGTCGAACACGAAACCGGTTCGCATATTCTCGAGCAGGTTCTCGGGCAGCGCGCGCGAATCGATCAACGGCTCGCATCCATTGGCGCTACCATCGCAATCGTCAGCGGCAAGGGTGGCGTCGGCAAGAGCGCGATCACCGCGAACCTCGCCACTGCTCTGGCGAGCGGCGGCGCACGCGTCGGCGCGCTCGACGCAGACCTCAACGGACCATCGCTCGGCCGGATGCTCGGCGTTGCCGGCAAGCCGCTCGTCGATGGTGATGATGGCGTGCAGCCCGTGACTGGTGCAGGCGGGGTCAGCGTCATGTCGATGGATCTGCTTCAGGAAGACGACGCGCCGCTGCGCTGGCGAGCGCCCGACGGCGATGGTTTTACCTGGCGAGGTCTCGCCGAAACGGGCGTGTTGCGCGAGTTCCTGTCGGATGTCGCGTGGGGCGAACTGGATTACCTGCTCATCGACGTGCCGCCCGGTACGGATCGCATCAGCCGGTTGCTCGACCTGCTGCCCGCTCCATCGCAGACGCTGCTCGTGACGACGCCGGCGGAGATCACGCGGTTCGTGGTCGCGAAGTCCGCTCGACTGCTGCGCGATGCCGGCGTCGCACCGGTCGGCATTGTGGCCAACATGACTGCGTACGTCGACCACGAAGGTGCCACGAGGCCGCTCTTCGAAGGCGATGGCGCGCAGGCGCTCGCGGCCGAGACCGGCCTCGAAGTGTGGGCGGAAGTGCCGTTCGATCCGGCACTCGGCACTGCGACGGACCGCGGCTCGCCGTTCGCGATTCACGACGATGCTTCACCGGCGGCCGCTGCGATTGTTGCGCTGGCACACCGCGTCGAACGGCAGAACCATGGGAGGCACGCATGAAGTTCCTGTGCGTCGAATGCGATCGGGTCATGGCGTTCGCCGAACGCCAGATCCCCGGTGATGGTACGCTCGCCGCGGTCTTCACCTGCCCCGGCTGCAATCGCGAGATGGCGATGCTCACGAATCCGATGGAAACGCAGCTCGTGAGCAGTCTCGGCGTGCAGATCGGCGGGCGCACGGTGCCGGAGCAACCGATGGAGATGACGCGCAGCTCGCTGCAGGACACGCGCGCCGATGTCTTCGTCGAGCAGGACCCGGCCGCCCCGCCTGTCACACGCGTGGAGTGGCATCCCGAAGCCGTCGACCGGCTCGGTCGCGTCCCGAGCTTCGTGCGCGGCATGGTCAAGCGCATCTACACCGACTGGGCCAAAGAGAACGGCGTGGCCACGATGACACCGGAAGTCATGGATCGCGCGCGAAGCGAGCTCGGACTGGAAGGGATGTAGCCGTGCCCGGCTCCGAAGCGAGCGCTGACGCGACGCCCGGCACCCCGCCCGCAATGGATGCGCGAACGCGCAAGTTCCGACAGGCCGCGTTCGTCTACCTGCACGTCGCGATTCTCTACGAGTTCGTCGTGTTCGTGCTCTGGCGACAGGACCTGCTCCCGTCGACACGTGGCCCCGGCGCACTCTGGCTCGTCATCGGCGCCGGCATCACGGCCGTCGTTTTCTGGGGACTCTGGTCGTGGCGCAACGTGTGGTTCGCACGCACGATCTGGGTGCTGCACGCGCTTCGCCTGCCCGCGCTGATCGCCGGCGCGTTCTTCCCGCAGACCGGCGCTGTCATTCCGCCCGGTCTCTGGGCCATGGCTATTCCCATTGTGCTGATCAACCTCTGGATGATCGCGCGCGCCGCCTGGGACCTGTGATGCGTCGACACCTGTGAGCGGCGACTCGGAACGATCGGCCACGGACGGTCCACCGGCCGGGCCCGTTGTCGAAGCACACGGCGTTTCGTTCACATTCGGTCGCGGCCGCGCCGGACTCGAATCGATCGACCTCGTCGTGGCCGCGGGCGAAACGCTGGTTCTGCTGGGACCGAACGGATCCGGCAAGACGACACTGCTGCGGCTGTTCGCCCGCGATCTCCGGCCCCGTGCCGGCGGTATTCGACATCGTTCAGGCGACGACTCGAAGCGGGGTGCTGTGCGCGTCGGCTACGCGCCGGACATGTCGACCCATTTCGATGAGCTGACCGGCCGCGAGAACGCACGCTGGTTCGTTCGCGCGGCGGGCGGCACCGCGCGTGCCGCGGATGCGCTGCTCGTCCGGTTCGGTATGGCCGATCATGCGGACCTGCCCGTGGGCGAGTACTCGTTCGGCATGCGTCGCAGGATCGACCTCATCGAGGCGCTCGCCGCCGAACCCCGCCTCGTACTGCTCGATGAGCCGACCGTCGGGCTCGATCCCGACGGAACGCGCGTCCTGGCCGACGTGCTCGCCGAGCGCGCCGCGACCGGCGCCGCCATCATCATTGCGACCAATGACACGCGCGTCGCGGCGGCGGCGGACCGGGTCGCGTTCCTGCACCGCGGCCGCATCGTCGCGATCGACTCGCCGTCGGCCCTGCTCGAAGCGGTGCGCGGCTGCACCAGCATCGAGATCGATCTCGAGTCCCCGCTGCGCGAGCCGCCAATGATGCCGGACGGTGCGAGCGCGACGGCAACGCGTGACGGTCTGATCGTCGATTCGGTCCGCGGCACCGCCGACCTGCCCGCCATATGCGACACGATCGGCAGGGCCGGCGGCCGGATCCGTCGCATCGATGTTCGCGAACCCGGCTTCGATGACGTGTTCCGCAAGCTCACGGGCGAATCGCTGACGGCCGGACCGGATGGCAGCGAATCGCTGACGGCCGGACCGGATGGCAAGGCCGGAACCGGGCAGTCCGCCAGGCGAGGGTCCGGGCCGCCATGGCGCCGGCGTTGATGGAATCCGCCGTGTCGCCTGTGCCCGAAGGCTTCCTTCATGCCTGGCGCCTCGAGTGGAGCCGGTCACTGCGCAGACGCCGGCTTTTCGCTCTGAACATCATCGTGCCGCTCGCGCTCGTCGCGCCCATCATCGCGGGCCAGGCTCCTCGCCAGCACGCCGCCCTCGTATTTGCCGTCCTGTTCGTATTCTTCGGAACGTTCGGCTCCGCCATACCGTTGCTGCGGGACGCCGAGCGCGGGATGGTCCGGCGGCTGGCCCTTCTGCCCGTCGATCCGGGCCGATCCCTGATCGGCCGCGTGGCCGCCGGTGCCCTGATCGACGCGACGCAGCTCGCGCCCGCGTGCGCTCTCATCATTCTCGCAGGCTTGCCGTCCACAAACGCGCTCTGGCTCGCGCTCGTGCTGCCCGCAACGCTCGCGTTCGCCGGTCTGCTCGGCCTCCTGGTCGCGGCCATCGCACGATCCGTCGCCGAAGGCGCACTCTTCGCCGCCGTGTCCGCGCTGCTTCTGGCGCACGCGTCCGGTGTCTTCCGCACGCCGCGGACCGGTTCAGCGGGCGAGGCGATCGAGAATATCGCGCCGTTCCGCGCAATTCACGAGGTCCTGCTGGGCACGCCGTTCACAGGCGTCGGGACGTTGCTGAGCGCGGTCGCGGTGTCGACGCTGCTGACCGCGCTGCTCGGTCCACACCTCATGCGTTCGCTCGCTCGATCCGACGGTCGTCGCTGACCGCTCGTCACGGCCTTGACACCTTCCGATCACGGCCGGTATTCTTGCCGCGCCTCGCAGGGGATCCCGGCGTGCAACACTCGCCGGATGAACCACAGATCCCCGCGGGACCCCCTCTCCCCTGGCGCCGAACCGGCCTCGGTGAGCGGAGCTTGCGTAGCGTCGATTTCCCGGACCGGGCGACCGGATCCTTGATGGAAGAAGTCTCAGAGTTGTCGTACCGGGTTTCGTCCAGGACTGACGCAGCTGAAGCGATAGACGCCTCGTGACGCGTGATCGTGCCTGCGCGGAGTAACGCGCCGGCAACGTGGGCACTACGTGCGCCCGCCGATCCGTCGCACCGCGTCTCCGCCGGCTCCAGGCGCGAGGTGCAATGTACCGCGAAGTCATCGTCCCGATCGACAATTCGGCCGATTCGCTGCACGCCATCGACCGCGCCATCGAGATGTGCGGCCGGTCTGGCGGCCGGATCACGGCCAACCATGTCTACGCCGCTCGACTCCACGACATCCGGTTCCGTCAGCTCGAGACGGGGCTGCCGGCGCAGTTCCAGACGCCCGACGAGATCCGCAAGCAGCGCAAGATCCATGACAAGCTGATCGAGAAGGGGCTGCAGCTCATCTCGGACTCGTTCCTCGATCTGGCGTCGAAGAGGTGTGACGCCTCGGGCGTGCCCCTGACGCGGCAACTGCTCGAGGGCATCAACTACGAAGAGATCATCCGTGAGGTGAATGGCGGCGAGGGTCGCCTGCCGAGTCTGATCGGCTTCGATCCGAACATCGCGGACAAGTATGACGGCGGTGCCACGGTGCGCAGTGATGTCCGGATCGGCGAGGATGGCAGACTCATTGCCGAGGACGAAGAGCAGGACGAGAAAATCGCGGGCACGAGCGGGCGCGCATACGACCTGCTCTGCATTGGCGCACACGGTATAGGCCGGCAGCCGTACTCGCAGATGGGCGGCGTGAGCACGCGCGTGCTGCGCGGCGTCGAGAAGGACGTGCTCGTCGTGCGCGACGACAAGCCGCTCGAAGGTGGTCGCTGGATGGTGTGCATCGACGGCTCGTCCTACTCGTACAAGGCGATGCGCGTCGCACTCGAGATGGCCAGGGAATACAACGCGAAGCTCTGGGTCTGCTCCGCGTTCGACGTCGAGTACCACCACGTCGTGTTCGGCAACATCAAGGACGTACTGTCCGTACAGGCATCGAAGGTGTTCAAGTTCGAGGAGCAGGAAGAGCTGCACAACAACATCATCGACAAGGGCCTGCTCAAGCTGTGCCAGGCGAACCTGAAGCGCGCACAGGTCATGGCCGCGCAGCATCCCGACGTCGAGGTGGAAACGCAGATCCTCATCGGCAAGCCGTTCCAGTGCATCATGCAGTGGATCGAGGAAATCGAGCCGTCGCTTCTGATTCTGGCCCGCCACGGCGGCCATCGCATCGAGGACACCGATATCGGCTCGCAGGCCGAGAACCTGTGCCGCCTTTCGCCGACCAGTATTCTGCTCATCGGTACGACCGACGTCCGGCCTGACGAAATTCCGTGGATCGAGGAGGACGGCGAGCAGGGCCTCGAGTGGGCGCCGGACGCCGAAGTCCGCATCCTGCGGGTTCCGCCATTTGCGCTCGGCATTGCACGCAAGGCGGTCGAGGAGTTCGTGCTCGACAACTACGGCCCGGGCGCGAACGGCACGTATGCGGGTGAAGCGGCGGGCGCGGGCGCGCGCAACGGCGACAACGCGCGCAACGGCGACAACGTGATCGCGCGTGATGCGGCCGGCACGCCGAACGGCAATCGCACGAACGGCGCGAAAACCGCGGGCGCGGTCGTCCTTCCGACGGTCACAGGCGATCGGCTGGACGAGGCGATCCGCAAGCTGCTGCCGACGCACATGCAGTTGATCATGGGGATCGGCACGGCGGAGGAGCTGGCTCTCGCGGAGGTCAAGGCGGAGCAGGCCATGAAGCGCACGGCCGTCGAAGGCAGTGACGCCGATGCCGAGCCGGCCCAACCCATGGTGAGCGTGAAGTGTCCGTACACCGGCCACGTCCAGACGCGCGAACGCAACGCGACGGACCCGGTCGTCTGGACCGAGGAAGCCTTCGACCGGCTGCGCGCCGTGCCGCTCATCGCAAGGCCGCTGGCAAGGAACACGGTCGAGCGGTTCGCCCGGGAGCACGACTTCTGGCGAGTCACAACGATGGTGATGGACGAGAACAAGCAGGCCATGATCGAAGCGGACGAGTTCGACATGGACACCATGCTCGTGATGTTCCGCGAGCTTCAGACGAAGCAGTTGAGAGCGGCGGCGGAAGGCGTGGATGGCCTGACGCCCGAGATGCGGAAGTTCATCGAGGAAGCGAAGGCGGCGGGCGTCACGCGGTGTCCGATCCGTGACGTGGCGGAGAAGGCCGGTGACTGTCCCGTCGACTTCGCGACCGTCACACCGCAGGACGCCCGCGCGGCCGTCGAACGATTCATGGATGCATCGCGCGCGAACGTCGAGGATGGCGAGTAGTGACCACCGTCCCCCGGATCCCGTTGCCGGGAGCCACTCCTTGAGCGCTGCACTCCCCGTAGCCGGATCCGCCGACCCCGCCCTGGGTCTGGGCTTCGCCGCGCGCGCCGACCCGGCGGAGCCCACGCCGGACGCGACCTCGCCCGGCACGTACATCCCGCACGTCGTTGCGTGGAACCTGACGAAACGCTGCAACCTCGCGTGCGCGCACTGCTACATTGCGGCGGGCTCATGGCAGGCCACAGCCGGCGAACTGGAAACCGCGGAGTGCACGCGCATTGCCGGTGAGATCCTGGCGATGAGTCCCGCGCCGATGTTCATCCTGTCGGGCGGAGAGCCGCTTCTGCGGGCCGATCTCGAGACGATCGCGGAGTACGGCGCATCGCATGGCGCCACGGTCGTGGTCGGCACGAACGGAACGCTGCTTACTCGCGATCGGATCCGCTCGCTCAAGGATGCGGGCGTGACCGGGGTCGCGGTGAGCATCGACTCGCTCGATGATCAGTATCACGATCGCTTCCGCCACGGCGACGGCGCGTTGTGCGACACGATGGACGCGGTTGAACGGCTCCGCGAGGAGCGCCTCGATTTCGTTATCCAGACATCGCTGACGAGCGGCAACCGTAGTGAGATCCCGACGATCGCCGCGTGGGCCGCGGACCGGGGCGCGGTGTCATTCAACGTGTATTTCCTGGTGGCAACCGGCCGCGGCGAGGGCATGCGCGGCCTCTCGCCTGCGCAGAACGACGATGTGCTGCGTGAACTCGCCATTCTCGAGAAGGTCTATCGCGGGCGCATGCTGGTCCGGTCGAAGTGCCAGCCGCAGATCATGCGGCACGTGCACGAGACGGACCCCGATTCACCCCTTCTCAACTACTCCACCCGCTGTCCCTGCGGGATTCACTACTGCCGCATCACACCCGAAGGCAAGCTCACGCCTTGTCCATACATGCCCGTGGTTGCGGGTGATCTGCGCCGCGATCCGTTCGCCGAGATATGGAACCGGTCGCCCGTTCTTCAGCGGCTCCGCACCGAAACACCGGGTGGCCGATGCGGCCGCTGCGAGTACCGGTCGATCTGTGGCGGCTGTCGCGCGCGCGCGTTCGCCGATTCCTCCGACTTCATGGCCGAAGACGCGTCCTGCGCATACGAACCATCCGGCCTCGCGCCAGTCATCGAGCCGCGCGCCGTGTCGCATGGCGCCGCCGTTGCCGAGCAACGGATGCCGTGGTCCGCCGAAGCCGAAGCAAGGCTGCGTCGAGTGCCGGGCTTCGTCCGCGCCGTCGTCGTCGGACGAATCGAGGACTACGCTCGCCGTAACGGCTACACCGCCGTCACACCCGAAGTCATGGAAGCCGTGCGGCGCGACATGCCGGTCGATTTCTCGAAACGCTTGCCGTTTTTCATGGGGAAATAGGGCAGTGCGGATCACGCGGGCCGCGCAAACCAGGGAGGCATTTCCCATGCACGACATCGAAGCGGACGTTCGGAGCGTGAACGTCAGGCGACGGAACATCTCGTTCGGCCTGGCCATCGCCCTGCTCGCCATTTCCTTCGCCTACATCACCGGCGAAAAGGGACTGATGTGGATGATGTGGCGCGACGCTCCCGTCGCAGCACTGCTCCTGGCCGCCGCCAGCGCGTTCTTCGCGGTGCGGTGGTGGCGCACACCGCGTTCCTGAAGGGATCCGGATGCCGATGACCGATCGTCGGAACCTGTTATTCCTCGCCGGCATTGCCGGCGCACTGCTCCTGCTCGCCGCATGGGCCGATCCGCTGCTCGCTCAGGAAGCGGCAGCACAGGGCGTGCGCGAGTACGGCACTTTCCCGGGCATTGGCGCACGCAATGCCGTCTGGATCGCGGCCGAAGTGCACCTGATGTTCGCTGCCTTCGTTCTCGGCGTCCCCATGTTCGCGGTCGGCGTCGAAGCGATCGGCATCTTCACGAAGGACGAGAAGTACGACAAGCTGGCCAAGGAGTTCACGAGGCTGCTCGTCATTGCGTACAGCGCCACCGCCATCTGGGGCGCCGTCCTGCTGTTCCTGCTGACAACGCTGTATCCGCGCTTCTGGGCGCACATGGCGACCATCTTCGAGGTCTCCATGTGGATCTACGTCGGCCTGTTCTTCATCGAGTCCTTCACCCTGTACCTCTACTACTACGGCTGGGATCGCTGGAAGAAGGGCCGCGGCAAGTACTTCCATCTCGGACTGGGCCTGCTCCTCAACATCTGGGGCACGAGCGTCATGTTCATTGCCGACTCCTGGCTCAGCTACATGATGAGCCCGCCGGCGAACGCCGTCCCCGACCCCTCGCCGGGCATGGTCCAGTTGTGGAGCGCCATCGCCAACGCGACGTGGATGCCGATCAACATCCACCGCATCATCGCGAATGTCGTGTTCGGCGGCGCCGTAGCCGCGGCGTACGCCGCGCTGCGGTTCCTCAACGCGAAGTCCGATGAGGAACGCGCCCACTACGACTGGATGGGCTACATCGGCAACTTCATCGCCATCAGCGCACTCCTCGTCCTGCCGTTCGCCGGCTACTGGCTCGGCCGCGAGATCTACGCCTTCAACCAGTCCATGGGCATTACCATGATGGGCGGGTTCATGAGCTGGCTCTGGATCGTGCAGGCGTTCCTGATCGGCGTTCTGTTCCTCGCGGCCAACTACTACCTCTGGATCGGCCTGGGCCGCATCCCCGGCGGCGAACGATTCGTACCATACACCAAGTGGATGCTGCTCGTGCTCGTGATCGGCGTCATCGTCTGGGCCACGCCGCACACAATGATCGCGGACCGTGAAGAACTGGCCGCAATGGGCGGAACCCACCATCCGTTCCTCGGCGTACTCGGCGTCATGAGCGCGAAGAACACCGCGGTCAATCTGATGATCATCACGACGTTCCTGTCGTTCCTGATGTACCGGCGAGCGAACAAGCGGCCCGTCGTTCCATGGGCGAGAAGCGGCACGATCGTGCAGGGCGGGCTGCTCGCTACCGCATCGCTCGTCGTGATCTTCTACGGCGTTTACGGCTATTTCGTCAGCGCGATCGTCCGCATCGGCTTCAGCGTGTACCAGGTCCTTGCGGTGATTGCCGCGATCGTCATCGTTACGGTGATCGACGTGCTGATGGCGAGGGGAGCGGAGTCTCGCGGTGAGATCCGGTGGGGCCAGATGCCGCCGCGTTCGCAGTACTCTCTGTTCGTGCTGGTCGTGACGTTCACGTGGCTGATGGGCCTGATGGGCTTTGCGCGCAGCGGTATCCGCCAGCACTGGCACGTGTTCGAGGTGATGCGCGACACGAGCCCCGATGCGGCGACGCCCGCGCTCGGGCAGGCGGCCATCATGATCAGCACCTGCGTTCTGATTTTCCTCGGGATGACGGCGTTCATCTTCTGGGTCGGTGGACTCGTGGAGAAGCCGACGTTTCCGGGTGAGGCCGCGCGCGCCGTGCCCGAGCCCGGATCCGGGCCGCCGGGCGCAGGCCTGGCCGCGGCGGGAGGCGACTGAGATGACGAACCTCAAGGTCGTTGCGCTGGTCGTCGGCCTGATCGCGTTCTACACTTTCCTGGCGAACGCGATTCCGCAGGTGCAGTCGGAGGTCCCGCAGGAGCTGAGCTTCTCGGCGAATGTGACGCCAGAGGAACTCGTGGCCGCGGGCGAGCAGCTGTTCAGCGGTGCGGGCGGCTGCACCGCGTGTCATGGTCTGGGCACGCGCGCACCGAACCTGCTTTCGGATGAGGCAGGCACGGGCACGATCGGCACGCGCTGCGCAAGCCGTGTCGCCGGCGAGGACTGCAAGACGTACCTGCACCGGTCGATGGTCGAGCCGACCGCGTACGTGGTCGAAGGATACGACGCGATCATGCCGGACGCGTCGCGCACACTGTCGGGCGCACAGATCTGGTCCATGATCGCTTATCTGCAGAGCCTCGGCGGCGAGGTTACCGTCACCGCGGAAGATGTCGCATCGGCACCCGATGCCACGGCCGGCGGCACAGCGGGCGGTGGCGGGTCCTTGCTGGCGGGCGGCTCGACCGATCCGGCCCTGCTGCTGGAGGCCGGCGTGTGCCTGGCCTGCCACACGATGGACGGGCAGGGCACGGCGCTCGGGCCGTCGTTCGATGACGTGGGAGCGCGTCGCGACGCGGCATCGATCCGGGCCAAGATCCTGTATCCGCGGTCCGACACGTCAGCGGGGTTCGAAGCCATGGCCGGCATCATGCCGCCGACATTCGGCGAGCAGTTCAATGCCGCCCAGCTCGAAGCGCTCGTGCAATACCTCGCGAGCAGGAACCAGGAGGCGCGATGAAGCTGCTCAAGCAACCGCTCTGGCAGACGGTCATTGTGCTGGCCGTCGCGTACATCCTGATCAAGTTCGGCATTGCGTACATCCCGCCCCTGCTCGGCGCGAGGAGCGCTCCCGTACCCGCCAGCGTTGTGCTGCAGTACATGGCCACCGTACTCGTAGCCGTTCTGCTGTACATGAGCGCGGACGAGGAACGGTGGCGCCAGTTCCGCCAGCCGCTGCACGAGTTGATCGTCAGGCCGGATCGCAGGAACGCACGCCTCATCGTGCTGATCCTCGTGCCACTGCTGGTCGGCTGGATGACGTATGATCGCGTCCGTCCGCGCGTGAGCGCGCCGCCAGCGCTCCGCTCGATTCACCCGGCGCCTCCCAACACGATCACGTTCCGCGGCGAGATGCTGAACCTCGGCACCATCGTGAATCCCCTGCGGTCGAGCGGCGACCTCGCCACGCACTACGAGGAAGGCAAGCGCGTCTACTACCAGAACTGCCTGCCCTGTCACGGTGACTACCTCGGCGGACGCGGCCAATGGGCGGACGCGTTCAGCCCCGTGCCGGCCAACTTCCAGGACCAGGGCACGATTGCGCAGCTCAGCGAGAGTTTCGTGTTCTGGCGTATCGCGAAGGGCGGACCGGGCCTGCCGAGTGAGGGAACGCCGTGGAACTCTGCCATGCCGGCGTGGGAGGACATGCTCACGGCGGAAGAGATCTGGGCCGTCATCCTGTTCCTCTACGAGCAGACGGGCTGGCAGCCGCGCGTCATGGAGGCGCACTGATGATCGAGCGTCGGATTGTCACAGGCGGCGCGATCGCCGCGCTCCTTCTCGTCGCCGTACTCCTGCCCTCGCCCGTTGCCGCGCGCCAGGATCACCCGGGCAAGGCGCCGTACGACAAATGGTGCGCCGGCTGCCACGGTGTCGATGGTCAGGGTGAGGGCCCGGGCGCGGCGTACATGCTGCCCCGCCCGCGCAACTTCGTGCAGGCGCTCTACCAGGTTCGCACGACGCGCTCCGGTTCGCTGCCGACCGACGCGGACATCCTGCACGTGATAGACGTCGGGATGCCGGGCACGTCCATGCCCGGCTGGCAGACGCAGCTCAATCGCCAGGAACGGAACAATCTCGTCTCGTACATCAAGACCTTCTCGCGGTTCTTCGAGACAGACACGCCGGACGTCCTCGAACTCACGAGTGCGCCTCGACGCAGTGACGAACTCATCGAGATGGGTCGCGAGTCCTACGAGCTGCTCGAATGCTGGAAATGTCACGGCACAACCGGCCGCGGCGATGGCCAGTCCGCACCGACGCAGGAGGACAACAACCAGTTCCCGATCCGGCCGGCCGACCTGACTCAACCGTGGCTGTTCAATGCGGGCGCCACCGTCGAGGACATCTACCGGACGCTGCGCACGGGTCTGGACGGGACGCCCATGCCGTCACTCGAGGACGCGCTTCAGGGCGGTGTCGTAACCGACGAGCAGCTCTGGGGCATGGCGTACTATGTGTTGAGCCTCGCACCGGACCAGCCGGTGATCCGCGAAGTCATCGAGGCAAGGCTCGCCGAAAACGGCCTGCCCGCTTCGCCGGGTGACTCCGCATGGAACGCCATCGACCGCTTCTGGGTGCCGCTTTCCGGTCAGATCATCGTGCCGCCACGCTGGTTTTCGCCCGCCGTGACCGGCATATGGGTGCAGGCCGCGTACGACGACAGCGAGATCGCGTTCCGGCTTTCGTGGGGCGACCGCTCGCGCAGCCCCGACCCTGTATGGGCCGACTGGCGGGCGCGCGTGACGGAGGTCATGGCGCCGCATGAAGGCGACACCGCCATGCCGGCGGCCGGTCCCGTGACTGACGAGAGCGCCACGACTGCCGTGCCGGCGTCGCCTGACGCGATCGCGATGTGGTTCCCACGCAGCCTGCCGAGTGGCATGGAACGGCCGTACTTCTTCATGGGCAACACGCGTGTCCCTGTTTACATGTGGCACTGGAACAGCCAGGGTGAAGGCCAGGAGATGCTCGGGCGGGGCCCGGGCCGGATCGATCCTCTGCCGGGCGAGGGCAACGGTCTGGTGTCCGACGCGGTCTTCGACAACGGGCAGTGGAGCGTGACGTTCCGCCGGCCACGCGTGCCTGCCGATTCCGCCAATGCCATCAACTTCGTGGCCGGGGCGCCGATTCCCGTCGCGTTCTTTGCGTGGGATGGCGACAATGGCGAACATGGCACGCGCGGCGCTCTGAGCACATGGTTCTTCGTTTACCTGACCGAGCCCGCGTCGGCCGCGTTGTTCGCGACACCTCTGTTCGCGACATTGATCACGGCCGGTCTCGGCCTTTTCGTGGTCGGCCGTGCGCAGCGGCGCGATCGCGCACGCAACGGCGGCGGCACCTGATCGCCGGACGATTTTTCAACCACCGAGGAATGGGAGGCAGCAATGTCGAATAACCGCACAATCACGAATCTGGCCACGCTGTTGATGGTCGGCGCACTGATCGCGTGCGGCGGCGGCGATGCAGGCGAAGCCGGCGGCGAGGCCGGCGCGACGGGCGGTGACGAGGCCGCATCCGCGCCGGTCGCCAACGCGGGCACCATCATGGGCATGGTCAACTTCGAGGGCATGAAGCCGGCCAACACGCCGATCGACATGGCCGAGGAAGCGGAGTGCGCAGCCGTGCACACCAGTGCTCCGATGACACAGCGAGTCGTCGGCGATGATGGCAGACTCGGCAACGTGTTCGTCCGCATCTCGGGCGCCGTCGCCGGCGCGGCCGGTGCGCCATCCCAGCCGGTCGTCATGGACCAGATCGGCTGCGTCTACACACCGCACGTGGTCGGCGCCGTGGTCGGCCAGGGCGTCGCCTTCAAGAACAGCGATCCCGTCGCACACAACGTGCAGGCCACGCCCCAGTTGAACCGGCCATTCAATATCAGCCAGCCGATGACCATGACTTCAGCACCGCAGCGGTTCAGCACACCGGAAGTCATTCCCGTACGGTGCAGCATCCACGGCTGGATGGAAGGGTTCATCGGCGTCGCCGAGCATCCGTATTTCGCGACCAGCGCAGCGGATGGGAGCTTCACGATCGCGAACGTCCCGCCCGGCACGTACACACTCGAGGCCTGGCACGAGCGCTACGGCGTGATGACGCAGGAAGTCACGGTCGAGCCGAACGGCACCGCGAATGTCACCTTCGGCTACAGTGAGGGCATGGCCGCGAACGCCGTCGTGCCAATGGGCGATCCGATCGATCCGCACAACCACACGGCCGAAGAGATCGCGGCACACAGGGCGGCAACGTCGCAATCGCAGCAGTAGTCACTTCGACCCGAACACCTGACCCGGAAGGGGAGGCGACATGGATCGGTTCTGGCGCTTGCCGCAGAACATCTCGACATACGGTGGCGATATCGACTCGATGTTCCACATCATCGCATGGATCACCATCGTAGTGTTCTTCGCGGTCGAGCTGCTGCTCGTGTGGTTCCTGTTCCGCTACAGGGCCCGTGAGGGCCGCAAGGCAACGTACACGCACGGTAACAACCGCATGGAAGTCGCGTGGACGGCGGGGACCGCCGTGATCGTCGTGATTCTCGGCGTAATGAGCCGCGGCCTGTGGCTCGACATCAAGGATCCACGTCGCTTCCCCGACGCGGGACTCGAACTGATCGTGACCGCGAAGCAGTTCGAATGGAACGTCACCTACCCGGGCGCTGACGGCGTGCTCGAGACCGACGATGACTTCACGGTCCGCAACCAGCTCCGCGTTCCGGCCAACACGAATGTCCGGATGACGCTCCGCTCCGAAGACGTGATCCACTCGTTCTACGTGCCCGAGCTGAGGCTCAAGCAGGACGTGGTGCCGGGCATGAGCATTCCAGCGTGGTTCGAGGCGACGGTGCCCGGCCAGTACGTAATCGGCTGCGCCGAGCTGTGCGGCATCGGGCACTACAGCATGGACGCCTCGTTCTATGTCCACACCGCCGAGGAGTGGACGCAGTGGAACGCACAACAGCAGACGGCGGCCGCCGGCGGTGCCACGACGAACGTGGCCTCGGCGGACGCGACATCAGCGGAACCCGCCGGCTCGCCCGCAGCGGCAGCCGCCGGAACCTCGAACTGACCGGGAGCAGAAAGCCATCATGAGCACTGTCGCCACAGCGCATGAGTCGGGCACGCACGACGCTCACGGACAGCACGAAGAGCTGCCGTTCCTGCGAAAATACGTATTCTCGACCGATCACAAGGTGATCGGCATCCAGTTCCTTTTCATGAGCCTTCTGTTCCTGCTCTTCGGCGGGCTTCTGGCCATGGCCATGCGCTGGCAGCTTGCGTGGCCGACGGACCCGACCAACGCCATGCCGGGCGGCAGTCTGCTGCCGGAGACCATGTTCACGAGCGGCGTGATGCTGCCGGAATTCTACAACGCTCTGGTTACGATGCATGGCACGATCATGGTCTTCTTCGCGATCATGCCGCTGCTCGTGGGCGTCTGGGCGAACTACCTGATTCCGCTGCAGATCGGCGCGGAGGACATGGCGTTCCCCCGCCTCAACATGGCGTCGTTCTGGATGGCGGTACCGGCCGGCCTGCTCATGATGGCGAGTTTCGCGGTCGTCGGCGGCGCCGCGAACGCGGGCTGGACCGGCTACGCTCCGCTCAGCACGAGCGATGTGTACAGCGGCGTGAAGCTGGGCCAGCAGCTGTGGACGATCAGCCTGGTGATCCTCGGGTTCTCGTCGCTGATCGGTGCGGTCAACTACATCACGACGGTCATCAACATGCGGGCGCCGGGCATGACCTGGTTCCGCCTGCCGCTGTCGACCTGGGCTCTCTTCATCACGTCGATTCTGCTGTTGCTGGCAGTGCCCGTACTCGCCGGCGGCCTGATCATGCTGTTCTTCGACATCACCTTCAACACGGGCTTCTTCAACCCGGTCGTCGGTGGGCAGCCGCTGCTGTGGCAGCATCTGTTCTGGTTCTTCGGGCATCCGGAGGTCTACATCCTGATCCTGCCGGCAATGGGATTCGTGTCGGACATCATGGCGAACGGCGCGCGCAAGCCGATCTTCGGCTACAAGGCCATGGTGTGGGCCATCATCGCGATCGGATTCATCGGCTGGATCGTCTGGGGCCACCACATGTTCATGAGCGGGATGAACCCGCTGCTCGGCGGGTTCTTCATGGTCACGACCATGATGATCGCGGTGCCATCAGCGATCAAGACGTTCAACTGGCTGGGTACGCTCTGGGGCGGCAACATCATATTCCACACACCCAACCTGCACGCCATCGCATTCGTCGCACTGTTCGTGATCGGAGGACTGTCCGGAATTTTCCTGGCCGCGGCACCGGTCGACATTCCGCTTCACGACACCTACTTCGTGGTGGCGCACATCCACTACGTTCTGGTCGGTGGCAGCCTCTTCGGGATCTTCGGTGCGATCGTGTTCTGGTTCCCGAAGATGTTCGGCCGGATGATGAACGAGCCGATCGGGAAGCTGCACTGGCTGCTTACCTTCGTGTTCTTCAACCTGACGTTCTTCCCGATGCACATGCTCGGCAGTGGCGGCATGATGCGGCGGCTCTACGATCCGACAGTCTACCCGCACATCGCGCAGCACCAGGATACCAACGTGTTCATCACGGTGTGCGCACTGCTGCTGTTCGCCTCGCAGTTCCTGTTCATGTTCAACTTCTTCTGGAGCATGTTCCGCGGGAAGAAGGCATCGGCGAATCCGTGGAACGCGAACGGACTGGAGTGGTCCGCGCCGTCACCACCGCCGCACGGCAACTGGGGAGGCCGGCAGCCGGTCGTACACCGCGGACCGTACGAGTACAGCTCGCCGGAGTCCGATGAGGATTTCCTGATGCAGACGGCGCCGCCGACCGGTCGGCCGACGCCAGCGCACTCGTGACCGGAACGCGAACCCGCCGCCGAGGAGCGACGACCCTATGAGCAATGCCGCCAGCGCGACAATGGAAACCGGGACATCCGGCTTCGGTGTCTACAACATGAAGCTGGGGATGTGGATATTCCTGCTGTCCGAAGTGATGTTCTTCACGGGCCTGATCGGCGCATACATCATCCTGCGCTTCGCCGGGCCCGACCAGTTCGCCGATCCCGGTGTCGTGCTGAACGTGCCATTGACCGCCGCGAACACGTTCCTGCTGATCTGCAGCAGCGTCACGATGGTGAAGGCCTTTGCCGAGATCGAGCAGGGCAACCAGGCCGGACTGAAACGGTACCTGGTTCTCACCGCCATCATCGGAATGATGTTCGTGGGCGTCCAGGTGTACGAGTACATGCAGCTCGCGCACGAGGGCTTCATTCCTCTGGCCGACCTGTACGCAGCGCACGGGCGTCACGCGGCCGAGGGTGGAGCCGTTGTGGGTGGCCCGCTGTACGCCTCGACCTTCTACACGATGACAGGCTTTCACGGCGCTCATGTGTCGATCGGCGTAGCCTGCCTGTGGTTCACCGTGTTCAAGGCGTACAGGGGCGGTTACACGAAGAACAATTACGGCGGCGTCGAGATCATGGGGCTGTACTGGCACTTCGTCGATCTCGTGTGGATCATCCTGTTCACGATCGTCTATCTGATCTGAGCGCGCGGAGGGCACCGTGGAATCGAACGCTGCACAGGAACATGGGGCGGGACACAAGGCGCCCAACTACTATCTGATCTGGCTGGTCCTTGCCGTGCTCACGCTGGCCGAGGTCGGCGTGGCCTTCGTCACGGCGATACCGAAGACGGCACTCGCGATCATCCTCATCGCGATGGCGCTCTGGAAGGCGGTGCTGGTCGCGCTGTACTACATGCATCTGAGGTTCGAGCCGCGACGGCTCTGGATCATCACGGCGGCACCGCTGCCGCTCGCTGTGATCCTGGTCGTGATCGTGCTGGCGGAGAAGTGGTGACGCGAGGCCAACGCCCGCCAAGCTTGCGCGGTGACCCTGACCGGGAGAAGGTTGAAGCATGCATGAACTGATGGTCGGCATGTTCTGGGGCGGCGTTCTGATGTCGCTGCCGCCCGTTGCGGTCGGCGTCGCGATCTGCGTGCTGCTGATCCGCCACGACCGTGCGACGCGGGCCACCGTGGAACAGCAGGACCGCGGCGGCGATTAGCAGAAAAGGTAGTGGCCCCATCCGTCCGCGCTCGCCGTGGACGGCCCCCACCCAGGCAGCCACAGCGGAGGCCCACATGAGTCGACTGAACGGAACGCTGTCCAGGGGCGTGGTCGCAGGACTCCTCGGTGCATCCGCGCTGGCGCTCTGGTTCCTTGCGGTCGACGCGATCCGTGCGGAGCCGTTTGCCACGCCGACGTTCGTGGCCCGTGCGCTGATCGGACTGGCAGAGGCCGAGCCGGGTCCGGTACTGCTGGCGATGTACACGGCCTTCCATTTCATGGTCTTCATCCTGGTCGGCGTGATCGTCGCGTGGGTTGTCGAGAAGGCGAGCATCCCGCCACACGGGCTGCTCGGTCTCGTGCTGGGGTTCCTGCTGTTCGACCTGATCTTCTACGCCGGCGTTCTGATCACGGGCACGAACGTGGTGCAGGAACTGGGCTGGCCGGCCGTTCTGGCGGGCAACCTGATCGCCGGCTACGTGCTGATGCGGTATCTGTACATGACCGCGGAAGGCCCGAAGACCAGTGTGAAGGACATGATGCGCGAGCACCGGACGATCCGCGAAGGTCTGGTCGCGGGGCTGCTCGGCGCAGTGGCCGTCATGATCTGGTTCTTCGTGCTCGACCTGTTCGGCGAGTCAGCGTTTCACACGCCCGGCGCACTCGGCTCCGCCTTGTTCTTTGGTGCGCGCGGCATGGCCGAGATCCAGGTCACGGTCGAGACCGTGCTGGGCTACACCGGCATCCACATCGTCGCGTTCATGGCCGTCGGCCTGATCGCCTCGGCAATGGTCGAGGCCGCTCGCCGTGAGCCGCCCGTGCTGCTGGGCATGGTGCTGTTCTTTGTCACTCTCGAGGTCCTGTTCATCGGGCTGCTCGCCATTGTCGCGACATGGCTGCTCGACTCGATCCAGTGGTGGATGGTCGTGGTCGGCAACCTGATCGCGGCCGCGGTCATGGGCGGCTACCTCCTGCATGAGCATCCAGAGCTGCGCGAGAACCTCGCGCACGACCTGGAAGAGGAACTCGTGTAATGTCGCTCATCTCGTTTCATCGTGTGCTGATCTCGGCAGGCATCGGGTTCTGCGTCGTTTTCGCGGTGTGGGAAGTCAGACAGTGGATGGGCGATGGCGGCGCGGGCCGGCTGGTTCTTGCCGTTTCGTTCGCCCTCCTCGGCCTGGCATTGTTCCTCTACCTGCGTCGACTGAACCGCGTCCTCGGATACGAACGGAAACCGTGATGATCGGGCGTAGTGGCGCGGACCGGGTCGTTGCCGCCTGAGCTTCGATCGCCGACGATGACGACGAAGGATGAGCATCACGGCCGGAACCGCCACCTGCTGGTTCCGGCCGTGATCATCGGCGCCACGCTCGTTGTTGCGGCCGTGCTGGTTGCGTTCTCGTTGCGCCGCTCGCCTCTCGAGATGTACCCGCCGACGACGCCGTTCCCCGTCGAGGTCGGCGATCAGCGTGTTGACCGACTGTACACGATCGATGCATCGGGGACCGCGCGCTGGGCGGCCTTCGACTTTTCGCGCGGCAGCATGGTGCCTCTGGACGATCCGGACGGTTGGGACATTGCGTTCCGCCGATTCAACGTCATGACGAATGGCGGATCGGGATTCAGCGGTCGCGCTGGCCTCGTGGATCTGGGCGTTGTCGCCTTCGATTCGGTGAATGAAGCGCCGGAATCCGGCTACGCGGGGAGCAGGACGGCCTCGGACTCGACGAATGCGGCGGCCGCGCGCTGGTACGATTACGGCTTCACGAGTCACATCCTCGAGCCGAAGGGCAACGTGTATGCGGTCCGGACGGCGGACGGACGGTATGCGAAGCTGCGTTTCGAGAGCTACTACTGTCCGGGCGCGCGGCCCGGCTGCTTCACGTTCCGGTACGTGTACCAGGGCGATGGGAGCCGCGACATCGCGACGCCCGCGGCCGGGCCGGAGACCGACCCGGCCGGTTGACGTTCACCCTCCCTGCAGCCGGATCACCGACTTCGAGTTCATCTGGATCGGCAGTCCCGTCATTCCCATGCCGGGAAGCTCCATTGAGCCCTGTGCGGTACCGGTCTCGATCCGTTCGACGATGGCGCCACGTGCAGGATCCCAGAGCGTGACAGCGGACGACGATCCATTGAGCAACTGACGGATCTCCATGCCCTGGTTCATGCCGGCGATGCGCGTCGTGCCGGTGATGTCAGAGGTGATGACCCGGAGCCTGCGTCCGTCGACGAGCGTGTCGCCTGTGAGAGTCGAGGTCACGATCTGCGTGATCTCCGAGGACATTCCACCGACATCCTCGGTGGTCGAGAGCGTGTCGGTCCACATCTCGCCGGGCTGGACAGCGCGGGCGGGCAGACGCACGAAGAGGCGGCGGTACGAGCTTTCGGCGCCGAAGATCTGGCGAAACGCTTCGCTTGCCTCCGGCAGTTCGACTCCGCTCACCTCGCCATTCCGCTCGAGGCGGAGGGTTGCCACGTCCGGGATGTCGGCGTTCGAGATCGGCACGGCCGGGCCCATCGAGTTGGCGAAGGACCCACTCATGGCTGTATACCGGATCGCGGCCTGAAGCGCATCACCGGCCCGGGTAAAGGTCGCTTCCATGGTTGCGTCGGCTCGAACGCTGACCTGGACGGGGGTGCCGGCGATGTCCATGTCGATCGTCATGGTGTCGGCGGTCTCGTAGATCAGCGGGCTTGCGGGAGCCATGCCGTAGGCGAGCGCGGCGTCCGGCCCGGGCGTGCCCGGCGAACCGCCACCCGCGCAAGCGGCCGTTGAACCGGCGAGGACGATTGCAGCGATCCGGCTTTTCACGTTTCTTTCCTCCATGATCCTGGATTCGGAGCAACAGCGACGGGGGTTCGGTCCCGCCGTCGGTCATGCGGCCGGCGAATGCGTGACATGACTCGCCAGCCTCTTTCGATAACGCCGCGCGGCGTCGTCGGCACGGTGCTCGTGCTGATCGTTGCGGGCGCGTGTGTGCGACTCGGTTTCTGGCAACTCGAGCGGCGCACCGATCGCGCGTTGCTCAACGCGGCCGTCGAGGCCCGCATGGCGGAGCGGCCGATCGAACTTGCACGTGCGCCTCGCGATACGGCAGGCCTGCTGTACCGTCGAGTCCACGTACAGGGCGAGCCTGACGCGAGCCGTGCCGTAGTCCTGCCGGGCCGACTGTACCGCGGCGCACCCGGCGCGCACGTGCTCGTGCCGGTGATGCTGTCCGGCGGCGATGCCGTCCTGATCGACTTCGGCTGGGCGCCCGCCGCGGATGCCGCGACTGTCGCCCTCGATTCGATGCGACTCGATGCGGCCATCGACGATACTGCACTGATCATTCCGTTCCCCGGCCAGGAGCGCGGCGCGAGGCGGGAACCGGCCGACGCTCCCGCGGGCGCCGGCACGTTCCGCCGGGTATGGTATGCCATGGACGACCGGGCCCTGCGCGCACAGTTTCCATACGAGCTGGGCGCGATTCAGCTTCAACTTCTGCCTGGCGAACCAGCGGAGCGGCTACCGGTCCGGCAGGCGGCTCCCGCGCTCGATCCGGGCCCGCATCTCGGCTACGCGATCCAGTGGTTCAGCTTTGCGGCGATCGCGATCACGGGCTGGCTCGTGCTCGTGATGAAGAGTACGGTCCCGCGGCCCGCGTTACGAGGAGATCCGGCGCAATGACGCACTCTGCAGAGCGGTTGCCCGCGGGCACGTCGATCGGCGAAGTCAGCCTTCGTGTCGCCGACCTGGATCGATCGCTGGACTTCTACGCGGGCCGCCTCGGGATGCGGGCGCAGCGGGAAGGCGACACGGCGACGTTGTCGAGTGCGGCCGGTGGAGACCCCTTCATCAGGCTGCAGTCTGTGGGTGGCACAACGCCCCGCCCCGAAGGCGTGATCGGACTCTACCACTTCGCGATCCTCTACCCGGACCGCGCCTCGCTGGCCACCGCCGTGCAGTCGCTCGTAGATGCAACCTGGCCGTTCAGCGGTTTTGCGGATCATGGCGTCAGTGAAGCGGCCTACCTCCAGGATCCGGACGGCATTGGCATCGAACTGTACGCGGACCGCCCGCACCAGCTGTGGCCGCGCGATCCGACCGGCCGCATCGCGATGTACACACGGATGCTGGACATCGACGACCTGCTCGCCGAACGTGCCGCCAGCGTCGGGTCGGAACGCATCGGACACATTCACCTGCACGTCGGCGATCTTGTCGAGAATACGCGGTTCCACCGCGATCTGGGCTTCGACGTCACACAGGACGGGCTGCCCGGCGCAATGTTCCTGAGCGCGGGCGGCTACCACCATCACGTCGGACTCAACACATGGGCGCGCGGCCGCAGGGCCCAGCCTGACGCGGCAACACTGCTTTCGTGGACATTGCGGGTGCCCGATGCGGCAGCCGTTGCAGCGATCGCGGGCCGGCTGTCATCGCACGCCGCGGCAGACGCGGGTGCGTTCGCGTACCGTGACCCGGACGGCAACGTGCTGGTGGTCGAGACGGGGCCGGCAGTAGAGTGAACGGATGGTTCAGGCGACGTCGTCGCCCGCATGATCCGGCGTCACGATGCGCGCGTCCCGATTGATCAACCTTCTCAGTTTCTCGAGGGAAGGCACGGGCGTGAGTTCGCCGTCGACGATGGAAGCCAGTTCCTCTTCTTCGCGCCACCGTTCCTCGAGCGCCTCCAGCTCGAGTTCGAGCATTCGGCGCTCCGTGTCATCATTGAGCGCGATCTCGAGCGCGATCGCATCGGTTCGGTTCGCCTTTTTCGCCAGACGGTCGATTCTCAGCGAACGTTGCGCGACATTGAGCGTCAGCCGCTCGGCGGAACCGGCGTCCTCGATGGCACGCGTCGCATCGCGCACCCGTTTCTCCGACGCGCCAGAGAAGTTCTGCCAGGCCAGTACGCGGCGGAGCACGTGCTGTGCGCGCAGGCCATCGAGGCGCGCTCGTCCGCCGTCGCTTTTCGAGCAGTTCGGGCAGACGATGTCGATCGCCACCGATTCGCCGTCACCCGCTACGTAAAGCCGTTTCGTTTCCTTGAACTTGAGCCGGGTCAGGAGCGTGCCGCACTCCTGGCAGCCGACAGCGCCTCGCCAGGCGACGGAGCCGAACTGGCGCCAGCGAACGAAATGGTTGATCGAATCTCCAGCGAACATCCAGAAGCCGCCGCCGGTCGCGAGCGAGAGCGCGATCATTGCCCCGACCTCGATGTACTGGTGCCGGGTCGATCTGGCCTTGCGCTCTTTCAACTCGCGGCCGTAGCGCCACCATGCTTCCTCGACCAGGCGGGTATCACGGCCGACGCGGACAATGTCGACCTGGCCCGACCGGATCAGCGCGATATTGTCCGTCTGTGACAGCAGCTTGCCCCGGTCGCGAACGACTTTCTCCAGCTCGTCTAGCGCTTCCCACCGGTCCTCGATCGGCGCCAGGTTCCAGCGGCGGCAGGATGGGCAGACCGTCCACAGGCGGCCGCGCCCCGGATCGAACGCGATCCGGTCGCCGTGCGGAAAATGCTCCACCAGCTCGTTCGCCGGCAGTTGCACGTGACAGAACATGCAGCGCGTGAACATCGGGCGGTCGTACCCCACTGCCCGGCCCGGGATCACCGGCGCGCGTTGTGGACATCGGCCGGTGCCACCATCTTGGCATCGGCTGGCCAGCTCCGGCGTGGCCAGGGCCGGATGCCCGGCGAGAACGCCGCCATCCGCGGATTCTGAAACCCCGGCCGTGACGGAACCGAACGATCTCATGGGATCTCTGCCATCACCGTTCATTTGACAGACCTCGATGCGTGATCCGGTCCGCGAAGTGACCGTCACGCTGCCCGAATGGGTAGCGGACCTTGTCGATTACGGACGTGTCCATGTAACGGATACGGATCGCATGCGTGTTGCCGTCACTCTGGCTGCGGAGAACGTGGACCGCGGCACGGGCGGACCGTTCGGCGCAGCCGTGTTCGACAGCGCCGGCGTCCTGATTTCGGCGGGTGTGAACCAGGTGGTGCCTTCCGTGAACTCGTCGCTTCACGCGGAGATCGTGGCGCTCATGATGGCGCAGGCGAGGCTCGGCACGTACACGCTGGGCGAGGCTGGCGAGGTCCACGAGTTGTTCACGTCGTGCGAACCGTGCGCGATGTGTCTCGGCGCCACGCAGTGGAGCGGCGTTGCGCGTGTGGTCTGGGCTGCGACGCGCGAGGACGCCGGCCGGCTCGACTTCGATGAAGGCCCCGTTTTCGACGCGTCCTACGAGTATTTGCGGGCGCGCGGCATCCGCCTCGAGGCCGGACCGTTGCGCGCCGAAGCCGCCGCCATCCTGGCTCGCTATGGCGAAAGCGGCGGCGAGATCTACAATGGCTGAAACCATCTCCGCGCCCCGCGCTGCGCGCGCACGTCAGGCCGACCGTGCACCCGTCGCGATCGTGGGCGCCGGGCCGGCCGGACTGGCAACCGCTCATGCGCTGCACGTCCGTGGCATCGAGTACGAAGTTCTCGAGCGTGGCCCCGCCGTCGGGCACTCGTGGCGCAACCTCTACGACAGTCTGACGCTGCACACCGGCCGGCACCTGTCCGCACTGCCGGGTGCGCCATTTCCGCGCGGAACGCCGCTGTTCCCGTCGCGGTCGGACCTGGTCGAGTACCTTCAGCGGTACCGCGACCGCTTCGATCTGCGCGTGCGGACGAACGTGGTTGTCCGCTGCGCGAGTCGGTCGAACGGTGGCTGGTCGATCGAGACGAGTGACGGGCCGGTCGAGGCTCCGGCTATCGTTGTGGCGACGGGCATCATCGCCGGTCCCGTGATTCCGCGAATCGAGGGACAGGACGAATTCGGCGGCGTGATCCGCCACGCGGTCGAGTATCGCAGGCCGGACGGTTACGCTGGCCGCAGCGTGCTCGTGGTCGGCTGCGGCAACACAGCAGGCGACATCGCCACCGAACTCGCCGAAGCGGGCGCACGCGTCACGGTGTCCGTTCGTACCGGTGCGAACGTCGTGCCCCTCACGCTCTTCGGCCTGCCGATCCAGTACGTCGCCTGGCTGCTGGGCCGGCTGCCCGACCCGGGCAAGCGCGCGATCGCCGCCGTCGTTGCGCGCGTGGTCCGGCTCCGGCGAGGCCCGCCGGTCCTGCCGCAGCCGCCGTATGGTCCGCTCGACAGCATTCCGATGATCGGGTTCCACATGGTCGATGCGATGAAGGCCGGCCGCGTTCGCATGGCGACCGGTGTCGCTTCGATCGAATCGGATGGCGTGCGCTTCACCGACGGATCCGCCGACCGGTTCGACGAGATCATCCTGGCAACCGGCTATCGTCCGGCGCTCGGTTTCCTGGGCGACGCAGTACGCGTCGATGAGCGCGGCCAGGCGTTGCGTACTGATCGCGTCACCAGCGCGGATCAGCCGGGCCTCTTCTTCGTTGGCCACAACTATGATGCGGCCGGCGGGTTGCGCAATATCGTCCGTGACGCGCCGCTCGCGGCCGATCGGATCGCAGGCCGCTGATGGACTCGCCGTTTCATCCGGTAACGCGCGTGCGACCGACAATGGTTCAGCGGCTGTTCGGCCGGCAACCGCCGGCCAACGCACTCGTCACACTGATCGACCGGCTGCGCTCGGCGGACTCCGTGCGGGCCGTCCGGGACGCCGAAATCGATGCGCTCGGACGCGAATACCGCATCGACATCCGCACCACCTTCCACCACGACCTCACCGGATTGTACCGCGAATACCTGGTGTACTGCCTGACCGACCGACGCCTTTCCAATGACGAACTGGCGGACCTCGAACACCTGCGCTCATTGTTCGGCCTCGACGTTGCCGCAGTCGACGCTGTGCACCGCACCGTTGCCCGCCAACTCTACCTGAAGTCGGTCGACGAAGTGCTGGCCGACGGAGCGGTCAGCTCCGAGGAGCGCGCGTTCCTGCAGCGGCTGCGCGAGGACCTCGCGATCCCCGAAGCGATCGCCGACAACATGCTCGACGTCAAACGCAGTCAACTCGAGGCGAAGTCGAGAAAATTGCGGAAGTAGTGCGCTCGGCGTAGTCGCTACGGATTTGTTTCACGCAGCGGACGCCGGGGGGTGCGGAGGACGCTGGGACGGTGGGGGGAACTGATCCGTCCGCGCGTCGCGAACCGTGTTCCCGCAATCCGTTCAACAACAAAGATCAGTCAAAAATGATCAGTTTGTCGTGACCCGCGGCCTCTGCTCCCCCCACGTCCCCAGCGTGAAACCCCAACCGGAGCAGAGCCAGACAAGCCGATGAGGGTGTCACGCTTGCTCAACGCGCCGCGCGCGCCGCGATGGCGTCGAGTTCGCGCTGGATCTCGGCGGCGGACAGCCAGCGCCCGTTCACCACTACGCCAGCGGTCCGGCTCACATTGGCGATGTCGAGCAGCGGATTCGCGTCGAGCAGGATGAGATCCGCGCGGTGACCGGCCTCGATCCTGCCGGCATCATCCCAGCCGAAGTGGTCGGCTACGGCGGTCGTTCCGCTGCGCAGAATCTCGAACGGCGTCATTCCGGCGTTTGCCATTACATCGAGTTCGCGGTGCAGCGAGAAGCCGGGCACGCTGAACAGCTGCGGCGCGTCAGTGCCCATGAGAATGACCGCGCCGGCATCGTTGAGAGCGCCGAGCATGCGAAGACGGAGCTGTGCCTCGAGCGCAGCCTGCGCCGCGTCCGTCCGTGCGACGCGCTGCGCGACATTGTTGCGCCAGCCTTCGACCATCGGGCGCGGCATGTACCTCAGTTCCGGCCGATCCATCATGGCGTCGGGGTGGTGGACACCGAGGATGACCTCCCAGAGTGCCATTGTCGGGACGACCGCCACACCCGCTTCGCGAGTCGCGCGAGCAAGAGCGGGCATCCGGTTCTCATCGATATTGGCGGCGGTGATGCCGCCAGCGGGATCGCGCAACATCGCGAGCACGTAGTTGTCGAGATGGTCAATTGTTGTCTGCCGTCGGTCGAGAGCGCGCTGGAGACCGACGTTGTCCGAGATGTGACCGCCCCATTGCATGTCGAGTTCGGCGGCCGCGTGGGCAACCGCGTCATACGCTTCGACCGACAGTCCTTCGTGGACCTTGATCACCTCCAGACCCTGCTGCTTCGCTTCGCGCACGATCGCTTCCGCCTCCGACGCGCCGATGTTGCCACTGACCGGCCGGCTCGACAGAATCAGACGCGGGCCGATGAGATCACCGGACTCGATGCGGCTGCGAAGGCCGGCCTGCGTCGGATTGCCCTGCATCCCGCGCACGGTCGTGGCCCCGGCCGCGACGTACAGGAAGAGGACGTCCTCGACGAACTGCGCGTTCGCGTCCGTCATGTTCGGGATGTGGCCGTGCATCTCGGCCAGCCCCGGGATCAGGTACCTGCCGGTGCCGTCAACGCGTATCGCATCCGGCGGAATCTGCCCGGACGCGGCCGCAACCGATTCGATCCTGCCGTTCCGGACGACGACGGTCCGGTTCTCGAGGACGCGCTCGGTGTCCATTGGGATCACGTTCACGTTCTCGAAGACGACAACGCCCGTCTGCTGCGCTGCGGCGGGTCCGGACACCTGCGGCAGAAGGTGGGCCAGAGCGGCCATGAGGAGGGCAACGCCCGTCAGAGCGGGCCGGCGGTTCACGCTCATTCGAGCCTCCGCGAATCGAGGAAACCGGGCAACATCACTGCTGGACGATGAGACCGCACTGCGCCCGGTGTCAACGCGGGCGGGGACGTCCGGCGTGCGCGATGGGACGGACCGGCGGTTGCTGCCGCGATCCGCGCCCCGCTATGTTGCTGGCTGCCGGGGCGGCCCGCGCGAGAGCCCTATCCTGCGGCGCGGAAACCGTTCGATCGCCGGCCATGCTCAGCTGAAATCCCTGGCGATGTGACGAAGTGTCCACCCCCCTTCCCGGATCCCGGTTCCTGCCGGAGGCATCCCATGAATCGAAGCCACTCACCATCCGCTTGCGGAATCGCTCTGTGCGCCAGTCTCGCGATGGCGCTGACCTTGCCAGCAGCGCTGGCCGCGCAATCGCCAGGCTTCACGGTCGAGGACGTGCTATCGCTGCGCGGCGCCCGCGTCGCGGCTGCCAGTCCGGACGGCGGCAGGGTGCTGATCGCGCTGTCCACGCTGCGCGACCGGGTCGGACGTGACAACAGCCGGTTCGGCGACCCGACATATGTCGCGCCATCGGTCGCGTCGTACAGGATGATCGACACGCGCACCGGTGAGGGTCGGCCGTTCTTCGACGGGCCTCGCCAGGCCGCGTCCTTAACCTGGTCGCCGGACGGCTCTCACATCGCGTTCCTCGATCGGACCGGCGATGCGTACCGGCTCAATATCCACGAAGTCGAGCGCAACCGATCGCGCACCGTCAGCCTGCCCGCGGGTCGAGTCGTCATGGGGGACGCGACGCTCCAGTGGTCCGCCGATGGCAGTCAACTGCTGTTCACGATGCGGACGAACGAGTGGCACGAACGTGCGCGCCAGCGGTTCCTCGCCGAAGTCGATGGCCCGATCGTGGTCCGATCGAGCGAGGATCCGTTCCTTTCGTGGGAAGAGATCAGGCGCCTGTCGCTCGAACAGATACCCGCGCTCTACGACGTCGCCTCCAATCGCGTCGAGGAGATCCTGCCGGCGTCCAGGCTGGGTTCGGTGACACTGACCGGCGATGCCACACACGTCGTCTATCAGGAGGATCGCACCGACTCGACGTCGTACGAACAGATCTTCGGGCGCAAGAACCGTCTGATCGTCAAGCCCGTCGGCCCGGGCGAGAGCCGCACGCTGTTCGAGGACATGGAAGGCATCACCATGCGCTGGTCCGGCGATAACCGGTCGTACGTTTACGCAAAGGAAAACCGTACGTACTTCGGCACCATCGATGGCGGCGAGCCCCGCCAGCTCACGGGCGAACCGCCGCGCGAGCCGGGCGAAGCCTCGCCCGAACCGCCGGCTGACAGTGCGGCCAGGACAGCGGAACGCGAACGACGAGCGCGTGAACGGTTCACGCCGCAGCGGCTCAGCCATGACGGCTCGACAATGCTCGCACGCAACAGTCAGGGCTACTGGCTGATCGACACGGCCACCGGCAGCGACAGGACCATGATCGTCGAAGTGCCTGAGCCCGACGAAGACGATAGCGACGATCGGTTACCTGCCTGGGGCGTCGTCGCCTGGAGCAATGACGGCAACGACGTCTACCTGAGCTACGCCTCACGTACGCAGTGGGAACGAGGCCTGATGCACTACGACCGTACGACGGGAGAATTGCGTGAACTCGTGAAGGATCAACGCTACTACACCGGTCTGCAGCTGTCCGACGACGGTAGCCGCTTCATCCTCTCGATCGCCGGCGGCAACCAACCCGGTGACATTCATGTCGCCAATGCGGACTTCACCGATGTCCGCCGATTGACGGAATCCAACCCGGGCATTGAAGACAGGCTGGCCCGTACCGAACTGTTGAAGTATCTCGATGTCGATGGCGACGAGCTGTACGGTGTCGTCTACTATCCGCTCGACTATCGTCAGGGCACGCCCGTACCGACCGTTTTCATCGTCTATGAGGAGTTCTTCGACGATCGCTTCAACCCGCTGATCAACGTATTGACATCCAACGGCTACGCCGTGGTACAGCCATCAGTGGATCTCGAGCGAGGCTACCCGGGCGAAGCCTGGGTGAAGGGTGTGACCTCGGCGGCGAACAAGCTGATCGAGATGGGCGTCGCCGATCCGGCCAGACTCGGCGTTCACGGCACCAGCTATGGCGGATACGCCACGAATCTGCTGGTCACCCAGACGGACCGCTTCGCCGCCGCCATCAATATCAGCGGCAAGGTCGACATGGTGAGCTTCTACTTCGACTCGCCGCGGCTCGGTACCCGTAACACCCACGCGCCGGAGCGCAGTCAGGACCGTATCGGCGCGACTCTGTGGGAGCAGCCGCAGAAATACATTCAGCACAGTGCAGTGATGTTCGCTGACCGGATCGACACACCACTGCTGCTGATGACCGGCACCGAAGACCACAATGTGCCGGAACGCACGACGAGCGAGATGTTCTACGCGCTGCGCAGGCTGGGCAGACGAGTTGAATGGGTGAGTTACGTCAATGGCGGGCACGGCATGCCGACCAGCACGGAAGCCGAGGTCCGCGACTATCATGAACGCATCCTGGCCTGGTACGACCGCTATCTCGGGAAAGACGATTCGACGCGCGCGACCAGCGAGGATTCCGGTGAGGCCGGTCCGGTCGGCTCGGACCGGAGCCGCTGAGAACCATCGACATGCACCACGAGAAGCAGTTGCAGACAGTGGAGGGACAGCAGCTTCTGGCTGCGCTCCGCGACGTCTGCACCCGGCTGCCCGAAGCGTCGGAGCACGTGGACGGTTTCGGCCACACAGCGTTCCGCGTTCGGAAGAAGTCGTTCGTGATCGCCGGGATGGGAGAGGACGGCGCCGCGATCTCGATCAAGGCGGATCCGGTGACACAGGCCGTGCTCGTCAGGCGAGGGCCGTACTACCGCACACCGTACATCGGACAGCACGGATGGATATCCATCGCCGATCCGCTGCGTCACGACTGGTCCGAGATCACCGAGTTGATCGTCGACGGCTACCGGCTGGCCGCGCCGAAGCGCCTCTCGAAGCTCCTGGCACCCGACTGATCGCGGGAAAAACGGCGTGGGGGCGGGGGCGTTGATTCGACCTGGTGACTGGACACATCGGGCGCGCTGCCGCATCGTGCAGGTGCGGAACCGAAGACCGACCCCACGAAGGCGAGGACAGTCATGCGAATGAAGCCGATCATTACAGGAGCCGTGATCCTTGTGCTTGCGTCGGCCGTCTGGGCGGGAGCCCGCGCGACGGCCGGGACCACGGAAGGCTCGCCGGAGAGTGAGCAGGCGGCGCTACCGCCGAGTGGTGAGCAGGCGAACGAGCGGCTGGCGGCATCACCTCGCACGGCCGAGTGGGCGGTGATCCGCGCGGGCGAGGACAGTATACGGGCGTGGGTGGTGTATCCGGAGCGACGCGAGAATGCGCCCGTCGTCGTCGCCATTCACGACAACCGGGGCATGTCGAACTGGATCCGCGGCGTGGCGGACCAGCTTGCGGCTGACGGTTTCATCGCGATTGCGCCGGACCTGCTGACGATGCAGGACGTGCCTCGTCTGCCGGACGGCGAATCGGAGCTGGCGGGCGTACGGGAGAAGATCGGGCAGGTGGACCAGGCGACGCGCGACCGGTTCATCCAGGCGGTTGGCGAGTGGGGCACTCGGCTGGACGGCGCGTCGCCGAAGTACGGGATTGTGGGCTTCTGCTGGGGCGGATCGACAGTATTCGGTCACGCGGTCGCGGCGCCGGCCTCGCTGGGCGCGGTGGTTGTCTACTACGGCGGTTCACCTGCGCCGGCTCAGCTGTCCACGGTACAGGCGCCGATCCTGGGCCTGTACGGGGAGGACGATGCGCGAGTGAACAGCACGGTACCGTCGGCGGCGGAAGCGCTGAGTGCGCTGGGCCGGACATTCGAGGCACACACGTTCGCTGGAGCGGGTCATGGCTTCACGCGTTCGCAGGAAGGCAGGGATGGCGCGAACCTCGCGGCGGTGCGGCAGGCGTGGCCGCTCACTGTTTCGTGGTTCCGGACGCATCTGGGGAACTGACCGAAGTCCGCCCGGGGGCCTGCGGTGGCGGCCACAGTCTGGCCCAGATCCGACCGCAGGAATCCGTGCAGATCGACCCGTTCGTATCCGACAGGCTGAGGTCGTTCTGCCTCTCGCTGGGTCTCGCCGAAGGTGACGAAGTTCGCTGCGTCCGCTCGTCGGCGGCGGTGCTCGTCCTCAAGACGTTCGCCGGACGGACCGTCCTGCTCGAACGGGACTGGGCTCGATTCATCGCGGTTCACCCCTCGAGGATGGAAGCGTGACCTGACGGTCCCGAGGTTCCGGTCGAGTACCCCGATGTCACGCAGTCGCCATGGCCTCGTGCTCGATGCGCGTACCCAGGACTTCGAGGAACTGAGCCACGAACGCGGGGTGGGCGGGCCACGCCGGCGCGGTGACCAGGTTGCCGTCCGTGATCGCGCCGTCGATCGGGATGTCCGCGTACTCGGCGCCAGCCAGCCGGACCTCGGGCGCGACAGCGGGATAGGCGGAGACCTTGCGGCCCTTGATCACGTCGGCGGCGCACAGGATCTGCGGGCCGTGGCAGATGGCGGCCACCGGCTTGCCCTCGGCGAAGAAGTGGCGGACCAGATCGAGGACGGCCGGGTCGAGGCGGAGATACTCCGGCGCACGGCCGCCGGCGATCGCAAGCGCGTCGTAGTCCCCCGGATCCGTGTCGGCGAACGTCGCGTTGAGCGCGAAGTCGTGACCGCGCTTCTCGCTGTATGTCTGGTCGCCCTCGAAGTCGTGGATCGCGGTGCGGATCTTCTCCCCCTTCTTCTTTCCCGGACACACCGCGTGCACGGTGTGGCCCACGGCCAGCAGTGACTGGAACGGGACCATGACTTCGTAGTCCTCGGCGTAGTCGCCAACCAGCATCAGAATCTTCCGTGACATCGAGCACCTCCTGGGTCGCCTGGGAAACGCAACTGCTGACCTCGTCGCATTCTGGTGGCGTTTGTGCAGCCACGCAATGGCCTGTCGTGGTCATCGTGTCACGAGCAGGTAAGATCCGGAACACGCCGGTCCGGACGAAACGCACTCCGGGCGGGCGTCCCCTCGACGGGATAGCCTGTCGACGCCACCCGCGAAAGGCCGGCCCTGACCGGTCGTTTTGCGCGCGAACCGCCCGACCGGCCATATTGGGAGATCAGACACCAGTCGTTCCCCGACAAGGACGGCCGCAATGCCGAACGCACGAGTCCGTTTCTCCTTTCGTCCCTTCGCGGCTCCGCTGTCAGCGATGATCCTCGTGGCCATGGCGGCCACGGTGCAGGCGCAGTCGGCGAAGCAGGCGCTGAATCACGACGCCTACGACATCTGGAACCGCATCACGGGCCAGTCGATTTCCGACGATGGCCGGTGGATCCTGTACCACGTCGTTTCCGAAGCCAATGATCCGGTACTCCATGTGAAGACGGTGGCCGGCACGACGGCGCACGTTGTCGAGCGCGGGCAGGACGCGACCTTCAGCGATGATGGCCGTTTTGTCGTGTTCCGGATCCGGCCGGCCAAGGCAGCGGTGAAGCAGGCCGAGAAGGACGACGTTCCCGAAGCCCGACAGCCGCAGGACTCGCTCGGTATCCTCGACCTGAGCACCGGCCAGGTGACGTTCCGCACTGAGCGTGTGCGCAACTTCGCGATGCCTGATGAGAACGGCCAATGGTTGGCGTATCAACTGCTGCGCCCCGTAGCGGACAGCGCCGCTGGAGGCGAGGAGGCGGCCGGCCGCGCGGGCCGGGCCGGCGGCCAGGCGCAGGCTGGCGGTCGCGGCGGTCGTGGCGGCGGCGGTGCTGCGCCGTCCGCCGAACGGCGGCCCGAAGACGGCTATGCGCTGGTCGTCCGCGATCTGCGCACGGGTTCGGAGCATCGCATCGAGCTGACGACGGATTACGAGTTCACGGCCGATGGTTCGCGGCTCGCGTACGTCACGGCGACGAAGGATGGTTCGAACGACGGCGTGCACGTCCTCACGCCGGGCGGCTCGACGATTACTCTGCTGTCCGGGAAGGGCGACTACACGAATGTCGCATTCGACGACGATGGCAGGCAGGTCGCGTTCCTGTCGAATCGTGACAACGTCGAGGACCGGCAGCGCGAGTTCAAGCTCTACCACTGGGATGGTCAGGCAGCGGCAGCCACCGAGATCGCCGCTTCGACGGCTGCAGGCGTGCCACAGGGCTGGTGGGTCAGCGAGTTCCGCGGCCCGTCGTTCTCGCCGAATGGCCAGCGCCTGTACTTCGGCACATCGCCGCGGCCCTCGCCGCCGCCGGAAGAGGACGATGACGACGACGAAGAGGATGTCGTGGTCGACATCTGGGCCTGGACCGATCCGCTGCTCCAGCCGATGCAGCTCCAGCAGCTCCAGCAGGAGCGCCGGCGCAACTACATGGCGGTGGTCCATCTCGGTCAGAATCGCATCGTACAACTCGCGACACGCGACATGCCGGACCTGACGCTCGGCGCGGACGGCGATGCCGACATCGCGCTGGGTCGATCGGACTTGCCGTACCGCCAGGCCATCTCGTGGGGCGAAAGCGGCAACGATCTCTACACCGTCGACGTGAACACTGGCCGCAGCGAGATGCTCCTCGAGTACACCAGGGGACAGGCCTCGTTGTCGCCTGACGCGAAGTTCCTCGCGCTCTGGGACGGCGAGAACGGCAACTGGAACGTGATGGACCTCGCGACCAGGACCATGGTCAATGTCTCTGCCGGTATCCCGTCCCCCGTCCACAACGAGCTGCACGATTCGCCGAGCCTGCCGGGCTCGTACGGCAGCGCGGGCTGGACCGCGAACGACAGCCGGTTCCTGATCTACGACCGCCATGACATCTGGGCGGTCGATCCGACGGGCAGCGCCGCACCGCGCAACGTCACCGAGGGCGTGGGCAGGCGCGACGACATCCGGTTCCGCTACGTCCGACTGGACGACGATGAGCGGCAGATCGGAGCTTCGCAGGAGCTGCTTCTGTCTGCGTTCCACCTCACGACCAAACAGTCCGGCTTCTATCGCGACCGCATGAACGGCACGGCGCCGCCGCAACCGCTCGTCATGCAGGACGCGCGGCTGGGCGGCGGCTTCGGTGGCGGCGTAAGCAAAGCCGAGGACGCGGACGTCATGATGTTCACGCGCAGCACGTTCGAGGAGTTCCCGGACGTGTGGGTCAGCGGCCGTGATTTCACGGACATGAAGCGGCTGAGCGAAGCGAATCCGCAGCAGTCGAACTATCTGTGGGGCACGGCCGAACTGTACGAGTGGCGGTCCGCGACGGACGGCTCGGTATTGCAGGGCGTGCTGTACAAGCCGGAGAACTTCGACCCGTCACGCAAGTACCCGATGATGGTCTACTTCTACGAGCGACTGTCGGACAACCTGCACAATCATGTTGTCCCGGCGGCAGGCGGCTCGAGCGTCAACATCAGCTTCTATGTCAGTCGCGGCTATCTCGTGTTCACACCGGACATTCCGTATCAGATCGGGTACCCGGGCGAGAGTGCACTCGAGGCGGTCGTGCCCGGCGTTCTCAGCCTCATCGGCGAGGGTTTCGTGGATGAGAATGCGATCGGCGTGCAGGGCCACTCGTGGGGTGGCTATCAGATCGCGCACATGATCACGAAGACGAATATCTTCAAGGCGGCGGAAGCCGGTGCGCCCGTCGTGAACATGATCAGCGCGTACGGCGGAATCCGGTGGAGCAGCGGCATGAGTCGCATGTTCCAGTACGAAAAGACACAGAGCCGTATCGGCGGCACGCTCTGGGAAGCGCCCATCCACTACATCGAGAACTCGCCGATCTTCTGGGCCGACAAGGTCGAGACGCCGCTGCTCATGATGCACAATGACCAGGATGGCGCAGTACCGTGGTACCAGGGCATCGAGTACTTCGTCGCGTTGCGCCGGCTCAACAGACCGGTCTGGATGCTCAACTACAACGGTGAAGACCACGGGTTGCGACAGGCACACAATCAGAAGGACTGGGCCGTCCGCATGCAGCAGTTCTTCGACCACTACCTCAAGGGCGAGCCCGCGCCAGTATGGATGGCGGAAGGCGTTCCCGCGGTCCTGAAGGGCACGACGCTTGGGCTCGAACTCGTGAACGGCACCGTTTCGACCGAGCAGGGCGGCGGCAGGGATCGGTAGCCGTCCACTCCGACTGGAGGCCGGTCCGTGCGCGGGCCGGCCTCCCGGGTTCCATTCAGCAGCGGAAGCGGGCGTCACGAACGGCGTCTGCATGGCCTGATCCTCTCATGCATGGAGGTAGTCATGGTGTCCGCACTATCGCTCTGGTTGCCGATCCTCGTTTCCGCCATCGCGGTCTTCGTTGCCAGTTCGATCATCCACATGGCACTGAAGTACCACAGCAACGACTTCGGGCCCGTCCCCAACGAGAGTGCGGCGCTCGATGCACTGGCTCCGCTCGCAATCCCGCCCGGCGACTACGTGATGCCCCATGCCAGTGGCATGGCTGCGATGAAGGACCCGGTCTATCTCGAGAAGGTGAAGCGCGGGCCGGTCGCGTTCATGACGGTGGTGCCCGCCGAAAAGGTGACGAGCATGAGTACTCAGCTCGTCCTGTGGTTCCTGAACGCATTGATTGTCAGCATCTTCGTTGCGTATCTGACCGGTCACGCGCTCGGACCCGGCGCCGACTATCTGGCCGTGTTCCGATTCGCGGGGACGATCGCGTTCGCCGCGTACTCGCTCGCGATCATGCACAACTCGATCTGGTACGGCCGCAAGTGGAGCTCTACGCTCAAGTCGATGTTCGACGGTCTGATCTACGCGTGCGTCACCGCCGGCGTGTTCGGCTGGCTCTGGCCGCAATGACAGGCAACCAGCGCAACCTTCTGTTGGACGTACTCGACCGCGCCTGGGACGTGCGGTCGTGGCACGGCACGAACCTGCGCGGCTCGATCCGCGGCGTGCGCGCCGAGGAAGCGGCATGGCGACCCGCGCCGGGACGCCACAGCATCCACGAACTCGTGGTACACGCGGCCTACTGGAAGTACGTCGCGCGCCGACGCATGCTCGGGGAGAAGCGAGGCTCGTTTCCACTGAAGGGATCCGACTGGTTCACTCGCCCGGAAGCCGGCGTCACCGAACTGCAGTGGAACGAGGATGTCTCGCTGCTGGCCGATATGCACGACTCGTTGCGTGAAGCGGTCGCGTCACTGCCGGAGGCGCGACTGCGCGAACCGGCACAAAAGGGCTTCGACAATGTCGGCCTGATCACCGGCATTGCGGCGCATGATCTCTATCACGCGGGCCAGATTCAACTGCTCAAGCGCCTGTACCGCTCAGCGGAATCCTGACCTCCACACCGGCCGCGTCCAGCTCGAACGTCCGGACCAGGCCGCCGCCGATCCGGATACGCAGAGTCACGACCTGCCGCGGTAGCGTGAGCCTGTAGCTTGCCGTCGACGCCTCGCCGTTCTGGATTCGTACGCGGTCCTCGTCCGGCATGACGAGCACCGGGTCACCAGCATCCGCATCCAGTGGTTCGAGACTCGCGTTCGCGACGTCCGCAACGCGCACAGTCAGCTCGCCGCCGGCCTGTGCCGCGTCCAGGTCGAGGAACAGCGTGGAGCCTGTCACCGCCATCCGGTAGGCCAGCGGCGAGGCCTCGTCCACGGACGGTATGGCAGGCGACATCTCGACTGCTGCGTCCTCTTCCGGCACGAGACTCTCCAGACGATCAACGATCCAGGCGCGGATCGGCGGCACGAACAGGCCCGCGCCCAACAGAGCGAGAATCACGGCCGCGGCGCGCAGCCAGTGACCGCCTGGCGCTCGCGACGATGCGAGCCGCCGTGTCCGCGTCGCGCGCGCGCCTTCGATCGGCCGCACCGTAGCGTCCGACTGCACTGTGCGACCCTGCTGCGCACTTGCGCGTGGTTCACCGGCCGTTGCGGTGGCCGGGTTGGCGGCGCGTGTCTCGGCCTCCGACGGATCCGCGTCGGCCAGCAGGGCACGCAAACGCTCGCCGCGGGCGCGCAGCCTGGCCAGCCGATCCGCGAGCGCAACGTCTTCTGCAACTGCGGCATCGACGCGCGCTCGCTCGTTTGCGTTCAGCTCGCCATCGAGGTAGCGGATCAGGTCCGCATCACTCGCGGAGTTTCCGGGTGAACGATTCACAGTCATCGGATCAGGTCCTCCGCGTCGAGCGGCAGTTCCGCAGCCAGCTTGTCGAGGGCGCGGGCAATCATTGTTCCGACGGAACCCGTCGTGGTTCCGACAGTATCCGCGATCTCCCTGTGTGAGAAGCCCTCTTCACGCATGAGCAATACCGTCCGTTCCTTTTCTCCGAGCATTGCCAGGGCCGAGCGCACGACACGCATTCGTTCCTTCGACTCGGCCTGCGCATCCGGACCCGGCTGCGCATCACCAGTGCCCGCACGATCCGTGTTCGCCTCGAGCAATTCTCCTCGCCGTCGATTCCTGTTCGCCCACTTGCGGATCACGTTCGTCGCCACCGTGAACAGCCACGCCTTGATCTGCTGATCGCGAGGCGGTCTCTCGAGCAGTGTCGTGAACGTCTCCTGCACCGCATCAGCCGCCAGATCCTCGTCGCCCGTCAACCGCACCAGGTACCGGAACAGTGCCGGATGGTGCTCCGTGTACAGCGTCGCCGCGTCCAGTGTCACCGGGTTCGCGCTCACTCAGAACGTGATCCGCGCACCGACCAGCGGCAGACGCGGCAGCCCGGCCTCGAAGCGATCGTACCAGATCAGTTCATCCACCGAGCGCGGGTTCCTGTCCGCATAGACCGTTTCATAGTTGCTACCCGAGTACGTGACCGCGTTGTCGCGGCCGAGCACGTTCCGGATCTGTACGTAGACTGTCGCTTCGATGCCGCCTAGCGGGCGAGTGAGCATCGCGATCGCATCCAGGCTGCGATAGTCCTGTGTCCGCCGCGAGTTCGGCTGTTCGATGGACGCCGCCGACTGCGAACAGCCGAATCCGAACAGCTCGCAGTCCGACGATCGCAGCCTTGCCATGACACGCGTGTAGGGCGATCCGCTCATCGCGGTGTACGCCGCGCCGACGCGCAGTCCGCCGCCAACGCGTACCGCGCCCGTCGCGTCCACGCGGTGCCGGCGATCGGTCTGGGCCGCATACGTCAGTCCCGCCGCGTCGATGTCGGACTCGCCATACGAGTAACTGAACGACGCGGTCATGCGGCCACTCACTCGGCGCGCGGCCGCTTCGACGCCGCGGGCATCGTTGCTGCCGACGACGAACAGCGCGCGTCCCTCGAGCGGGCCCGGCCGCGGATCCGGCAGCGCGAGTCCGGTCGAGCGGCGAGCCCAGCCGTTGAGCGACGCGAGCCAGCCGTCGCCAAGCCACTGTTCGGCACCGACAGTCACGATGTCCGCGCGGATCGCCGGCGCCCGATCCCCCGCCAGCAACCAGAACTGGCTGGCGTGGAACGCCGGGTGTGCGCTCGGACCGGCCAGTGCAATCGCCTGGAGATACTGCCAGCTCCGGCTGAATGCGGCCGACAGTGACAGATCCGGCGTGACAGTGAGCCGCGCGGCAACGCGTGGCGCCACGCGCAGCCCGCTCACCGGTCCCGGAGTCGTCGGTCGTGACAGCACTATCTCCTCGATATCGGCAATGCCGCTGCCGTACTCGACGCGAATGCCCGGTTGCACCGACAGCCGGCCCATCTCGAACCGCTTCTCGAACCACGCGCCGAAGTTCCACAACCGGTCTTCGCGTAGCACGCGCTCACTCGTGTCGGGCCGGACCGGATGATAGCGCGGTTCCGGTCCGTCGTAGAACGCTTCCTGGATCACGACTTCGTAGCCCGCCGTCCAGGACGGCGGCCGCCCCGCATCGGTGCGCGGCTCCAGCTCGGTGGCCAGCCGCACATGGACGACACGGTTGTCCGCCGCCGGCTCCGACCACGGGACCGGACGGCTGGGACTCAGACTGTCGCCTGACTCCTGGATGTGAGAGCGGTACCGCGATACGCCCAGCGTGTAGCGCGCTGCCAGCCTGCCCAGCGGCGAGTGCAACGTCACACGCGCCGCCGCGTTGCCCCAGTTCGCCGTCGTGCCCTCGAGAATGCCCTCGATATCGCCGGACAACCGGTCGTCCTCCCACAGACCGCTGACTTCGAGCGCGCTGCGCTCACCCAGCCTCATATCGAATCGGCCCGCTACGTCGTGAAACTCGTACGGCAGGTCCGCTTGCTCCAACTCGAGCCAGTCCAGGCCGCCCGCAAGAACGCCCAGATACGAGCGGCGGGCGGACACGATCCATGACGCCCCATCGCCCAGCCGCTGGTCCAATGCCACCTTCGCGCTCGCCATCGAAACGTCCACCGATCCGCGTACGCCGCCATCGCCGCCACCCGGCCGTGAACGCAAATCCACAACACCCGCCGCGCCCTCGCCCGACGTCACCGAGCGGTAGCCCGGATGATGGAAGACGGCGCCCAGTATGTCCGGCGTGATACCCGAGAAGACGCCGACCGCGTGCACCGGATTGAACAGCGGCAGACCATCGAACGTCACTCGCGTCTGCGACCACGGCGCCCCACGTGTCCACAACTCCGCCGTGTAGTCGTCCCGCGTCGCCACGCCCGGGAACCGCTGCAGTGCACGGAACACGTCCGTCTCGCCCAGCGTCACGCTTTCAATGACGTCCGCGTAGGTGAGCGCGCGCGCGTCGCCCACAAGGAACACCGACTGCCGCTCCCGCTCGAACACTCGCCTAGCCGCTTCCGGCTCCGATGCCTCGCCCGTCACTCGAACGAACGCAGGCAGGGACTCCTGCTCGACCAGCACCGGCTCGAGTGCAACAGGCTCGAGGTCCAGTCCGACCGACACACGAGCCTCGACCGGCCGGCGAACCTCGACTTCCATCGTCGCCGCGCGGTAACCCAGACGCTCGATCCGCAGCCGGTATCGACCCGGCGTCACGTCCGCGAACAGATAGCCGCCGTCCGGGCCCGTGTCCGACGACCGGCCCGCCGTATACATGCCTCGCCCCGACACCACCATCAGACCGCCCGGCATGGGCGCCAGCGTCACGACCGCATCGGAAAGCGGCGACCCGGTCGCTGCATCGACGACAACGCCGGCAACCGAGCCAGCCGCCGGCGAGGCCGTCTGGGCAGTGGCCGGTCCGACCGCAACGGCCATGGCCAGAACGGCCGCCGCCATGGTCGGATACGTCGATGTCGTTGCGCGTTTCCGCATGGTTCAGCCCTCGTATCAGACGCCGCCGCATCGCGGCGCTGTTCGGGAAGGTCCGACCGCCCGGTCCCACACCACCAGTATCGTCCCCGCCCGGTCCGGCCTTCCCGACATGGAATCCCCGGGCCGTCCGGATTCTGACGCCGATGGAGATCGGATGGATCAGGGCGGGCCGTCAGGGCAAGCAGACCCGTCGGCCGTTGACAGCTTCGGAACGGTCGCGGCATGATGGCGGCACACACCCACCCTTCCGATCCAACGCGGAGACCACCATGGTTCACCGGACCGTGTTCGTCGCACGCACCCGTTCCCGGCACCCGGGGGCGTCGGATTCCGCGTGGTCCGCGCGACCGGCCCGCGGCTCGAACGCGGTCGCGTCGACCGGACGTTTCCGCACGCTCGCAGGCGCGGCCGCCGCCCTGTGCTTCGCCTGCTCCGAGCCAGGGCCGCCCGTCGACCTCGCCATCATCAACGCGAACGTCGTCCCGATGGACACCGAGCGCGTTCTCGAGGCCCAGACGATCCTCATCACGGATGGCCAGATCGTGGCGATGGGTCCGGCCGGCGAGGTGAACACGGGCGGCGCCGCCGACACTGTGGACGCGGCCGGCGCATGGGTCGTTCCCGGCCTCGCCGACATGCACGTGCACGTCTGGAGCTCGCAGGACCTCGTGGCGCACGTCGCGAACGGTGTAACGCTGGTCCGCAACATGTGGGGCCAGCCGACGCTCCTCGACCTCCGGGCGCGTGTCGCCGCGGGTGAGGTGCTCGGTCCGACGATCATCACGGCGGGCCCGATCGT
>DATKCF010000115.1:0-3292 GCA_035513345.1 Longimicrobiales bacterium
TGGATCGCGATCGATTCCGAGAAGCCGCCGACGCGGCCCGGCTTGATGTTGATGATGCGGCCGGCACCGAGTGTCACCATGTCCTGAGCGCGCTCCAGTGACGTGATCGATTCGTCCAGACACAACGGTGTGCGAAGCCGACGCTGCAGTTCCGCGTGGCGCACGATGTCCTCGCAGTCCAGTGGCTGCTCGATCATCATGAGAT
Organism: Longimicrobiales bacterium; assembly: GCA_035513345.1. Taxonomy (GTDB): domain Bacteria; phylum Gemmatimonadota; class Gemmatimonadetes; order Longimicrobiales; family RSA9; genus DATKCF01. The sequence goes on from DATKCF010000115.1 coordinate 206, forward strand.
CGAACGCGTCGAGCTGCGACAGATGCTGCGCCTGCGCGAGCGAGTACGCATTGTTGGCGTCCGCCATCAGCGGCGCGGCGGGACCCAGCGCCTCACGAACAGCGCGTACGTATTCAATGTCGTGACCGGGCCCGATCTTCAGCTTGACCTTCCGGTACCCCTGCGCGAGCGCGGCCGCGGCCTTCTCGACCAGCCGCGACGGCGACGCCTGGATGCCGATCGAAATGCCCACCTCGATCCGGTCCCGGTCACCTCCCAGCAGAGCCGCGAGCGGACGGCCCGCCCGCTCCGCCGCCAGCGCCCAGATGCCCATCTCGAGCGCCGCCTTCGCCATCCGGTGGCCGCGGATACCGCGGTCGAGTACAGGCGACACCGCCGTGCCTGCCTCGATCTCGATCCCTGTCAGCCGGGGCGCAAGCCAGTGCTCCAGCGCGTGCCACGCCGTGTCCACCGTCTCCGGACTGTAGTTCGGATGTTCGCCCGCCACGCACTCCGACCACATGCTCACGCCGTCCACATCCGTCAGCTCGACCAGTACGATGCGCCGCTCCAGTACCTCCCCGGACGAGATGCGAAACGGCTCCCGCAGAGGGAGCCGGATCTCGCACAACCGCACCCGTTCGAGACGCATCAGCCCGGCCGCTCCAGAACATAGTGCCGGCGCTCTCCTTCATTCTGGAAACCCGTCACCATCCAGCCAGCCCCGAGCAGCGACATGAACGCCGATCGTGTCGACCGGCGCCATTCGCGCAGCTCATCCAGCGCTCCCGCCCGCATCGACTCCGCGTCCACCGGAATCTCGACCCGGATCGCCCGCTGCCCGGCCGATGGTGGCTTGCCGCGCCAGACGCCGATCGCCGAGACGTCGCCCGGCCCGACCGTCGGTTCGCCCGACTGACCGAATACCGACCAGGACGCGACCAGACGGTCCGTGCCGAACGCATGAAGATCACTGCCCGTCCCCGGATACATGTCCGGCTCGTACGCTTCGATTACTACGCCCAGCCGATTCAGGTTCAGGTGCGCGTTGCGAGCCACAAGCGGGTCGAATGTCCAGAACATCACCGAAACGCCCGCCACACCGAGTCGCTTTCGCTGGTACAGCTTCAGACCCCGGCCCACACCACAGTTCCGATGGGCCGGGTCCACCGCCAGCATGTGCGACCAGTGCACTACACGACCCGACCGCACCCCCGTCAAACCGTACACGAACCCGATCAGATCCCCGGCCGGACCGAACGCGCCCGCGCAAAGCCCGCCCACTTCCCGCGATACCTTGATCAAAGAGCCCGGCACGATGTCCCGGTACCCCTCGCCCCAGACCCGACGCTGCAGGTCCGCGCACGCCTCGTAATCCGCGGCTTCCTCCAGCTCGCGGATCCCGGAGTCCGCCGGGTCCCGGTCGATGCCGGCGCCAGTGCCGGCGACGCTCTGTGGCAGGGTTGCAGCCATGGGGCCGAAGGTAGTGCTACGAACTCGTATACAGCAAGGTATCCAAACGCAACCCGTACATGCGGATCTGGACGGCATGCCCCGATCTGACCCACGTTTAATGGTTTAGCGGAATCGCCGGTCGGGCCGGAGCCCGGACGGGGCAGTTCGTGCCGTGGGATGCAACAGGCGTTTTGCAAACGAACGGGAGGGCTATTGCGTCGAAGTGTGGACCCGGTTCGCGCAGGCAGTTCAGGAGCGCCTGTGCGAGGCCAACGTTCGCAGACGCTGCGGCGTCAGTAAGTGCCGATGACGGAGGCGGACGCTGTCCTCGTTGGCAGGGCACGTGGCGGAGATGCGGACGCGTTCGACGAGATCGTTCGGCGGCACATGCGGGCGGCGTACGCGGTTGCGCTGAGCGTGGTGCTCGAGCCGGCGGATGCCGAGGATGTGGTGCAGGACGCATTCATCTCGGCGCTGGAGCGGCTGGACAGTTGCCAGCCGGACCGGTTCGCGGCCTGGCTGATGCGGATCGTACGGAACCGGGCGATCAGCCACCATCGGCGGCGGCGGGTTCGCCAGAGCGAGCCGCTGGAGTGGGCGGGTAGTGTGACGAGTGGAGATGATCCGCGCGCGGATCTGGATCGCGCGCGTTTGAGGGAGCGGTTGATAGAGGCGATGGAGCCGTTGCCGGCAAGGCAACGTGAGGTGCTGTTGCTGCACGATCTGGAGGGGTGGCGGCATCGAGAGATAGGAGAGGCGCTGGGCATGAAGGAGGGGACGGTGCGGTACACGTTGTTCCAGGCCCGGCGAGCGGTACGCGAGCGGCTCGGATACGAGGAGACTCGCAAGGAGGAGGAGTCATGAAGGACGAACGGCTGGATCTGTCGCCGCTCGATCCCGTTCAGGACGAGCTGCGGTGGCGGCGTCTGGCGGCGCGGATCCGTGAGCGGGCGATGCCGGAGCTGGCACGGCGTGCGGGACGCGAGGGCGTCCTGGGCACGCTGGGCCACTGGGCGTGGCCAACGGCGGCTGCGGCGGCACTGGTCGCGCTGATGTCGGGGAGTGCGCTTGCGTTGATACGGCCACCCGAGGTGATGGCGCATGTCGTACAGGCGTTCGACCTCGAGGCGCCGGTCTCGGTGTGGCTCCTGGAGGATCGCGCGCCGACCACCGATGACCTGGCGCTCGCGCTCGAGAGGGACCGTTGATGGCTCTGGGACCTTCGGGCCGCGTCCGTTTGCTGGGCGGCGCAGTGCTGGTGCTGGCGTTCACCGCTGGCGGTCTGGGCGGTGCGGCATTCGAGCGGGTGCGCAGCTCCCGTGATACGGTGGCGCAGACGGCCGAGGAACGGAGTCCGGCCAACGGTGAGATCGACTGCGAGCGCTACCGTCAGCGCCGCAGGGGCCCGTTCGGCGCACTCGGGCTGACGGACGAGCAGGCGACACGGATCGACCGGATCTTCGAAGCGCAGCGAACGCGGATGGACGCATTCTGGGCGGATGTCGGTCCGCGCATGAACACGATCCTCGACGAGACGCGCGCGGAAGTTCGTACCGTGCTGAACGACGAGCAGGAGGCCAAGTACGACCGCAACCGCGAGGAGCGGAAGGCGCGTGACGAGGCCCGCGAGAGGCAGGACTCGATACGGCGGGT
>DATKCF010000116.1:0-5544 GCA_035513345.1 Longimicrobiales bacterium
AAGAGAGGTCCAAACGAGGGTTTTCAGAAACGCGGCGGAGCGGAGGAGGTGGGGCCGGCGGCGCAATTCGAGCGTCACGGCACTTACTTTGTGACTTAGCGAACCCAGAACCCCTGAACGCGATGAACTAACTGCACCTTAAGGTACTTGACACTGCGCAGATTACTCCGTATGGGCCGGGTGGGGATCGAACCCACGACCTTGGGCTTAAAAGGCCCCTGCTCTGCCGCTGAGCTACCGGCCCGCGCAAAGGTAGCCTGTCGGGGCCACGCCCAACAACCGGGACGCGGTTGCGCTGCGGGCTGACGCCTGGAGGTGACCGGTACTCCATTTGAAACCTGGAAAGGGCGGTCCCGGTCGGAACCGACCCGACCGCCGCGGGTCGGCACTTGCAAATGCAAGTCCCTCGAAGTAGCTTGTGACAGGTTCGAGGAGGATTCATGGCAGTTCTGAGCCCGCACGTCCGAGCGATAGAGAGCGCCCACGAGTACCTGGGCCTCTCCTACCAGAAGCTCTCTGAGGCGATCAAGGCGGACGAAAGCACGCTACATCGCTGGCGGAGCGGCGGCGAGCCGTCTCCCGTGTTCGCGGCACGACTCGAGGCGCTCGAGGAGTTCCTCGTGGAACTCAAGGAAACGTTTCGCCGACCGCCGGACGCCCGGGAGTGGCTCGAGACCGAGGTTCCCGCGCTCAAGGGCCGTCGACCCATCGACCTCATCAGCGAGGGCAGGTTGGAGGTGCTGACCGGCTTGCTCTACGCGCTTAATTCGGGGATGGCGACCTGACGGAAGGGGTTCCCTTCCGCGGGTTGGCGTACCGTCACACGCGACCGGCTCACGCAGATTTGGCGATGACGGTTGCCGCGACGGCGAGCACGCGAGAGCCGGGCCGCTTTCATGTCACGGGCGAGTTCGGCGCTGTCTACCTCGCGCTAAGACCGGAAACAGCGCTCCGCGAGCTAGCGCGGCGTGCCAGCCGTGCCGGGATCCAGGTGCGGAAACTGTTGCCCCGCAATCTTCTCACGGTGGAACTTCGGCTCGCAAAGGTGCTCGACCTTACCGATGCCGCCGTTCGAGCCGAGTGGGGGCTCCACGGCGATGTCGTGACCGACGAAGACTTCACGGCGTGCCAGGAGGTGGCTGCAGCTGCACGCAGAGCCGGTTACGAAGCAATCAGGTATCCATCAGCGACTGCAGTGGGTGAGAACCTGGCCCTGTTCTACGACCGGCTCCACCCCGGCTCGTCCGCCGTCATCACCGAAACGGCCACGATTGATCCCGATTCGGTCAGCAACCCGTGACACACGTCCTGCGAGATTCTCGACACCGATCCTGACATTCTTTGCGCGGTTCGCCCCGGTCGGCCTATCCTGAACCGATCGCGGCCAACCACCAGTTCATGACAGCGGGCTCCGATGGCGGAAACTGGAGAAGACATTACCCGGCTCGTCGAACGCTGGAGCCGTGGCGATGGTGAAGCGTTCGACAGGCTGATCGAGCTGGTCTACGACGATCTCCGGCAGATCGCGCGCAGGCATCTGCGGCTCGACCGGCCCGACCACACCATCGACACGACATCGCTGGTGCACGAGGCCTACGTCAAACTCGCGAAGAATCCGGAAGGTGTCTGGCAGAGTCGCGCGCAGTTCTTCGCGTTCGCTTCCAAGGCCATGCGCCACATCCTCATCGACTACGCCCGGCGTCGTCATGCCGCGAAGCGCGGCGGCACCCGGATCCGCGTTCCACTTCAGGATGACATGGCGACCGTGGATGCCGAAGCGACCGATCTGCTCGAGCTCGACCGGGCGCTCGATATGCTCGGTGAGCGGAGTGAACGGATGGCGCGCGTCGTCGAATGCCGGTTCTTCGGCGGTCTCTCCGTCGTGGAAACGGCCGAAGCACTGGATTCGTCTGTTCGTACCGTCGAGCGCGAGTGGACCCGCGCCCGCGCTTACCTCTACCACACGCTGGCGGACCAGCCGTCCGTGGATCCGGTCGACGACGAGGGGATCGATCCGGGCGTCTGACTCTCAGGCCACGCCGTTACCAGGATACTCTTCGCTCAGCCCGGGCTTCCCGCGCAACGCCAGATTGTAGCCGACGAGAGCGCCGATGGCCGCGGCCACAATCATGACCAGCACGACGCCGATTGTCAGCGCCGTTCCCAGCCCGGGATCGTAGCTCAGCCCTGCCATCGTCGCCACGAGGTTCACGACGACCCAGACGACGATCGAGGCAAGCCCGATACCGATGCCGTGCAGCACCGGTGCACGGCGCGCGCGGAAACCGGTGAAGAACCCGCCGGCCCCGAAGCCGGCCGTTCCCGCTACGAGCGTCGCCAGCGAGTTCGCGGTACCGCCGCGCGTGTCGAAACCACTCGCCTCGAACACGAAGACCATGAGCGACGTCACCGCGATGGCCACCAGCCAGCCGCCGATGACAGCCCCGACACTGACGTTCTGCAGATGTTCCGTATGCATGCCTGCCCCCACGCCCGCCCGGGCCTCGGCCCGGCCCCGGCCTCAGAATATCTCGAGCTGTGTTTTCAACTCGAACGATCGCCTGTGATGCGGCGTGAACCCCAGCGAAATGATCGCGTCGCGGTGCTCGGCCGTCGCGTATCCGCAGTTCGCCGCCCAGCCATAGCCCGGGTACCGGCGGTGCAGCCGCTGCATCAATCGGTCGCGCAGGACCTTCGCAATGACGGATGCGCAGGCGACACAGTGGACTTTCGCGTCCGCGTCCACGATGGCAACGTGCGTCTCGCCAAGCTCGGGCACGGGCAGGCCGTCCACAATGATGCGGCCCGGACAGACGCCGAGTCGCGCGATCGCGCGCTGCATCGCCAGGTGAGAAGCGCGGAGTATGTTCAGCCGGTCGATCTCGCGGGTGCTCGCGGCGCCGACACCGACGCTGTGCGCGTGCGCGCGGATCTGCTCGAACAGCGCCTCTCTTCTGCGAGCGTCCAGACGCTTCGAGTCATCGATGCCCGGAATCGTGATGCCGGCGGGCAGGATGACGGCTGCCGCAAAGACGGGTCCCGCCAGTGGGCCACGGCCGACTTCGTCGACGCCAGCCACCCATTCGATGCCCTCGGCCCAACAGGAGCGCTCGACTTCGAGCAGCTTCTCGAGGCGACGCTTCTCCGCGCGTCGTCTCCCGGTCGCGGTCTTCGGCCGACGTTTGCGCTGACGCTTCCCGGTTTCCGGCATCGGCCGGCTGACCGGCTGCTACTCCTTCGGGCCGTACTGCTGCTTCTCGCGGATCCGTGCCTTCTTCCCGCGCAGCGCCCGCAGGTAGTACAGCTTCGCGCGCCGGACGTGGCCTCGCCGCACGACGGCGATCGTCTCGATCGACGGCGAATGTAGCGGGAAGATGCGCTCGACACCTACGCCGCTCGAGACCTTCCGCACGGTAAACGTCTCGCGGGTACCGCCGTTCTTGCGCGCGATGCAGACGCCTTCGAAAGCCTGGATCCGCTCCTTGTCACCCTCGCGGACGCGAACGTTGACACGCAGCGTGTCGCCCGGCGCGAACGATGGAATGTCCGTGCGCATCTGCTGGCTTTCGATTTCCTGTATGATGTCCATGGCCGTATCCTCCTGTCGCGCGCAAAGCGTTGCGCATCCGTCCGGCGGCTCAGTCGCCGCCTCGCCTGCCCATGTATGCCTGCCACAGATCCGACCGGCGTTCCCGCGTCAGCCGCTCCGCCTCTTCATGACGCCACGCCTCGATGCGAGCGTGGTCACCCGACAGCAGTGCTTCCGGTACCGCCCAGCCGCGGTACTCCGCGGGCCGCGTGTACGACGGCGGACCCAGCAGCCCTCCATCATAGAACGAGTCGCTGACCGCCGCTTCGTGCGTGCCGAGCGCGCCCGGCAGAAGCCGGACCACCGCATCGGTTATCGCGAGCGCCGCGTACTCGCCGCCGCTCACGACGAAGTCGCCGAGCGACACTTCGTCCGTCGCCAGATGCTCCGCCACCCGCTCGTCCACGTCCTTGTAGTGCCCGCACAGCAGCGTCACTTCGGACTCGAGCGACAGCTTCACCGCATCCTCGTGCCGGAACCGGCGACCGCGCGCCGACATCAGGACGACGGGCCCCCGCCCGCCCAGCGCCGCGACCGCATCGAAGAATGGCTCCGGCTTCATCACCATCCCGCGACCGCCGCCGAATGGTGTGTCGTCTACCGTGCGATGCCGGTCCTGCGCGAACTCGCGCAGATCGACCAGCCGGTACTGCACCAGACCCGCCGAGCGTGCGCGACCCGGTATGCTGAGCGACAGCGGCGCCTCGAAAAAGGCCGGGAAGATCGTGACGATGTTGATCCGCATGTCGTCCTCGCCGCTTCCCTTCGCGGACTCGAGGGGCCCGCGGACCCACCAGAGGTCCAGCTACAGTTCGAGCAACCCCTCCGGCGGCTCGATCACCAGACGGCCGCCCGCCACGTCCACCTGCCGGACGATGCGCTCGGCGAACGGGATCAGCCGCGACTTGCCAGCCTCGTCCACCACATCCAGCATGTCCGTCGGGTCCAGCTCGAAGACTTCGCGAACCCGCCCCACCTTCTCGCCCGACACCGTCTCGACTTCGAGCCCCAGAAGCTCGTGGTAGTACCACTCCCCCGGCTCCGGCGCGGCCAGCGTCTCGCGCGGCCTCAACAGGTAGCGGCCGGCAAACGGTTCCACCGCCGTGCGGTCCGGATACCCGTCGAACCCGACCAGCAGCCCGCGTTTGAACGGGCGCGCGCGATCGACTTCGACGGTCATCGCGTCTTCACCTATCCGGCCTTCCGAATCACCCAGGATCACGGCCTCGCCTTCCGCGAAGACGTTCTCCGGCTGGTCCGTCAGCGGCCACACGAAAACTTCGCCCTTCGTGCCGTGCGCACGCGCAACATGGCCGACCACGAGATGGCTCGGCTCACCGGGCCGAGCCGCCGCGTCCGGCACGTGCTACTCCCCGGGCTTCTCCGGAGCCTCCGGCTCGCCCGACGCTTCCTGCGCCACGGCGTCCGGCTCCGCCTCGGCCACCGGCGCTTCGTCAGTTGCCGCTGCAACCGATTCGGCGGCCGGCTCGTCCGCAGGCTCCGCCACGTCCGCGGCGGGCTCGGCCACGGCGGCAACGGGTTCAGCCACGGCGACGGCGGGCTCGGCCGCGGCAGCTACGGGTTCAGCCACGGCGGCGGCCGCGGGCGAGGGCGCCGGTGCACTCGCCGGTTCGCCAGCGTCGCGCGCCGGCGCCGTCCGGCCCGCTGGCGAGTCCGCGGCCATCAACGCCACCGAGTCGTCGCCACCGCGCCTCGCCTTCCGGACCAGCGACGCGACTGTCGTCGACATCCCCGCGCCCTTCGAAACCCACTCATCGACCTTCAACAGGTCCATTCGCAGCTCCGCCGGCCGCGTCCGCGGGTTGTAGAATCCCACCGTGTCCAGGTAGTAACCGTCGCGCGGCGTCCTCGAATCCGCGACCACCACCCGGTAGTACGGCTGCGCCTTCCGGCCAACCCTTCGGAGTCTTATGCGTACGGACATGGAGCCTCTC
>DATKCF010000117.1:0-53879 GCA_035513345.1 Longimicrobiales bacterium
ACGAAGTCGCGCAACTCGGGCGCCTCCGGGATCCTGAAATAGTAGGAAACCGGCTTGAGCGAATCGTGCTCGCGATACAGACCGACGTGTCCGACCCGTGCCGATGGCACCAGCTTCAGCATGCCCTCGACCATTCCGAGTCCGGCGCGCAGCACGGGTATGAGGGAAAGCTTCTTGCCGCTCACAACCATGCCGTGCGTGTTTTCGAGCGGCGTGTCGAGCTGAACGACCTCGAGCGGCAGGTCACGCGTGACTTCGTAGCCAAGGAGCAGCGTGATTTCCTCGACCAGCTCACGGAACAGCTTCTTCGAGGTATCGGTACGTCGGAGCAGCGCCACCTTGTGCTGGATGAGGGGGTGCTCGACGACCGTCAGGTTCGGGAACGGGCGCATGCGGCCTCGGCCATGGGTGAGGGGTTCGCCGCGCGAAGTATAGGGGCCGGCCGGGTCGGGTCAAGCCACGCCGCGGTCAGACCTCTTCGACGAGAGACACGTCAACCCAGCCTTCGACACCCGGGCCGGTCCGCACGCGAATCCAGTCGTCGCGTCTGTCGATCACCTCGACGAGTACGCCGGCCGGCAGTCTCTCGAGCGCTTCGCCCTTGAGTGCCGGATCGGCGCGTACCGTGGCATCACCGAGGCTCACGGCGGCGGCGCCCTGTCCGAGGCCCGCAAAGCCGAGCAGTGCTACAAGCGCGATGGACCCGAGCGCGGCGGTGGTGATCGCGCGCACTGACCGGCGCCCACGGATGCGCACTGCGAGCAGCAGCAACGTGATCCACCAGATGCCCGCGAGCGCGAGCAGTGTTTCGCGCGGTGTGATCGACGCAACCGGCGGCACGAACTCGAGCGCCGCCGGTGCCACCATCTCGAGGTTGGCGCGCGCGTCGATGTGCCTTGGCCGCAGCCGGATCGACCGCACCCACGACGCCACGGCCTGGCCTGTCTGCCCCGCTCTGAACAGGGCGTTGCCCGCGTCGTACCAGCCGTCGGCATCGGCGGGATGGGATGCGACATGTTCGAGAAATGCGTCGGCTGCGGCTTCGTAGTCCGCGGCTCGATAGGCGGTCACGGCGCGATCGAAGGCGGTAGCCTGGCCGTTCGCCATTGCGGGTGCCAGGAACAGCAGCGCGATGCCGGCCGGCCTGGCGGCGCCGCGGCCCGTCGCCTTCGCGAGCGAGGACGCCATGGCATCGAGCACGTGGCGAGCGCGGTCGACCATCGCCGGCGCGTCGGCCGGCGTGACCTCGCCCGGAGCGTACCGGATCCGGTCGAGTCCGTTCAGCAACTCCGCCACGGCCGCCGCGGTCGCCCGAGGCACACCCGCAGCCAGCATCGCGTTGTGCAGGGTGTCGACAGGCGCCAGCCTCGAGCCCGGCGCCCCTAGCGCTTCCGCAATCGAAACCCGGATCGCTTCGGTCAGACGACCCCAGAACCCGCGATCCGCCGCGAGTGCTTCCTGCTGAAGCTCGTCGAACCGGCGGTTGCGGTCGTCGGCGACTCGCCTTGATCCCGGCGCCGGGCGTTCCCGCAGGCTCCACCACGCAGCGAACAGCACGAGCAATGGAACGAATTGCGCGAGCGCGAAGGCGGGTGACAGCACCCATGCCGGAGTTCCGCCTGACGGACGGCCGCGGATCGGCCGGAGGTCGATGCCGGGCACGGCCCCGGCGCGCTGGCCGGTGACCTGAAGCATGATCGAATCCGAGCGCATGATGTTGAAGCGCTCCTCGATCGGATCGAATGCGACGTATTCGATGGGTGGAATCACGATTCGGCCGGGTTCGTTGGGGACGACCACCCATTCGAATCGCTTCACGCCACCCAGCTCCGGGGACGACGTCTCGACTTCCGCGCTCTCGGTCGGCGGAAACACCTCGAGACCTTCGGGCGCATCAAACACGGGCGCCGGCAGTGCCTTCACATTAGCCTTGCCGTTGACCTCGACGACCAGTCGCGTCGCTTCGCCGACGCTCAGTCGGTCATCGTCGACCGATGTCACCATCGCGAGCTGGCCGACCGCGCCGTTGAACGACGCCGGCCTGCCCTCTTCGGGCACGGGCAGCACCTCGACGATCAGCGAATCGGAAAGCAGCTCGCGCGATTCTGCGCGCAGGCCCAGCGTGGCGCGGTATTCGAACGCCAGCCGTGCCGGCGGGAACGTGTGCTCGCCCGGAATCAGCGGGAAAAAGGCGCGACGAAACGACTGCGTATCGTATAGCTCGCCGTCGATGCTGAGCAATCCGATCACGATGGGATCGGGCAGATCCTGCGCCCAGAAACCGGACGGGTTCGGCGCCATGTACTGCGCCGGCCGGGTCTGGCGGTGTCGCAGTGAACGTGGGAACTCGGCTTCCGCGATGAAGGTGACCTGCTGGCCGACGTAGATCCGTTCGGGTTCGAGTCGACCCCGTAGCCGGACCCGGTCGACCGCGTTCGGCGGCGCCTCCCGTGAAGGGCCTTCCAGCACGACGATCGGCAAAGGGCTGGTTCGGTGGATCCGCTGGCCAACGAAGATGCGGACAGAAGGCAACGTGTAGCTGCCAGGCACGCGTCCGATAATGAGCCAGTTCTGCGTGGTTATGATCCGGCGTCCGCCGGTCAGGCTCGTGGCGACCGTTGTGCCGGTTTCGCGGCCGATGACGTCGAACCCCGCGGGCAGCGGGCTGAGCTCGATCGATTGTGGCCGTGCGCCGCTCGTCTCGACCGAGACCTCGAGACGGACCGTGTTACCCACCACGATGCTGTCGTCGCTGAGCGCGGCTGACACCCGGACCGAGTCCTGGAGTGCCGGCGAGGCGATCGCGGCGACGGCGAACAGATACGCCAGCATCCGCGGTTCACCAGTCCCGGCGCACCGGCGTCCGGCGTTGACCCTTGCGCAGCTTCTCGCGCGTCAGGTCCCGTTCATCCTGCTCGACCGCGCTCAGGACGCGATCGGCCTGCTCCTGCGTCAGCGGCATCCGGTCGGACGCGCTCTGCGACGGCTCTTCCTGCTGTTCGGCGTCCTGCGGCGAGCCACCGCCCTGTCCCTCCTGCTGCTGCTCGTCCGGCTCGCCTTCCTGCTGCTCGTCACCGCTCTGCGATGGCTGCTCGCTCTGCATCTCGTCGCGTATCGCCATCTCGAGGTTCCACTTCGCGTCGAGGTCACGCGGGTCAATGCGCAATGCGCGCTGGTACGCCTCGATCGCGGACCCGAGGAGCGGACCCTGACTGGCCGGATCGGTCGAATTGCGTGCGCCTTCGAGGAACCGGTTGCCGAGGTTGTAGAACGTGCGTTCCCGCAGGTCCGGATCCACCGCGTCGAGCGCGGCCCTGAAATGCTGCTCCGCCTCATCGTAGCGGCCGAGCTGGAGCAGCGCGGTGCCGAGGTTGTAGCGCAGCTCGCTCGTATCCGAGCCGCCGCGCAGCGCGGACTGGTACGCTTCGACCGCCTCAGCATACCGGCCGGCGCGGTAGTGTCGGTTGCCACGCTCGATGTCGCCTGGCCCCGCGGCGGACGTGAGCAGGAACAGGGGGATCAGCGCCGCTGTGCGGGCAGCCCTGTTCATCCGCAGCGCCCGCAAGCCGGCGGGCGGGCGCCCGCGGCCGTACTCGATCAGGCTATCGATCACGAGCAGCAGCAGTGCCAGTGCGATGAGGACCGCGTGACGTTCCCGCGGCTCGACTCGTCTGCCCGACTCGCTGTCGGTCCTGGCCACGCCGCCCAGCGCCGACATCAGGCGCGCCGTCGAGCCGGCATCGTCTAGCGCGTAGTACGCACCACGCGTGCGATCCGCGATCTGTTTCAGCAGAGCTTCGTCGAGTCGCGACACGACAGTCTCGCCATTCTCGTCGACCTTGTAGCCGATCCGGGTTCCGACCGCGTCAAGCTCCGGCACTCGCGCGCCGGCCGCCGTACCGACGCCGATGGTGAAGACCCTCACGCCGGCCCTCGCCGCGCGATCGGCGGCGGTCTGCACGGCCGAAACGTCCTCGAGCGCTTCGCCATCCGATATCAGCACGACGGCCCGGTCGGCCGCGGTCTCGGCCGCGCCACGGGCGAGGTCCACGGCCTGAATCAGGGCGGACGCGAGTGAGGAACCGCCCTGGCTCACGATGTCCGGATCGAGCGCGTCCACGTACAGGTTCAGCGCGCCATGATCGACGGTGAGTGGCGACAGGACGTACGCACGGCCCGCGAACGCGACCAGTCCGAGCCGGTCGCCCTGCATCTCGCGCATGAGACGCCGCACGAACAGCCGCTCGCGCTCGAGCCTGTTCGGCCGCGTGTCTTCGGCGAGCATCGATTTCGAAACATCCAGGGCCAGTACGACGCTGCGCGAACTGCTCACACCCTCGACAACGCGCGTGCCCCAGCGTGGTCCCGCCGCGGCCAGCGCGAGCAGACCGGCAGCGCCCGCGATCAGCACGAGACGGATCCGCGGAAACCTGAGCAGGTGCGCCGCACCGAGCCGGCCGATCAGTTCGCGATCCGCCAGCGCCTGTGCCACCGCCCGCCGGCGCTGCCCGTACGCCCACACGCCCAGTGCGGCGAGGATCGGCGCGACGAGCGCGAATCCGAGCAGTTCGGGTCGGCTGAAGCTCACGGTACTCTCCCCCACCGGCTGGCGCGCAGTGTCCACTCGCCTGCCAGCGCCAGCCCGGCCAGCAGCAGAAACGGCAGGTAGTGCGGCGTATACTCGACGTACTGGCGGATGTCCACGTCGCTCTTCTCGAGTGCGTCGATCTGCCCATAGATGCTGTCGAGCGCAGTCTCGTTCGTGGCCCTGAAATACCGGCCGCCGGTCAGGTCTGCGATCTCCGTCAGCAGTTCTTCATCGATGTGCACCTGCAGCGTTGCGTACTGCAGGCCCATCGGCGATGTCGCTATCGGAATCGGCGCCACGCCGTCCGTGCCCACGCCGATGGTATACACCCTGATGTCATAGACGGCCGCCGCCTGCGCGGCCGTGATCGGATCGATCTCGCCGCGGTTGTTCTCGCCATCCGTCATCAGGATCATGACCCGCGACTCGCCTGGCGCGCGGCGCAGCCGGTTCGCGGCCGTCGCGATCGCCGTCCCGATTGCGGTACCATCCTCGAGTTGCGCCGTTCCGGCCTGAAGCTCCTCGATCGCGCGGTAGATGACCGGATAATCGATGGTGATCGGCACCTGCGTCAGCGCTTCGCCCGCGAACGCGACCAGCCCGATCCGATCGTGGCGCCGGCCCTGCACGAACTCCATGACCTTCTGCTTCGCCACTGTCAGCCGGTTCCGCGGCGCGAAGTCTTCCGCCAGCATCGAACTCGATATGTCGATGGCGATCACGATCGCGATACCCTCCGCGTTCACATCCACGACCGACGCGCCGGTACGCGGCGCCGACAGCGCCAGTATCAGCCCGACCAGAGCAAGGCCGCGCAGCCACCCGGGCACCCGGGCCAGCCGCGCCGCACCGGCTCCGGCCAGCCGTTCCACCGTCGACGCGCGCGAAAAAGTCAGCGCACCACTCCCGTGATGCCGCATGCGGTAGACCCAGATCGGCAGCACGAGCAGGAGCACCAGCGCCCATGGATTGCCGAATCCGATGCTCATCCCTCCTCCTCGCCGGGGCCCGGCTCCGCTTGCGGCGGCGGGTACTGCTCGACCCAGCCCCGAGCCTCGGACCATACCGCGCCGGCCTCCGCCACCGCCGGACGGGCCCGTGCGAACTTCACGAGATCGGCCCGCCCCAGCATTGAATACAACTCGACCGCCTCGTTCGAGCCATCCTCTTCAGCACCCGGTTGCCCGCCGGCCGGTACGGGCGAGGGATCGTCGAGGACTCGCCGCATCGAACGCCACAGCTCCGTAGTGGTCAGCTGGGCGCCCCAGCGCGGGTCGAGTTGGGCCGTATAGCGCCGCAGCACGCTCGCCACCGCCGTGTAGAACGCTTTCAGGTCGTTGCGTTCGAGGTACCCGAGCTTGCGAATTCTGTCCAGTTCGGCCAGCGCCGCATCGCGTGGCAGGACGCCAGCCTCCGCCAGCGCAACAGGGCGACGTCTCCGCCAGACCCACATGCCGAGCGCCAGCGCGGCAAGTACCAGCAACGCGCCCACCACGAACGGCCACAGCAGCCGGCTTGACCCGACCACGTCCCTGGCCGGTCGCGGCTCGATCTCCGCCGTGTCGCCCGGCAGCAGCGTCGTCACGTTGAACGGGCGGAACGTCGCTTCGACCTCCGATTCGCCATGCGGCAACACTACCGCCAACGTCGTCGGCGGCAGTTCGACCGGGCCGGTCCGCCAGGCCGTCAGAGGATACACCGCCGTGTGGGCCATGCGGCCGTCCTCCGTGCTGTCCACCGTCGTCTCCCGCCGTGCCGCCGCCTCCACGTTGGCGGGGACGGCGAGCGTGTCCGGAAACACGACCACTGCACCTGCCGGCACGAGAACCCGGACCGCGACCCGGAAGATGTCACCCACATGGATGCTGTCCGGAACGACCGCTGTTCGGACTTCCTGCCCTTCGACAACGACCGGCAGCAGGGCGAAGGCAAGAACAAATGCCGGTCTGGCGACGGACGGCCTCATCGCTTCAGCTTCCGCTCACGCCGCTTGAAGAACTCGAGCAGCGGCCGGACCGGCGACGTGTCCGTGCGTACTTCGATCTCGTCAATGCCCAGTCTGCGGAACAGACGTCTGACTTCGGCCTGCTCGGTTTCGACGGCACGCTCGAAATCGCCGCGCACCGCCGGCCGGCCCGTATCCACCGCCACCTCGTGGCCAGTCTCAGGATCGCGCAGCACGAGCAGTCCCGCGTCCGGAAGAACATTGTCGGCGACGTCCGTGATCGATACGCCAACGACGTCGTGACGCCGTGCCACGGTCCGCAGCGTCTTCTCCCACGATTCCGTCGGACGCGTATCCGCCGATGGAATGAAGTCGCTCATCACGAAGATGATGCCGCGGTGCGAGAGCAGGCGAGCCGCATAATCGAGCGCGGCGGCGATATCGGTGCCTCGACCGTCGGGCACCCAAGCCAGAACATCGCGAATGAGGCGCAGCACGTGCCGCCTCCCCTTCTTCGGCGGCACGACGTGCTCGACGCGGTCCGTGAATATGATCAGGCCGACGCGGTCGTTGTTCCGCACCGCGGACAGCGCGAGCACCGCGGCGACTTCGGCGGCCGCTTCCGCCTTGAACCGGGTGCGCGTGCCAAACTGCTCCGACCCCGACAGGTCGACCATCAGCAGCACCGTAAGCTCACGCTCTTCGACGTGCTTCTTGACGTACGGATGCGCCATGCGCGCCGTGACGTTCCAGTCGATGTGGCGGATGTCGTCACCAAGCTGGTAGTCGCGGACTTCGGCGAACTCCATGCCCTGGCCGCGGAACACCGAGTGATACTCGCCGCCGAAGATCGCATCGACCAGGCCGCGCGTGCGCAGCTCGATCTCGCGCACCTGCTTCAGGATTTCGCGGGGAACGCCTGCGCTGCCCCGGCGAGGCAGGGCGCCGGGCGAGGTGTCGGGTGCGACCGCCTCCTCACGAACCGCGCGCCACGGCCACCAGCGCACCGCTCAGGGCACCGCTACGGTGGACAGGATCCGGTCGACGACATCGTCGGCGGTGATTTCTTCTGCGTCCGCCTCGAAGCTGGTGATGATGCGGTGCCGGAGCACGTCGGGTGCCACCGACTTCACATCTTCGGGCAGCACGTAACCGCGGCCGCGAAGAAACGCCATGGCCCTGGCGCAGATGGCCAGATTGATGGTCGCGCGCGGCGATGCGCCATACTCGATCAGCGGAACCAGCTCTGGCATCCCGTACGACTGCGGGGTCCGCGACGCATGAACCAGATCGACGATGTAGTCCTCGATCTTCTCGTCGACGTAGAGTTCGTCGATCGCTGCCCTTGCCGACCGGATGTCCGCGGCCGTCGCGACACGATCCAGCGCGGCCAGCGGCCGGCCGGCCATGCGGCGCAGGATCTGTTTCTCCATTTCCCGATCCGGATAGGTGACCCTCAGCTTCAGCATGAACCGGTCGACCTGTGCTTCGGGTAGCGGATACGTGCCTTCCTGCTCGATCGGATTCTGTGTGGCCAGCACGAGGAACGGGTCTGGCAGGGGAAACGTGTTGCCGCCGATCGTGACCTGCTGCTCCTGCATTGCTTCCAGAAGAGCCGACTGCACCTTCGGCGGCGCACGGTTGATCTCATCGGCCAGCACGAGGTTGGCGAAGATCGGACCCTTGCGTGCCGCGAACTCGCCCGTCCGCTGATTGTAGATCATCGTGCCCACGACATCGGCGGGCAGAAGGTCGGGCGTGAACTGGATGCGCTCGAACGTCGCATCGATCGCCTCGGCGAGCGACCGCACGGTCAACGTCTTCGCGAGGCCGGGGACGCCTTCCAGCAGAACGTGACCGCCCGTGAGCAGTCCCACGAGCAGGCGCTCGATGAGCTGGTCCTGGCCGACCACCCGCTTGTGCAGCTCACGAGTGATGCGATCGACGACATCGCGGCTTGCCTGAACGTCCGTTCTGCTGACGGCCTGTTCCAACCCGTACCCTCCTGTCGTCGATCCGGTCTGCATCGTCAACGCTTCATTCGCGCGCCACGGTCCTCCACGCGGAACACCCATGCAGCCATCCGACCCGGCCTGATGCTGCGCGGATCGCCCGCCTCGAGGTCGCGTTGCGAGCCCTGGTCGGCGCCCGCGCCGCCGGATTCCTCGAGCATCGCGGCCGCTCGCGTGCACCATTTACGCCAGTTCGATGGACGGAGGTCCACCCAGCCGTTCTCCGGCAGCCGTGGATCGCTGCTCGGCTGGCCTGCGGCCGGCGGAACGCGCACGGCCGGACCGCGCATCAGGCGGTCGCCGCCTGCAAGAAGTATCGGCAGTCCGATCGACAGGATCCGGACCCGCAGATCCGTGCTGCCGCGCACCAGCTGCTCGGCCCTTGCCGCCGTATCCGCCGGGTCCAGCTTCGCTACCTCGTCGAGATTCTCGTACAGTCGGCTCAGGATCGCCGATTCGAACAGCAGCTTCGAGAGCCGCGGCGGTCCGAGCATTTCATAGGCGACGGAATCGACCTCGTGCTCCCGTTCGAGATCCGTCATCCGTTCCATCGCAGCATGCCGCATGATGCCCGCGCGATAGGTCGGCCCGGATGTCGAAGCGTCGAGCGCCGCCACGACGTCGTGGCCGGTCGGGTGGCCCGTCATCTCGCGCACAACATCCTGCGCGATCTCCTCGGGCGTGATGAACTCCATCAGTCCGAGCGCCGTCAGCGTCTCGAACTCGCCCAGACTGAACAGGCCGTTCTCGCCGGCATCGAGATACACGCCGCGCAGTGATTCACCGGTCTCCGCGTACACGTCCGGCGTGCCGTCGAACGCGTCGGCGAGCGGAATGTCGCGCGTCGCGTCCCAGCACTGCACCGCCCGGCCGCCGCGTTTCACTTCGCCATACGCGATCCGTTTCCAGCTGATCGCCGCCGTAGGCTTGATCTCCTTCACCGCAGGTGCGTTCGGCGTCCTCGCCATCAGGTACAGCAGCAGCGTGTGCGCCCCGGCGATGCCCGCCTTCGCCAGCAGCATCCGGCTCGGCCGCTCCTCGGAGTGAGTAAACGGAACATTGAGTCCCATGCCGCCCGTGCCCGACGTGCCGATCTTGACGTACAGCCCGGTACCGGCACGGCGCATCCCTTCGAGCGCGACCTGCACGTGGCGGATCAGCTGCGGCATGTACAGCGTCGAAAGGTGTGTCTCGATATCTGCGAGCGACGCCGTATCGGCATGCTCGCGAAGGTGTGCCGCACTGTCGAAGACGTTCTGGTACGCCAGCACTGTGGCCGTATTGATCGCATCGACAATCGCGTGCGGCTTGTGGCGCCGCAGCATGGTGCCCAGCGCCGACCGCGTCAGGACCTCCTCGGTCAGCTCGCCGTACAGGTCGTCGAGCAACTTGCCGCGAAGCGCCGGGTCCGCCACGACATCGCTGCGACGACGCTCGCGCATCGACTCCGGCAGAAAGATGTCGCCCCACTCCGCCTCGACGCGGGTCTCGCGACCGAGAGCCGGATCCGCCAGCAGCTCGTCCACCGCCGCTTGCGAGTCGGCCTGTGTCAATCCGCACACAATCAGCCGGGCGGGCGAGTGCGGCATCAGCTCCCTGGCCACCGACATCCCGACCAGGCCGGAGCCGCCGAGCAACAGCACATTCCTCCCCTTCATGTCCATCGATCGAATCCCGTTCCCGCCGTGTGCGTTGCCGTAAGTCCTATCGTTCGAAGCGCGCGATCTCGCCGGGATCCAGTCTTCGCCATTGGCCCGGTTGCAGGGTCCCCAGCTCGATGCCGTCGTACCGTACCCGCACGAGGGAACGGACCGGGTGTCCGACAGCCGCGAGCATGCGTCGGACTTCGCGCTTGCGGCCCTCGGTCAGTGTCAGTGAGATCGCCGTTCCTTCATCGGTTGCGATCAGCCGGGCCGACTCCGCGCGGGCCGTTCCATCCTCGAGTTCGACACCCCGTTCGAGACGGTCGATCGTTGCCCTGTCCGGCCGGCCAGTGACGTGCGCCACGTATTCGCGCTGCACGCCGTAGCGCGGGTGCAGCAACCGGTTCGCTGCGTCACCATCATTCGTCAACAGGAGCAGTCCTTCACTGTCCGCATCGAGCCGGCCGACAGTGGCCAGCGTCTTCATCGCCGCGGGCAGCAGATCGTAGACGGTGCGACGCCCCTGCGGGTCGTGCCGGGTACATACGCAGCGCCGCGGCTTGTTCAACGCGACCCACTCGACCGGCCCGACGACGACCGGCCGGCCGTCGACCTCGACACGGTCGTGCGTCGGGTCCACCTTCGTGCCCGGCTCGCGTACGATCTCGCCGTTCACGCGAACGCGTCCCGCCTCGATCAGCGTCTCGGCCGCGCGACGCGACGCCACTCCCGCCCGCGCCAGATGCTTCTGCAGGCGAACCGGCTCCACAGTCAATCCCGCGAAGCTGATCCGGCCTCCGCCTCGATCGCTTCGGATCGCGCGACATCGGAGTCATCGTCGCCCACGTCCAGGTCCGCGTCGCTGTCCAGGTCCTCGTCAGTGTCGGCATCGACAGCCGTGTCTGCACCCTCCGCGACTCCCATTGAAGCGGCGACTGCGGCCGCCGCGGCTTCTATCGCGGACTCACCCGTCGCGTGCGGCTCGGCCTCGTCACGCGCGGGGTGGACGCGCAGATGGAGTTCGTCCGCCTCGGCCTCCGCATCGCCGGAAAGTGGCGATGGCTCGGTGGGATCGTCGGGCGGGCCGAATGGCACGCCGCCGCGCTCGGACGCGGCCCGCAGCACGACCGGCAACTCATCGGGTCGCGGCAGGTCCTCGAGCGAGCGAAACGCGAAATGCTCGAGAAATCTGTTGGTCGTGCCATACAGCATCGGACGACCGAGGCCCTCACCACGGCCAACCGGCTCGATCAGGTCGCGGTCCTGCAGCGTGCGCAGCACGGCCGCCGACTGAACGCCGCGGATCTCTTCGATCTCCGCGCGACCGAGTGGCTGCCGGTACGCGATTATCGCCAGTACTTCGAGGGCCGGCATCGACAACTTCGCCGACTGCGGTACGGTCTGGTACCGGTCGAGGACCACCTCGAACTCGGGGCGCGTAAGCAACTGATAGCCGCCCGCAACCTCGACCACCGTGAATGAGCGCTCGTGACGATCGTACTCGTCGCGAAGCTCGTCGATCACCGCGACGACCGTGTCCTCGTCAAGGCGCTCATCCACGCGCGCGAGATCCGCCGCCGTCAGCGGCGCGTCGCTCGCGAACAGCAATGCTTCAACGATCTGCGTCAGCCTCATCCGTCGCCGCCGTGTCCTTCCCCCTGTACAACCACAGTGTCTCGAATGGAACTCTCTGCCGCATCGAGACTTCACGGCGTTTCGACAACTCCAGGCCCGCCAGAAGCGTCATCACCGTGTGCAGCCGGTCCGCATACGGCTGTACCAGCCGGCCGAACTCCACCCGCGGGAACCGCTTCAATACCTGTACGATCAGACCGATCTTGTCCTCGAGGGGAACCGCACGCGTCATGACATGGTGGTCCGGCCGCGGCACCTTCCGCTCGCCCACTGCGAGCGCAGCACCTAACACATCCGACCAGTCCAGCGTCAGCTCGACCACAGGCAACGGCGAGGGTCGAGCTGGGACCCAGCCGCGCCGATGCCACCGGCGCCGATCCGTTTCCGCCGCCTCCAGCAGGACCGCGGCTTCGCGGAAGTGCTCGTACTCCAGCAGCCGGCGCACCAGCTCCGCCCGCGGATCCCCGATCGCCTCGCCTTCCTCCGCCCGACGCGGCAGTACCATCTGCGCCTTGATCCGGATCAGCAGTGCCGCCATCTCCAGAAACTCGCCAGCACGGTCCAGGCCCAGACGCTCGACACCCTCGAGCGCGCCCAGAAACTGCCCCGTAATCTGCGAGATCGGGATATCGAAGATGTCGATGTCCTGCTCGCGGATCAGGTGCAGCAGCAGGTCCAGCGGACCCGTGAAGCGCTCCAGCTCGACCACGAACGCGCCATCATCGACCGCTCGCGACCGCGATGCGGCGCCTACGTCGACCATTCGATCAGTGTCCAGGAAAGACCTTCCAGCGCCCTGGCCGGCCACAGCACGAACGAGATTTTCCCCGTAAACAGCAGCAGCACGAACACGAGAAGGCCGAACTTCTCCATCCGCTCGTACGCGAGCGCCGCCCGCTGCGGCAGCACATGATAGACCAGCCGCGATCCGTCCAGCGGCGGGATCGGCAACAGATTGAACACGACCAGCAGGAAGTTCAGTGAAATGCCCACCGAAAGCACGCGCTCGACGTGCAGCACCCAACCCGGCGTGATGCCCGTACCTGTGGCCGTCCGCACCACGATCATCAGCAATGTACACACGACCGCGATCGCGAAATTCGCCGCAACACCGGCCAGCGAAACAAGGATGTCCCCACGCCGCGGGTTCCTGAAGTTCGCCGGCACCACCGGCACCGGCTTCGCCCAGCCGATCAGGAAGCCGGACCCCGATGCGATCAGCATCGCCGGCACCAGGATCGTGCCGAACAGATCGACGTGCGGTATCGGATTCAACGTCACACGGCCCTGCTCGTACGCCGTCATGTCGCCCTGGCGATACGCGACCCACGCGTGCGCCAACTCGTGCGCCACGAACGAGAAAAGCAGGACGGGAACGAGGATGAGCGCATCCATGGACCGCCAAGCTACCGCTGCCACTGGGCACTCGCCACCCCGCCCGGCCCGCCTCCGGCCACCATGGGCCGGCGCCCGGCGGCCACATCCCACCCCACCGCTCGGGCGGGCGAGTCCGTCCCGCAGCACCGTCCCCGGCGTTGACAGTACGGGCTCGCGTAACTACAATTTACAGTCTGATTCCCAACGTCTGAAACGTCGTACGGAGGTCGGCTCTTGGCGAATTCGGCCAGCGCGAAAAAGCGGATGCGACAGGAACGCAAGCGTCGCTTGCACAACCGGGCGCAGCGCTCGCGCATCAAGACCGCGATCAAGCATGTCTTGACCGCTGAGGACGCCGAAGCGGGGCAGCGGGCGCTCAAGGAGGCGTACATGCTCCTCGACCGCCTCGCCTCGCGCAACTACCTGCACCGGAACCGCGCGCAGAGAAAGAAGTCGCAGCTCGCCAGGCACGTAGCCGGGCTCTGAGCCTGGACCCGACGCAGTTTGCGCGGCTGGCCACTGATCGATACGACCCCGCGATCTCTCCGGAGACCGCGGGGTTCTTCTTATGGCGGCCCGACTGCCCGGGACCCGGACAGCCGGAATCGCCCGTCTACTGCTGCTCGAAGAGGTCCAGAGTATCGGTATCGATGAAACCGGGCATGCCCGGTTCGATGATGGGCGGCCTCGCGGCCTCGCGGCCGGTTACGTCTGCGGGTTTCGGCGGTGCTGCAGCGCGTTCTGAGGTGGCACGCTTCGCTTTTTTCATGGTCTTTCTGGCCGTCTTCTTTTTCTTCGGCCGCTTCCGGGTCTTTCGCGTCTTCTTTGTCGGAGGGGGCGAGGACTGCGCGGCTGTCACGGCCTGACCGGGTCGAGCTGCGCCACGGCCGTCCGGCGAGTGGCGCAGCAGTTCCCGTCCGAGCGATCGATCCCTGGCGGTCCAGCCGGCCTCGACAGTATCGAGAACAGCACGCACATGGTCGACCTTGGCGTCGAGATCGTCGATGTGGTGGAGTACGACGGCTTCGATGGTGCTGGGCTGGCGGGGGCTCTGCCATTCAAAGCGGCCCTGGTGGCTCGCAATGAGGTGTTCGAGGAGCAGGCGGGTATCGGGCGCGAGACCGGTTTCGCGCGCGGCATCGCCCGTCATGCGGAGCCCGAGCAGGATGTGTCCGAGCAGGCGGCCTTCGTCGGTATACGGGAACCCGGCGCGCGCGCCGATCTCGCGGACCTTGCCGATGTCGTGAAGCAGTGCGCCCGCGATGAGCAGATCGCGATCGATTGCATCGCCGTAGTGTGCGGCGGCGAAGTCGCAGAGGCGGGCGACGGAAACAGTGTGCTCGAAGAGACCACCGAGGCAGGCGTGGTGGTTGCGGGTGGCGGCCGGCGCGAGCCGGAACCCGCGGCCGATCTCGGTGTCACTGGCGAGCAGGTGTTCGAGCACAGCGCGCAACCCGGCGTCTGCAACCGACCCGATCAGCCGGTTGAGTTCGGCCTCGAGAACATCGAGGTCGGCGGCGGTGTGCGGCAGGAACAGTGTGAGGTCGTCGAGACCGACGCGGACGGGCGCGATTTCGGCGATATCGACCAGGGTCCGTCCGCCGGCGAGGGTGATGGTGCCGCGAACGCCGACGTATACACCGGGCCGTAGCCAATCCTCGCCGCTATCCGCCAGCAACCATCCGGCGACGGCGCCGCGGGCGTCGGCCAGTTCGATTTCGATGACGCTCCGGCCGGCCGCATCCAGCGCGTGACCGGCGGCGACGACCGTGTAGCACGCCACATGGGAATCGCCGTGCTTCAGCCATGCAGCCGCGGGCCATGGGTAGGGAGCATCACCGACCCATTGCCTGGGATCCGGCCAGCTCCGCTCGCTCACGCCGGCTCCGTTGCCCGCCCGGCCGTTGTGTCGTGCACAACGCAGCCATCCACGATCGTGAGGCACGCGCGGCCGCGCAGCATGCGGCCGCCGAACGGCGTGTTTCTGCTCTTCGAACGGAACGCGGTCGGATCGACCTGCCATTCGACGGCTGGATCGAAGACAGTGACATCGGCGGGCGAGCCGCGGCGCAGCGTGCCGCCCTCGAGCGCGAACGCTTTCGCGGGCGCGCAGCTCATCCGCTCCACGAGCTGCGGCAGGGTGAGTGCGCCCTTCTCGACCAGTTCCGAAATCGTGAGACCGAGCGCCGTCTCGAGGCCGATCAGGCCGAACGGCGCGTCGTCGAAGGCCTGCTCCTTTTCGTCGTAATGGTGCGGTGCATGGTCGGTCGCAATGACGTCGAGCGTGCCATCCGCGACGCCTTCGATGACCGCATCGCGATCGGCCGCGGACCGGAGTGGCGGATTCACTTTCGCCTCGGTCCGGTATCCCTCGACCGCGGCATCCGTCAATGTGAAATGGTGCGGCGTTCCTTCCGCGGTGACCGCGATGCCGCGCGCTTTCGCCTGGCGGATCATCTCGACACCTCGACGCGTCGACACGTGCTGGATGTGGAGGCGGCCACCGGTCAGCTCGGCAAGGAGGATGTCTCGCGCGATCATCACGTCCTCAGCGGCGTTCGGGATGCCGATGATGCCGAGGCGAGTCGACATGATGCCTTCGTTCATCGAACCGCCACGCGACAGACTGGTGTCTTCGCAATGGCTGGCAACAGGAATGCCGAGCGTTCGCGCGTACGACAGCGCCAGCCTCATCAGGCCCGCGGTCCTGACCGGCCTCCCATCATCCGTGATCGCAACGGCGCCCGCGTCGACCATCTCGCCGATCTGCGTCAGTCGCTTGCCTCGCTG
The DNA here is from genome assembly GCA_035513345.1 of Longimicrobiales bacterium. Lineage (GTDB taxonomy): Bacteria > Gemmatimonadota > Gemmatimonadetes > Longimicrobiales > RSA9 > DATKCF01. Next base: position 15,991 of record DATKCF010000117.1, read on the forward strand.
TCCGACGGATACCGCACCCGTCGGGTACACTCGCGCGCCGCCGGATCGAAGGCCCTGCGCGCTCACGAATCCGACCGCCGCCGGGTCGTCTACCGGTGGATCGGTGTTCGGCATGGCACACACCGCGGTGAACCCGCCCGCGACCGCGGCCAGGGCGCCGGTCCGGATCGTTTCCTTGTGCTCGCCGCCCGGCTCACGGAGGTGTACGTGCACGTCGATCAGACCCGGACAGACGATCAGGCCGGAGACATCACGGACATCGGCGCCATCGGGCACGCCGAGCTCCTGGCTGGCGTCCTTCACCACGCCGTCGGCCAGCAGCACGTCGGCGACTGTGTCGATCCCGGTCGACGGATCGATCACGCGGCCGCCGCGCAGCAGGATCGGTACGTTGTTGCGGTCGTTGCGTGTCGTACCCATCGCCTAGGCGCCTCCCTTGGCCGCCTCGGCCCGTTCGGGTGCGCCGCCAGCCAGCAGAAACAGTACCGCCATGCGGACAGCGACGCCGTTGGTGACCTGGTCGAGAATTACCGAGTGTGGCCCGTCAGCCACATCGCTGTCGATCTCCACACCGCGATTCATCGGGCCCGGATGCAGGATCAGGATATCGCGGCCGGTTCGTTCGATCCGTTCACGCGAGATTCCGAACAGCCTGTTGTACTCGCGCAGGCTCGGCACGAACCCGGCCTGCATGCGTTCGAGCTGGAGCCGCAGCACGTTGAGGACGTCGGCCCACTCGATCGCGGCTTCCACGCGGTCGAACACCTTCACGCCGAGCGCTTCGATCTCGACCGGCAGCAGCGTGCGAGGCGCACATACACCAACCTCCGCGCCCAGCTTCACGAGGCCCCAGATGTTCGAGCGGGCGACACGGCTGTGAAGTACGTCGCCGACAATGCACACCTTCAGTCCCTCGATCCGCCCCCGGTGGTCCCGCATCGTCAGCATGTCGAGCAGGCCCTGTGTCGGATGCTCGTGCCGGCCGTCGCCCGCGTTCACCACATTCGACGGGATTCGCTCCGCCAGGAATCGGGCGGACCCGCTCGACGCATGGCGGATCACGACCATGTCGATCCGCATTGCCTCCAGGTTCCTCGCCGTGTCGACCAGCGATTCGCCCTTCTGAACGCTCGATCCCGACGACGCGATGTTCACGGTATCCGCCGACAGCCGCTTCTCCGCGAACTCGAACGAGATCCGCGTCCGGGTCGACGCCTCGAAGAACAGGTTCACGATCGTCTTGCCACGCAGCACCGGCACCTTCTTGATCGCGCGTTCGCTGATCTCCTTGAACGCCTCCGCCGTGTCGAGAATCGCAACGATCTGTTCACGGCTCAGCTCTTCGAGACCGATCAGATCCTTGCCGAGGAACGTGGGCAGATCGCTCATTCCGTGGCTTCGGGTCGGGTGCTCAGCTCGACCGCCAGCCGGCCGTCAAGCTCGGGAACCAGGACGTCGACGCGCTGATTGCCCATCGTTTCGACGTGACGCCCGACAATGTCCGGCTGGATCGGCAGCTCGCGCCCGCCACGGTCCACCAGAACGCATAACGCGATCCGTGAGGGCCGACCGAAGTCCGCCAGTTCATCGAGCGCAGCGCGCACCGTGCGGCCCGTATAGCAGACGTCGTCCACGATGACGACCCGCTTTCCGTCCACACCGGCCGGTGGCAGGCGAGTCTCGCCGAGCACCGGCCGCGGGCCGATGGCCGTCAGGTCATCGCGATACAGGGTGATGTCGAGGCTGCCGACGGGCGGACGAACGCCTTCCGCACGCTCGATCTCGTCCGCAATGCGGGCGGCAAGGTGAACGCCGCGACGCTGGATGCCGACGATCGCGAGATCCGCGACGCCCTCGTTGAGCTCGACGACCTCGCGGGCCATCCGGGCGAGCGTCCGCTCGACGGCCCGGTCATCCAGGAGCAGTTGCCGCTGCGCTTCTGCCATCCAATGTCCGGTGAGGTCTGCGGTATGGCGGGTCGGCGGGAAGGGTAGCCGGGCCCGCGGAGCGTGTCAACGAGTGCCGTCATCGCCGTGCCCGGGCCGCCCATCCCCAGCATGCGTGTCGTTGTCCATGCCGCGGGCAAGGCGACGACGCGCCGCTCAGCGCCGCGTGCGAAAGAACCGACGCAGCAGTTCGCCGGCTTCGTCCTGATACACGCCAGCCGTCAGCCGGACGTGATGATTGAGCCGGCGGTCCTGCACGATCGTGCCCAGCGACCCGCACATGCCCGTCTTGGGATCACTCGCCGCGTAGACCAGTCGGCCGATCCGGGCCAGAACGATGGCACCGGCGCACATCGCGCACGGCTCGAGGGTGACGTATAGCGTCGAGTCGAGAAGCCGGCCTCCGCCCTCGCGCGCGGCCGCCGCCCGGATCGCCAGCATTTCCGCATGCGCGGTGGGATCGCTCAGCGTGCGCGTCAGGTTGAAGGCTTCCTCGAGGACCTCGCCATTGCGCACGAGCACCGCGCCGACCGGCACTTCGTGCGTGTGCTCCGCGGCCCTGGCCTGTTCGAGCGCTCGCTTCATCCACGCGCTGTCTTCACTCGTCGGATCGTCGAACACCGGTGTCGGACCCGGTGCCGCCAGGCCGTTCTCGCGACCGATCACGCGCAGGCTGCGTGAGCGCGAAGGAGTCCGTTCGATCCAGCCCTTGCGTTCGAGTGCCTTCAACAGATCGGAAACGGACCGTGTGCTCGGGATCGACAGGGCATCGCCGATCTCACGCACGGTGGGTGGGTATGTGTTGCGTCGCACGTACTCGATGATCCAGTCGAGTACGCCTCGCTCGAGATCGGTGGTCGTTTCGGGCATGGCGGTCCGGTCGCACCTGCAACGAGGAGAGCCGCACGCGACGTGCCCGCTACCCGTGAAGGCAAACGCCCGACACACCCTCCGGCGTGCCGGGCGCCCCGACCACGGACCTGCCGTCGGCCGGGCACGGATGCGCGGGTCGCGTGGCGGCCCTTGATTGCCCCTCCTGGGGTCGAACCAGGACTCTCCTGATCCAGAGTCAGGCGTGTTGCCAATTACACCAAGGGGCAGTTTACCGCCTTGCAAGCGGTCTGCTCAACGTAAAATCGTTCGGAACGCGACGTCAACCCGCGTGCGCGCCACGCTCCATCTCGTCGAGTCGCTCGATCGCGCTGTCGATGCGCTCGATCGTGCGGTCACGGCCCAGCAGGCCGAGCACGTCGAATATGCCGGGTGAGTCCGACAGGCCGGTCACGGCCACGCGGAGCGGGTGGATGATCCTGCCGGCACCCACACCCTCCTGGGCGGCCAGACCGCGCACCGCGGGTTCCAGCTCGGACGCGTCCCACGTCGATGCTCCGGCGAAAAGGGATCGCATGGCGGCAAGCCTGCGCTTCGTTTCGGCCGGATCCTTCCAGTGCCTGGCGATGGCGGCCGGATCGTACGCCGGTCTTGCACGAACGTACGGCTCGGCCTGATCCGCAATCTCGGCAATCGTGCGGGCGCGTGTCTTGAGCAGGTCCACCATTCGAAGCAGCGTGTCGCGCCGGCCTTGTATCTCCACGGCATCGATCCAGCCGCGTTCGATGAGTATTGGCGTGACCGCCTCGAGCAGCGACTCCGCCGACAGCCCGTTCAGGTACTGGCCGTTCATCCACGACAGCTTGACCGGGTCGAACACGGCAGCCTTGCGGTTGATGCCCTCGAGTGTGAAGCGCTCGATCATCTCGGCCCGGGACAGGATCTCCCTCTCCTCACCCGGATACCAGCCCAGAAGCGCCAGGAAGTTCACCATCGCATCGGGAAGAATGCCCTCGTTGCGGTATTCACTCACGGCAGTCGCGCCGTGCCGCTTCGACAGGCGCTTGCCGTCCAGCCCCAGAATGAGCGGCACGTGCGCGAACACCGGCAGCGCCAGACCGAGCGCGCCGTAGAGCAGAATCTGCTTCGGTGTGTTCGAGATGTGGTCCGCGCCCCGGACGACGTGCGTGATGCGCATGTGCGCATCATCACTGACTACTGCCATGTTATAGATGGGACTGCCATCGGTGCGCAGCACGATGAAGTCCTCGATGTCCGCGTTCGCGAACTCGATCGGACCGTGTACGACGTCGTCCCACGCCGTGACGCCCGCCGGCACGCGGAACCGGAGGGTATGCGGCTCGCCGTCGGCAGCCCGCCGGTCCGATTCGACACTGGCAATAGCTGCGCATCCCCGGTCGTAGCGATACCCCTCACCTGCCGCCGCGCGCCGGGCATCCAGTTCCGCCGGCGAGCAGAAACAGCGGTATGCGCTGCCGCGCTCGAGCAGCGCCAGCGCATCCGCTCGATGCCGGTCCGTTCCCTCGGCCTGGTGGTACGGGCCCTCGTCCGAGTCCAGGCCCAGCCATTCCAGGCCGTCGAGAATGGCGGCCGTCATCTCCTTGCTCGAGCGCTCCCGGTCCGTGTCCTCGATACGAAGGATGAACGTGCCGCCGCAGTGGCGGGCAAGGAGCCAGTTGAACAAGGCGGTGCGCGCCCCGCCCACGTGCAGGAACCCGGTTGGCGATGGCGCGAAGCGAACGCGCGCTGAAGAGTTGGCCTTCATGGATGCGAACTGTACGTCGGGCAGGCCCCGCGCTCAACCCCGGATGATTCTGCGGCGGCGTGAGGCCGAAGCCCCACGCCGCCGTTCGTGCTCGATCGACCGCTTGCGCGTGTGCCTCAGAACCGCGGCCCGAGCCGGACGAACACGCGTAGCTCCCGGTCGGTGCCCGTCAGCGGCACCGCGCCGTAAACGCCGAAGCCGCCGAGGATAATGCCAGCGCCCGCGTCGTACAGCGTTTCGGTGCTGGCACGGTTCGGATCATCGCCGAGCGCCCAGCCGCGAGCCGCGTCGAAGAAAACGGTCCAGTCGACGCTCGTGTCGATGTCGACCCCATGACTGCTCCCGTGACCGACATGGATGTCGAATCCGCCACGGTACTCGATCTGGGCCAGCGCGTACCGGTCGCAACCGTACGTCGGAAAGAACCGGTTCGCACCCTCGGCTACGGAGAACGCCCTGGCACCGCAGTCCACGCTCAGCAACGGGTAGCCCGGCAGCGTACCCGCCCCACCCAGCGCATGCTGGAACTGCGGTGCCAGAGGCTCGCCATCGAGGGACCCGCCGCCAACGAAGCGGAGCCCCAGCGATCCGATCCAGCCGACCGGGGCGTAGCGCCTGATATCGATCGTGCCCACGTTGAGCGCGCCCGCATCGTACGTGGCTGTCCCCGGGTTCAACGGATCGCCGGCGGCCACTTCGAGGGTGCCGTCGATACCGCGCAGCACGTTCGCCCGCGCGTACCAGCCGCTCTGGACGAAATCCGCTCCCCGCCGCGTATCCCAGCTGACGCTGCCATCGATGAGGCGGATGCGGCCCTCGCCGACGAGCGGCTGGTAGCGCCACGGGTCGCCCCGGTTCAACAGCGTCCATGGGTCGCGCGGCGCTACTGTCGAATGCCGCTCATCGCGATACTCGAGGGTGACGTCCAGCGGCGACCGGCGAGGGTCGAGGCGCACGTACGCGCTCCAGCCTTCGCGCTCGAAGTAGTCGCGTTGATCCTCGTGCAGCATGGCCGCGGCCAGCGACGCCTCCAGATCCCCGAGGCTGCCACCCTCGATCGGGTCGACCGTACTGCGAACGGATCCACCGAAACGGAACGCGCTGCCGACGAATTGCTCGAGCCGCCCGACGTAGCCCATGCGTTGCGTGTTCGTGAGCGGACCCACGTCGGTGCGCCACACCGCGAGGGCTTCGAGGCGAGTCGGATGCGCGCCACCCGACCGGATATCCGGTCCGATCCCGACCGGCAGCCCCTCGATGCGATTGTAGTTGGCCGTGACCCGGATCCCGAGATTGGCGTGCTGTCCGCTGTATTGATCGTCCACCCGGTGGCCGCGTCGGTCGGCACGCCAGTCGTCGCGACCATCGTGCAGCCGCTCCGCCTGCGCCAGCAGACCGAATCCTTCGCCGTACTCGGTCACCGTGCCAGCCAGTGCGGCATTGCCCGCGTTCACTGTCGTGCCGCCGATCACCGTCACATCGCCGGTCACACTCGAGCCGGGCTGGAAGACGACATCGCCGTCGACCACGATGACTTCGCCGCGGATCGTGCCGACGACGGTCAGGATGCCTCGCTCGAGGTATACGGGTCCGTTGATTACGCGGCCCGCCTCGATGGTCGCGTCACCTCTGAAACGGCGGGTGTCATCATGGTCGATGACGGCTTCGAGCCGCCGAGCCTCCTCGCGCGGCAGGCCCGCCCGGCGAAGGTCGGGTGACGCCTGGGCGAGTAGCGGTTGCGCGGAGAACACGAGCAGAGCAATAGCGGGGAGCGCGCGCATGGAGCCTCCAGATGATGCCTGACAGGCCAGACGCCGGCCGCTGCAGGCGGTCCGGTCGTTCAGCCATCCGTGCCGGTGACGTCCTGTCGGTCCCGGCGTCTGCGTCATGAAGTCCGACCGGCACTACGCGGGGCCACGCGGACGGGTTTCAACGCGCGGGTTGAATCCTCGGGCTCCTCGCCTATCTTAGGCCGCGCCCCGGACCGGGGTTCGGCGAATACGGACCCGAATGGAGACGACATGCGCAGCGACATCGAGATCGCACAGGCCGCCCGCCTCGAGCCCATTACCGTGGTCGCGGAGCGGCTCGGCCTGGACGAATCGGCTCTGGAGCTGTACGGCACCTACAAGGCCAAGGTGCGGCCGGAAGCGGTTCCCGACACCGGCAGGACCGGTACGCTCGTCCTTGTGACCGGCATCAACCCGACGCCCGCCGGGGAAGGCAAGTCGACTGTCGCAGTCGGCCTGGCCGATGGACTCCGCCGGATCGGTCACAAGGTCGGACTCTGTCTGCGCCAGCCCAGCCTGGGACCGGTCTTCGGCATCAAGGGTGGCGCCACCGGCGGCGGCCACGCCCAGGTCGTGCCAATGGAGGACATCAACCTCCACTTCACCGGCGACTTCCACGCTGTCACGTCCGCACACGGGCTCCTGTCCGCCATGCTCGACAACCATCTCCACCAGGACAATCCGAGCGGTCTCGACGTCCGCCGCATCACATGGAAACGCTGCGTCGACATGAATGACCGCGCGCTCCGCAATATTGTCGTCGGTCTGGGCGGCGCGGCCAACGGCGTGCCGCGCGAGGACGGCTTCTCCATTACGGCCGCATCGGAAGTCATGGCCATCTTCGCGCTCGCAACCGACCGCCAGGACCTCGAAGACCGGATCGGCCGCATCATCGTCGGCTACGACCGCTCGTTCCAGCCCGTCCGCGCATCCGACCTCCGCGCTCAGGGCGCGATGACGCTGCTGCTCAAGGACGCGATCCGGCCGAACCTCGTGCAGACGCTCGAAGGAACGCCAGCCTTCGTCCACGCCGGACCGTTCGGCAACATCGCGCACGGCTGCAACTCCGTCATTGCTACCCGCACGGCCCTGCGTCTGGCCGACGTCGTCGTCACGGAAGCCGGTTTCGGCGCCGACCTCGGCGCGGAAAAGTTCTTCAACATCAAGTGCCGCTCGGCCGGGCTCGATCCCGCCGTCGCTGTTGTCGTCGCGACCATTCGCGCCCTCAAGATGCACGGCGGCGTTACGCTCCGGGACCTCGGCGAGGAGAACGTGGCCGCCGTCCGGACCGGTTCGGAGAACCTCGCCCGGCACGTCGAGAATGTCCGCAGGTTCGGCGTCCCGCCCGTCGTCGCCATCAACAGGTTCGCGTCGGACACCGAGCCGGAGATCGACGCCCTGGTCGAGACGTGTGCGGCCATGGGCGTTCCCGTCACTGTCGCCGACGTGCACGGCCAGGGCGGCGGAGGCGCGGCAGAGCTGGCCGAATTGACCATGAAGATCGCAACCGACGGATCGGCCAGCTTCAAGCCGATCTACCCGCTCGATTGCGGTATCCGCGAGAAGATCGAGACCATCGCCGAACAGATTTACGGTGCGGATGGCGTGGACTTCACACCGCAGGCAGGCAGGGAGATCGACCGGCTGGAAAAGATCGAACTCGGCCGGGTACCGGTCTGCATGGCCAAGACGCAGTACTCGTTCTCCGACGACCCGGCCCGGCGGGGGCGACCCACCGGATTCCGGATCAACGTCCGATCGGTGACTCCGTCGGCGGGTGCCGGCTTCGTCGTCGCCCATACCGGCGACATCATGACCATGCCGGGACTGCCGAGGGTCCCTGCCGCCGAGGGCATGAGCCTGGCCGCGGACGGCACGATTACCGGGCTGTTCTAGTCGGCTCAGCGCTGGACCAGATCCTCCCAAGCGACCAGATCGGGATCGGCCTCGTCCGGCGCGTCCGTCTGCGACCGGGCCGGACGGGCCGCAGCCAGCCAGCGCCGGCCGGCGACCAGGAGGAATGCGGCGCCGCCAAGCCCGGCGAGGATCGGCAGCACGTAGACGGCCAGGTTGAAGCCTTCGGCCTTCGGTTCCAGGAGGATCCACTCGGCGTACCGGCCGACGAAGTACTCCAGCACTTCATCGTGGGTATCGCCCGCCTCGAGCCTCGCCCGGATCACAGCGCGCATTTCCTGCGCGAGTTCGGAAGGCGAGTCCTGAAGCGACAGCCCCTGACAGACCGGGCATCGGAGCTTTGCCGCCAGTTCTCTGACCTGCCGGTCGATTTCCGTTTCCTCGACGACCTGCACGGTTTCCACTGGCCTCGCCGGCGTGTCCTGGCCCTGTGCTGCACGGATCTGCGCTGGCGACGCGGCGAGCACGAGCAGGAGCACGAGCAGGACGACCTGCAGCGACGCGAACCTCATTCGGTCGTTCCCGCGGCCAGCAGTGGATCGATCAATTCGCGAAGCCTCGTGAACGTGATTGCGCCGATCTGTTTGTGGATGACGTTGCCGGTCTGATCGATCACGAACGTCTCGGGCGCACCATAGAGGCCGTAGTCGATCGCGGTCCGAGAGCCGTTGTCGAGCAGGGTCGGATAGCTCTGTCCACCCATCATCGCGATCCAGCGCCGTCCGTTCACGGGCGTATCGTTGTAGAGCACGCCGAAGAAGCGGACACCGCGGCCTTCGTAGTACGATGCGGCGGCCGAGAGGTCGCCGTGCTCGACACGGCACTCGTAACACCAGGACGCCCAGAAGTTCAGCACCACGACCTGGCCGCGCAGCTCCTCGAGACTCACGTCGTCGGGCGAATCCATGATGGCCAGCTCGAACTCCGGTGCCGCACGGCCGGGCAACGGCGACGCGATCGCCGACGGATCCTGCGTCATGCCGTATGCGAGCAACGCGATCACCGGTACCGAGATGACAAGACCGATCATTGAGCGACGCCAGTTCATGCCACCTCCACCGCTATCCTGTCCGCCGCACGGCGGGGAGCTCGCCGCCGGGGCGGCAGCATTGCAATCAGACCGCCGATGGCGACAACGAAACCACCGAACCAGATCCAGAAGACGAGCGGCTCGACGATCACGCTGAAGGTCGCGTTGGAACCGTCCCGCTCGAACGCAAGCAGATTGAGATACAGGTCCCGGTTCGGCCGGCTGCGCACCGCCGGCGTCGTGATCGGCTCCGCCCTCCCGTTATAGAAGTTGAGGCGAGGATCCATCACTCCAAGCTCCCGACTGCCCGTGAACGCCGTCAACTGCGCACGGATCACCCACCGGTGCGGCTCCTCGAAAGCCTCGACCTGATCGAAGCGCACACGATAGTCGCCGACCTCGACGCTCTGCCCCGGACTGAGCGTGACTTCACGCTCGAGCCGGTACGCCGACGACGCCGTGATGCCGACCGCGACCAGGATTGCGCCAATGTGCGCCATGTAGCCACCGTAGCGCCGATTGTTCGCCATCATCAATCGGTACAGAGCCTGTGGCCAGGACTCGCCGTGTGCACGACGGCGAGCCAGAACGCCACGCGCGTACTCCTGAACGTTCGTCACCATCGCGAACGCCGCGAAGGAGAAAGCGGCGATCGCCCAGCCCGACGGCACACCGATCGCGAATGACACGGCAACCGTGACCACCAGCGCGGTCAGCGAGGGAGCGAGGGTACGCTTCAGCTGGTCGCGCCGGCCACCCCGCCATGGCAGCGCCGGGCCGACTCCGACCAGAAACAGCAACGCCACACACAACGGGATCGTCATTCGATTGAAGAACGGCGCGCCCACACTGACCTTCACGCCGCGGACGGCCTCCGCCACGAGTGGGAACAGCGTACCGAGAAGAACCGTGAACGTGAACAGCGTGAACAGCAGGTTGTTCGCCAGGAACACTGTTTCGCGGGACAGTGGATCGTCTAGACTGCCGGTCTGTCGCAGTTCGCCGCCGCGCCCCATCAGCAGCACCAGCGAGAACACGAGCACCACCGCGATGAAGGCCAGGAAGAACAGGCCGATCGTGCCTTCAGTGAACGCGTGTACCGACGACAGCACACCGCTGCGTGTAAGGAACGTGCCCAGAATCGTCAGCAGGAACGTCGAGATGATCAGGCTCTGGTTCCAGAAACGGAGCATGTCGCGCCGCTCCTGCACCATCGAGGAATGCAGGAACGCGGTGGCCGTCAGCCATGGCATGAATGACGCGTTCTCGACCGGGTCCCACGCCCAGTAGCCACCCCACCCCAGGACGTCGTACGACCACCACATGCCCGCGATGATCGCCAGTGACAGGAATATCCATGACACGAGTGTCCACCGGCGAGTTACACGCAACCACGTCTGGTCGAGCCGACCCGACAGCAGCGCACCGATCGCGAACGCGAACGGAACGCTCATGCCGACGTATCCGAAGTACAGCAGCGGCGGGTGGATCGCCATCAGGTAGTGGTTCTGCAGCAGCGGGTTCGGGCCCGGCCCGTCGAGCGGCGCTGGCGACACCAGACCGAACGGGTTCGCCGGCCCGACCAGCAGCAGATAGAAGAACGCTCCGATGCCGAGCAGGACGGCATTCGCGTAGACGCCCATCGAGCCGAGCCTGCGGCCGTGCAGCCATATCGCGATGGCTGAGTATCCGGACAGGACCCACCCCCAGAACAGGATCGATCCTTCCAGTGAACTCCACAGGGAAATCACGGTGAACAGCAGTGGCGTGGACCGGCTGCCGACCTGCGCAACGTAGTCGATGCTGAAGTCGTGTGTGACCAGGCCGTAGATCATGGCGAGATTCGCGACCGTCATCAGGCCGAACGTCGCGAATACCGCCGAACGCGCGCTCTCCGCCAGACGAGGCATCCGCCGCGTCGCCGCGAGCAACGCCGCGACCACACCGTACACGGCCACGATCAGCGCAATGCTCGTGGCCGAAAGGCCTAGAATACGCGTCATGTCTGGCTCCGCTTCACTTGCCTTCGACGATGAGCGTCTTGTAGAGATCGGCCGGATGCTCACCTTCGGCCGGCGGCCGGTACTCGTTCGAGTGCTTGACCATCAGATTGTCCGACTCGAACACGCCACCCGCCGTCAGCCGACCCTCGACGATTACACCAATGCCTTCGACGAACATCTGCGGCGGAGCCTTCGTCGCGTGGACCTCGATGCTCTGGCTGCCTTCCTCATCCTGTAGACGAAACCGCAGGTCGAGCCGTTCCGCGTCCCAGCTCACCGTGCCCGGCACGACCTGTCCGCCCAGCCGGATCGGGTCGCCCACGATGTCGTCGCCCTTCGCCAGAACTTCGCCGGGCGTCAGGAAGTAGACGAGATTCGAGCTGATCCCACCCTGAAGCAGGTATGCGAAACCCGAGAGTACGATCACCACAGCCGCGACCAGGCCGAGCTTGCGGCCCCGCTTTCGATCACTCATCCGGCACCTCCGTTGCGTGATTCGATCTCCGCAAGCCTCTGCTCTGCCCGTCGCAACTTCGATATCCCGAGCAGTGCGTACGTGCATACCACCGTCCAGGTCACGATATACGCAGCCTGGATGAAGGTCCAGTCAGACATGAGCGACGTCCTCCTTCAATGCGCGGTCCTCGAGGATCGCGTCCGCCTTCCGATCGGCCATCATCGCACGATAGCGCAGGGCCACCAGGAACAGAAGCAGAAACAGGAACGCGAAGGCGTTCAGCCGCAGACCGATGATGTAGGCCGGGTCGACCGTCGACGGCGTCGACTGCGGCTGGTGCAGCGTACGCCACCAGCGAACCGACATGTACACGACGGGCACGTTCAACGCGCCTACAATGCCCACCGCCGCGCTCCACCGAGCACGCCGATCCTCGTCATCGGTGAAGGCGCGCAAAGCGATGTACCCGGCGAAGATCATGAGCACGACGGTCGTGAACGCGATGCGCGGATCCGGCGTCCACCATACGCCCCACGTCGGCTTGCCCCAGATCATGCCCTGGGCCAATGCGAGTGCCGTCAGGACCGCGCCCGCTTCCGCGGCCGCCGCTGCCAGCCTGTCGTGGTGGACCTGCCTGCGCCACAGGTACAGAATGCTGGCCACGAATACAATGAAGAAGGCGATCATGAACGCCCATGCGGACGGCACGTGCACGTACATGATCTTCTGCAGGTCGCCCATGCCCCTTTCGGGTGGCGAAATGAGAAGACCGGTCGCCTGTGATGCGACGACGAACAGGAACACGAACACGCCAAGGGGCGCAAGCATGCGCCGCCGCGTGGCAGCCCAGCCGACCGGTACCAGCAGCACCAGGCCGGCCAGTCCGATGATATCTCCGACCGTCTTGGCCGTTGCCGCGTCCATTCGTCAATCCTCGATCACGTACTCGAATGCCATCACCGAGGCCGCCACGAAGATAACATCGAACACCAGCAGCAGCCTCATCCACCCGCCCACGTTCCCCATCGCGCTCCCGCTCAGCAGATCATTGGTCGCTTCCACGGACGCGATGAGTAATGGAATGAGCATTGGGAAGAGCAGCAGCGGAAGCAGGACTTCCCGTGCGCGCAGCCGGCTGGCCATGGCGGCGTAGAACGTTCCGAGCGCCACGAAGCCCACGGTGCCGAGGAAGACTACGAGCGACAGGGGCAGCGCGATGCCGAGCAGCGGAAGGTCGTACAGAACGCCCGCCACGACCAGCAGGATGACCTCCACGAGCAGCAGGAACGTCAGGTTGGCGATCAGCTTGCCCACATAGATGGCGCGCCGGTCGCCGGGGTAAAGGACCAGCATGTCGAGCGATCCACCTTCCAGTTCCTGCTCGTACGCCCGGTTGAACGAGAGCACGCCGCTGAACAGGACCGTCAGCCAGATCACTCCGCCCGCCGCGGTGCGCAGCGTTTCCGCGTCCGGACCGATCGCGAACGCGAACATCAGGAGGATGAGCGCCGCCAGGAACGCCACCGAGTTGAAGTTGGCTTTGGCGCGCCGCTCCATCGTGAGGTCCTTCCATACGATAGCGGCGATTCGTGACCATTCCGCGCGCATGCCCTGGCGAGGGGACGTCTCGTCGATGGACACATCCATGATCAGGTCGCCGGCCATGCGCCACTGCCCGCTCATCGGCCGGCGTCTTCTTCGACCGCGCCGACGAAGCGGTCCGGTTCGGAGGCCTCCAGCCCGGCCTGGACGAAACGACCGCCCTCGATCCTCAGTTCGCGGTCCATGACAGGCCTGACCCTGGGCAGGTCGTGGGTCGCGACCAGGACGATGCCGCCGGCGCGCGCGATGCCCGCCGTGAACCCGTTCACAAGGTCGATTCCGTCCACATCGAAGCTCGCGTACGGCTCGTCCAGCAGCAGCAATGCGGGCGGTCTGAGCAGCAGCCTCGCCAGCGCCAGGCGGCGGCGCATTCCGGCCGAGAAACCGCTCACACGGTCACTCGCTTCACGCTTCAGCCCGACGCGCTCGAGTGCGCCCGCAATGGCCGTCGCATCGGGTGTCCGCCCCGCCATCCGCAGCGAGAACTCGAGGTTCTCTCTGGCGGTCAGGTTGCCGTAGAGCCCGGCGTCGTGGGCCAGCATGCCCACCAGTTCCCGCACGGACCCCGGTTCCTTCACCAGATCGATGCCGAAAACCGTACCTGTACCCCTGCTCGGCCGCAGGAGCGTACCGCAGATGCGGAGCAGCGTCGTCTTGCCGCTGCCGTTGCGCCCGGTCAATGCGATCACCTGGCCGGGCTCGATCCGCGCATCGATGCCACGCAGAACCCAGCGCCGGCCGAACCGGTGGGCAATGCCGCGCAGATCGAGACCGCTGGTCATCTCATTCAGACGCCCGATTTCAGCTCCTGTATGACCGCGAGCAGGGACTTCTTCGCATCGCCGAACAGCATGCGGGTGCTCTCGTTGAAGAAAAGCTCGTTCTCGATTCCCGCAAAGCCCGGATTCATGCTCCTCTTGAGGACGATCACGGTCTTCGCCCTGTCCACGTCGAGAATCGGCATACCGTAGATCGGGCTGTTCCTGTCATGCCTCGCCGCCGGATTCACCACGTCGTTGGCGCCGATCACGACCGCGACGTCCGTGTGTTCGAACTCCGGGTTGATCGCCTCCATCTCGATGAGCTGCGGGTACGGCACGTTCGCTTCCGCCAGCAACACGTTCATGTGGCCGGGCATCCGACCGGCCACCGGGTGCACCGCGTACTTGACCTCCACGTCCCTGGCCTCGAGCAACTCGGCGAGTTCGCGCACCTGGTGTTGTGCCTGCGACACCGCCAGACCGTAGCCGGGCACGAAGATCACCGAGCGGGCGTACCCGAGCAGCAGCGCGGCATCTTCGGGGGCGACGCTGCGCACGGGCCGGTCCTCCGCCGTTGTGCCGGCCGGCCCGGCTGCCGCCCGTGAGGCGAACGCGCCGAACAGGACGTTGGTGAGCGACCGGTTCATTGCGTCGCACATGATCTTCGTCAGGATCAGGCCCGCCGCGCCGACCAGCGCGCCCGATATGATGAGACCGTTGTTGCCGAGCACGAACCCGGTCATCGACGCGGCAAGCCCCGAGTACGAGTTCAGCAACGAGATCACGACCGGCATGTCCGCGCCACCGATCGGCATCACGAACAGAACGCCCATGACCAGCGCCGCGCCTGTCAGTACGAGGAAGAGATTCACATCGGCTGCCGATACCACCAGCCAGCCGGCCAGCGCGAGCATTCCGACGAACAACAGGCCGGCCCAGTACTTCTGCGCCGGCAAAATCACCACCTTGCCGCTGACGATCTCCTGCAGCTTGCCGAACGCGATGAGCGATCCGGAGAACGTGATTGCACCGATCATCACGCTCAGCATGATCGTCGTCTGCACGTCGGGCACCGGGTCGATTGTGCCTGCGGCGTAGCGCAGGTATTCGTCGCCGGCGACGAGCGCCGACGCGCCGCCGCCGAATCCGTTCAGCAGCGCGACCATCTGCGGCATGGCCGTCATCTTCACCGTGCGCGCCAGCACGAAGCCGACACCACCGCCCAGCACGATGCCGACGATGATCCAGGTGAAGCTCACGATCTCCCGGTTCAGGAGCGTCGTGATGATGGCGACGAGCATGCCCAACGCGCCGAGCAGGTTGCCGCGGCGCGCGGTCCGCGGCGAGCTGAGTCGCTTCAGCCCCAGGATGAAAAGCGACGCCGCAAGCAGGTACGCGAGCGCGACGATCGTGTCGAACAGGACGCCCCCGCCGTTCATTGGACCGAGTCCTGCTTGCGCCCGCGGAACATCTGCAGCATGCGATCCGTGACCATGAACCCGCCGACGACATTGACCATTGCGAACGCGACGGCGAGGACGGCCAGAACGATGCTGACCGGGCCCTCGACACGACCGGCTACGACAACCGCGCCGACAATCGTGATGCCCGATATCGCGTTCGACCCGGACATGAGCGGCGTGTGCAGCATCTGCGGAACCTTCGAGATTACCTCGAAGCCGACGAAGATGGCCAGCACGAAGACATAGAGCGAAACCAGGAGCCCTTCCATCGGATGGTGTTCTCCGGTTGAGTGAGGGTCAGCCTGCGGCGCCGGCGACCGGCCGCACGCGTTCGTGGACGATCTCGCCGCCATGCGTCACGAGGCAGCCCTTCGTGATCTCGTCCTCGAGGTCCAGCTCGACCTTGCCCTCGCTGGCCAGATGCTGGAGCAGCGTGACGAGATTGCGCGAGTACATCTGACTGGCGTGGTACGGCATCGAGCCCGGCAGATTGGACGGACCGAGTATCGACACGCCGTTCACGACAACGGTCTTCCCTGCCACGGACTTCGTGCAGTTGCCACCACTGTCCGCCGCCAGGTCGACGATGACCGAGCCGGACTTCATGCCTTCCACCATCTCGTCCGTCACGAGTACCGGCGCCTTGCGGCCCGGTATCTGAGCTGTCGTGATGACGATGTCCGCGGCGGTGACGACCTTGTGCAGGTGTTCGAGCGCGCGCTTCTGCGCTTCCGCTGAGACTTCCTTCGCGTAGCCGCCCGCGCCGACCGCCTCTTCCATTGCGAGCCCCACCCACTTCGCGCCCAGGCTTTCGACCTGCTCCTTCACCTCCGGCCGGACATCGTAACCCTCGACCGCCGCGCCCAGCCTGCGCGCCGTGGCGATCGCCTGCAGGCCCGCCACACCCACACCGAGAATGAGCACTCTGGCCGGCGGAATCGTACCGGCCGCGGTCGTGAGCATCGGCAGGAACCGGCCGGTCTCGACGGCGGCGAGCAGCACGGCCTTGTAGCCTGCAACAGTCGCCTGCGATGAAAGCGCGTCCATGCTCTGCGCCCGTGTGATCCGCGGCAGCAGCTCGATCGACATGGCCGTGATCCTGTGCTGCGCCAGGGCACTCACCAGGTCCGGCGATGTGAGCGGATCCAGGAACCCGATCAACATCGTATCGGGCTTCATTCGCGCGACCTCTGAATCGGATCCCTCGAACGTCGGCGCCTGCACCTTGAGCACGATGTCCGATGCCGCCAGAATCGATGCCGCATCCGCAACGATCGTCGCCCCGCCCTTCTCGTATGCCGCGTCCTCGAACCCGGCCGATGCGCCGGCACCCGCCTCCACGGCCACGCTCAGACCGGCCTTCACCAGCCGTGGCACGCTGTCCGGAACGAGGGCCACTCGCCGTTCGTCGGGATGGATCTCTTTCGGAACACCGACCTGCATGACGCTCTCCGTGTTTGACTGGTTCAGTGCGGACTGCGTGCCGCCTCCGTGAGCGCCATTACCACGTGCGCCGGGCGTCGCCGGTCGGTCAATGCGAAGTCGCGGATTCGAGGACCTCGACCCAGTCGGCAACGAATATGTTGGTTTCGCCAGGCACCGACCCGCCCCTGTTCGACGCGAACACGAGCTTCGTTCCGTCCGGGCTGAACATCGGGAACCCGTCGAAATCGTCGTAGTAGGTGACCCGCTCGAGCCCCGTACCGTCGAGGTTGATGAGATACAGGTCGAAGTTCCGCCCCGCCGGGTCGTGGCGGTTGGAGCTGAAGATGATCCGCTGGCCGTCCGGGTGGAAGAACGGCGCGAAATTGGCCCCGACTTCGTCCGTGACCATCCGCTTGTTGCTGCCATCCGCGTCCATCACCCACACGGCCAGAACGCCCGGCCGTACCAGGCCTGCAGACAGCAGCGCCCGGAAATCCGCAAGCTCCGTCTCGCCCGTCGGATGGTGCGCGCGATACACGATCTTCGTGCCGTCCGGCGAGAAGAACGCACCGCCATCGTAGCCCGGCGTATCCGTCAGCCTGCGTACGTTTCCGCCGTCGGCGTCCATCGCATAGATGTCGAGGTCGCCATCGCGCACCGACGTGAACAGGATCGTGTTGCCGTCAGGTGAGACCGTCGCTTCCGCATCGTAGCCAGGCGAATCCGTCAGGCGAGCCAGGTTCGAGCCGTCGGCATCCGCCGTGTAGATGTCGTACTCGTAGAGCCCCCACACGTACCCGCGGCTCATGTCCGGAGGAATCGGGCATGCCGCCGATTCCGCGTGCGTCGACGCGTAGACGATCCGCTGACCGTCCGGGAGAAAGTACGCGCACGTCGTGCGTCCCTCCCCCGTCGACACACGCCGGACGTCCGTCCCGTCGATGGACATGATGTAGATCTGGTCGCACGGAATCGCCGGCGGATGCGTCACCTGGAAGATCAGATGCCGGCCGTCCGGCGACCAGTATGCTTCAGCGTTCTCACCACCGCGCGTCAGCTGCGTCAGATTCGCCAGCCGCGGCTCCGACGGGTCCGCCGGGAACGGCTCTGCACCTGTCGTCGCCGGTCCTGGCGGCGCCTCACTCGTCGACGCCGCGTCCTCCGGTGCCCCACCGCAGGCGGCCAGCACGACCAGCGCGGCGACTGTCGCTGTCATTTTCATGCGCGTAGAATACGGTGCCGATGCGGCACTGTCGAGTGCCGCGAAGATGAACGCCGGAAAGCAGATGCGATCAATGGAACCGATATCGTGGAGGGTGTTCGACTACACCCGGTCCGTACTATTGCTGACTGCGCTCGCCGTACCCGCTTTCGCGAACGCCCAGACCTGCCCCGATCCCGCAACCATCACACGCGGCATGGAGTTGCCACTCGCCGCCGTCCGGTATCTGGCCGATGATGCGCTCGAAGGCCGGCTCGCCGGCAGCGAAGGCGAACGCTGTGCCGCACGGTACATCGTCTCACAGTTCGAGCGGCTCGGCCTCGAGCCGGCCGGTGCCGATGGCTGGTTCCAGACGCTGCCGCTGGCGAGTTCGATCAACCCGCACGCGCCGGCCGGGGATGGCCGCAACGTGATCGGGCGCATCGAGGGCAGCGATCGCGTGCTGCGCGACGAGGTGGTCGTGATCGGCGCGCATTACGACCATCTCGGGCGCGGCGGCTTCGGTTCGCTCGCGCCGGACATGCCGGACGCGATCCACAACGGCGCTGACGACAACGCCTCGGGTGTGGCGGCCATGCTGAGCGTCGCCCGGCAGCTGTCGGCCGGGCCTCGCCCGGGGCGCAGCATCGTGTTCATCGCGTTCACGGGCGAGGAGTCCGGACTCCTGGGATCGCAGTACTTCGCTGCACAACCGACGGTCGCAGGGGCCACGATGGTCGCGATGATCAACATGGACATGGTCGGCCGGCTCGCGACCGGCAACCTGATCGTCTACGGTGTCGACACGGCGGAAGAATGGATGGAGCTGCTGAGTCCTGCGGCAGAACGTGCCGGCGTCGAGCTGGCGACGCGCGGCGAAGGCTACGGCCCGAGCGATCACACCTCGTTCTACACGAAGGACATTCCCGTGCTGCACTTCTTCACGAATGTGCACGGCCAGTACCATCGCCCGACCGATGATTGGGAGTTGATCGACGGTCCGGGGATCGAGCGCGTTGCGACGATCGTGACGGAAGTGGCGCGCGGTGTCGCGGACCGGCGTCCGGCGCTGACGCTTCGGCGAGGCGCGGGCGCACCGGCTCCGGCCGGCGATGGCCGCGCAGCCGGCTATGGCGCGTACCTCGGCAGTGTTCCGGATTTCACACCGGTCGAAACCGGTGTCCGGATTTCAGGCGTCAGTCCGGGTTCGCCCGCGGAGCTGGCAGGGTTGCAGGCCGGTGACGTGATAGTCCGGATCGGCGAGCAGGCGGTGCCGGACCTCCAGGGCCTGACAGACGTACTGCGTTCGCACAGACCGGGCGACGAAGTCGTCGTCGGATTCCTGCGCGATGGCCGGGAAGCGACGGTCCGCGTGGTCCTGGGGACCCGTGGATCGGGCGATTGACTCGTCGCGGTCCGGCGGACATCGAAAGGGTTGCGATCCCGGTACCGGACCGGTACGTTGGAAAAGGGTCGCACGCTGGCGTTCGTCAGCGTACTGATCCAGCCGAAGCGCGGCGACACAGATCGAGTTGCGTGACGGCAGTTCGACGGGGATTCGGCCCGGTCGAACCGGCTGTGAGGTCGCTGGCCGCAGCCGTAGCTCCGGCATGGCCGGGGCGCCTGAAACCGCAGACCGCGCGGTGAGGGTAAGGGCAAACAGGACTGGTCGCCACACGTGGCGACGACCGAAACGGCTTCCTGTCCCGCCAGCGGAGGGAACGCCCCCAGGAAACGACGAGTCGTTCCTGGGGGCTTCTCACATCATTGGGCCGGCGCCAACCGGTAGACGACGCCGGCCGCGGTCAGGACGTACACTTCGCCCGCGGCATCTTCGCCGAACGAAAGCACCTGCCCCGCGTCGAGCCCCCAGTCCGTCCGGTCCGCGGCCATGCCGTTCGCGTACCTGAAGCTCCGGATCCAGCCCGAACAGTAATCCGAGTAGAAGTAGTGCCCGGCGATTCCCGGAACGGCGTTTCCGCGATAGACGTGACCGCCGGTTATCGAGCAACCCTCGCCATGTCCGTACTCGAGCACGGGAAGTGTGAGCCCGTCCCTGTCGCACGCTGATGATGAAAAGCAGTGTGTCGCCTCCATGATGTTCCAGCCGTAGTTCAGGCCGCCGGTGGCCGCGTCAGCGACGTTCACCTCCTCGTGCTGATTCTGTCCGACATCGGCGATGTACAGATGACCGCCGGTACGGTCGAAGGAGAAGCGCCACGGATTGCGCAGACCCGTTGCCCAGATCTCCGGGCGGGCACCGGCCACGCCGACCAGCGGATTGTCCGGCGGGACGGCGTACGGTTCGCCGGCGACGTCGATACGCAGTATGGAGCCGAGCAGCGTTCCATGATTCTGGCCGTGGCCCTGCGGATCGCCACCGCTGCCACCGTCGCCGAGACCGATGTACAGCATACCGTCCGGACCGAACAGGACGAGGCCGCCGTTGTGATTCGAGAAGGGCTGGTCGACCGCGAGGACGAGTTCGCCGGAGCCCGGATCGGCGACATCGGGGTCCGTGGTGACCCGGAATCGTTCGACCCTCGTGTCGCCCGACGTGTCGGTATAGTTGACGATGAACTCACCGGTAGTGGCGTAGTCGGGCCGGAACGCCAGACCGAGCAGGCCGCGTTCACCGCCGCTGCCGACGCGACCCGTGATATCGAGGAAGGGCTGTGCGCGAAGCGCGCCATGCTCGATGATGCGGATCCGGCCCGGTTGCTCGACGACGAAGAGACGGGAGTCGCCGGACGGCGAGGTGAGCAGTACCGGCGAGGCCAGGCCCGTCGCGACCGTTTCCAGCCGTATCCCCTCGCCGTCCGGCGGCCCTCCGCCCGTTGGCGGATCGCTTTCGCACGCGCCGGCGGCAATCGCCAGCAACGTCAATAATCCGAATCGTCTCATTGCCATGTGCGATGCGGGCCGGCGACCTGACGCCCCCGGCCCGCATCGGCTGCTGAATGTTCGCGCGTTTCACGACGTTGTCGATTGCGCATCCACGCCATAGCGGTGGCTGTCCTTCTGGAACCGGGCGAAGACACCGGCCAGACGGCGGCGCGGCCTGGGCGCCGTGCGGCCGCCCACCGTCCGCCCGTCCGCGGCACCGCGCCCGGACTCGATGCTGACACACTCCGCCGTATACACCCGGGCGAAGAAGAGGCCGACGTCATCAACGAGTGAATACATCACCGGCACGAGAATGAGCGTGAGTACCGTGGCGAAGCTCAGACCTGCGATGACCGCGATGGCCATCGGGCCCCACCACGCGGCCTGCTCGCCGCCCCAGAAAATGTTCGGCGACAGCGATGCGAAGAGCCCGCGGAAGTCCAGGTTGAACCCGATCGCCAGGGGAATCAGGCCGAGCACTGTCGTGATCGCCGTCAGTACGACCGGCCGGAACCGGGTCATACCGCCGACGATGAGCGCCTCGTCACGAGACAGGCCGTCGCGCGTTCGCAGAAGGTCGATATAGTCGATCAGCACGATCGCGTTGTTGACGACGATGCCCGCGAGCGAGATCACGCCCACGCCGGTCATGATAATGCCGAACGGCATGCGGAACACGAGCAGGCCGATGAGCACGCCGACGGTCGAAAGCACGACAGCGGCGAGGATGATGAGCGGCTTCAGTGCCGAGTTGAACTGCGACATCAGGATAAGGCCGATCAGCAGGATGGCGATCACGAACGCCTGGCCGAGGAAGGCCATCGCGGCCGCCTGGTCCTCTTCCTGGCCGGTGAACCGCATACCGTACCCTGCTGGAAGCTCCTCCGCGAAACCGGCGAGCGTTGCCTTCACTTCGGCCTGAAGCGCGGTCGCCTGCTCTCCGGACCGCACATCCGACATGACCGTGGCGACACGGTCGAGGTCCTTGCGTCGAACCGTGCCGAGACCTTCGTCAACGTACCAGCTCGCGACAGATGGCAGGGGTATCTGCCTGCCCTCGGACATCACCGTGAGATCCTGCAGCGTGCCGAGATCCTGTCGATAGGCCTCGGCCAGCCGTACGACGATGTCGTACTCGTCGTTGCCCAGACGGAACTTCGTCGCTTCGGTGCCCTGGATCGCGGTCCGCACCATCATGCCGATGTCGGACGTCGTCAGCTCGTAGAGCGCGGCGCGCTCGTGGTCGACTTTCACAACCAGTTCCGGCCGGCCTCGCCGCATGTCCGTCTCGAGGCCCTCGAGCCGGGCGCCCACCGGCGCACTCTTGAGGATGGCGATCGCACGATCCGCGAGCCGCTTCAGTTCGTCGACATCCGGACCAAAGATCTCGAGATTGATCGGCGGCCCGGTCGGCGGACCGTTCGCCGGCTTCTCGATCTTTATGTCCGCGCCCGCGATGCCGGCACCCATCGTTTCCTGCATGATGCGCAGCGTCTCGAACGCGTCCGATTCGCGTAGTTCGTAATCCCTGAAGTTGACCGCGACGGAGCCTTCCGCGTTCGACCCGAACAGACCGCCCTGTGCGGACGCGCTCACGGTCGTGACCTGCGACTCGAAGTCGGACTGGCCAGGCAGGTCCGCGAGCCGGGCTTCGAGCCGTTGCGCGATCGCGTTCGTGAAATCCGGCGACGTGCCAGCCGGCACGTCGATTCGCGCGTACACCGTTGCCGGCGGGATCGACTCCGGGAAGAACTCGGAGCCGGCGTTGAACCGGCCGAACAGCATGATCGCGGCGAACAGCGATAGCGCGGCCAGCCCCATGACGATCGCTCGCCGGCGCAGCGCCCACCGCAGTGACCGCTCGTACCGGTCGACGAGTCGCGGCATGCCGCGGGTCTGGAACCAGCGGCCCAGTCGATCGAGAAGCAGGCGGTGCAACGCGATCAGTGCAACCGCGGTCGCGCTCAGGGTCACCGCGGCAAGCGGGTTCGATGCACCCACGGTCAGGAGCACCAGGCCCGCTATGGCCAGCAGCGTCCAGCGTGCCGCGGGCCGCATGGGCACCTTCGCCTCGCCTTCCACTCTCATGAACATCGCGCACAGAGGCGGAATGCACACCATTGCGACGAACAGCGAACTGGACAGGGTGATGATGAGCGTGAGCGGCAGATAGCCCATGAACTCGCCGGTGATGTCCGGCCAGAACATCAGCGGAAAGAACGCTGCCAGTGTAGTGACCGTCGACGTGATCACCGGCATGGCCACTTCACCTGTGGCTCGGCGTGCTGCCTCGAACCGGTCATGCCCCTGCTCGATGTGGCGGTAGATGTTCTCGACGATCACGATCGCATTGTCGACCAGCATGCCGAGTGCGAGGATCAGCGAGAACAGAACGACCATGTTCATCGACACGTCGAGGAGCCGCAGAATGATGAACGACAACAGCATTGAAAGCGGAATCGAGATGCCGACGAAGGCCGCGTTGCGGACGCCGAGGAAGAACATCAGAACGGCGACTACCAGGATCAGGCCCGAGATTATGTTGTTCTCGAGACTCGATACCATGTCACGAATGTCTTCGGACTGGTCCGATGTGATCTTGATCACGGTCGAGGGCGGGAACCCCGCCTGCATGGTCGCGACAGCCGACTTCACCGCATCCGCCGTCTCAATGATGTTTTCGCCCGACCGCTTGACAATGTCGAGCGTAACGACCGGCGCGCCGTTGAGCCGGGCGTAGCTGCGCGTGTCCTCGAAACCGAAGTCGACCGACGCGACATCACGAACGTACACCGACCGGCCACCGACCGCCTTGATGACGACACCCTCGATCGCCGCCGGGTCGTCGAACTCACCATCGACACGCACGAGGAAGTCCTGCGCGCCAACCTGGATCGCTCCGCCAGGGACGGTCACGTTCTCGCCGCGGATCGCATCGATGACGTCGGCGAACGCGAGAGCGTAGAACTTCAGCCGTGCCAGGTCGACATCGACCTTCACGACGCGCTCGAGGCCACCGGACAGATTGACGTCCAGAATCGACGGGATCTGTTCGAGCCGGTCCTGCAGATCCTCGGCGATTTCCTTCAGGCGTACGAGGTCGTAGCCACCCGAAATGTTGACCTGCATGATCGGGAACTCGGCGAAGTTGAACTCCGACAGCACCGGATCCTCGACATCGCTCGGCAGGTCCGGCTTCGCCAGGTCGAGCTTCTCGCGCACTTTCTGGAGCGCCTCGTCCATGTTCATGTCGAGGTCGAACTCCGCCACCACGTTCGAGTAGCCCATGTCCGACGTCGAACTCAGCTCCGTGATCTCCGGGATCTTGTACAGCTCTTCCTCGATCACCCGCGTGACCAGCGTCTCTACATCCTTCGGTGCGACGCCCGGATACACGGTGGACACCGAGATCATCGGGATCGTGATCTCCGGACTCGACTCCTTCGGAATCGTCAGGTACGAAGCGAGTCCCAGGATCGCCAGGATCACGACCAGCGCGACAATGCTGACCCGATTGTTCACCGCCAGATTCGTCGGCGGGAAATAGCGGACCTTGCCGTCGCCGTCTGACGATCCGGGCCGGTCAATACCCGGCCTGATCTCGTCGGTCATATGCCTGCTCCCGACCCCTGACTGGTTATCATTACGCGGTCACCCGCGGCCACCTGCTGCTGGCCGACCACGATGACCTGCTCACCCTCCACGATGCCGTCTTCGACCACGACGCGACCCGCTGCGCCGGGGCCCGTCCGCACCTGCCTCGCCTCCGCAACGGCCACACCATCGTGCGTCGTGACGACGTACACGATGTAGCCGTCCGCCCCGCGAAGCACCGCATCGCGCGGTATGAGGATCGCGTTACGCTCGCCTCCACGCTGGAGCCGCACTGTCGCCACCATGCCCGGCTTCAGCCGCGCACCAGGATTCGGCACCTGGACCTCGACATTGAACGTCCGGTTCTGCTCGTTCACCGAGGTCCCGACAAACGTGATCCGACCGATCGCGTCGTCCCCGCTCTCGAATGTCAGTCCAGCCGCGCTGCCCGCGAGGATCTGTCCGGCGTATCGCTCGGGCACACCAGCCGTGACCTTCAACGGATCCGCGTCGATGATCCGCACGACCGGCGATCCGGTGGCGACCGTGCTGCCGACCTCGACCATGCGATCGTCGAGGATGCCGCCGATCGGAGCGCGCACGGTCGCGCGATCGAGCCGCGTCTGTGCGACACGCGCCGTGGCCGCCGCCGTTTCCGCCCGGTACTTCGCCTGGAGATACGACAGCTCGGACCCGATCGAATCTTCCTCCCAGAGCTTGCGTTGGCGCTGCCACGTCTCTTCGGCAAGCTCCGCCTCCGCCTGCGCCTGGTCGTATTGCGCCTGCAACAGACGGTTGTCTATGCGGATCAGCGCGTCGCCCTCGGCCACACGCCGACCCTTCGGTACGAGAACTTCGCGCACCACACCACCTTCCTCCGCCGCGACCACCACGTCGCGCTCCGCCTCGACGTTGCCCGTGAGCATTACTTCGTCCGTGAACGGCTCCACCACGGCCTCGACGACCTCGACGTTGACCACGCGGGACGGCGCTTCCGCTGCACCCGTGTCCGCCGCCGAATCACGCGCGGCGGCTTCGCCCGACGTACACGCCCCCGCCGTCAACGTTGCCAGCGACAGAACCTTCATGCCCGACCACACTCCATACCTCATCGATATCCTCACTGCGCGCCCAGGGCGAGCAATCCGACGTTCTCGATTTCGGGCACGATCCCGATCGCCTGATCGAGCCGCGCTTCCGCGGTCAGCCAGTCGTGGATCGCTTCCGCGTAATTGAATTCGCTCTGCCGGAGTGCCACTTCGGCATCCGTCAGCTCCAGTTGGCTGCCGATACCCTCGCGGTACTGTGCCCGCGCGATCTCGTACCCGCGCTGCGCCTGCGAAACCGCGAACTTCTGCGCCCTCGCCCGCGAGTGCGCTTCACCAACCTCCTCGTACAGCGCCTTTACGTCGCTCTCGATCCGGTCCGAAAGCAGTGACGTCTGCGTCCTCACCTGATCAATGGCCGTCCGCTTCTGTGACGTCCTCGCCGGACGACGAAAACCAGCAAGGATCGGGAGACTCACCGATACGCCGACCTGACGCCCGTACGCTCGCTGATCCCCCGACGAACCGAAAAAGGCCGGATGACCGTTCTGCTGCGCGGCAATCGAGTATGTACCGAACAGCGATACCGTCGGCAGGTACTCCGATTGCTCAACGCGCAACTCCGCCTGACGCAGCTGCTCCGTGTAGCGAAGCTGGCGCAGATCCGATCGGTTCTCCCTTGCCAGCCCGACCAGCTCATCGATCGTCCGCTGCGCCGAATCCTCGGTCACACCGGCCAGACGGACTCTACCGTTCGCCGTGGCAACCGCTTCGTCGGGGTCCTCGTCCCGCAATGCGCCCACCACGTCGATCGAGTCCATCTCCGCCACCGAGAGTTCGACCGCCAGATTCCGCTTCGCGGCCGCCGCCGTGTTACGCGAGCGCCGCAGGTTCGGTTCGAGATTCGCCAGCTCCACCTCCAGGCGAAGAACGTCGTAGCTCGACGATATTCCCGCCTCGAACATCTTGCGCGTCTCATCGAGCGTCTGACGCACCCGGCGCACCGAGTTCTCGCTCAGCCGTACGCTCTCGTCCGCAAGCAGAGCCGCGTAGTACGCCAGCTTCACACGCGTCGCCACCTCGATCAGGCTGCCGCGCACGATCTCGCGCTGCAGCGACTCGTATCGACCCGCCGTGCCCACCCCGATGAACGCCGTCGCCCGGAACAGCGGCTGCTCCGCTCGCAACTGCAGGTTCCACACATTGTCGGCCCCGAATTTCACCGCTACCAGCTCGTTCGGATCCGCATCCGGATCGAAGATGATCGCCGGCAGGAAGTTCGACGCCACCGACACGTTGCGCGTGTAGCTCAGGTCCAGGTCCAGTGTCGGAAACACGCTCGACCACGCCTCCCGGACCTGCTGCCTGGCCGTTCGCAGATTCAACCGGGCCGACTCCACATCCCGGTTGTTGCTCACCGCCAGACCGACCGCCTCGTCCAGGGTGACCTGCCGGCCGACCGTCTGTGCACGCGTCGGTCCCGCAACCATAATCATGAAGGCCGCCAGCATTACCGCGCTCCGGCGACCCGACCTCGTTCCTGATTTCATGCCTGACCTGGCCTCCTCCTCTCTATCACTTGCGTCCGGTTTCCGCGCGGACCGAGCCCGTCCTGTGAACCGCCGACCGGCGACCCGCCGGCCGAACCGCGGCTTCCTGCCCCACACCCCAGCCCAGATACATCGAGTGCATCGCTTCCTCTATCAGCGCCATGAACTCCTCGTTGCTTTCCATCTCCTCGTGCAGATGC
This sequence comes from Longimicrobiales bacterium, assembly GCA_035513345.1. GTDB lineage: Bacteria > Gemmatimonadota > Gemmatimonadetes > Longimicrobiales > RSA9 > DATKCF01. The sequence goes on from DATKCF010000117.1 coordinate 43,476, forward strand.
CCGCTCAGATACAGCGACGTCAGTCCGTGTACCAGACCCCACCCGATCACCGCCGCACGCCTCACGTCCGGAACCGTCAACAGACCTGCACGCCGCGCTTCCTCCAGCCGCGCCACGACCCGCTCGAACGCATCCGGATCCGCAGCCCCATCCGTCACTGCCGGACAGTCGATCCTCGCCGAGCCGGGCAACTCGAACATCACACGAAAGTATCCGCAGTTGTCCAGCGCGAATCGCGCATACGCCCGCCCCGTTGCTGCATACTGATCCGCCGCGTCCGCGGTTTCAGGCAGCCGTGACAGCTCCTCCGTCGTGTAGTCACGCAATCGCTCGAAGCCCGCGCGCACCACCTGGCCGACCAGCTCGTCCTTGTCCCGGAAATAGAGGTAGATCGTCGCAGGCGAGTACTCGATCCGTTCGGCGATCGAACGCATCGACAGCGCGCCCAGCCCCTGCTCCGACAACAGGTCGCGCGCTGCCTCGACGATACGCTGGCGCAGTGCCTCGCGTTCTCTTTCTCTGCGTTCGGTGATGCCCATGGCGGCCAGTGCTCCTCTTGATCTGAACGTCGACCACGAACTTAACGCCGTTCAGGCAAACTTCAAGGGGGGTGTCGCATCAGATCTACGGTGGCAGCACGGACGCCGCAGACAACGGCGTTCATGCGGGATCGGCGACCGCCGGACAAGGGGCGGTCGCTCAAGGCGTTACGGGTGAGAAGGCTGGTGGCATGCAGGTTGACTGAAGAGTGCCCGTCAGGCCGGTTGCCTCGGGACGAGGAGTGCCGGAGCATTGACCTCCGTCCCCGGGATGGGCAGGCAGCGCAAACCCGGATACGGAAACATGGCGGGGCGCCGCGAGGGTCGTCGGGAAGTCTGAAACCGTCGGCTTTCCCGGTGCCCCGTCGCCATCATCCGACGATCAGATGGCGGGGGGCCGGGCGGTTCTGGTTCTGATCCGGGCGCAGATGTCGTTGAGTTCGCCGGGCGGGCCGAAGTGGTTGCCCTGACCGAGGTCGCAGCCGAGGCCGCGCAGGATGGTGACCTGGGCTTCGGTTTCGATTCCCTCGGCGACGATTCTGGCTCCGAGGTTGTGGCCGAGGCCTATCATGGCGCGGACGAGCTCGACGGTCTGAGGCTCGTCGGCGAGGCGCTGGATGAAGGAACGGTCGACCTTGAGCGAGTCGATGGGCAGGCTGTGAAGCGAGCCGAGCGATGAGTGTCCGGTCCCGAAGTCGTCCATCATGATGCGAACGCCGAGCTGTCGAAGGCGGGCGATCGTCTCGGTGGCGGCATCGCCACGCTCCATCATTGCGTTCTCGGTGAGTTCGAGGATCAGGCGATCTGGCGTGAGGCCGGTCCTGTCGAGAATTGCCGAGACATCGTCTGCGAAGGTGTCACGGAACAACTGTCGGCCGGACACGTTGACGGTGACGCCGGGCGAGCCCTCGGCGCGATTCACGTCCCATGCAACAAGCTGGCGACAGGCTTCGAGCAGGGTCCATGACGTGAATGCCTGAATGATGCCGATTTCCTCCATGATGGGGATGAACTCGCCGGGTTCAACCCAGCCGCGCATGGGGTGGCGCCATCGTGCGAGCGCCTCGACGGCGTAGACGCTGTTGTCGGCGATGCTGATGATGGGCTGGAACGCGAGTCCGAAATGCTCGGCCTCGAGGGCACGGCGGACCTCGCTTTCGATCTCGAGCCGGCGACGTGCGGCTTCGCGCATCTCGACGTCGAAGACGGCGTGCGAGCGGTCGCTGTGCTTTGCCGTGTACATGGCGGTGTCGGCGTCGCGCAGGATCTCTTCGGCCGAGTCGTAGTTCTCGGTGTCTACTACGGCTCCGATGCTGAGGGTGATGTAGATCTCGCGGTCGCCGACCTGATAGTGTCCGACCACCTCTTCCTCGACGCGCCGGATGCTGGCCTGCAGATCGCGGCCGGTCAGGTCTTCGAGAATGACGACGAACTCATCGCCGCCGAGTCTTGCGACGGTGTCGCTGGCGCGCACGGCGATCTGGAGCCGGCGTGCAACCTGAATGAGCAGTTCATCGCCTGTGTGGTGGCCCAGGCTGTCGTTGATGATCTTGAATCGATCGAGGTCGAGGAACAGCAGTGCGAACGGAATTCCGTGCCGTTGCGAGCGGGCAAAGACTCGCCGCAGGCGATCGATGAGCAGCATGCGGTTGGGCAGCGCCGTCAGGGGGTCGAAGACGCCGCGGCCGGTCATGTCCGTCATGGAACCTGCCATTCGAATGGCGCGGCCGTGCGCATCGCGGACGGTGACGCCGCGGGTCAGGACCCAGCGATACGACCCGTCCTTGTGCAGCATGCGGTATTCGTCTTCGAAGTGCGGCGTGAGGCCCTTGAGGTGGTCGACCATCTGTGACCGGACGCGGGCCGCGTCGTCCGGGTGGATCCGGTCGGAAACGATCTGCGGATCGTCGCGCAGCTCGTGTTCGTGGAAACCGAGGATCGCCTTGAATCGCGCTGAATAGTAGGCGGCGCCCTCGGTGAGATCCCAGTCGTAGACGCCGTCGTTGGCCCCGGCAACTGACAGAGCGTAGCGCTCCTCGCTCGATCCGAGCGCAACCTCGCGTTCGGTGGCCTCGTGCCGGGAACGTTCGGCGCGGATCGTCGTCCGCAGCCTCACGAAGTGCGCACTCAGCCCGACGGCGATGGACCCGACCAGGTTGAAGAAGAAGAAGAGCCAGAGTGGCGACTCGGCGGAATGCAGAGCGATGGCGGTCCATGCAACGAGGGCGATGGCGAGTACGGCCACGAGCCACGGCGTCGACAGAACGAACAGACCGGCGCCGATGGCCAGCAGCGACAGGTTGGTCGTGTACTCGGGTTTCCGCGTCAGCAGCAGCATTGCTGTTGCTGAAATGATGGCCACCACTGCGACGGCCGCGGCGAGTATCGGACCGAAGCGGGGTTCGGGGCGCCAGCGGCCGAGCAGAATCGCGAGCCCGACCAGAATCCCGGCCGCGCCGGTGTTGACCGAGATGACGGCGGTCCGGATGCTGGAGTCCGGCATCGAAATATGTCCGAATGAGAGCACGACATGGAGCAACGCGAGCCCGACCGCCACAGGTCGGACGGCTTCGAGCGCGGCCGCGTCCAGACGGGCCTTCAGATCGGCATCGATCATTGGCCGCATTGCAAGTCGGTTTCGCCAGGGACCCGCTACGGGGCCCGGAAGAGCATCATACCTTCCAGTTCATTCTCGGCATCTCACCCGGCTTTCCGTAGGATCTGCTCACGGTCGCATCGGTCGATCAGCGCCAGGACTGGCGGCTGTGGCCCGTCCGTTTGCGACCCTCGCCAAGCGGTCTCTATGTTCCGGCCGCTCGATCACGGCACGAGGAGGATGCGGGGGGAGTCATGAGGCTGATCAGGATCGCGATCGCCAGCCTGAATACGAAGGTGGGGGCGCTCGACGCGCATGTCGGCCGTATCGTGCGGTTCGCGCGACTCATGGCCGACGAAGGAGTTACGGTCGGCTGTTTTCCCGAACAGACCATCGGCGGCTATCCGGCCGAGGATCTGGTTCAGTGGGACGCCTTCGTCGCGGCTCAGTGGCGGGCCCTCGAGTCGATCGCGCGAGCAACCGGGGACGTGCCGACCGTTCTGGCGCTCGGCCTCACCGCCGGCTGGGACGGACACCTCTACAACGCGGCCGCCGTCCTGCACCGCGGCACTATCCTCGGACTCGTACCAAAGGAGAAGCTGCCCACATACGGTGTCTTCTACGAGGCAAGGACGCTGTCTCGCGGCGCACCCGGCCTCGCGCTCGACATCGCTGGCGTGCCGCTTGGCGACCACATCTTCTCGTTCGATTTCGGGACGCTCGCCGTCGACGTCTGCGAGGACGCCTGGACACCGGACGGCCCGATGCGACGCCGCTGTTTCTCCGGCGCCGAGATCGTCGTCAATCTCTCGGCCTCGCCGTACCGCGTCGGCATCGATTCCACTCGCCGCGAGATGCTCGCAACGCGCTCCTCCGACAACCGGGCGGTACTCCTGTACGCGAACCAGGTCGGCTCGCAGGATGGCCTCGTATTTGACGGCGGAGGCCTCGTCTTCGAGAGCGGCCGCCTGATACTCGCGGCGCCAAGGTTCCAGGAGGGCCTCTGGCATTGCGTCGTCGATCTCGACCGCACTCGCCGGCTCCGGCGCGAGGACACCACCTGGCGTTCGGATGCCACCGCGTACCTGCGTGACTCGCCCCGCGTGCCGGTCATTGCCAGCCATGCGTCGACCGGGGATCGATCGGATCTGCCGTACCCGGCGCCGCCCTCGGCCGGCGGTTTCTTCCTGCCGGCCGACGTCGCGCCGTCCCGATCCCCGCGCGACCTGCTGCTCGACGAACTGATCGATGTCCTCTCGCTCGGTGTTGCCGACTATTTCCGCAAGGCCGCCTCGTTCAGCGGCATCGGCATCGCCCTCTCCGGCGGCCGCGACTCCCTGCTCACGCTTCTCATCGCGTGGCTGGCCGCCCGGCGCGCCGACGTTGAGCCCGACCGGTCGAAGATCGACATCCGCGCGTTCTACATGCCTTCGCGCTTCTCACTCGACGAAACCCGTCAGGCCGCATACACCATCTGTGAGGAAATCGGCGTTCCGCTCATCGAGCTGCCCATCGATGACGCCTTCGACACGGAGACCGGCGCAACGCGCTCGATGCTCGCAGGCCAGGAGCCCGACAGCATCACGATGCAGAACATGCAGGCGAGGATTCGCGCCGCACGCATGTGGAACTGGGCCAACTCGGCCAACGCACTGTTCCTGCAGACCGGCGACATGAGCGAGAAAGCCGTCGGATACACCACCATCGGTGGTGATCTCGAAGGCGCCCTGTCACCCATCGCCAACGTACCCAAGACCGTCGTCATCGCACTGCTCGAACGACTGCACCTGCGGTTCGGACTGCGCGCTATCCGCATGACACTCGATACCGAACCCGGTCCCGAACTCGCCGCCGACCAGACCGCCGAAAACGAACTCATGCCCTTCGAGATCCTCGACGCCTGCCTCCATCTCTATGCAGGCGAAAAGCTGTCCCCAGACGAGCTCGCCAACGTGCTTCCCGCCTTGTTCCCGGCGGTGCCCGCCACCACGCTCCGAGCCTGGGCCGAGCGCTTCGTCACGCTGTTCACCCGATCCATCTACAAATGGGTCCAGGCACCGCTGTCCCTGCACGTCGGCACTCTCGACCTCGAGCGCGAACGCGCACTCCAGATCCCCGTCGTCCACGACTCCGACTGGGAACACGATCCGCCAGAAATGCCCTGATGCACGAACCCCCGGCGCCCGGAACGAATCCGGAACGTCAGGGGCTCGGGACTGGCGAGAGTCGGATCCCGCCTGGTTCGATGCGCGCCCGAAAGCGCGGTCGGTTCGACTCTCTTGTCCGTTCCACAGCGACCTGTGGCCCGGTTGCTTCCTCCTGGGAAGCTGCTTTCGGTCGCGGCCAGTCACCTCCGCTTCCGGTCCACCGGCTTCGAACTCCCGGCGAACTGGCTTTCGGGAAAAGCGTCCTTTTCCGAAAGCAACATCACGAACCGCACGGTCGCCCGGTCGTGACGTCTGCAACGATAATAGCATCGCCAACGGGGTTCGTCAAGCATTTCATATTTGCGACCAAATGTATGTCATGCAACGAGTTGCGCGCTCCAGTCCGAATACCGCAAATTCTTCGTTTGCCGCCGGAGCCGCAACTTCACACGGCATGCACAGATGCCCGATTGTAACAGATACAATTCACGTTTTTTGACGATTTCTCAACATCTTGCCCCAGCTTTTCCACCTCCGGGGCGGAACTATCCACGCGGTTTTCCACCAGACGACCCGTTCTTGTCCACATTCGGTCGGCCTCTACCTGCCACAAACTTCGGCCCGCTGGCACGCTGGCCGCTGCGACGGTGTTGGATTCCGGGTCCGACCGACGTTCCTCTGCAGGCAGCATCGTCGGGGGACTGGCGCCACGGGTGAACGCAGCGCGAAGGGCAGGTCGTGATGAGCCACTCACTTGTGTGGCGCGGAATGAAGTGGCGGCCGTGTGGCGGGAAGCCGGGGTTGTGGGAGCGTGCGAGAGTTGCGTTCCTTGTCGCGACCGCGACGGCGAGCATAGCGGGTTGCGGCGAGGGACCGTTCGGCGTGTCGGCGGACACTGCGTACGTGCTGACGCGGGTGAACGGCGCGGCGCTACCGGTGGTTCTGGTATCCGACCAGACTTCGGTTCAACGACTGGTGGCGGACACGTTGTTGTTCAGCGGGTCGGGCCGGTTCGAGCGAATCCGGTGGATGAGCGAGCAGCCGCACGGCTCGGCCGTGCTGACGATCACGCGTGACAGTTCGTCGGGCGTCGTGATACCAGTCGAGCGTGGCCTTGTGCTGGTGAGCGACGTGTGCATGGACCCTCGTGCGCTTGCGCTGTGTGTTGCGCCGGACACAGCGCGATCATACTCGGGCGGTCTCGAGCTGCGGGGTCCGGTCCCGCCGGCGGGTGTGAAGCGGTTCGACGAGCGTTGAGAGGCTGGTGCGGGTCTCATCCGAGATGATGGCCGCTGCGCCGTCCCCACCACTTGTCGAGTTCTCCTCCCAGGATGACGGACGTTCCAACGACGACGACGGTTGCCCACGCGGTCGCGTCGAGCGGCTGCGTTCTGAAGACGAGTTGCAGCGCGGGGACGTACAGCACGGCGATGTGTGCCGACGCGGCGGCGACAAAGCTGATGAAGAGGAACCGGTTGGAGAACGGCGACTGGGCAAGAATCGAGCGATCGAGCGATCTGCAGTTGAAGACGTGGAAGAACTGGAAGACGACCATTTGCGTCATCGCGACGGTTCGAGCGTAGTCGAGATCTCCCGTCCGGTCGAGTGTTGACAGGAATGCGAGCAGCGAACCTGCGGCGAGTACGATTCCAACGGCACCCAGTCGGCGCATGAGGCGGGGAGTCAGGATGCCTTCGGATGCGGGCCGCGGCGGTCGCTTGAGGAGGCCGGGTTCACCCGGCTCGAAAGCGAGGGCGACATCCTGAAGTCCGTTGGTGACGAGGTTGATCCAGAGAATCTGCGCGGCCACGAACGGCAAGGGCAGGCCAGCGAAAAGGGCGGCGAGGATCGTGATGACTTCGCCGACGGCGGTCGACAGCAGAAAGAAAGTGACTTTGCGGATGTTGCTGAAGACGATGCGGCCTTCCTCGACGGCGGCCGTGATGGTCGCGAAGTTGTCGTCGGCAAGGATCATGTCCGCCGCTTCGCGTGCGACGTCGGTGCCTGTCCGGCCCATGGCGACGCCGAGATGCGCGGCGCGCAATGCTGGTGCATCGTTCACACCATCGCCGGTGACGGCCACGGTTTCACCGCGATCCTTGAGGAGGTGGACGAGCCGCAGTTTGTGTTCTGGCGCGACGCGAGCGTAGACGTCGACAGATCCGATGGCGTGCTGGAGTTCATCGTCGGACAGGGTCTCGATCTGGCGGCCTTCGAGCGCCGGCGTGTCCTGGCCACCGAGGCCGAGCTGACGGCCGATCGCGCGTGCGGTGGCGACATGGTCACCGGTAAGCATGACGACGCGAATGCCGGCTTCGCGGGCGGCAGCAACCGCCTGCACGGCCTCAGGACGAACCGGATCCTCCATGCCCTGGAGGCCTGCGAAAATGAATGTGTCGTCGAGTTCGACTTCCTTTATCGTGGTGGCGCCGGTGGTTTGCCATGCCATGGCCAGGACGCGCAGGCCCTGGCTGCTCAGGGAGGCGGCTGCTGCCTCGATCTCACCCGGCTGGAGGTCCTCATCGCCGGAGGCGGTCGCGATTCTCGAGCAGCGCTGAGCGATCACTTCGGGAGCGCCCTTCAGGAAGAGGTATGGCGTGTCGCCGGGTCCGGAAACGAGGGTCGCCATGAAACGTCGGTCGGGTTCGAACGGAAGGACATCCAGTTCGCGCCACTCGTTTCGCACGTCGGCCGGTGACAGGCCGGCCTTCGCGGCCGCCACCAGCAGTGCGATCTCGGTCGGATCTCCCTGCGACCCGTCCATCCCACCGGTTCCGGCGTCCGCCTCACTCGCGACGACGCCGGCCAGCAGAGTCATCCGCAGCGCGTGGTCCGCTTGCGCATCCGCGGCCTGGCCGCCTCGCTCGACACGTCCCTCGAGCGCATAGCCGACACCGGTCACCTCGTAGCGTTCACCGCGCGCCCAGATGGCCCGGACGGTCATCTCGTTCTTCGTGAGCGTACCGGTCTTGTCGGACCCGATCACGGTAGTACTGCCGAGCGTCTCGACGGCAGGAAGCGACCGGATGATTGCATTTCGCCGGGCCATTCGACTGACGCCGATGGCAAGGGTAACGGTCAATACGACGGGCAGTCCCTCGGGGATCGCGGACACGGCGAGTGCTACAGCGGCGAGGAAGATCTCGGCCGGCGGCATTCCCCTGACCAGGCCGGCGACGACGACGATTGCAGAAAGCGCCACTACGGCAAGACCGATCTGGTGACCGAAGCGACGGGTCTTCTCCTGCAGCGGTGTCGCTGTCGTACCCACTTCGCGAATGGTCAGGGCGATCCGGCCCAGCTCGGTAGCGAGGCCGGTGTGTACCACGAGTCCGCGACCGCGACCCCGCGTGGCAACGGTGCCGGCGAATACGATGTTCTTCCGGTCGCCGGGGACGAGGGATTCGGCAGTCAACGCATCGACCGACTTGCGCGCGGGTACGGACTCGCCGGTCAGTGCCGACTCATCCACTTCGAGGTCACGCACGCTCTCGAGCCGCAGGTCAGCCGGAATACGCGATCCCGATGTCAGTACGACGAGGTCACCCGGCACCAGCTCGGCACTCGGTATGGTACGTATGTGGCCATCGCGCACGACCTCCGCTCGAGGGGCGCTCAAACGGGCCAGGCCCAGGATGGCCTCGCGGGCGCGCAACTCCTGAATCAGACCGATGACCGCGTTCAGGATTACGACGGCCAGGATCACAGCCGTATCGGTGAGATGGCGCAGGGCAATGGTGACCGCGGCTGCAATCAGCAGGATGTAGACGAGCGGATCGCGGAACTGACGAAGCAGCAGGACCCACCGCGGATCGACGCGCTCGTCCTCGACCTCGTTGCGGCCGAACTCCGTCAGCCGGCGTGCCGCCTCGTCCTCGGTCAATCCGCTCGGGCCGGCGCCCAGCAGTTTCTTCGCCTCCTCGACTGCCAGCATGTGCCAGGGGCTGCGAGGCGAGGCCATGTCGGCGGCGTCGGGCGGTCGTGCGTTCACGTAGCTGGACAACCGTCCTGGCGCACGACGAGCACCGGGCATGTTGCGCCGCGCAGAACGGTGCTCGCCACGCTTCCGATCAACCCGCTCGCGACAGCACCTTCGCCGCGACTCCCGATCACGATGAAGTCGAAGTCGTCGCGGGCCTGAGCCGCCAGGATCTCGAAGCCCGCATTGCCGACGGGGACGAGGATGCCGGCCTTCGTGAAGTCTTCCGGCCGCTGTTCCAGCCGCGCACGAACCCACTCGGTTCCCTGGTCCCGATAGCTTTCTTCCAACCGGCGACCGGCCGCGATACCGGATACCAGTTGGGCCCGGCCGAGGAACGCGGGGCTGAGTGCGTGGCAGACGGCCAGTTCCGCGTTCAGCCGGTCGGTCAGAAAGTGTGCCCAGGCAAGGACCTGATCGGACGTGGCCGACGCGTCGATGGCGGCAAGGATGCGGCGTGGCGTGCGCTCCGCCGCACCGCGTACCAGCAGCACGGGCACCGGGCTGCAACGGACCAGCCGCTCGGCGGTCGTGCCCAGAGGGTTCCACACCCCGCGTGGATGCGTGTGCTCTCCGACGACTACCAGATCCGCGCCGGATTCGAGGACAGCCGCGCTCAGCACTTCATCGGCGCGTCCGTCGCGCAGGTCGACGCGTGGCTCGCGCAGGCCGAGGCGAGCCGACAACTCGCGCATCCGCCGGTCGGCCAGAAGACGGGCACCCTCGACGAGGTCCGCTCGCGCGCTCGTGCCGTGGTCGAGGAATGCGGGCGGGTGCGTGACGTCCATCGCATGAACCAGCACGTGCTCGGCGCCCGCCGCGAAATGTTGCGTTGTCCAGGCTACTGCTGCATTGGACGGGTCCGTGAAATCGGCCCCGATGACGATCCGGTCGATGCGCGGCGCACGGGCGGCCGTTTCGAGGCCCGCCGGGATCAACAGCACCGAACACGGTGCGCGGCGTGCCAGCACCGAGGACGTGCTTCCGAGAATCGCGCGTCGCACGGCATTGTCGCCTGACGCAGGAACCACCAGCAGATCGATGGCGCGCCGCCGGGCCCATCGCACGAGCGTATCGGAGGGTTCGAACGACCACAGCAGCTCGGTCCGCACCTCGATACCGGACGCGCCGCCGACCGCTTCG